>JAGFNJ010000013.1 GCA_017592775.1 Candidatus Accumulibacter conexus | reverse complement strand
TTCACGCGTTAGCTACGGCACTAAAAGGTTTAACCCTCCCAACACCTAGTTGACATCGTTTAGGGCGTGGACTACCAGGGTATCTAATCCTGTTTGCTCCCCACGCTTTCGTGCATGAGCGTCAGTAGTGACCCAGGGGGCTGCCTTCGCCATCGGTGTTCCTCCACATCTCTACGCATTTCACTGCTACACGTGGAATTCCACCCCCCTCTGCCACACTCCAGCCTGGCAGTCTCAAATGCAGTTCCCAGGTTGAGCCCGGGGCTTTCACATCTGACTTACCAAACCGCCTGCGCACGCTTTACGCCCAGTAATTCCGATTAACGCTCGCACCCTACGTATTACCGCGGCTGCTGGCACGTAGTTAGCCGGTGCTTCTTAGTCGGGTACCGTCATCTACACAGGATATTAGCCCGTGCAATTTCTTCCCCACCGAAAGAGCTTTACAACCCGAAGGCCTTCTTCACTCACGCGGCATGGCTGGATCAGGCTTCCGCCCATTGTCCAAAATTCCCCACTGCTGCCTCCCGTAGGAGTCTGGGCCGTGTCTCAGTCCCAGTGTGGCGGATCATCCTCTCAGACCCGCTACGGATCGTCGCCTTGGTAGGCCTTTACCCCACCAACTAGCTAATCCGACATCGGCCGCTCCCAGAACGCAAGGTCTTGCGATCCCCTGCTTTCCTGCTCACAGAATATGCGGTATTAGCGTAACTTTCGCTACGTTATCCCCCATTCCAGGGCACGTTCCGATGCATTACTCACCCGTTCGCCACTCGTCGCCAGGTTGCCCCGCGCTACCGTTCGACTTGCATGTGTAAGGCATGCCGCCAGCGTTCAATCTGAGCCAGGATCAAACTCTTCAGTTCAAATCCCAAAACTCTCGCTCGACGCGCCACCAACTCCAGATCACAAACCCTGGCTCAACACCAAAATTCATTCCCCAGAATCAGCAGCTTAACTTCCGTGCGAGCTCTTCCATCTCTCGGCAATCCGCGCAGACCTCACGCAAATTACCACCAGACCAAGAACCCACACCTATCGGTTGTCTCATTTTTAAAGAGCTGCAGGCGGACCCGAAAGTCAGACTGCGGTGCTGCCCGAGCAGCAAGAGGGGCGCATTATACCGTCGTTTCCCCGTGCGTCAACACCTGTGGCGGAGAAAGTGGCATTTGCGGCCGGAAACGGACTCCCCCCGAGATGACGAACCGCCAGGCGTTGGCCCGCGGTGTTGGCGCAGGATGGAGCCAGCCCTCGCCAACGCTGTGGTCGGAGCCGCTGCGGCTGGCCAGTCGGGCACCAGCTGTCCGGGGAGACGATCCGCGGGCGGCTGCCTGTCGCCGACCGCCCGCGCGCTGCGAAGAGGTGCTTGCTTCGCGCCCGCACCACCCGGTCTGCGCGCTGGTCACCGGCTTGCTCCATCCAGTGCTGGTGCCTGCGCAGCCTCAAGCTTCTTGATGTCCGCCGGCGACGACTGTGGTCGGTTGACCTGAAGGGTCAGCTTGGTGAGCCGGACGGTGAGCGGGAACGGCGGCTTGTAGTCCGCATCGTTGACCCCGGTGAGGGTGTCGGAGCCGATGTCGAAGCTTTCGTCCCACTGCAGGATCATCGGCAGTGTCTCTTCCATCGTGATCGTTTGCACAGCCTTGCCGTTCACCTTCAACACGCGATACTGCGTCTTGTGGCGCGTCGTTTCTGATGACGCCACCGTACTTCGGATCGGGTGCAGGCAGTTCCTGGTTGCCGATGGTTGTGGTGGCGCTGGGCGAGCCCAGCGTGCCACTGACCTGCTGCGCCGTCGCCGAGCCGACGGCGAACGCAGCGGCAAGGCACACGAATGACGCACTGAGCCAGTTGCGAGTCCTCTACATGGCGACCTCTCCTTGATCAATTAGCTTGGTACTATGGCAAGACCGCGCCCCGTGATACCTTGCCGTTGAGGAGACCCTTCTTCTGCGATCGCTTCAAAAGCCATGGCGGCGGGCACCACCGCCACGACAGTTCGCCGCAATGACCGAAGAGCGCCGCCTGTACCGACCGCGCGACCAGCGCGAGCACGCCGGCCGGGGCCTCGTCGCGCACACCGTGTGGGCGTTTGCCGGGCGGCACCCTTGTTGAGCGCTCCGCGAATCGCCGCGGCACTGCGCCGCCTCTATCCGCTGGTGGCCTTCCTCGGTGGCTTCGCCTGGGATGCGCTGACCATTGGCCAGCGCATCCGCGTCGTCGACTTCTGGCGCCTGGGCGCATTCCTCGCCGGCGCCGCCTTGCTGACGCTCTGGCTGGCTCGCCGCGAGGCGCTCGGCCTGACGCCGCCTGCGACCAGCGCGTCGCTCCGCGTCCGCCTGGCGTGGCTGCTCTGGCAAGCGCCCTACCTCCTGCTGCAGTTCTTCTTCGGCGGCATCTTTTCGGCGCTGTTCATCCTCTACTTCAAGAGTTCGGGACACCTCGGCACCTGGCTGACGGCGGCGTTCCTCGCCGCGCTGCTGGTCGGCAACGAATTTGCCGGCAACCGCTACGGACGACGCTTCACGCTGACCTGGACCCTGCTTGCGCTGAACGCGATCCTCCTCTTCAACTTCGCTCTACCACATGCCCTCGGCAGCCTGGATCCCCTCTGGTTCTATGCGTCCACCGTCGCCGGGGTCGTCCTGACGCACATCCTGCGCTGGCTGGCACCACAGCGGCCGGGCCGCATCGGGCCGGCCTGGGGGCTCGGTGTGCTCTTGATGCTGGCGTTCAGCCTCGACATGATCGCACCGGTGCCGCTCGTCAAGAGGCAACTGGTAGTGGGACAGGATTTCGTGCTGGACTCCGGACACTATGCCGTGCAGGTGGAACGGGCGGCATGGTGGGAGTGGTGGCGGGACCAGGCGGGCATCGTCCACTTGCCCGAAGGCGGCCGCCTGTACGGATTGTCGGCAGTGTTCGCTCCGCTTGGCGTGACGGCGGACCTCGAGCACCGCTGGGAGATCCGCGAACCAGACGGCTGGCGGCTGGTCTATCGTCGGCCGTTCACGACCACGGGCGGGCGCGATCGCGGCTTTCGCGGCTACTCCTGGGTACTCAACCCGCCACCGGGCGACTGGCGCTTCGTCGTCGGCACGCAGGACGGCCGAACGATCGACATCCTTCGCCTGCGGGTCGAGCGTGGCGCGCCAGCGGCCAGCGAAGTGCTAGTCCGCGAGATCGATTGAGCCGCTGCGGGGCGACATGACGCCGGGACCAGCCGACGCCTGCCGGACACGGGGCAGCCCAGCATGGGCCAGGTGATTCGCCGACCGCGGCGAGTCGGCGTGGGTTGGGGAAGCGACTTCACCGACCATGGGGTACGGCCCTCGTGAAGCGGCAGTGACTCGACCAGCCGTACCATTCAATGGCGTGGCGCCGGATTCGACGGGTCAACCGTACTGCCCCTGAATCATGGGGATTGGAGCTGTGCGCGGCAGGGTGAGGATGAATCGAACCCCTTTGCCAGCATCGCTGAATCCCTGAATGGTGCCGCCGAGAACGCCTGTGACCAGATTGTAGGCGATGTACAGACCCAGACCACTGCCCCCTTGGCCCAACTGGGTGGTGAAGAAGGGTTCGAAAACGCGATGGAGTATCGGCGCGGGAATGCCGACACCGTCGTCGGTGTACTCAAGCTGAAAGCGATCGGTGTCGAGCAACGTGACGCTGATGCGGATGACGCCGGCCGCGATGCCGACGAACCCGTGCCGGATGGAGTTGCCGATGAGATTGCTGAGTACCTGCTCCAGCGGGCCCGGGTAGCCATCCATCTCGAGGTCGGCCGGGATATCCAGTTCGACGCGATGAGCGGTGTGCTTCAGCAGCGGTTTCAGGGTGAGCAGCCACTCCTCGAAAGTCTGCCGCAACGGGAAGCGGCGGCGACGCACACTCGCCTGGTCAACCGCGACCTGCTTGAAACTCGCGATCAGATCAGCGGCTCGGGCAGCGTTCCGCTCGAGTAGATCGACAGCTTCCTTGCTTCGGGCCAGGAAGCTGTCAAGCTGAGAACGGCGGAGTTCGCCAGCATCGGCGGCGGCAGCGAAGCTGCGCACGTCCGCACCGAACGCACCGGCAACGGTCCGGGCGTTGCCCAGTGGCGTGTTGAGTTCGTGCGCCATGCCGGCCACCAGATGACCCAGTGCCGCCAGCTTCTCGGCCTGCAAGAGTTGCTCCATCGCCTGCCGCAGCTCGGCGGTACGCTCGGCCACCCGTTCCTCGAGTTGGTTGCGGTGCCTCGCCAGTTCTTCGTCGGTCCGCTTGCGCTCCGTGATGTCCTGATAGGTGCCGAGGATGCCGACGACCGCACCATCGGCGTCGCGCAGTGGAATCTTCGAAGTCTGCAGCCAGATGCGATGTCCCTGCGGCGTCGTCTGCGGCTCTTCGTAGTCGAGTTTCGCTTCGCCAGACTCCAGCACGCGAAGATCGTCCTGTCGGTAGAGATTCGCCTGCTCCCGCCAACTCAGCTGGTAATCATCGAGGCCAATGATCTCTTCCGGCGACCGCGCTCCGGCGTCCCGCGCGAAGGACTGATTGCAAACAAGATAGCGCAGCTCGCGATCCTTCCAGAAGACGCGCGCGGGAATGGTATCGAGAACCGCCTGCAGCAGGTTTCGCGAGGCGCGCAAGGCTGCCTCGACCTGCTTCCGGTCGGTGACGTCGCGGAAAAACCAGACTCTCCCGTAGTGGCGGCCGTCGCTGCCGACCATCGGGCACGAATAGCGGTCGAGCGTTCGCCCGTCAAGAAGTGCGATCTCCTCGCGGCTCTTGAGATCCGGGTGCGCGTAGAGATAGTCGATACGGGCACGGAATTCCTGCGGGTCGCTCACCTGATCGAGTACCGACCGGAGCGCGTACTCATCCGCTCCATGCGCGAGGATCCCCTCCGGGATGCGCCATATGTCGGCGAAGCGCTGGTTCGAGGAGATGATCCTCCCCCTGTCGTCAACCACCAGAATACCTTCGATCGAGGCCGCCTGCTCGGCCGCCAGCAGGGCATTGCTGAACAGGAGGTGCTCTTCGGCCCGCTTGCGATCCGTGATGTCGCGATAGATCGCGAAACTTCCAACCAGACGCCCGTGCTCAACGTTCGGGTAGCAGACCAGGTGTACATCGAGCCGGCGCCCATCGCGGCCGTGGCGAACCGTTTCCATCTCCAGGAGCTTGCCCGTTCCGACGGCGGTCGGCGAGGCATCGGGGGCGTCAGCCAGACCTGGCTCTCCGGGCAGCAGATCGTTGATGTCCCGGCCCCTGGCTTCGTCCTCCCGGTAACCGAAAAGAGCTTCGAAGGATCGGTTCAGCTCGAGGATGCGGCCAGCGTGATCGAGCACCGAGATGGCGATGGGTGCGCCCTCGAAGAGATTGCGGAACAGCTTTGTCTGGCGCTCCAGGGCCTCCTCCGCCCGCTTGCGGTCGGTAATGTCCGAGCCGACGCTGAAGACCTCAACCACCTCGCCCTGCTGGTCGAGGATGGCCCTGTTGGTCCAGGAAATCCATACCCGGTCACCGTTGCGACGCATGTTCTCGTTGACGTTGCGCTCGAACCGTTCGGGATACCGGCAAATGGAGTCCATCAGCGGGCGCAGGTCGCGGCCGGTGCTCTCGTCGGGCGGGACAATCGTGCCGACCACGTGCCGGCCGACCAGTTCCTTTTCCGTGTAGTCGAAGAAGCGCAGGCCAAACTCGTTGACAAAGAGGATTTCACCCTGGCGGTCCCAGCGCAGGATGATGCTGTTGGCGTTTTCGACCAGTTCCCGGTACTGCCGCTCACTCTCCTGCAGTTGCTGCGCCGTTCGCTTGCGTTCGCTGATGTCGCGCACGATGGCCCACATGCCGGCCGGGCGGCCGCTGGCGTCACGAATCAGGTAGGTACGGAGTTCGACCGGAACGAGCGTGCCATCCTTGCGTCGGTACTCCTTTTCGTAGACCTCCGAGTACCCCCGCTCGAGGACTTGCCGCTGCACGATGTCAAGCTCGGCGAGGTGCCATTGCGTCGGTGTGAGGTCCAGGTAGGTCACCCGACGCAGCTCGTCCTCGGAATAGCCGAGCAGGCTCTGATAGGCCGAGTTGAACTCGTGCAGCCTGCCCTCCATATCGACCTGGACGAACCCGTCCCGCATCGATTCGTGCAGACGGCGGTATTGCCTGGCTGTGTCACGCAACGACTCTTCGGCGCGGATCCGGTCGGAGACATCCCGCGCGACGAGCGTCCCCATTGGTCTTCCACCCATGCTGGAGACTCTTGCCCACCCGTCGACGGTCCGCGCTACGCCGTTGGCGAGTTGGAGCACGGCGCGCGCTGGAATGGCACATCCCGGATTCGCAGCAGCCTCTCGCGCCGCAATCCCGAGAAGGGGATGAATCTCCGCCAACGATCTTCCCGGCAGGTTGTCGCACCCCCGCCCGAGCCATGCGCAGGCGGTATCGTTGGCAACCTCGACCCGCAGACTCGACGGGTTGAAGGCAAGGATCAGTTCGCTGCTCTGGTCGAGCAGATGGCGCAGCCGCTGCACCTCGGCCGACTGACCCTGCGGTGCGCAATGGCGGCTGCTACGCAACGAATGCGCGCAAGGGTCGAAACGCTCGCGTCGACTGGCTCGCTTCCGGGATGGGGCAGGGCGTCGTTTCATCGGCAATTTCCACAGCTTCAACCGTGGCTGCATGAAGGAAATGTGGCGTACCGTCGCTCAACTGGAACCAAGTCTACTATCACCGAAAAGTACCATCACCGAAAAACGCTGACGAGCTGCCAGATCGCAAACGCGAGCAGGAAGGTGCCGGCAGTGCGATTGATGGCCTGCAGGACGCGCGGCCCGATTCGCTGGCGGACGGCGGCGACTGCCGATGCGAGGGCGAGCCACCAGAGCGCCGATCCGCAGAACACGCCGAGAACCATGATCACAGCCGCCGTGCCGGTCGTCGCCGCGTCGCCGCCGATCGTTGCGAAGACCGCGATGAACGACAGGATGGTCGTCGGATTGGTCAGCGTCAGGGCGAAGACCGAGGCAAAGGCACGCCAGCCGCCGACGCCATCGGCGGCTCCGGCTGGCTGGGCGACCGGTGCCGTGCGGTACAGCTGCACGCCCAGCCAGCCGAGAAAGGCGGCACCGCCGACGGCGAGCGGCAGGGCCAGGGTGACGAAGAATTGCGTCACCGCCGCCAGGCCGAAAGCGCCGACGGCGCCATAGACGCCGTCGGCGGCAGCGGCGCCAAGGCCGCTGACGAAACCGATGCGAGCGCCGTGCGCCAGCGTGCGCTGGATGCAGAGCAGGCCGATCGGCCCGACCGGCGCGGCGATCGAGAGGCCGATCAGGCCTGCCTTGAGAAAGAGAAAAGCATCCACGGTCACGGTCGTCAGAATGAAGCCAGGAAGAGCATCATTCTGGCAGGGCGCAACGCGCACCTGAAGGCAATGATCAAGGAAAAAGTATCGTCTTTCCTTCACAATTCAGGCTTGAACCGCTGCCCGCATGACAATCATGGAACTTGATGCAAGAGCCTGGAAAATTCTCGCCGCCGTGCAGCGTGACGGCCGCATCTCGCTCAAGGCGTTGGCCGCCGAAGCCGGTCTGTCGCTGCCGGCAGTTTCGGAACGGCTGAAGCGGCTCGAGGAAGCGGGCGTGGTGACTGGGTACCGCGCCGAGGTCAATGTCGCGGCGCTCGGCTACGGCGTCCTGGCGATGATCGCCATGACGACGCCGCAGGCGGACAAGGCACGGCTGCTGGCGCTGCTCCGAACGCTGCCGGAAGTGACCGAATGCCTGCACGTCACCGGGCAGGACTCGTACCTGCTGCGCATCGTCGCGCGCGACATCGCGCACCTCGAGCAGCTGGTGGGAACCATCAACCACTACGGCGAAACGCGTACCTCGATCGTCATGTCGGCGCCGATCCCGCTGCGCCCGGTTGCGCCGCCGCAAGGCCCTCACGCCTCCTGATCCGGCGGCAGGGCTCGGGCGAGCGCGAGGACCGTCACCTGTGCCGCTCCGTGCAGCTTGAGCGTCCGCGCCAGTTCATCCAGCGAAGTGCCGGTGGTCATCACGTCGTCGATCAGCAGCAGTCGCCGGCCGCTGAAATCGGTCGCACAGTCGAAAGCGCCGCGTACGTTCCTTGCCCGCTCACGCCACGGCAGCTCGGCCTGGACGGCCGTGTGCCGGATGCGCCGGCAGCTGCGGGCGTCGATCGGGATGTGCCGCGCCTTGCCGAAGGCACGGGCCAGTTCGCTGGCCTGATTGAAGCCGCGTTCGCGCAGCCGCAGCGGATGCAGCGGCATGGGGATGATCAGGTCGGCCTCGATGGGCTCCGGCACCGCCGCAAGCCTTTGCCCGAACCAGCCGCCAAGGGCCAGCCGATGGCCGTACTTGAACGACTGCACCAGCTTGTCGATCGGGAAGGCATAGCGGTAGACGGCCGTACCGGCGTCGTAGTGCGGCGGATGGCTGAGGCAGCGACCGCAGACCTCGCCGAGCGGAGTGGGCAGTGCGCAGCGTGGGCAGCGTGCTGCCGGCAGCCGCGGCAGATCGTTCTCACAGGCCTGGCAAAGCAGACTGGTGCCGCTCTCCCCGGCGCACAGCAGACAATCCTGGGTCAGCAGGGCAGCGCACGCGGCGCGGACCAGGGCCGCGCTTTGGGTTAAGATTGACATCCTGCGGAGGCTCGTAAAGAATTCGCGCTGGCCGGCCTCATATCACACCCACTCTAGGTTCACCAATCATGAATGCCATTCCGCAAGTCGCCGCGCGCCCGCGCGAGGAAGCCGCTGCAACCGTCAGTCCCGCTGCCCGCTGGACGGTCGCCGAAGTCGAAGCCCTCTACCAGTTGCCTTTCATGGACCTGATCCATCGCGCGCAGCAGGTGCACCGGGAGAACTTCGACGCCAACGAGATTCAACGCTCGACGCTGCTGTCCGTCAAGACCGGCGGCTGTTCCGAAGACTGCGGCTATTGCTCGCAGGCCGCCCGTTACAACACCGATACCGAGCGCGAGGCGATGCTGCCGCTCGACGAGGTGATCGCTGCCGCGCAGGCGGCCAAGGACAAGGGAGCGTCACGCTTCTGCATGGGCGCTGCCTGGCGTGGCCCGAAGGACAAGGATCTGGCGAAGGTCAGCGAGATGATCCGTGCCGTCAAGGGACTGGGCCTGCAGACCTGCGTCACGCTCGGAATGCTCAAGGATGGTCAGGCCGACGAACTCAAGGAAGCCGGACTCGACTACTACAACCACAACCTCGACACTGATGCCTCATTCTATGGCCAGGTGATCACCACCCACAAGCATGCCGACCGGATCGACACGCTGGGCCAAGTGCGCGAGGCCGGCATCAAGGTCTGCTCGGGTGGCATCATCGGCATGGGTGAGTCGCGCCGCAACCGCGCCGCACTGATCGTCCAGCTCGCCAACCTCGATCCACCACCGGAGTCGGTGCCGATCAACAACCTGGTGCCGATCCCGGGAACACCGCTGGCAAACGTCGCGCCGATCGACGGTTTCGAGTTCGTCCGCACCATCGCCGCCGCGCGCATCACCATGCCGAACAGTTTCGTCCGGCTGTCTGCCGGACGGCAGGAGATGAGCGATGAACTGCAGGCGCTCTGCTTCCTTGCCGGCGCCAACTCGATCTTCTACGGCGACAAGTTGCTGACGACCGGCAACCCGGAGGCCGACCGCGACGAGGCGCTGTTCGACAAGCTCGGGCTGCGGCCAATCTAGTTCCTGATGGGCGCGGCACCGGCGCAGTTCGTCGATCAGCGCCAGGTGCGGCGCAATTTCGCCCGCGCGGCGGCGACCTATGACGAAGTGGCGGTGCTGCAGCGCGAGGTCGGCAGCCGCATGCTCGAACGGCTCGACTACGTGCGCATCGAGCCACGGCGAATCCTCGACCTCGGCTGCGGAACCGGCGCCAGCCTGACGGCGCTGCACGAACGCTATGCGGCGGCGGCGGTGGTCGGCGCCGACCTCAGCGAAGCGATGCTGCGCGCGGGCCAGGCACAACGCTCGCGCCTGCGCTGGCTGCTGCCCTTCCTGCGCGGCAACCGGCCGCCGCTGCTGGCCGCTGACGCGGCCGCGCTGCCGTTCGGCGCGCACTCCTTCGGCCTGCTGTGGACCAACCTGATGCTGCACTGGCTCGATGACCCGCTGCCGGCGCTGCGCGAGATGCACCGCGTGCTGGCGGTCGACGGCCTGCTGATGTTCTCGACCTTCGGCCCGGACACGCTGCAGGAGCTGCGTGCCAGCTTCAGCGACGGTCGGCCGCACACGCAGCGTTTCACCGACATGCACGATTACGGCGACATGCTCGTCGAATGCGGTTTCAGCGACCCGGTGATGGATGCCGAAATACTGACGATGACCTACGCCACCTTCGACGACCTCATCGCCGACCTGCGCCGCAGCGGCTCGGGCTGCGCCATGCACGGCCGACGGCAGGGGCTGACGGGGCGCACGGCATGGGCGGCCGCACGCGCGGCCTACGAGAGACTGACGCGCGACGGCCGCCTGCCAGCGACTGTTGAAGTGGTCTACGGACACGCCTGGAAAGGGCAGCCGAGGAAGACCGCCGACGGGCGGACGATCGTCCGCTTCGAGCCGCGACAGCGAAGCCGCTGAGGCCGCTGGCGGCAGCCCCGGAGAGCATCGCCAGCCTCCCCGCCCGGCCGCCGGCGGCGATCAGCGGAAGAACTCCTCGAGGCGAATGAAGACCTCGTGTTCGGCTCCGTGACGGCGAACTGCGAGCACGTCCTCGAGCTTCTCGACTTGCTTCACCATCTGTTCCAGACGCTCGTCCTCATTCACCAGCAGCCAGATACGACTCGTCTGGCCGTTGCCGACGGGCATCACGAGGATCGCCTCGACGTTGTAGGCACGGCGGGAGAACAGGCCGACGACATGCGACATCACGCCGGCGTGGTTATTGACGTCCAGCTCGAGCACCGCGCGCGCCAGCGCCTGATTCTCGGTTCTTGTCAGCGAGTTCATCGTTCAGCCTCCGATCATGTCCTTGTTGGCGGCGCCGGGCGGCACCATCGGCAGTACCTGTTCACGCATCTCGATGCCGGCATGGATCAGCATCGGACCACGCGCTGACAGCGCCGCGGCGAGCGCTGCGCGCGGATCGCTGACGCCATCGAGGTCGATCGCCGGCACGCCGAAGCCCTCGGCGACGCGCACGAAATCGGGCATTCCCTTGAACTTCGAAGCGTAGATGCGCTCGCCGTAGAACAGCGTCTGCTGCTGGAACACCAGCCCCAGTGACGAGTTGTTCATCAGCACGATCTTGACGTTGACTCCCTCCTCGGCGGCCGTGACGAGTTCCTGGATGTTCATCAGGATGCTGCCGTCACCGCTGAAGCAGACGACCGTCCGTTGCGGTTCGGCGAGTGCGGCGCCAATCGCTGCCGGCATGCCGAAACCCATCGTGCCAAGTCCACCCGAGGTCAGCCACTGGCGCGGCCGGCGCAGCGGGTACGCCTGCGCCACCCACATCTGGTGCTGCCCGACGTCGGTGGTGATCGTCGCCTCGTCGTCGAGACAGTCGGCGACGGCACGGATCAGCCCGTAAGGTGTCCGCGGATCGTCGATACCCGGCGTGCGCAGCGGGTGCTCGGCCTTCAGCGTGGCGACGCGTGCCAGCCAAGCCTCGCGCCGGGCACCATCGACCGCCGGCAGCAACCGCTGCAGCACGGCGCCGACATCGCCAGCAATGCCGACATGTGCGGTCTTGATCTTGTCCAGCTCGGACGGGTCGATGTCGATGTGGACGATCTGGGCCTGCGGGCAGAAACCAGCCACCTTGCCGGTGGCGCGGTCATCGAAGCGGGCACCGACGGCGATCAGCAGATCACACTCGTCGAGCGCCAGATTGGTGCAGCGCGCGCCGTGCATGCCGAGCATGCCGAGGGAAAGCTGGTGATCGACCGGCATCGCGCCGAGCGCCATCAGCGTCATCACGGTCGGCAGGCTCGCCTTCTCGGCAAGCGCGACGGCCGCCGCCGCTGCCCCCGAATGGACGACGCCGCCGCCAAGGTAGAGGATCGGCCGGACGGCCCCGTTGATCATCTCTGCCGCGCGGCTGATCAGGTCGGCCGCCGGCGGCGGCAGCGGATCGGCGCCGCCCGGTGCCGGCCATTCGGCGACCTCGACCACCTGATTCTGCACGTCCTTCGGAATATCGACGAGTACCGGACCGGGCCGGCCAGAGGCGGCGATCTGGAAGGCGCGCGGAATGACCTGCAGCAGTTCCTCCGCCGAACCGACGAGGAAGTTGTGCTTCGTGATCGGGATGCTCAGACCGTAGGTGTCGACCTCCTGGAAGGCGTCGGTACCGATCATCGCCCGTGGCACCTGGCCGGTGATCGCGACCAGCGGGATCGAATCGAGCTTGGCATCGGCGATCGCCGTCAGCAGGTTGGTCGCACCCGGACCCGACGACGCCATGCACACTGCCGGCCTGCCGGTGGCACGGGCCATTCCCTGCGCCATGAAGCCGCCGCCCTGCTCATGGCGGGCGAGGACGTGGTGGATCAGCTTCGACGCCGACAGGGCATCGTAGATCGGCAGGATGGCGCCGCCGGGGATCCCGGCCAGCGTCCGGATACCCTGTCGTTCGAGGAGGCGGACGACGATCTGGGCACCGCTAAGGGATTCTGGGGCTTCTCTGCTCAAGGAACTCTCCTGAAAAAAAGCGCCACTGGATACGGCGGACGCTGGACCGCAAAAAAGGCGAAACCCCCGCTCGGCTTGCACCGGCGGGGGTTTCTGGAATCTGTCGTCGTCTTCCCGACCTAGCTTCTCTCGACCCTCGACGGTGCGTCAGGCCCTACGCCTGCCAAGCGTACTACAGCGACTACCAGGTCGCCAGCCGCGCCGAAGCGCGTGGCACTGGCCACCGCCGGTCGATGCGTTGCGGGTTTGGCAGAACGGAGCATTGGCGCCAGATACTGGAGTGGTCGAACAAGGCCACATTAGAACCGACCGCGGCGAGAAACGCAACCCCGATCGCTGCCAACCGTGGCATGCGGACAACAGGCAGCAACTGCCGCCGGCGCTTGCCATGCGCGCCCGGGCTGCGCTGCCGCGAGCGGCATCTTGATCGGGCGGCGCCGACGTGGCACAGTCACCGTGCTGCGCCGCCGGCGCCGATCGACCGCGTGCGGCAGCAGCAACCAGCAGAGGAGGAAGCAGGAACATGACTGACGCCCGCCATTATCGTGCCGAGGACGGCCTGCGTGACGGCAGGATGGTGGTCATCCGCGCGACCACACCCGATGACAAGCAGGCGCTGCTCGCCGCATACCATGAACTCGACCCGGCCAGCGTCTACATGCGCTTCTTTGCCGCCCACCGCGAGCCGACGGCCAAGGATCTGCGCGACTGGACCGAGGTCGATTTCGTGTCGATCGTTCGCCTGGTGGCCTGCCTCGTCGAAGGCGGCAGCGAACGCATCATCGGCGGCGCTTCGATGGCCAGGCTGGCGACCGGAGACGCCGCTGCGGCGGCGGCCGAGATCTCGTTCACCATCGAGGAAGACTTCCAGGGTCAGGGCCTTGCCGGCAAGCTCCTGCAGCATCTGGCGACCCTGGCGCGGGCGCAAGGAATCAGGCGCTTCGTCGCCGAGACGCTGCTGGCCAATCAGGCGATGCTCGCCGTTTTCCGGCGCAGTGGACTGCCGATGCAGCGACGTACCGTCGATGGCGTCGTCCACGTCAGCCTGGATCTGTGAACCAGGCTGCTGCGAGCGGCGAAGCGCGCGCGACTGCGGAGCGCCAGCGCGCCGCCGCCGGCAATCGCGAGTCAGGGTAGCGCCAGGCTTTCGTCGTCGACTTCGGCAAGCGGCGTCACGGTGACGGCGACTTCCAGATCATGCGCGTCACCCCCCAGAATGACGCCGCGCAGCGGCGAGACATCGGCAAAATCGCGCCCCCAGGCGAGGGTGATGTGCTGCGTGTCCGGCAGCAGGTTGTTGGTCGGATCGAAGTCCACCCAGCGACCGCCCTCGAGTTCCGGGCAGTAGACCGAAACCCAGGCGTGTGAGGCGTCGGCACCGACCATCCGTGGCTGACCGGGCGGCGGATGGGTGAGCAGGTAGCCGCTGACGTAACGCGCGGCAAGGCCCTGCGAACGCAGGCAGGAGAGCATCAGGTGGGCGAAATCCTGGCAGACGCCGCGCTTTTCCGCCAGCACCTCGAGAACCGGCGTCGCCACCGTGGTGGCTTCGGGATCGAACTCGAATTCATGGTAGATACGGCTCATCAGTGCCTGCACCGCCTCCAGTACCGGGCGCCGCGGCGTGAAGCAGCTCCTGGCATAGGCGGCGAACTCGTGCTTCACCCGCACATGCGGCGATTCGAACTGGTAGCACGCGGCGTCGAGCAGAACCGGCCGCGCACCGTAGGCGAGCGCATCGCGCACGCTTTCCCACGTCGGCGAGGCGCTCAGGTAGCCGGGTGAGCGTGCCGACCCGGCTGCCGCCGCGCTGCCGGCACTGGTCAGCGCTGCCGCAACCTCCCGGGGCAGATGCGACGCCACCTCGACCGTGCTTTCGGCGCACACGCAGAGACTGTCGTGCGGGAATTGGAGCGCGAGTTCGCGCACGACGTTGCCGAAGCAGTCGTGGCGCTCGCGCTCGGCAGTGGGCTGCGGCGAGACGCTGATGCGGTGCTCGAGGCAGCTTTGCCACCTGCCATAGCGCGGTGTCAGATGCAGCAACTGGCGCGACAACGACACCGGGCTCTCATAGCGGTAGCTCGTCTCGTGCAGAATGTGATAGCGGGCCGGGGGCGAAGTCACGTCGATCAGGAAGCGAAGGTTTGCCGGCTGACGTCGCCGACGTGACTGAAGAAACGCATCTCCAGACGATCAGACAGCGCCGCGGCAGCGAGCGAAATGTCGCCGAGCATCAGCGCCAGGTCGAGGCAGGGATCGCAGCTGCGGCACTGGCTGAAGCTCAGCCCCTCGAAGCGACCGAGGTCGAAGGCCTGCAGCCCGGCGCGCGCCGAGCGCATGCTTTCCTCGCGCGGGCCGCCGAGCAGACGCGTCATGTTGTCCAGGTAGCGGACCAGGATCTGCAACTGGAAGGACACCGAATGCGGATTGCCCTCGTCAAAGACGACCAGGTCGAGGGTCGGCAGCACCTGCGGTTGAGTCATGTAGCGCGAACGATAGGTGATGATGCTGTCGGTCAGTTCAAGCAGCCACTCGAGGCTGCCGGCAGCTCGCGTCGAGTCGAGGCGCAGGAAGCCGGCGACGGTATTGGCAAGGAACACGAGACGCTCGATTCGCCGGCCGATGATCAGGAAACGCCAGCCATCGTCGCGCGTCATGTTGTCCATCGCGAAACCGGCGAGCGACGAGGAGGTGAGAAGCACCTCGTCGAGGAAAGCCAGCGCATCGCTCGGTACCGGTGGCAGCGCCTCGGCAGCGGCACTGTAACGCTGCAACCGCTGCTGCAGGCGATTGATCGCATGCCAGTTGTCGAGCGAGAAGCGCTCGCGTACCTGCGTCGCCACCCACAGCAGGCGGCGGATGTCGCCAGCCAGACCCTCGCCCCACTCCTCGCCGCAGACGGCGCGCAGCAGCTCCGCTTCGCGCGTCGGCGGCGGCGCCGTCTTGGACTTTTCGCTCGTCGACTCGGCGGCCGGCAGCACCTGCAGGACGCGGGCGAGATCGCAGATGGCGCCCAGCGCCTGCTGCGCGTCGCCGCCGGCATCGACCAGTCGCGACAGCGCGACGCGCAGCAGGCGCGAAGTCTTGTCACAGCGTTCGGCGTAGCGCCCGAACCAGAAGAGACTCTCGACGACGCGCGACGACAGGTTGCGGCCGCCGCGGACGAGGTCCGCCTTGCCCACCGAGTGCTTGAGCAGGCTGAAGGTGTTGACCGCCTGCTCGGTGAGGACCCAGGTATCCTTGCTCGAGCCGCCCCGCTGCATCGAGATGATGCGCGCGTTGGACATGGCGGCGACGCGCGTCAGGCCGCCGGGCATGACGATGTGGCCAGCCGGAGTCGCCGCGACGAAGACGCGCAGGCCGACTCCGCGCGGCAGCAGAGCGCGCTCCTGCCGGTCGTGCCACGCCGGCGCCTGCGAGAAGTTGACCAGTTCCTGGGCAACGTAGGCCTGCGGTCGGGCGCGCAGGCGGGCGATCATCTCCTGCCGCTCGCTGCCCCTGAGTTCGTTGCCAAACAGTGGGTCGAAACGCTGCGACGGGTAGGAGCCCTTGATCACCAGGTCGTCGAGGTGCTCGATGGTGAACTCGAGCGCCGCCCGTTCGCCACACCACCAGGTGGCGACCGAAGGCATCAGCAACTTTTCGCCGAGCAGCTTCTCGCTGATCGCCGGCAGGAAGCCGGGCAGCGCCGGCGACTCGAGCAGGCCGCTGCCAAGCGCGTTGGCGACCAGCACGTTGCCGGCACGCACCGCCTGCAGCAGGCCGGGTATGCCAAGAGTCGAGTCGCTGCGCAGTTCGAGCGGATCACAGAAGTCGTCGTCGAGGCGACGCAGGATAACGTGCACGCGGCGCAGACCACTCAGCGTGCGCAGATACACCCGCTCGCCACGGACCGTCAGGTCGTGTCCCTCGACCAGCGGGAAGCCGAGATAGCGTGCCAGATAGGCATGTTCGAAGTAGGTCTCGTTGTACGGCCCCGGGGTCAGCAGGACGACCAGCGGCGTCTCGCCGGCCGTCGGCGCCCAGTAGGCCAGACTGTCCTGCAGATCGCGGAAGAACGAAGCCAGATGCTGCACATGCAGGTCACGGAACTGCTCGGGAAAGACGCGGCCGACGATGGTCCGGTTCTCGAGCGCATAACCGGCACCCGAGGGCCCCTGCGTGCGGTCGGCGATCACCCACCAGCGGCCGTCAGGCGAGCGCGCGAGGTCGGCGGCGTAGAGATGCAGATGGATGTCACCCGGCAGCCGCAGGCCGCGACAGGGCCAGAGGAAGTTCTTGTGACCGAAGATCAATGCCGGTGGCAGGCTGCCGTCGTGCAGCAGGCTCTGCGGGCCGTAGAGATCCTGCAGGACGGCGTTCAGCAGGCGCGCCCGCTGTGTCACCGCGGCCGCCAGTTGCTGCCACTCGCCCGGTGACAGGATCAGCGGCAGCGGATCGAGTTCCCAGGGACGGTCGGCGCCCTTTGGATCGGCGTAGACGTTGTAGGTCACGCCGTTCTCGAGGATCCGCCGGCGCACGTAATCGAGCCGGTGCCGCATCTGCTCCGGCGTCGCCGCATCGAGTTGCGAGACGAAGGAGCGCCATGACGGCCGCACGCTGCCGTCGTCGGCGAGCATTTCGTCGAAACGGTCGGTCTTCTTCGGATAGAACGAAACGAGCGATGGCGGCATGAAAACAGGGCGCGGCAACGATCACCGCGCCGGCAGGTTCAGGATCGTCGCAAGTCTAACGTAAACGGGAAGCCGACATTCGCTGCAACCGGCGACAGGTCGATCGCGCCAGGGGTGTGACCGAAGGGGATGAAGCGCGCCAGACGGCGACCCTCGGCCTCGTTGGCGTTGACCGGGTAGCGGTCCGGATTGCGTCCGCCAGGGTGTTCGACATGATACTGGCAACCGCCGAGCGAGCGCTTCATCCAGGTATCGACGAGATCGAAGGTCAGCGGCGCGTGCACCCCGATCGTCGGATGCAGCGCCGACGGCGGATTCCACGCCCGGTAGCGCACGCCGGCAACGAACTCGCCAACCTTGCCGGTCGAGCGCATCGGCAAAGCCTGGCCATTGCAGCTGACGACGTAGCGCTCGCCGGCCATGCCGGTGACCTTGACCTGCAGCCGTTCGAGTGATGAATCGACGTAACGGACCGTGCCGCCGGTGCCGCCCTCTTCACCCATGACATTCCACGGCTCGAGCGCGTGCCGCAGTTCGACTTCGATGCCGAGGGCGTGAACGCGGCCGTGCAGCGGGAAGCGGAACTCGAAGTGCGGCGCGAACCACTCGTCCTGCAGCGCGTAGCCGGCGGCGCGCAGCTCGCTGAGGACGTCGGCAAAATCCTGCTGCACGAAATGCGGCAGCAGGAAACGGTCGTGCAGCTCGGTACCCCAGCGCACCAGCCGCTCGGGAGCGTAGGGGCTGCGCCAGAAGCGGGCGATCAGGGCGCGCAACAACAACTGCTGGGCGAGAGACATGCGCGCATGTGGCGGCATTTCGAAGGCGCGCATCTCGAGCAGTCCGAGGCGACCGTTGGGGCCGTCGGGCGAGTACAGCTTGTCGATGCAGAACTCGGCGCGATGGGTGTTGCCGGTCGAGTCGATCAGCAGGTTGCGCAACACGCGGTCGACGATCCACGGCGTGACACACTCACCATCGCTGCCAGCGGCCGGAAACTGGCTGAAGGCGATCTCCAGTTCGTAGACCGAGTCGTTGCGTGCCTCGTCCACCCGTGGTGACTGGCTCGTCGGCCCGATGAACAGGCCGGAGAAGAGGTACGACAGCGAGGGGTGGTTGTGCCAGTAACTGATCAGGCTGCGCAGCAGGTCGGGACGGCGCAGGAAGGGCGAGTCAAGCACGTGCGCGCCGCCGAAGACGAAATGGTTGCCACCGCCGGTACCGGTGTGCCGCCCGTCGAGCATGAACTTCTCGGTACACAGGCGGGACAGGTGCGCCGCCTCGTAGAGGTGCGTCGTCCGCTCGACGAGTTCGGGCCAGCTTGCCGACGGCTGGATATTGACCTCGATCACCCCCGGGTCGGGCGTGACGCGGAAGCTGGTCAGGCGCGGATCGGATGGCGGTTCGTAGCCTTCGATGATGATCGGTGTCGCCAGCGCCTCGGCGGTGGACTCGACCGCGGCGACCAGCTCGAGATAATCATCGAGGGTCTCGGTGGGCGGCATGAAGAGGTACAGCACACCGGCGCGCGCCTGCGCCGAAATCGAGGTGCGGATGACCGCCGCTGCGGCTGCAGCACGCGCCAGATCGCGTTCGGCGGCGGCGTGCTCGAGTGCTTCGGAGACCCGCTGCAGCTCGCGCTCGGCAAAGCGTTCGCTGCTGATCGCCGCCCGTTCGGCGCCCAGGCTCTCGCTGTGGCTGACGGCGAACTGCGCCCGAATCTCGGCATGCGGGCGCAGCGGTGGGAAGGTCTGCGTCGGATCGGGAGCGTGGATGTATGGGTAGTCCTCCTTCGCCACCCAGGGTTGCGAGTCGAGCGGCAGGCGGTAGCCGACCGGTGAATCGCCCGGGATCAGATAGCAGCGGCCACCGCGCAGGAACCAGGGTCCACTCTGCCAACCACCACCGTCGGCACGCCTGAGCGGCAGGACGTGGCCGACGACCTCGTCGAGTCCCTGGCGAAAGATTTGCAGCAGGCGCTCCCGTTCGAGTGCATCGTCGAGACGGGAGTCGAAGGGGTCGACGTTGACCGGCAGGCGGTGTTCGCGCCAGAGGTAGTAGTAAATGTCCTCGTAGGCCGGAAAGACGTGCTGCGGATCGAGCGCCAACCGCTGCGCGAGGGCGTCGAGGAAGCGCCCGCCAAGCGCCGCATCGGCGCCGTAGTCGCGACTCTCGTCGGCGCACAGTGCCGCGTTGTTCCAGACCGGCTGGCCGTCACGCCGCCAGAAACAGTTCAGCGACCAGCGCGGCAACTGCTCACCGGGATACCACTTGCCCTGGCCGAAATGCTGCAGGCCATGTGGCGCGTACTTTTCGCGCAGGCGGTGATAGACCTCCGCTGCCCGGATGCGTTTGGTCGGCCCGAGGGCGTCCGTGTTCCACTCGGCGCCATCGTGGTCATCGATCGAGACGAAGGTCGGTTCGCCGCCCATCGTCAGGCGAACGTCGCCGCTCTCCAGCTCGGCGTCGATCTGGTGGCCCAGCTTCTCGATCTCCAGCCACTGCCCGTCGCTGTAGGGAAGGGTCACGCGTGGTGCTTCCCAGCAGCGCTCGATCCGCATGCGGTGCTCGAAGCGGCATTCGCATTCCTCCGTGAAGCCGGTGATCGGTGCCGCCGAAGACGGCTGCGGCGAGCACGCCAGAGGAATGTGCCCCTCGCCGGCGAACAGGCCCGAGGTCGGGTCGAGGCCGATCCAGCCGGCCCCGGGCAGGTACACCTCGCACCACGCGTGCAGGTCGGTGAAGTCATGGTCGGTTCCCGACGGCCCGTCGAGCGACTTGACGTCCGGCACGAGCTGGATCAGGTAGCCGGACACGAAGCGGGCGGCCAGCCCGAGATGGCGCAGCAACTGCACCAGCAGCCACGCGGAATCGCGGCATGAACCGCGGCCGAGAGTCAGAGTCTCCTCCGGTGTCTGGACGCCGGGTTCGAGGCGGATGACGTAGCTGACGGCACCCTGGATCTGTCGATTGAGGTCGACGAGGAAGTCGACGCTGGCGCGCGGCGCGCGGGGAACGCTGGCGAGCAGTTCACGGAACAGCGGTGTCGCCGGCAGGCAATGGAGGTAGGGTTCGAGTTCCTCCTGCTGCCATTCCTCGTAGGTGAAGGGAAAGGTCGTGGCGTACGGCTCGGGAAAGAAGTCGAAGGGATTGATCACCGACATGCTGGCGACCAGATCGACTTCGACACAGAACTCGCGCGTCTTTTCGGGAAACACCAGGCGGGCGAGGTAGTTTGCCTGTGGATCCTGCTGCCAGTTGATGAAATGCTGCGCCGGCGTGATCTTCAGCGAGTAACTGAGGATCGGCGTTCGCGAATGCGGTGCCGGCCGCAGGCGGACGACCTGGGGCGACAGCGTGATCGGGCGGTCATAGCGATAGTGGGTCAGGTGGTTGAGGGCGACATGGATGGACACGTTCAGCTCCGGGGGTAGGTAATCGGCTCGTTCTTGCAGGATGACGCGCGGTCGGCTCAGAGTTGCAGTTGTCGGAGGAGGTCCGTCTCGAGCCTGACGCGGCTGGCGCTCTGCTCGAGATGGCCACCACTGATCAGGAACGTGTCCTCGACGCGATCGCCAAGGGTGGCGATCTTCGCCGTGTGCAGGCTGGCACCGTGGCCGGCCAGTTCCCTGGCGACGATGAACAGCAGGCCCGGCCGGTCGGCAGCAACGACCGTCAGGACGAAGAGCCTGCCGGTGTCGTCGGCTTCGAGGCTGACCAGCGGCCTGATGCTGACCTGCGGCTGCAGCGGGAAGTATCGCACCTGCCGCGGCATGCGCCCGTTCCCCGGCGCCTCGGCCGGCAGTCGGTGGGCGAGGCGATCGCCAAGCTCGTGTTCGATGTAGCTGATCATCGCCCGGTCGCAGTCGCGATCGCTGAGATCGAGCAGGACAAAGGTATCGAGCGCGTAGCCATGCACAGTGGTGTGGATGCGGGCGTCGACGATACTGTAGCCGGCACGGCTGAAGAAGCCGACCATGTGCAGGAAGAGTTCCGCCTCGTCGTGCGTGTAGACCATCACCTCGATGCCGGCACCGAGCGGATTGAGGCGGGCGCTGACGATCGGCTGCCGACTCTCGACCCGGTCATGCAAGGCACGCGCGTGCCAGGCGATCTCCTCTGCGGACTGGCGCAGGAAGTACACGGTATCGAGCTGTTGCCACAGTTTCTCATGCGCTCCTTCGGGCAACGCCAGGTAGCGCATCAGACGCATCGCGTCGCGCTGCCGCTGTGCAATGACGCCGCGCGTCATCACGTTCTCGCCGTTCGACAGCAGGTTGCGCCGCGTGGCGTTGAACAACTGTTCGAGCAGTTGCGCCTTCCAGGTATTCCAGACCTTCGGGCTGGTGCCGCGGATGTCGGCAACCGTCAGCAGGTAGAGCGCGATCAGGTGGCGCTCGTCACCGACGATGGCAGAGAAGGCAGCCACCACGGCCGGGTCGGCGACGTCCTGCTTCTGCGCCACGCGCGACATCAGCAGGTGGTGGCGAACCAGCCAGACGATCAGTTCGCCGTCCTCGGCAGCAAGGGCATGCTGTTCACAGAACTCGCGCGCATCACCGGCACCGAGTTCCGAATGGTCGCCCCCGCGCCCCTTGGCGATGTCGTGGAACAGGGCGGCGATGTAGAGCAGCCAGGGCTTGCCGAGATCGCTGATCAGCCGGCTGCAGAGGGGATATTCGTGCGCGAAGTCGTCCATCGTGAAGCGGCGCAGGTTGCGCAAGACCTGCAGGCTGTGCTGGTCGACCGTGTATACGTGAAACAGGTCGTGCTGCATCTGGCCGACGATGCGTCCGAAACTCGGCAGGTAGCGGCCGAGGATACCGAACTGGTTCATGGCGCGAAAGGCGTGCACCAGACCCCGCTCCTGCTGCAGGATCTGCAGGAAACGCGCACGGTTGATCGGCCGAACGCGGAAGTCGTCGTCCACCAGCTTGCGCGCCCGCCAAAGCGCCCGCTGCGTCCGCGCGCTCATCCCCTTGAGTTCGGGGTGCCGTTCCAGCAGCAGGAAGGCCTCGAAGATCGCCGCTGGCTCGACCTGAAACACTTCCTCATGGACGACGTCGAGGAACTCGTGCACGTTCTGGAAGCGCTCGTTGATCGACAGCGGCGGTTCATCGGGTGGTGGCAGGAGGCTCGCCGCCATGTTCTGCAGCAGGATGGCGCAGATCTGCGTCACCATGTTCGCCCGCCGGTAGTACTGCTGCATCAGTTGTTCGCTCGGGCGCTGCGTCTCGCTGCCGGCGCAGCCCAGTTTCGCGGCCAGAGATGTCTGGTACTCGAAAAGGAGGCGGTCTTCACGGCGGCCGGCGTGCAGGTGGAGGTGCGTTCGCAGGTGGCGGAGGAAGTGTTCGCAGCCAGCCAACAGGCTCGCCTCATCATCGGTGATGAAGCCGTATCGTTCGAGATCACGCCAGGACTTGCCGAAACCGGCGGCCTGCGCGATCCACAGGACGAGTTGCAGGTCACGCAGGCCCCCCGGGCCATCCTTGCAGTTCGCCTCGAGACTGTTGGAGGTGTCGTTGAAACGGCGATGGCGGTCTTCCTGTTCGATCCGCTTCGTCTGCAGGAACGCGCAGGCATCGATGTTGGCGGCGAGAATCGAGCGGAAGCCGGCGAACAGCCGCTGGCTGCCCGCAAGCAGTCGCGATTCGAGCATCGCCGTCTGCACCGTCGTATCGCCGGCAGCCTCCTCGAGGCATTGCTCGACGGTGCGCACGCTGTGGCCGGTCTCCAGCCCGATGTCCCAGAGCAGGCAGACCAGTTGCTCGAGGCACCCGGCCAGCGCCTGGTCGGCCTCCTCCGGCAACAGCACGAGGAGATCGATGTCGGATGCCGGGTACAGCTCGCCGCGGCCGTAGCCGCCGACCGCAACGAGGCCGAGCGAATCCGGCAGCGCCAATGCCTCCCAGGCGTCGCACAGCACTTCGTCGATCAGCCGGCAGCGGTCGCGCAGCAGGGCTGCGGCGTCGGCGTTGCCGAGGAAGCGTTCGCTGATCAGCCGTTGCTCACCCTGCAGCCTCGCCTTGAGATCGGCGATCAGTTGCTGCCGGACCGCCGTCCGCGCGTTCATCGCCGTGTGCCGACGGGCGTGAGCCGCCAGGCACGGCAGGTCGACGACAGCAGCCCTGGCGACAGCCAGTGGCTCGAGAACCAGGACCAGCGCTCGATGCCGCCCTGCAGGACCAGCCATGGCCACAGCACGGCAGTCTGCGGGCGCCAGCATTCCAGCGCGAGCAGCTCCTGCAGAGTCGCCAGGGCCGCCCCCCAGTAACACGACGTACCTCGCTCGCTGGTCGTTTCCTCGGCCCGCCGCATCGCCTCGCGCCACAGGGTTTCGGCGCGCGCTTCGCTGACTCGTGCCCGGCTTGCCAGCCAGGGAAGAAGCATGGGTGTTCTCATAGCAGGTGCTCCACTGTTCATGAGGCCAACGGTTCGCTCCGGGCAACCGCAGTCCGCCCGCCGCGAGCCCCCCGGCCTGGCCCGTCCGCTTTTCGGGACGCACTCGTGACCTTCCTTTCAAGCAAGATCCGTGCAAGCCCCGGTTCAGCGTTGGCACAAGTCTTGCTCGCCAGTGGGACGTGGCTGATCGGCAGGCCCCGGCGCTTCGCTTGCGGCGCCTCTGCCAGAGTCGCGGCGCAGGGGTCGGCAGGCACCGGGGTGCGGGCCGAGGTCCTTGCGGTTGCGGCTTCCGCGATCGCCACGGGCTGCCGTCAGCGATCGCGACGGCGACCGGCGGCGGCGAGACGCAGCCATGCCGGTACTGCAAGGCCGCCTAGTCGGCGGCACAAGGACGGTGCATCAGCACACCACCGGGCCCCAGGAATGGGCATTGACTGGAGCTGAACCAAGCTGGATCGGCGTCGGGCAACGGCGCTCCGGAGAGATCGGGAGGTACGGAATGGCGAGCAGGAATCGGGTGGCGATCTTCAGGGTGAACGGCGAGCCGGCGGTCGAACTGCCGCTGCTGCTGTCGACGCAGGGCAACAGGTGCCTGGACATTCGCAGCCTGGGTGCCAGCAGCGGCTATTTCGCGTACGACTCCGGCTTCGCTTCGACCGCCAGTTGCCGGTCGAAGATCAGCCTGGTCGATGCGGAACGTGGCGATCTGCTCTATCGCGGCTATCCGGTCGAGCAACTGGCGACCCAGTGCGATTTTCTCGAAGTGGCCCATCTCCTGCGCAGCGGCGAGTTGCCCGACGGCGAGCAGCACGCCTCCTTCGCTGCGGCGATCAGGCGGCACGCCGCCCTGCACGAGCAGATGGTCAAGCTCTACGAGGGCTTTCGCCGCGACGCGCGGCCGATGGCGGTGATGGTCGGTGTCGTCGGTGCGCTGTCGGCATTCGATCACGCGGCAGGCGAGTTCAGCGCCCCCGAGCAACGGCAGCTTCGCTTCGAGCGTGTCGTCGCCCGGCTGCCGACGATCGTCGCCATGGCCTACAAGTACTCGATCGGGCAGCCGTTCATGAAGCCACGGCCGGACCTCTCCTACAGCGCCAATTTCCTGCACATGATGTTCGCCACGCCACGCGAGGAGTACACGCCGAATCCAGTGCTGGTCCGCGCCGTCGACCGGATGCTGACGCTGCATGCCGACTGCGGGCAGGATGCCGCCACGGCGACGGTACGCATGGCTGGCTCGTCCGGAGCCAACCCCTACGCGTGCCTGTCGGCAGCGATCGCCTGCCTGTCGGGTAAAGCACTCGGCGGCACCAGTGAGGCCTGCCTGGCGATTCTCGCCGGCATCGGCGACGCAGCGCGCGCCAGCGGCATCGTCGCCCTTGCCCGTGAGTTGCGCGACGGCGCCCGCCTGCCCGGCTTCGGCAACGGGCTTTGCGGACGGAACGATCCGCGGCTGCCGCTGATGCGCCAAACCTGCGCCGAGGTCCTGCAGGAGCAGGGGCTCGAGCAGGGACGATTCGGCAGACTGGTCAGCGCAGTCGAGAGGATCGCCCTCGAGGACCGTTTATTGGTCGACAGGAATCTGCAGCCAAATGCGGACTTCTACTGCGCGGTCACACAGCATGCGCTCGGCGTTCCGTCGTCGATGTTCGCCTGCACCCTGGCCATGGCACGGGCTGCCGGCTGGATGGCGCACTGGGAGGAGATGCTGACTGACCCGGAGTACCGCATCGCACGTCCGCGACAGCTCTACACCGGAACATTGCGCCGGCCGCTGGCCGCCACACTGGCAGACTGAACCGGCGCGCGGCCACCAGCCAGTGGCGTGGCGCAGGGGCGGCCAGCGGGCGCTCGCGGCACGATTGACCGGACGGCTGACCGTGGATTGACCGCGCTGGCCGTGGCGGCGCATAATCTCCGGGCAGTGCCGGCGAGTGCTGCGGCTCTTGGCAGCGCTCGCCGGCGATCCCCGGAGGATGCCCATGTCTCGTTGCAGGTGCTGGCTCTGGTTGTGCTTCGTTGTCTTCCTGTCGCTGCCGGTCCGCGCGGCGAGCCTTGCCGAGGGCTTCACACGCCTGCCGGAGGGTGCCGTCGTCCTGCTGATGCCGCTCGACATCGAACTCTTCTCGGTCAGCGCCGGCGGCATTCTCGAGCCGCAGGCCGAGTGGACCGAGAGGGCGCATGCCAACCTGCGGCAGGCCTTCCTGACGCGCAGCAGCGCGCTCAAGGTGAACTTCATGCCGCTGCCGGGCGAGGTCGACGAAGTCGTCGAGAGCCTCAACCGGTTGCACGGGGCGGTCGGCCAGGCAATCGCCATGCACCACCGCGGACTGTTCGCGCTGCCAACCAAGGAAGGCCGGCTCGACTGGTCGCTCGGTGAAGAGGCAGCGCTGATGCGTGCGCGTACCGGCGCCGACTACGCGCTCTTCGCCTTCGTTCGTGACAGTTACGCCAGCAGCGAGCGCGTCGCCATGATGGTCGTCGGCGCCCTGCTCGGATTCGGCCTGAGCGGCGGCATGCAGGTCGGTTACGCCTCGCTGGTCGACCTGGCCAGCGGACGCGTGCTCTGGTTCAATACCCTGCTGCGCCAATCCGGCGACCTGCGCGAGCTGGAGAAGGCGCGCGAGTCGTGCGACGCACTGCTTGACAAGTTCCCGGAATAGCGTCGATGCTGCGGCGTCAGTTCCTCACCGGCTGTGCCTGCTGCGGCCTGCTCGGGCGGTCCTCGACGCTACTTGCCGCGACCCCGGGTCCGCTGCCGGCGCGGCTCGAGCGGCCAGAGCCGGGCAGCGATGAAGGGGGCCTCTGGTCTCTGCTGTCGCGTGAGGAGGAGCGTCTGAAGCGAAGCCGCTTCCTGCTCCGCGACGGCGCTCTCAACGCCTACGTTGCCGGGCTCGCCTGTCGTCTGGCCGGCGACCATTGCCCGGACATCCGCGTGTACATTGTTCGCTCGCCCTTCTTCAACGCGTCGATGGCACCCAACGGCATGTTGCAGGTGTGGACGGGGCTCCTGCTGCGGATGGAGAACGAGGCGCAGCTGGCGGCCGTCCTTGGCCACGAGATCGGTCACTACGTCGGTCGCCACAGCCTCGAGCAACTGCGCGACGCGAAGTCGCGCACCGCCCTCGGCCAGTTTCTCGGCATGGCGCTCGGTGCTGCCGGCGTCGGCGCGGCGGGTTCGCTGGCGCAACTGGCACTGCTCGCCGGCATGTTCGCCTATTCGCGCGAACACGAGCGCGAGGCGGATCGCATCGGCCAGGAGCTGATCGCCACTGCCGGCTACCCGCCGATCGAAGCGGCGAAGGTCTGGCAGCAACTGGTCGCTGAAGTCAAGGCCGAGGCCGAATGGTCGGGCGATGCCGGCAGCCGCAGCATCTTCTTCGCCAGCCATCCGGACCCGGAGGAGCGCAGCCAGGCAATGGCCAACCGCGCTGCGACGATGAACGGCGATGGCGGCGACCCGGCCAGCGCAGCCTACGCCGGGCAGATTCGCGGCCATCGCCGGCAGTGGCTCGATGACGAACTCAGGCGGCGCAAGGCGGGCGAAACGATCACCCTCCTGGAGCGCCTGCTGCGCCAGTCGGACGATGGCGAGACGCGCTTTTTCCTCGGCGAGGCCTTTCGGCTGCGCGCTGCCGACGGTGACGCCGCGCGCGCGCTGCGCGAGTATGCTGCCGCCGAACCGCGATCGGACTGCCCGCCCGAGATGTACCGTTCGCGCGGCATGCTGCAACGCCAGGCCGGCGACACGGCGGCGGCGAGCGCTTCGTTCCAGCGCTACCTGTCGCTGCGCCCCGACGCCGACGACGCAGAAATGATCCGCAGCTACCTGCAGGAAGGAATCTGAAATGTCGCGCTGGCTGCTGGTTCTCGTGGTGGCGCTGCTCTCCGGCTGTGCCGGGATGTCGAAGGTCGGTCCGGGAGAAGTGACGGTGCGCGATTCGCTCTCGGTCACGCTCGACGGCGCCTGGAACCAGTACTCGATCGGCCTGACGCGAAAGAGCGAAGTGTGGACCCTCGACGGTCTGCCGCTCGACCGCCTCGTCTTCCATGTCGGCATCGCCGACGGCGAGGCGCTGGCCGAACTGCCGCAGCGCAAGGACCGTCAGGTACCGAAGTACCAGACGACGATGCAGGCACATGAGATCGTCGAAATGTACGAGGTCTTCGCCACCCACGATGGCAGCTCGTTCCAGCGCCAGAAGCTGGCGCCGGCCCCCTTTGCCGGCGGCGATGGCTTCCGCTTCGAGTTCACGCGTGTGCGCAAGTCCGATGAACTCGAGATGCGCGGCGTCGGCTACGGTACGGTACGCGGCGGCAAACTGTATCTCGTCATCTTCGAGGCACCGCGCAGCCATTACTATGCGCGGAACGTCGGCCGCTTCGAAGCTGTGGTCAGCTCGGTGCGCATCCGCGGCTGAGGCATGGCCGGGGCGGCGGCCCGCTCGCCGACTGGCGCTCCCTGGCTGCGCTTGGTCGTCACTGAGGGAGGTATCGTTTTGCGCATCGTCGTCGCTCCGGATTCTTTCAAGGGCAGCCTGAGTGCGATCGGTGTCGCGCTGGCGATGGAGCGCGGCATTCGCCTCGTCTTTCCCGAGGCCGAGGTGCGCACGGTGCCGATCGCCGACGGCGGTGAGGGCACGGTGGCGGCGCTTGTCGGCGCGACCGGCGGCACGCTTCGTCAGACCCGGGTCACCGGGCCGCTGCGCGAACCGGTACTGGCACAATGGGGAGTTCTCGGTGACGGCGCGACGGCGGTGATCGAAATGGCTGCGGCATCGGGCCTGCCGCTGCTGGCCCCCGATCAGCGTGATCCCCGGTTGACGACGACCTTCGGCACCGGCGAGTTGATCCGCGCCGCGCTCGATGGCGGCTTGCGCCGGATCATCGTCGGCATCGGCGGCAGCGCGACGAACGACGGTGGCGCCGGCATGGCGCGTGCCCTTGGCGCCAGCTTCACGGACGCAGCCGGCAGCGAACTGCCCGAGGGCGGTGCGGCGCTGGCCCGTCTCGAGCGGATCGCCCTCGACGCCCTCGATCCAAGACTGCACGAGACCGATATTCTCGCTGCCTGTGACGTCGACAACCCGCTTTGCGGGCCGCGCGGCGCCGCGGCGGCATTCGCCCCGCAGAAGGGCGCGAGCCCCGCTACCGTGGCCGTGCTCGACGCCGCGCTGTGCCGTTATGCCGAAGTCGCGCGCCGGGCGACCGGGCGCGACGTCGCCGGGCTGCCCGGTGCCGGAGCGGCCGGCGGACTCGGTGCCGGCCTGCTGTGGTTCACACCGGCGCAACTCCGCCCGGGGGTCGACATCATCCTCGACGCGGTGGGCTTCGAAACGATCGTCAGCGAAGCCGATTTCGTCATCACTGGCGAAGGGCGCACCGATTTCCAGACGGCCTTCGGCAAGGCACCGGTCGGCGTCGCGAGAGTCGCCAGACGATTCGCCGTTCCCGTGTTCTGCGTCGCGGGCGGTCTCGGCGAGGGCGCCAACGATGTCCTGGCACTGGGAATCGACGCGACGATGAGCATCTGCGAGCGGCCGATGCCGCTCGACGAATGCCTGCGAACGGCCGCATCGCTGATCGAGTCGGCGACGGCACGCCTGTGCCGCATCATCCGCGCCAGCCGGCGGGGCTGCGCCATCCCCTGAAGTCGCCCCGGCGAACGGGCGACGGCTCGGTCGGGTTCAGCTCGGCGGCGAGGTGCGCCGCGGGCAGCGGATCATTCGAAGTGGCAGACGTAATCGAGGGTTTCGAGGGTCTCGATGTCGAAACTCGAGTTGCCCGGCACCGAGAAGCGCTCGCCGCCCGCGTAGGTCTGCCACCCGCTCTCGCCGGCGAGGCGGATGCGGCAGCGGCCGGCGTTGAGTTCCATCACCTCGGGCGCGCCGGTGGTGAAAGTCAGGGACGAGGGAAAGATGATGCCGACGGTCTTGCGCGTGCCGTCGGGGAAGAGCACAGTATGGCTCACGCACTTGCCATCGAAATAGATGTTCGCCTTCTTGACGACGGAGACGTTGTCGAACTGCGACATGATGGTTTTCCTTTCGAAGAAGGACACGAACGGGCCCGGGATGGGGCCCCGCGAAACGACCGGACGTCAACCACAGGCCGAATCTGCTCAGCGGCAGACGCGCCGACCGTCGACCATGCGACACTCCGGCGTCGCACGCACCTCGGCGTCGCGCGCAGCGGGAACCTCCCTGGCAGGGGCCACTTCAACCCTCCGTGCGGGAGCTACTTCAACCCCGCGCTCCGGAACGGGCTCGACCGGCTTGCGGACCTCGACAGCGCCTCGTGATGTTTCACACTCGGCGCGACGAACACCGTCCGCGCATTCTACCGCGCAAGCACCAGAAGCAAACGTCATCGCCAGAATCGCAGCCGGCAAGGCAAATACTGAAGCTTTCAAGGCGTTATCCTCCACATTGGGTTTCAGGTTGATGTTTCACGGAGTTGGCACAACGCGGTACTCCGCGCCGACGAGTCATTTGGGGAACATGAACTGCACCTGGGCGCGAATCTGCCAGTTTGCGCCGTCATCCGGCGTCACCGCGTTGTAGTAGGCCGAAAGCTGAGTGTTCACCGGCAAGCGCCCGATGTGGAAAATCTTGCCGACACCGCCGGCCAGCGGCACAACCCAGCGCTGGCTGCTTGCCGCCTTCCAGTTGGCCGTAACGATGGGCGCACTGGTCAGGTAGAGTCCGTCAGGAAAACCCCTCATGCTCGCTCCCGAAAAAACGCCTTGTTCACCTGGCACGGGTGAAGTAAACGTCGAACTTCTGCTGCGCCACCGCCTGGAAATAGACGCCCTTCAACACGTCGGCTGCCGGGTCGTAGGTCAGGGTGTAGGTCGATCCGTTGTAGCCAGCTGCCCGCAGCTCGAAGAAAAGCTTGATGACCTTGCCTTCGCGCGTCGCTTCCGCGCTGGAAAACGGCAGCGGGTTCGGATTGGCGTAGGCCGCGTCGACCTTGCCGCTGGCATCGACGCTCCTGATGTTGATGACGTAGCCGCCATCGGGCCGCACCCAGCGTCCCGGCAGGACCGAAAAAGCGGATTCGGTCTGGATTGCCGCCTTGGGGACAACCTGGGCAACGGCCGTCGCCGCGACGGACCCGATTGCAACGGTACAGAGTGAGACGTAGAGCGCAGACGCTGTTTTCATGGTTCCCCGCCAGATCAAAATGGAAGCGGCTGGCGCCCCTCATCGGGACGCCAGCCGCTTCGCCTACTTGCCTGTCGGCGGCTTGCCGTCCTGCGCTTCAGCCGTCGCCGCTTCCAGCTTCTTGATGTCCGCCGGCGACAACTGCGGCCGGTCTACCTTGATCGTCAGCTTGTTGAGCTTGGCGGTCAGCGCGAACGGCGGCTTGTAGTCGGCGTCGTTGACGCCGGTCAGCGTGTCCGAACCGATGTCAAAGCTCTCGTCCCACTGCAGGATCATCGGCAGCGTTTTCTCCATCGTGATCGTCTGCACCACCTTGCCGTCCACCTTCAGGACACCGGTGCCAGGCCGGCCGAGGCCGCTCATGTTGTTGAACGCCAGCGTCCCGACGCCAAGGCCGTCATACTTGAAATCGAACTCCAGCGTGTGCTGGCCCGGGGTAAGCGCCTCGACGCCTTCCCACTTGATGCGCTTGAGGTCGACCAGGTTCCACAGGAACACCGGCTTGCCCTTGAGCAAGTAGAAGCCGTATCCCCCGAAGCGTCCGCCCGAGGTCAGCATCATGCCCTCGGCACCGCCTTGCGGCACGGTGATATCGGCAGTGATCGTGTAGGACGCGTTCAGCAGGAAGGGCGAGTCGCCCTGCGGCAGGCCGACCATCGGTCGCGTGTAGACAAATTCCGTCCGCCCGGCGGTGATGTTCGGGCGCGGTGCGACGATCCGGGCCGCCACCGACGCATCCAGCGGCAAGACCTGGTACTTCTTCGCTTCAGCAAGGAACTTCTGGCGCATCTCCTTGACCTTCTGCGGGTTCTGCGCGGCGAGGTCGTTGGTCTGGTTGAAGTCTATGCCCAGGTTATAGAGCTGGAAGAGCTGGTTGTTCAGCGGATCCGGGTTGGCCACCCCGAAGGCCTGCCACGGTGCGCGGTTGACCTTGGTGCTGAGGAGCCAGCCGTCGTCATAGAGCGCCCACTGGCCCATCATTTCGAAGTACTGCGTCTTGTGCCGCGACGCGACCTTGGCATTCGCCGGGTCGAAGGTGTAAACGAAGCTGGTGCCCTCGATCGGCGCCTGCTTGATCCCATCCACCATCTCCGGCGCCTTGATACCCGCCGCTTCGAGGATGGTCGGCACGACGTCGATCACGTGCACGAACTGTTCGCGCAGGGCCCCCTTGTCCTTGATGCGCGCCGGCCACGAGACGACCATGTTCTGGTTGATGCCGCCGAGCCGGGAGGCGTTCTGCTTGAACCAGTCGAACGGTGTGTCGAAGGCCCACGACCAGCCAGCCGACATGTGGTTGTAGGTCTGCTCGGTGCCCCAGACGTCGTACCACTTCAGCTGCACGTCAGCCGGCAAGTCGCCGACGCCGTTGAAGAACGCGACTTCGTTCGGCGTGCCCATCGGTCCGCCTTCGGCGCTGGTGCCGTTGTCGCCGTTGATATAGATGACCAGCGTGTTGTCGAGCTTGCCCAAATCCTGGAAGTGCTGGATGACGCGGCCAATCTCGGAGTCGCTGTAGGCGGCATAGGCGGCGAAGACCTCGACCTGGCGGATGAAGAGCTTCTTCTCGTCGGCGCTGAGCTGGTCCCAGGGCTTCAGCATTTCATTGGGCCAGGGCGTCAGCCTCGCATCCTGGGGAACCAGGCCGAGCTTCTTCTGGTTGGCGAAGATCGTCTCGCGCAACTTCTCGTAGCCGCCGTCAAACAGCTTCATCGCGCTGATCTTGTCCACCCACTCCTTGGTCGGGTGGTGCGGCGCGTGCGTGGCGCCGGGCGCGTACTTGATGAAGATCGGCTTGGACGGGTCGGTCTGGTGGATCCGCGTCATGTAGTCGATGGCGTCGTCGGCCATGCCGGTGATCAGGTTCCAGCCCGGCTTGCCCTCGAAAGGATAGATCTGCGTCGTGTTGCGGAACAGGTTCGGCTGCCACTGGTTGGCGTCACCGCCGACGAAGCCGTAGAAATACTCGAAGCCCATGCCGCTCGGCCACTGGTCGAAGGGCCCGACCTGGCTGGCGGCGAAGGCCGGCGTGTTGTGGTTCTTGCCGAACCACGAGGTGCTGTAGCCGTTGTCGAGCAGGATGCGGCCAATCGTCGCCTTGTCCTTGCCGATGATGCTGTTGTAGCCGGGAAAACCGGTCGACTGCTCGGAGATGACGCCGAAGCCCACCGAGTGGTGGTTGCGCCCGGTGATCAGCGCGGCGCGCGTCGGCGAGCAGAGCGCGGTCGAGAAGACGCGGTTGTAGCGCAGGCCCTCGTTGGCGATGCGATCCATCGTCGGCGTCGGGATGACACCGCCGAAGGTGCTCGGCACGCCAAAGCCGGCGTCGTCTGTGATGATCAGCAGCACGTTCGGCGCGCCCTTCGGTGGAACGATTCGCGGTGCCCACCACGGTTTCGACTGCAGGGCGTCGTTCTTGATGACGCCGCCAAACTTCGGATCGGGCGCCGGCAGTTGCTTGTTGCTGATGGTCGTGGTGGCGCTGGGCGAACCCAGGGTGCCGGTGACCTGCTGCCCGAGCGCCCAACCGCTGGTGGCGAGAGATGTTGCCGCGACTGCAACAAACGCCAGCAAACGCAAAACTGATTGCATGTCAGCCTCCTTGGAACAAGAGCTTGTCAAGAAACTGGAACTGGAAGGTGGCGCCGGGGGCCAGTCCGGTGAAGCGCGCGTCGCTACCTTCACCGCTGCGAGGCTGAGGGAGGGCAGCGAACATTACGCCGGCAGTGCAATGCGTGAAAACGCTTTCCTGTCTCCATCCTTGCCTTTCCCTCCGGTTGGTGCCAGTCACGGTCCTGGCTTGCCGCCGGGCTGGCTACGGAGCCTGACCGGCCGGTGGATCATCGCGGGACAAGTAAAGGCTGCCGCAGAGGCAACAGCCATTCCACGTCGTTCGCCGACTGGCAGAAGCCAACGCATCCCAACCCCCCTCGCGGTTTCGGAGTGCGCTTCATCATGCTTCCACTTTGGTGGCCTGTCGCGACCATTCGCGACAGAAGATATACAATTCACGACAAAACGCCGGCGTCCGGGTGGCGGGAAGCCTGGAAAGAGCGCCATTTTCGAAAACGGGAGCAGAGGGTTGCGAGCGAAGAGAGCGTTTGGCGAGGCGGTCATTCGCATTGGTGGGGCGGCAACGATTCCTGCGGTGCTGCGCGACCACGGCGTCGACCCGGCGGAGCTGCTCGCCGAGGCCGGGATCAGCCCGAGCCTTTTCGATGACTCCGACAACATGATTCCCTTCGTCAGCCTGGGCCGTCTGGTTGCGCTCTGTGTCGCCAGGACCGGCTGCAGCCATTTCGGCCTCCTGGTTGGTCAGCAGGGCGGTCCTGCGTCGCTCGGTCTGGTCGGATTCCTCGTGCAACACTCGCCGGACGTCGCGACCGCCCTGCGCACACTGGTTCGCTATCTGCACCTCCACGACCGCGGCGCAGTGCCGACGCTGGTGATCAACGGAAACTCGGCGCTCTTCGGCTACGCCATTTACCAGCCAGCTGTCGAGGCGGCCGAGCAGATCGCCGACGGCGCCATTGCCGTCGCTTTCAACATCATGCGCCGCCTGTGTGGGCCCGGCTGGCAAGCCAGCGAGGTTCTCTTTGCCCACCGGGAGCCGCCCGACATCGGCCCGTTTCGCCGCTTCTTCCAGTCGCCACTGCGCTTTGACGCCGAGCAGAACGCACTGCTTTTCCCCGCCGAGTGGCTGACACGCCCGCTGGCGGCAGCGGACCCCGAGTTGCGGCGCCTGCTGCAGAAGCAGATCGACGAACTCGAGGCAAGAACCGCGGGTGACTTCGCGCACCAGGTGCAACGCGTGCTGCGGACTGCGCTGCTGACGCACGGGGCTGCGGCGGGCCAGGTCGCGGCCCTGTTCTCGATGCATGTTCGTACCCTGAACCGGCACCTGCGGGCCTGCGGAACGACCTTCCAGCAACTCTCCGACGAGGTGCGCTTCGAGATCGCCCGGCAGATGCTCGATGATTCCACAATGACGCTGAGTGAAATCGCCGCAGCGCTCGCTTACGCCGATGCCAGCGCCTTCAGCCGGGCGTTCTCCCGCTGGAGTGGCGTCACACCCCGCTGCTGGCGGGTCGCGCGCTCCTCCTCGCCCGGCTGCGGAAGCTAGCGGCGCTGGCGGAAGAGTTCTGGGCATGCCCGACAGCTCGCTATTTGCCGATGCAGAAGCGACCGAATATTTCGCCGAGAAGGTCGTCACTGCTGAACTCGCCGGTGATGCTTCCCAGCGCTCGCTGCGCCAGACGCAGTTCCTCGGCAAGGAGTTCGAGCTGCGGCATTTGCGCCTGCGCCGTGGCGATATGCTCGCGGGTGTTCGCAAGCGCCTGCAGGTGACGCTCGCGGGCTATGAAGACGTCCTCGGCTGGCTGCCAGCCGACGATTCGCAACAACTCCTCGCGCAGCAATTCGACGCCTTCGCCGGAGTGGGCAGAGAGCGAGATGATGACGCTGTCGTCTTCCTGTCGGCGCTCGGCGCGGGCGGGAATGAGGTCAATCTTGTTGAGCACGGTCACCCGCGTCGGATGGGTTGGTAACCGGGCGAGGATCTCGCGCTCGGAGGCGCCAACGCCAAGGCGCGCATCGGCCAGCAGGAGAACGACATCGGCGCGCTCGATCTCGCGCCAGGTCCGTTCGATGCCGATCTTCTCGATCTGGTCTTCGGTCGCGCGCAGCCCGGCCGTGTCGATGACGTGCAGCGGAATTCCTTCGAGCTGCAGGGTGCCGCGAACGAGGTCGCGGGTGGTTCCCGGTATGGCGGTGACGATCGCCAGATCGTCGCCGGCGAGGCGGTTGAGCAGGCTCGACTTGCCGACGTTCGGCTGGCCGGCGAGAACGACGTGCAGACCACCCTGCAGCAGCCGGCCCTGCCGGGCGCGCTCGAAGACCTGCAGCAGGCGCGCCTGCAGGCGCGTCAGGCGCCCACTGGCATCGGCGGCCTCGAGAAAGTCGATCTCCTCGTCGGGAAAATCGAGTGTTGCCTCAACGAGGGCGCGCAGCTCGACGAGCTGCGCGCGCAGCTGGCCGACCTCGCGCGAGAAATCCCCCTGCAGTGAGCGAACCGCGCTGCGCGCCGCGGCGGCGGTCGATGCGTCGATCAGATCGACGACGGCCTCGGCCTGCGCTAGGTCGATCTTGCCGTTGAGGTAGGCGCGGCGGCTGAACTCGCCCGGCTCGGCGAGGCGGGCTCCGAGTTCCAGACAGCGGGCGAGAAGCATCTGCAGAACGACCGGGCCGCCATGCCCCTGCAGCTCGAGGACATCCTCGGCAGTGAAGGAATGCGGCGCTGGAAAGTGGAGCAACAGGCCGCTATCGATCACCGTGCCGTCGGCTGCCAGGAAGTCTGCGCGGGTGGCATGCCGTGGCGTTGGTCGCTTGCCGCTGAGGCGTTGGGCAAGATCCAGCAGCCCGGCACCAGAAACCCGAATCACCCCGATGCCGCCGCGACCGCTGGCGGTCGCGATGGCGGCTATGGTGTCACTGGCTTGTGCCGTTTCAGGCCTTGCTGTCGTTGGCGGCCTTTCCGCCACTTTCGATCATCCTCGTGATCTGCCATTGCTGGGCAATCGACAGGATGTTGTTGACCACCCAGTAGAGCACCAGCCCGGCGGGGAAGAAGAAGAACATGACGCCGAAGATGAACGGCATCATCAGCATGACCTTCGCTTGGATCGGGTCTGGCGGCGTCGGATTGAGCTTGGTCTGGATGAGCATGGTGCCCATCATGATCAACGGCAGGATGTAGTACGGGTCCTGCGCCGAGAGGTCCTTGATCCAGAGGATCCAGGGCGCGTCGCGGATTTCGACGGCACCGAGAAGGGCCCAGTAGAGGGCGATGAAGACCGGAATCTGGACCAGAATCGGCAGGCAGCCGCCGAGCGGGTTGATCTTCTCGCGCTTGTAGAGCGCCATCATCTCCTGGTTGAGCTTCTGGCGATCGTCACCGTAGCGCTCCTTGAGCTGCATCAGCCGTGGCGTCACCGTCTTCATCTTCGCCATCGACTTGTAGCTGGCCGCCGACAGCGGGAAGAACAGCAGCTTGATGGCCACGGTCAACAGGACGATGGCCCAGCCCCAGTTGCCGACCAGCTTGTAGATCGCTTCGAGACACCAGAAGATCGGCGCGGCGATGACCGTCAGCCAGCCGTAGTCGACGACCAGCGGCAGACCCTGGGCACCGATGCCACCCTCGGCCTGCGGCTTTGCCAGTTGCTCCAGCGTCGACTGGATCTGTGGTCCGGCGAAGATCGGTACCGCCAGCGACACCGTTGCCCCGGGCGCGGCCAGCGGCACTGGAACGATGACTCCAGCGGCAACCGCCGGATTCTGGCTGCTCTCCAGCTTGCGCATGTAGAACTCGCGCGGCAGACCCGGCTCGGGAATCCAGGCGGCGACGAAGTAGTGCTGGATCATCGCGATCCAGCCGTTGTCGGCCTTGTTCGCGAACTTGGCGTTGCCAGCCTCGATGTCGGCGAAGTTGACCTTCTGGAACTTCTCCTGATCGGTGAACACCGCCGGACCGGTGAAGGTGGAGACCATGTAACTCTCGCCGTCGGGCGCCTTGACGTCGCGCTGCAACTGATAGTAGGCGTGCGCCAGCAGCTCCTTGTCGCTGCCGTTGCTGATCTCGTGCGTCACCCCGATCAGATAGCTGCCACGGCTGAAGGTGTAGATCTTGGCGACCCGAACCCCGTTGGTACCTACCGCTTCGAGGCGCAGAACCAGGCTCTTGTCGTCGCTGGCCAGCTCCCGATTGCCCGGAGCGACCGTGAACACGGTCTTGTGGTTTGGCAGGCCGTCGCCGATCAGGCCACTCTGCGCGTAATACTGATGCTTCGGCTCGAAGAGGGTGAAGTCCTTGTCCTTCCTGACGCTGTCACGGTAATCCTTCAGCTCGAGACGGACGATGTCGCCGCCCTGGCGGGAGATCTCGGCCTTGAAGAGGTCGGTACCGATGGTGACCGTGTCGGCTTTTTCCGGTACAGGGGCAGCCACCGCCGCGGGCGCCGCCGGCAGCGGCGCGTGCAGGCTGCTGCTCGGTTTCGGGGCGGGTGCTTCTGCCATTCCCGCAGCAGCCACGGGCGGCGCCTTCGGCTGGTTGTACTTCTGCCAGGCATCCCACAGCATGACCATCGAGAAGGAAAATATGAGCAGCAGCAGGAGGCGTCGGTTGTCCATGAAAACCTAGAGTATTCAGTCGTTGGTCAGGGTACGGGGTCGAAGCCGCCCGGATTCCAGGGATGGCAGCGGCCGAGCCGGCGAACGGCAAGGCTCGTTCCGCGGCAGGCGCCATGGCGCTCCAGCGCCTCTGCTGCGTACTGCGAACAACTGGGGAAGAAACGGCAACGTTGACCCAGCATCGGACTCACCGCGTAACGGTAGAAGCCTATCAGCGCAAGTAGAAGATGTTTCATCGGCTCATGGTTGGGGTGAAATGAGCTTGCGCAGCAAGCGGCGGATTTCCTCTGCCATGGCTTGCCGGTCAAGGGCCGATGGCTTGACCGCCAGCCGCAGCACGAGGTCGCTGGAACTCAGGTCGGCACGCAGCAGTCGGAATTCCTCCCTTGCCAGTCGCCGCAACAGATTCCGGTCCACCGAACGGCGCACGAAACGCTTGGCCACGACCAGCCCGAGCCGCGCTCCCGCAGCCTCGTGCGGCCGATAATGTAGCAGGAAATGGCGGCTTCTCAGCGCCCTCCGGAAAGCAAAGACCGCTCCGTACTCATCCTTCCGGAGCAGGCGATACTGCTTGGGAAAGGCTGCCGGGCGTGGTTGCGGGTCGCTCGCAGCGTCAGAGGCTGAGCTCAAACGCCAAGACGATGACGACCCTTGGCACGGCGGGCACGGATCACTCCGCGGCCACCACGGGTGGACATGCGGACGAGAAAGCCATGTGTCCGCTTGCGGCGAACGACTGACGGCTGATAGGTACGTTTCATGGCTAAACCCTTGAACTCAAAGCTGGAAAAAAGGGGGGATTAGACAGCTTAGCGGCAAGCCTTGTCAAGGCCATATTTTTTTCGGAGCTGTGGATAACTTCGTCGCGACGGGTTAGAATTTGCGTCTTGCGGGTTCTGACAGGAGCGGCAGCGGGCCATCGGGGGAAGGCCGGCATCGCCCGGAAAAGCGCTGTCGTGGCCGCCAACCATCCCGGGCAACTTTAGCCATGCTTCTGATTTCAAGGACAAAGCCACTTTTTGTCGCAGCGGGCCGGGATTTCGGCTGGCAACCGGACGTTGCGACCATGATCGCCGATGAGTAGTTTCTGGTCCTCCTGTCTGAGCCAGTTCGAGCAGGAACTACCACCTCAGCAGTTCAACACCTGGATCCGTCCGCTTCGTCTCGAAGGGGAGGACGACTTGACGCACGGTCTGCGCTTGCTGGCACCGAACGGATTCATCCTCAAGTGGGTCAAGGAGCGCTATCTGGCACGCATCGAGGCGCTGGGAAGCGAGTATTTTGCGCTGCCGGTGATCATCACCCTGAGTCTGGCCGAGCGACCGGCAGCAAGTGCCGAACCCGCGCCCGCTGCCGCTGGCAGGGGAAGGACGGCGCCAGCGGTCGCCGCCGCCACTGCGAGCGCGACCAGGAGTACCGACCGGGAGCGCTCCGGCTACGAGAAGACGCGGCTGATTGCCGGCTTCACCTTTGACAACCTGGTGGTCGGCAAGGCCAACGACCTTGCCCGGGCTGCCGCCCACCGCGTTGCCGACCAGCCGGGTGAAGCCAGCTACAACCCGTTGTTCATCTACGGCGGTGCCGGGCTCGGCAAGACCCACCTGATCCACGCGATCGGCAACGCGATCCTGGAGCAGCGGCCGGACAAGGTGTTGCGCTACGTGCACGCCGAGGACTACTACTCCGACGTCGTCCGCGCCTATCAACAGAAGTCCTTTGATGTCTTCAAGCGCTACTACCGTTCGCTCGACGTCCTGCTGCTCGACGATGTTCAGTTTTTCAACGGCAAGAACCGGACGCAGGAGGAGTTCTTCTACGTCTTCAATGCGTTGAGCGAGTCGAAAAAGCAGATCGTGATCAGTTGTGACACCTACCCGAAGAACATTTCCGGCCTCGAGGATCGCCTCGTGACGCGTTTCGACTGGGGACTGACGGTGCAGATCGAACCACCGGAAACCGAGATGCGCGTCGCCATCCTGAAAAAGAAGGCGGAACAGGAACAGGTTGCCCTGGACGACGAAGTTGCTTTCTACATCGCCAAGCACCTGCGGTCGAACGTTCGCGAACTGGAGGGCGCCCTGAAGAAGGTGCTTGCCTACTCGGCCTTCCACGGTCAGCAGATTGCCCTCGATCTCGCCAAGGAGGCGCTGAAGGATGTGATCGGCTCGGTCAACAGGCAGATCACGGTCGAGGGAATCCAGAAGACGGTGGCAGAATACTTCAAGATCAAGGTGGCCGACCTGTTCTCCAAGAAGCGAACCCGCGTCGTCGTCCGACCACGGCAGATCGCCATGTGGCTGGCAAAGAACCTGACGTCGCAGAGCTATCCATCGATCGGCGAGCACTTTGGCGGCCGCGACCACACGACCGTGCTGCACGCGGTGCGCACCATCGATCAGTTGCGCCTCAAGGATGAGGCGCTGAACCACGACGTGCATGTCCTCGAGCAGGTGCTGAAGGGGTGAGCAGGGCTGGGGAAAAGTCGGTGCGGAAGTGGCTGGCTGATGGTGGACAACAGCCGGCAAACAGCGTTGGAGAAAACTTGTCCCTTTTTGCCCACAGCCCCATACCGTCTCCATACAACCCTTCATGATTACTGCAACAGGTTGAATTAAATCAGTTTTTTGAAACTATCAACAGACTTGTCCGAACCTTAGTCTTTAAAGGATTGAGATATATGCTTCTTATCAAAACACGGCGAGACGTTCTTCTGGCACCGCTGCAGGCAGTTTCGGGGATCGTGGAGAGACGCCACACGCTGCCCATCCTGTCGAACGTGCTGCTCGAAAAGCGCGGCGGGGTGCTGACGCTGCTGGCGACCGATATCGAGATCCAGATCACCACCGCGACGGCGGATGTCGGAGGAGAAGGCGAAGGTGCGGTGACGGTTGGAGCACGCAAGCTGCAGGAGATCCTGCGGTCGCTTCCCGAGACGGCAGAGGTCAGTCTGCTCCTCGAGGACCGACGCCTGCAGGTCAAGGCCGGCAGGAGTCGTTTCAACCTGCAGACCCTGCCGGCGGAGGATTTCCCGAGCATGACGCTGTCGCACGACGCGGAAGCGAGGAGCCTCAGACTGACGCAGAAGCAGTTCCGGCAACTGCTCGCGCAGACCCATTACTCGATGGCAGCACAGGACGTTCGCTACTATCTCAACGGACTTCTGCTGCTCCTCGCCGATGGCGAACTGCGGGTAGTGGCAACCGACGGCCACCGTCTGGCTTATGCCAGCATGCCGCTGCCCGAGGGTGCCGGTGGCGTCGGCGAGGACGCGGAGTTCCGGCAGGAGCTGATCCTGCCGCGCAAGACGGTGGTGGAACTCAACCGTCTGCTTGCCGACACGGATGAGCCACTGGCAATCGATATTCTGCCGAACCAGATCCGCTTCCAGTTCGGACAGATCAGCTTGGTTTCGAAGCTGATCGATGGTCGTTTCCCGGATTACCAGAGGGTGATACCGCTGACGCTGAAGGACGTCATTCGCGTCCAGCGCAGCGTGCTGTTGCAGTCGATGGTGCGGGCGGCAATCCTGACCAACGAGAAGTTTCGTGGCGTTCGGCTGGTTCTTGGCGATGGCAGCCTGAAGATCATTGCCGCCAACGCCGAGCAGGAGGAGGCACAGGAGGAAATCGAGGTCGAGTACAGTGGCGAGCCGCTCGATGTCGGTTTCAACGTTTCATATCTGCTCGATGTGCTGAACAACAGTTCGGGCGAGACGATCGACTGGGGCTTCAACGATGCCAGTTCGAGTGCGCTGCTGACCATACCGGGGAACGATCGCTTCAAGTATGTCGTGATGCCAATGCGTATCTGAATCGCGGCGGCAGCAGTTTTCAGGGCAGTTTGGATGTTGGACGGCGGCAAGACAGTGGGTTCATGATGAGCGAAGAGAAGCAGCAGGCGGAGACGTACGACGAGTCGAGCATTCAGCAACTGGAGGGTCTGGAGGCCGTTCGCAAGCGGCCCGGCATGTACATCGGTGACACCTCGGACGGGACAGGTCTGCACCACATGGTCTTCGAGGTCGTCGATAACGCGATTGATGAGGCGCTGGCAGGGTATTGCGACGATATCGTGATCACCATCCATGCCGACAATTCGATTTCGGTCACCGACAACGGGCGTGGCATACCGACCGGGATCAAGCTTGACGACAAGCACGAACCGAAGCGTTCGGCGGCGGAGATCGTCATGTGCGTGCTGCACGCGGGCGGCAAGTTCAACCAGAATTCGTACAAGGTTTCCGGTGGGCTGCATGGGGTCGGTGTCTCGTGCGTCAATGCGCTCTCCCGCTGGCTGCGGCTCGTCGTCCGCCGCGAGGGCAGGAAACACCTGATCGAGTTCAACCGCGGCCTGGTGGTCGACCGTCTGCTCGATGTGCGCGACGGTGTCGAGGTTTCACCGCTGCGGGTGGTTGGCGAAACGGAGAAGCGCGGCACGGAACTGCACTTCATGGCTGACGAGGAGATCTTCGGCCAGGTCGAGTTCCACTACGAGATCATCGCCAAGCGCCTGCGTGAGCTGTCCTTCCTCAACAACGGGGTCAAGATCCGACTCAACGACCAGCGCACTGGCAAGGAGGAAAACTTTGCCTTTCTCGGCGGTGTCCGAGGCTTCGTCGAGTACATCAACCGCACGAAATCCGTGTTGCATCCGAACATCTTCCACGCCGCCGGGGAATCGATTGCCGGTGCCGGAACGATCAGCGTCGAGGTCGCGATGCAATGGAACGACAGCTACGCCGAGCAGGTCCTGTGTTTCACAAACAACATCCCGCAGGCCGATGGCGGCACGCACATGACCGGCCTGCGCGCCGCCATGACCCGTGTCATCAACCGCTACATCGAAGAGAACGAGATCGCCAAGAAGGCGAAGGTCGACATCAGCGGCGACGACATGCGGGAAGGACTGGCCTGTGTGCTGTCGGTCAAGATGCCGGACCCGAAGTTTGCCTCGCAGACGAAGATGAAGCTGGTGTCGTCCGAGGCACGCCCGGCAGTCGAGGAGGTGGTGGCAGCGAAACTGGCGGAGTTTCTGCAGGAGCGGCCGCTCGACGCCAAGGTCATCACGGGCAAGATCGTCGAGGCGGCACGGGCACGCGATGCCGCTCGCAAGGCGAGGGAGATGACGCGACGCAAGGGCCTGCTCGACGGCGTGGGTCTGCCGGGCAAGCTGGCCGATTGCCAGGAGAAGGATCCGGCGCTCTGCGAACTGTACCTGGTCGAGGGTGATTCAGCCGGAGGATCGGCGAAACAGGGTCGGGACCGGAAGTTCCAGGCGATCCTGCCACTGAAGGGAAAGATCCTCAACGTCGAGAAGGCGCGTTTTGACAAGCTGATTTCGTCGCAGGAGATCGTCACCCTGATCACGGCGCTCGGTACGGGGATTGGCAAGGACGAGTACAAACCCGAGAAGCTGCGCTATCACCGTCTGATCATCATGACCGACGCCGACGTCGATGGCGCGCACATCCGCACGCTGCTGCTGACCTTCTTCTACCGGCAGATGCCCGAACTTGTCGAGCGCGGACACATCTACATTGCCCAGCCGCCGCTCTACAAGGTCAAGCACGGCAAGGTCGAGCGCTACATCAAGGACGACCAGGCGCTGAAGCAGTTTCTCCTGACGCTCGCGCTCGAAGGAGCGGTGTTGACGCCGCAGGCGGGCGCCCCGGAAATCAGCGGCAAGGCACTGGAACATCTGGCACGCGAGTATCTGCTGGCCGAGGCCGTCATCAACCGCCTCTCGCACCTGATCAATCCGGAAGTCCTGCATGCACTGATCGACTGCAACCTGAAGCTCGAGCTTGCCGACGAGCAGTCGGCAGTGGCAACCGCCAAGGCGCTGATGGCAGCGGTGGACAGCCGGCTGGAGATCAACATCGTCGCTGGCTATGATTCGGTCAGCGAGCGCTGGCAGCTGCGGTTGGAAAAGATCCTGCATGGCAATCTGAAGCTCGGGGTGATCGACGATGATCTGCTGGTCAGCGGCGATTACGCACAACTGCGCAAGACGGCCGAGATCCTGGCCGGGCTGTTCGGCCCGGGTGGCTTCGTCGCCCGCGGTGACCGGAAGAAGAGCGTCAGCAGCTTTGCCGAGGCCATGCAGTGGCTGCTGAGCGAGGTCGAGCGCAGCGTCACCAAGCAGCGTTACAAGGGTCTGGGCGAGATGAACCCGGCGCAGCTCTGGGAAACGACGATGGACCCGCAGGTCCGCCGGCTGCTCAAGGTGCAGGTCGAAGATGCGATCGGTGCCGACGAGATCTTCAGTACGCTGATGGGCGAACTGGTCGAACCACGGCGCAACTTCATCGAGACGAATGCGCTGGCGGCGCGCAACATCGATGTCTGATCGGCAGCTCGGCAGCTCGCGGCGTGGCGGCCGGCGCGCCGCGAGCTGCCGCGGTCGGTCGCCTGGCTGGTTCATGGCATCGCTGCTGCCGGCAGGGAAGGGCGGTAGCGGTTGATGGCATCCCGGGTTTCCCGGGCAACGATCCGTGCGGCCTCGGCGCAGTCCTCACCGCTGCCGGCATAGAGGATGGCGCGCGAGGAATTGATCATCAGCCCCTTGCCGTCGGCGCTGCAACCGGCGCGGACCGTCGCCTCAACGTCGCCGCCCTGCGCACCGACGCCGGGAACGAGCAGCGGCATGTCACCGGTCAGCGCGCGGACACGGGCGATCTCGCGCGGGAAGGTGGCACCGACGACGAGGCCGCACTGCCCACTCTCGTTCCACTCTTCACTCACCAGCCGGGCCAGCCGCTCGTAGAGTTTCTCGCCGCCGACATCGAGAAACTGCAGGTCGCTGCCGCCCGGATTCGAGGTGCGGCAGAGCAGGATGACGCCCTTGTCGCGATACGCCAGGTAGGGCGCCACCGAGTCGCGCCCGAGGTAGGGGTTGATCGTGACCGCGTCGGCCTGATAGCGGTCGAAGGCCTCGATGGCGTACTGCTCGGCAGTGCTGCCGATGTCGCCGCGCTTCGCATCGAGGATCACGGGTACACCGGGATGGCGCGCATGAATGTGGGCGATCAGCGCTTCCAACTGCTCTTCCGCACGGCAGGCCGAGAAATGGGCGATCTGCGGCTTGAAACAACAGACCAGGTCGGCTGTCGCGTCGACGATCGCGCGGCAGAACTGCAGGATCGCGTCCGGTCTCCCCTTGAGATGCGCTGGCAGGCGGGCAAGGTCGGGATCGAGGCCGACGCAGAGCAGGCTGTTGCGGTCGTTCCAGGCCGAGGTCAGTGCGTGCATGAAGTTCATCGTCGAATCACCACCAGTGAAAGTGCCATTCTACGGTCAATCGCAACTTCCTGACGCGGGTGCCGGCGCCTTCGCGGCGGGGAAAGCGTGCGCCGGAATCCGGATAAACAAGTAAACTCGGGCTTCTTTGGCCGCCGGAGGTGGCGCGCAGATGAAGAGACTCACGGCGGAGGAGTACCTGCGGTTGCGCGCTGGCGCCGAGGTGATGGAAGCCGACAGCTTCGGCGACAAGGTGCTGCGTCTGGCGGACGGAACGATCCTGAAGCTCTTTCGGCGCAAGCGGCTGTTGTCGTCGGCGGCATGGTACCCCTACGCCCAGCGCTTTGCCGACAACGCCGTGGCGATGCGGCGCCGCGGCATCGCGGTACCCGAGATCATCGCCATCGTGCGCATCCCGGCGATCGCCCGCGACGCGGTCCACTACCATCCGCTGCCGGGTGAGAGCCTGCGCCAGTTGCTGCGGGCAGGAATGGAGCCGGACGAACGGCAGAATCTCAGGAGCGCCTTCACCCGTTTCGTGATCGAACTGCACGAAAAGGGGATCTACTTCCGTTCGCTGCACCTGGGAAACGTCCTCCACCTGCCCGATGGTCATTTCGGCCTGATCGACATCGCCGATGCCCGGTTGCGGCCGTGGCGTCTGAGCATTCATCTTCGCCGACGCAATCTGAGGTTGCTGCTCGCTGCTGCCGGCGAGGGCGAGCTGATCGATGCGGCGGCGGTGCTCGCGGGCCGCGGCGGGGTTCCCTCCTGAGCGGGGGCGCGGGGGTGCAGGTTGCCTTTACAACGGGTTGCCGGAACCCTATAATCGCGCCTTCTTTCGGGCGGGGGTATAGCTCAGCTGGGAGAGCGCTTGCATGGCATGCAAGAGGTCCGCGGTTCGATCCCGCGTACCTCCACCAGCGCGGCGAAAGATCGTTGATCCGGGTCCCCATCGTCTAGAGGCCCAGGACACTACCCTTTCACGGTAGGTACCGGGGTTCGAATCCCCGTGGGGACGCCAGCCCGTGCGGTTGGCAGGTCATGACGCCAGTGACTGTGCACCCACAGTGCACGCAGTGCGAGTGGCACTTGCCTGGCATCGTTTGGAGCAGTGCCCGCTGCTGCCGGCATTCTTGCCAAAGACCAGCAAATCAATTAACTTGGCTGCCCACGTTGGCGGTTCCCGGCGGAGCCCGTTGCCGCCGGTGCTCTCGCTCGATACGCAGCTGGCTCAGGTTGCAGCGGCAATCCCGCCGGTCAGGGAACAGCGGAATGAACCTTTATCCCAGGCGCCGGGTCAAGCCCTTGCATCCAGCAGTTGCAGTTCCGGCTCCGCCATCCGCCCTTGCAAGGAAGAACGATGAATGCTAACGAAAAGTTCATGGCCGCTGACGCGCATGTGGATCAGGCGGCCGTCAGGCCGCTGCCCAACTCGCGCAAGGTTTTCATCGTCGGCAGTCGATCGGATATCCGGGTGCCGATGCGCGAGATCACGCAGGCGGATACCGATACGGCTTTCGGTGGCGAGAAGAACCCGCCGATCTACGTCTACGACTGTTCCGGGCCGTACTCCGATCCACTGGCACAGATCGACATTCGTCAGGGCTTGCCGGCGATGCGTGCGCCGTGGATCGCCGAACGGGGCGACAGCGAACCACTGGCGGGGCTGAGTTCGCAGTTCGGACGCCAGCGGGCAGCCGATCTGGCGCTCGACGAACTGCGCTTTCCCGGTCTGCAGAGGAAGCCTTTGCGCGCCAGGTCGGGCTGCAATGTGAGCCAGATGCACTATGCGCGACGGGGCATGATCACGCCGGAAATGGAGTATGTCGCAATTCGCGAGAATGGCAATCGACAGCAGTACGTCGAGCAGTTGCGGAACTCCGGCCCACAAGGCGAGCGGTTGGCGGAAATCCTCTGTCGTCAGCACCCCGGCAACAGCCACGGCGCGAGCATTCCGGAAGAGATCACTGCCGAGTTCGTCCGTTCCGAAGTGGCGCGCGGCCGGGCGATCATTCCGTGCAACATCAACCACCCGGAAAGCGAGCCGATGATCATCGGCCGCAACTTCCTCACCAAGATCAACGCCAACATCGGCAACTCGGCACTCGGATCGAGCATCCAGGAGGAGGTCGAGAAGATGACCTGGGCCATCCGCTGGGGCGGCGACACGGTGATGGATCTGTCAACCGGGAAGAACATCCATGAAACCCGCGAGTGGATCATCCGCAACAGTCCGGTGCCGATCGGCACGGTGCCTATCTACCAGGCGCTGGAAAAGGTCGACGGGAAGGCGGAAGAGCTGAGCTGGGAAATCTTTCGCGATACGCTGATCGAGCAGGCTGAACAGGGGGTGGATTACTTCACCATCCATGCTGGCGTGCTGCTGCGTTACGTGCCTCTGACGGCTGGTCGGCTGACGGGCATCGTCTCGCGCGGCGGCTCGATCATGGCCAAGTGGTGTCTGGCACATCACCGCGAGAGCTTCCTGTACACGCACTTCGAGGAAATCTGCGAGATCATGAAGGCCTACGACGTGGCTTTCAGCCTCGGTGATGGCTTGCGCCCGGGATCGATCTACGACGCCAATGACGCCGCGCAGCTCGGCGAGCTGAAGACCCTGGGCGAGCTGACCGACATCGCCTGGAAGCATGACGTGCAGGTGATGATCGAAGGTCCGGGTCACGTGCCGATGCACATGATCAAGGAAAACATGGACTTGCAACTGGAGCAATGCCGGGAGGCGCCGTTCTACACGCTCGGACCGCTGACCACGGACATCGCCCCGGGCTACGACCACATCACCAGCGGCATCGGGGCGGCCATGATCGGCTGGTATGGTACGGCGATGCTCTGCTACGTCACGCCGAAGGAACACCTCGGTCTGCCGGACAAGGATGACGTGAAGACCGGGATCATCACCTATAAGCTGGCTGCGCACGCTGCGGATCTGGCGAAGGGCCACCCGGGGGCACAGATTCGCGACAACGCGCTGTCAAAGGCTCGTTTCGAGTTTCGCTGGGAGGATCAGTTCAACCTCGGTCTCGACCCGGACAAGGCGCGTGAGTTCCATGACGAGACGCTGCCCAAGGAGTCGGCGAAAGTGGCACACTTCTGCTCGATGTGTGGGCCGCACTTCTGTTCGATGAAGATCACCCAGGAGGTCCGGGAGTTCGCGCTCGCCCAGGGACTCAGCGAGGAACAGGCGCTGGCCAGAGGAATGGAGGAGAAGTCGATTGAGTTCGTCCGTACCGGAGCGGAGGTCTATCACAAGGTCTGAGCGGCAGTCCAGGTATCGTCTGGGCTTGGGTCAGCAGATCGACGTCGGCAGTCATCGCGATGAACGGGTCGATGCCGCAAGGCGGCTCGCAGTGCGAAACGGCGGCAGGGAGTGGCGTCCACTTGCCACCCGGCAGGCTAGAAATCCCTGTCGGCTTCCCAGAGGACAAAGCCCTCCTCCTGCTGCGTCCACTGCAGCAGCTCGATCAACGGAAAGGCTCGCTGCCCGAGGCCAACGGTCGGTGATTCGTCGTCAACATCCGTGGTGCCGGCAGCTCCGGCATCGCCGCCCGTGGCAGCGGGCGAGGCTTTCTGGTCAGCGGCCGCCCGCCGCAAGCGGGCGATCGCTTCCGGCAGTTGCTCGGTGGTGATGACACCACGCGCGCTGCAGTCCTTGCCGATGGACTCCAGCAGCTGTCGGGCAACGCTGGCAAACATCATGATCTGGCCGGAGGTGCTTGAGGTGAATTTGACGAGCATTGCTTGCTTCTCCATTGGTCCTGAACCGTGTCGCCATTGTTGCAGATGCGCAATTGGAGAACAATAGCGCAATGGATCTGGCGCGCATCTTGCATTCGCAGGGTTTTGGCAGTCGCGCTGAATGCCGGGCGCTGGTCGCCAGTGGCCGGGTGCGTGTCGATGGTCGTCGGTGCGTGGACTGGGCCGAGCAGTTCGAAGCTGCGGGGCTGGTTTTTTCCGTTGATGGCGTCTTCTGGCACCATCGCGAGGCAGCCTATCTGGCGCTGCACAAGCCCGGCGGCTACGAGTGCTCGCATCGGCCGCAGCACCATCCGAGCGTGTACTCGTTGCTGCCGTTGCCGCTGATCCGGCGTGGGGTTGAGGCCGTTGGGCGCCTGGATGCGGACACCACGGGTCTATTGCTGCTGAGCGACGACGGCGGCTTCGTGCACCGGTACACTTCACCCCGCAAGCTGGTCGAGAAGGTGTATGAGCTCAGGACCCGGCATGCGGTCGATGACGGGCAGGTTGAGGCCCTGCTCGCTGGTGTGACGCTGCGCGATGAGGCGCTGCCGGTGGCTGCGGTGAGCTGCCAGCGGTTGGACGACAGACACCTTCGCCTGAGCGTGACGCTCGGCCGCTACCACCTGGTCAAGCGCATGCTGGCGGCGGTGGGCAACCGGGTGGAGAGTCTGCATCGCGTGGCGATTGGCGGTCTGGTGCTGCCGCCAGAGCTGCGCGTCGGAGAGTGGATGTGGCTCGAGGCGGTTGACCTCGAGCGATTGGCGGCTGGCGGCTCCTCGGCGGCAACGGCCGGCGGGTTGCGGCACGGTGGTCACGCTGCGATGGAAGGAGCGCCAGGATCGTCATGAGAACGCTGTTGTTGGTCGCCGCGGCGACTGGCCGGGACGCCGGTGCCGTCAGGAATGCTCGCTGCAGCCGACGGTGGTTCGAGGAAGGGGTCGCCGGACCGTCGTCTTGCGAGCGGAGCTGGCGATGACCCTGACCGAACTGCGCTACATCGTGGCGCTGGCGCGCGAGCGGCACTTCGGGCATGCGGCCGAAAAATGCCATGTCAGTCAGCCGACGTTGTCGGTGGCCGTGAAGAAGGTCGAGCAGCGCTACGGCGTCGTGCTTTTCGAACGTTCCTCGGCCGATGTGCGCCTGACGATGATGGGCGAGCAGATCGCACAGCAGGCGGAGCGGGTGCTCGAAGAGGCGGCGAGACTGAAGGAGATCGTGGCGCAGGGAAAGGATCCATTGCTCGGGCCCTTGCGGCTGGGCGCGATCTATACGATCGCACCTTATCTGCTGCCACGGCTGATTCCTGCCCTGCACGCGCGGGCGCCGCGGATGCCGCTTTACCTGCAGGAGAACTTCACCGTCAATCTGGCGGGTCAGTTGCGGCGGGGTGATCTCGATGTGATCGTCGTTGCCCTGCCGTTCGCTGAGCCGGGAGTCGTATCACGAGTGGTTTACGAGGAGCCTTTCTGTGTCGTGATGCCACGCCAGCATCCTCTGGCGCAGCAGAAACGGATCGACCCCCGGCAGGTGGCGGCCGAGAACCTGTTGCTGCTGGGCAATGGCAACTGCTTTCGCGACCAGGTGGTGCAGGCCTGCCCGCAACTGTCGGCGCCGGGTGGGACAGAGGGATCGCTCGAAGGCAGCTCGCTGGAGACGGTACGCTACATGATTGCCAGCGGCGCCGGGATTTCGGTCGTTCCTGCTTCGGCAGCGGCTTCGTGGCCGCGCGAGGATTCGCTGCTGAGCGTGCGCCAGTTCAGCGATCCGGCGCCGGTGCGAAAGGTGGTGATCGCGTGGCGGGCGACTTTTCCCAGGCCGCAGGCGATCGATGTCCTGCGCGCGGCGATCGTCGATTCCCCACCGCCCGGGGTGCTCATCGCCTGATCGTTGCCGCGCCAGCCGTCACCCGGCGACGCGCTTGGTCTGTGTCAGGCGCTGCGTCGGCGACGAGTCTCTGGGTGTCCCTGTTTCACGTGGAACAGGCCGCTGGCCGGCGTAGCCGGCTGGTCGTTCAGCCGGCTGCCTTGCGCCGCCGTGCCGACGGCGCCGCAGGCGCGACGACGTTTGCCGCAGCGGCAGGCTTCGCCGCAGCGGCGCGTGCCTTGGTGGCCGTCGGCTTCGGTTCGCGCTTCTCGAACTCGAAACCGATCTTTCCGTCGGCGGCACGGACCAGGTAGGCGGAGAACTTGCGGCGGGTGCGGGCCGAGACAAATCCACGCAGCAGTTCGCTGCGGCCGTCGGCGAGGAGCCGGCGCATCTGCTCCGGCTCGATCGGCTGCTGCAGGATGACGGTACCGGAGCGGAAGTCGCAGGTTCGGCCGTCGGTGACGGACCTTTCGCAGACGTATGCCATGCCGTGGCGAAAGACGCGCGCGCCACACTTCGGGCAGCTACCGAGCGCTTCGCTCTCCGAGAAGTCTGGCTCTTCGGCGCTACCGTCGTCGCTGGCGCTACCCTGGCCGAAATCGAAGACCGGGGCATTGTCCTCGTTGAGCTGGATGATGGCGCTGAACGGGCGCCCGAGCTTGTTGCGAAAGCCGGTCAACGGGCCGATCCGGCGTTGCCCAAGCAACTCCTCGATCTCGCGCGCTTCGAATTGCCGCCCGGCGACGATCTTCCAGAGCGAAAAATCACAACCCTGGCACTGGAACTTCTTGTAGGTTTCCTTGATGACCTTGCCGCACTTGGGGCAGGGAGTCGCCAGTTCGCCGAAGTCACCGGGGATGCTGTCACTGTCGTAACTGCGCGCGCGATCGACGATGCGCCGGGTCATGTCGGCGATTTCCCTCATGAAGTCGTCGCGCGACATCTCGCCACGCTCCATTCGTGCCAGCTTCCACTCCCAGTCACCGGTCAGTTCCGGTGCGGTGAGTTCCGGGATGCCCAGCCCGTTGAGCAGGGTCATCAGCGAAAAGGCCTTGGCCGTGGGGAGCAATTCGCGACCCTCACGCAGAAGATACTGCTCGGCCAGCAGGTTCTCGATGATCTGGGCGCGGGTCGCCGGAGTGCCGAGCCCGCGGCCGGCCATGGCAGCGCGCAATTCCTCGTCATCCATGGCCTTGCCCGCACCCTCCATGGCGGTCAGTAGGGTCGCCTCGGAGTAGCGCGCCGGTGGTCTGGTCTGCTGCGCGGCGATCAGCACATCCTCGGTGTGCACCCTTTCTCCGGCAGCGACAGCGACGAGGTTGCCTTCTTCACCTTCCTGCGCCTCGCGGCCATAGACGGCCTGCCAGCCCGCATTGACGAGCACGCGGCCTTCGGTCTTGAAGGGTTCACCGGTGACGCGGGTGATGCGGGTCGTGATCAGGTATTCGGCGGCGGGATGGAAGACGGCGAGGAACCTCTTGACGACCATGTCGTAGAGTTTGGACTCAGGCTCGGAAAGGTGCTTCGGCGCCTGCAGCGTCGGAATGATCGCGAAGTGGTCGGAGACCTTGGCGTCATTGAAAATACGCTTGTTGGGCTGCACCCAGTGACGCTCGAGGATCATCTGCGCAAAGGGCGCATAGCGTGCGAGCAGGCCTTCTTCGAGCGTCTTGACGCCCGCCTCGCCGGCGAGCATCGCCAGTGTGCTCGCCACCGTCGGCCGGTAGTCCTCGGGCAAGGCGCGCGAGTCGGTACGCGGATAGGTGAGCACCTTGTGTTTCTCGTACAGGGCCTGCGCCAACCCGAGGGTTGCCTTGGCGGAGAAGCCGAAGCGGCTGTTGGCCTCGCGTTGCAGACTGGTGAGGTCATAGAGCAGGGGTGAGAGCTGGCTCGATGCCTTCGATTCCTCGCTGACCGTACCCGGCTTGCCAAGGCACTGCTGTTGTAGCGCGGCTGCCCGTTCCTCGTCCCAGAGGCGGTCGGCACGGGCGTGTTCATCGTCATCCTTGCCCTGAAACTTCTCGTCGAACCACTTGCCCCGGTAGTGTCCGGCGGCGCAGGCGAAGAGACCCTCCAACTCCCAGTAGGAGCGCGGCTTGAACTTGCGGATGCGGTCTTCACGGTCGACGATCAGCGCCAGCGTGGGCGTCTGCACGCGACCGACGGTGGTCAGGTGGAAGCCGCCACTCTTTGAGTTGAATGCCGTCATCGCCCGGGTGCCATTGATCCCCACCAGCCAGTCGGACTCGGAACGACAGACCGCGGCCTGCGCGAGGCCATGCATCTCACTGCCGCTGCGCAGCCGGGTGAAGCCATCCCGGATGGCCTGCGGCGTCATCGACTGCAGCCACAGCCGTTCGACGGGCTTGCCGGCGCCAGCATGCCGGCTGATGTAGTTGAAGATCAACTCGCCTTCACGACCGGCGTCGCAGGCGTTTACCAGACTGAGCACGTCCTTGCGCTTGATGAGGCGAAGCAGCAGCTTGAGGCGGGCCTCGGTCTTGGCGATCGGCTGCAGCGCGAAATGAGGGGGTATCACCGGCAGGTGAGCGAAGGACCACTTGCCACGCTTGACCTCGTACTCAGCGGGGCAGGCCAGCTCAAGCAGGTGGCCTATGGCCGAAGAGAGAACATAATCCTCGCTCTCGAAGTAGTCCTCATGGCGAACGAAACCACCCAGCGCGCGTGCGAGGTCGGCGGCGACGGACGGTTTCTCGGTAATGATCAGTTTCTTGCTCATGGGGTCTTTGTCAGCCGCACAGGGGGGCGAGGGTGGGGTCGCGGGGTGCTCCGCAGCAGAGCGCTTGCGGACGATGATAAGAGGAGTTCGCCGGGCTTGGCAAGCAACCCCGCGGCCGCGGCCAGCGGCGGCCGGCGCCGTGACGGCCAGGGAGCCTGCCAGCAGCGTCGATGCGGCGGGCCCACAGCCCCCGGGCTACCCCCGAGGGGACTCTGTCGCCGGCAACCGCAATGCTGCGGCAGCAGCCTGCGCTGCGGTTCTACGGGCTGCCGTTCGTCGATGGCGTCGGCAGCCGCTGGTAACGACCGCCCGGCATGCTGGCGATATTGCCCTGCAGTTCGAGTTCGAGCAGGAGCACTGCGGCACGGTCGGCGGTGAGGCCCAGGCGCGTGACGACTTCGTCGAGGCTGAACGGATCGAAACCGAAGGACTGCAGGAGGCGCCCGGCATCGGTCGCCGCATCGAGGCTCGCATCCGGTACCGCCGTTGGTGTCGGGGGTCCGCCGGTCGTTGTGCTCCAGCGCAGTTCTTCGAGGATGTCGGCGACGGTCTCGACGAGCTTCGCGCCCTCCTTGATCAACCGGTGGCAGCCGCGCGACTGCGGCGAGTGAATCGATCCCGGGATGGCGAATACCTCCCGTCCCTGTTCGGAAGCGATGCGGGCGGTGATCAGCGAACCACTGTCTACGGTTGCCTCGATCACCAGGGTACCGCGCGAGAAGCCGGCGATCAACCGGTTGCGGCGCGGGAAGTTGGCTGCCAGTGGTGGTGTCCCGAGGGCGAACTCGGAAACGATCGCACCGCCGCGGCTGATCTCCCGCGCCAGTTCGCGGTTGCTGGCCGGGTACACGCGGTCGATACCGGTACCGACGAAAGCCACGGTGCTGCCGGATCGTGCCAGCGCGCCCCGGTGGGCGCCGGCATCGATGCCGAGGGCGAGGCCGCTGGCGATGGTCAGCCCGGCGTCGGCCAGCGCCGCGGCGAAGCGCTCGGCGTTGCCGAGCCCCTGTGGCGTCGGATTGCGGCTACCGACGATTGCCAGCGCCGGCGAGTTGAGGAGTTCGAGGCGGCCGAGAACATAGAGCAGGGTTGGTGGATCCGGAGTCTGCAGGAGGGACTGCGGGTACTCGGGATCGGCCAGAGAGACCAGGTGTTGCGCCGGCACTGCCGCCCAGGCGAGGGCGTGCTCGAGGACTGCGGCGTGGTCTTGGTCGAGAAGCAGGCTGGCGGCGCGATTGCCGACCACCGCCACCAATGCCGGCCGGCCAGCATTGAAGATCGCGTCCGGCGGGCCGAAGGCGCGCAGCAGCTTGCGCTGCGTCTCGCCGCCAATTCCGGGGGTCAGGGTCAGGCGCAGCCACGGCAGCAGCTCGGCTGCCCCTGCTCTCATCGTTACGGGACGCGGGCGAAGTCGTTGACCTCGACGGTACCGATGGCTTGCACGACGAGGCCGTAGGAGATTCTTTGAAAGGTGCGGAAGACGAACAGCAGGCCCACCCGCTCCGGGGGAATCGGGATGACGACGGTCGCGTCGTATTCGTCTCGCTCGACGATGGTGCGATTGCGCTCGAGGGCAAGGACGTGGCCGATCTCCATACCGTCGGCACGGCCGCGGTTGATGGCGACGATGGACCCCCGACCAGCGGCATCGACACCACCGTAGACCGATATCACGCGGCCATCAACCCGGAAATCCGGTTTGTGCGGGACATAGGGAACCAGGTCGGGGCGTACCACCGGCAGCAGGCGGTCGCCACGTCCGATCTCCTCCTTCGACGTCAGTATCTCGAAGGTGGCCGGATTGCCGGGCTCGATCTGGCGGGCGGTGCCGAGATAGTAGGCCTGGTAGCCGAGAACCTCGTTGCTTTCCGGATCGACCAATGGCTTGCCCTGACGGTAGATCTGCCAGCCGCGCTGTGCGGGGTCGGCATCGGCGACATAGGCGCGGTCGCCACGGCTGAGGAAGATGCGATCCGGCGGCAGGGCGACGATGCGCGCAGCGTTCGTCAGCCCGTCCTTGTCGACAATCAGCGGTTCGGAAAGGAACGGGCGGATCTCGTTCGGAGGGATCGGCGGCACGCCCGGGTCGATCCCTTCGGCGTAGATCCGTGGCAGCAGCCGGGCGCTCTGCAGGCGCAGCCATGGTTTGCCGTCGGCGTGCCGTTCGAGGACGATGACGTCTCCCGGGTAGATGAGGTGCGGATTGCGAATCTCGGCGCGGTTCATGCGCCAGATCAGCGGCCACTCCCACGGGTTCTTGAGGAACTTGCCGGAGATTCCCCAAAGCGTGTCTCCCGGGACGACGATGTGTCTTTCGGGAGCCCCGCCGGCCAACCCCAGGTCCTGGCCGGCAGCGCCGGAAATCCCGCCGAGCGTGGCCAGGATGAAGGCGAACAGGAAGCGGATCATCGTGTTATCCTCGTACGTGTAGCCGCACTCTCGGGGGAACTCAGGGTCGAGGCTCCTGTCGGAGCGTATCGATTCGGCAGCCCTGCTGCCAAGCCTCCGGTGCGTGCGATTCACGGATGCCGGCATTGTCGAGACACTGCCTTAAATTCTGCACGTAGTTACTTATTCGATCAAGCTTTTTATGTCTTTACTGCCGATACTTCGTTTTCCTGACCCCCGTCTGAAAAAGGTTGCCGCGCCGGTGGCGCGGATCGATGACCGCATTCGCCAACTGGCGCGCGACATGGCCGAGACGATGTACGAGGCACCGGGAATCGGTCTGGCGGCTACACAGGTGGATGTGCATCTGCGACTGATCGTCGTCGATGCCTCCGAAACCAGGGACCAGTTGCTCGTCCTGATCAACCCGGAGATCGCAGCGCAGGAGGGCTCGCAGAAGTGCGAGGAGGGCTGTCTGTCGGTACCCGGCATCTACGACAGGGTTGAGCGGGCGGAGCACGTGGTGGTCCGCTACCAGGATCTCGACGGCCACGAGCAGACGGTCGAGGCCAGCGGTCTGCTGGCCGTCTGCCTGCAGCACGAGATAGACCACCTGCAGGGTCGGGTGTTCGTCGAGCACCTGTCACAGCTGAAGCAGTTGCGCATCCGCAGCAAGCTGGCCAAACAGGCGCGGATCACTGCATGAGGCTGGGTTTCGCCGGGACACCGGAGTTCGCGGCGGTTGCTCTGCGTGCCCTGCTGGCGGCCGGCCACGAGGTCGAACTGGTCCTGACACAGCCGGACCGCGCGGCGGGGCGTGGCTTGGCTCTACGCCCTTCGCCGGTGAAGCAACTGGCGCAGGCAGCCGGACTCCGGCTGCTGCAGCCAACGACCCTGCGCGACGCAGTCGTCCAGGAAGAGATTCGTGCCAGCCGGCTGGAAGCCCTGATCGTCGCCGCTTACGGCCTGATCCTGCCGCAGGCCATTCTTGATCTGCCGCGCTGGGGCTGCATCAACATCCACGCCTCGCTGCTGCCACGCTGGCGTGGCGCGGCACCGATCCAGCGGGCAATACTGGCTGGTGATCACCAAACCGGCATCAGCATCATGCAGATGGACGCCGGGCTCGACAGTGGGCCGGTGCTGCTCTCGGCGGGGCAAACGATTCGCAATGATGACACGGCCGCTTCACTGCACGACAGACTGGCGGAGCAGGGCGCCAAACTGGTGGTCGAGGTGCTCGATCGATTGCCGTTACCCGGCTGGCCACAGCCGGAGAGCGGGATCACGCACGCTGCCAAGATCGGCAAGGCTGAGGCGGCACTCGACTGGCGCCTGGCTGCCGCGCAGCTCGCACTGCAGGTGCGGGCCTTCAATCCGCATCCGGGGGCAAGCTGCGTGCTGAACGGCAAGGTGCTGAAGGTCTGGGCGGCGCGTCCGGTTGTCGGCGGCGGTTCACCCGGCCTGATCCTCGGCGCTGCCCAAGACGGCTTGCTGATTGCCTGTGGTGAAGGGGCCCTGTGTGTGGACGAGGTGCAACAGGCGGGTGGTCGAAGGTTGTCGGTGGCGGAATTCCTCAACGGCACCGCGGTAGCAGCGGGCTCCCGTTGCGCCGTGGCGACTGGCTGAAGGCGGCTGGCTGCCGCTCCCGGGACGGGCAGGCTGCTCTGGTCGTCAGTGGCCGCTGCCTCGTGTTTCACGTGAAACAGAACGCGGTGCCGGCTGCTCCGGTGCGTTGGCGCCCGGCGCGCCGCCGCTCGCCAGCAAGGTCCGCAGCAATGCGGCGAGGCGGTAGCCGGCTTCGGTAACGCGCCGATTGGCGATCTCCAACGCCTGTTGGTGAAAATCGGGACTGATCGTCGGTACCTCATCGCCGCCTGGCGGGTAAGCGTGATCACGCGCCAGGCGCCAGCTTTCGTCGAGCCACTGCGCCGCTGTCGTCGCCCTCCGGGGCGCCGGGTAGCGGGCGCTGAGGCCGCTGACTGCGGCCGCCAGGCGGCTGTCGCGCAGCCACGGTGGGCCCGGCAGATCATCCCAGTAGCGGTGCAGGGTCGTCTCCGGGTGACGGGAGTTGAACGGATTGACGACGTTGACCGCATTGCCGCCCTGGTCGCTCCGGCCGTCAGCCGAGTAGCGGCTGGCCGCGTGCAACGGTTGGTGCGCGTCCGCAACGAGGTGAATGAGCCACGGCAAGGCATAGGCACGCTCCGCGGGAGTGGCCCTCGGGCTGCCGACTGCCCTTGCGAGCCTGTCGATCTGCCGCTCGATTGCACCTGCCGGCGTGCCGATGTTCGCGACCGCGTGGAGTGGCCGATCAACATAGTGCCAGTCCAGCCGTCGCTCCATGTCCGGAAATCCGGGCAGCGTTGGCGTCGGCTCCTCGCTGCCGGCGGTATAGAAGCGCCGGTCGCGGCGAATGTCGTCGGGCCAGGTCGAGGCTTCGACAAACGCCCCTTGACCCGGATCGCCGCTCTTGCTGCGCGCCAGCCAGCGGTCGCAATCGGGATGCTCGCGCAGGATCGCCGTCACCACCAGTCGGCTGGCGGGGTCGAGGTTTTCCCAGGCAATCATCGCACTGAGGCGATGGCCGGCGGCGTTCCAGGCCGCCGCATCCGGCGCGAGGCCGAGCAGCAGGAGCAGCAGGATGGCCTTGGCTGATGTTCGGAGCATGCCTGCATTATCAACCCTCGGTGCCTGCCTCGCCAGCTTCCCCCATCGTGCTAAACTCGCCGCACTTTCGACCGTCGATGGAAAACCTGCGCTTGCCATCACCACCATCCGCCCCGTCGTCGCGCGCCCAGCGAGTTGGCAGCGGGACATCGGCCGGCCAGCCCGGTCGGCTGCCACCCGATTCGTTGGCCTGCAGCCTGCTGCTGGCAGCCCGCATCCTTGCTGCCGTGCGCGCCGGACAGAGCCTGACGCAGGCCTTGCTGCTCCTTGCGGATGAACCGGCTCCCGCGCGTGCCGAGGCGCAGGATGCTGTCTACGCGACATTGCGGCGCTACGGCTGCGGCGAGTTCGTCCTGCGGCGTCTGCTCGCCAGGTCGTTGCCGCATCCTGAGGCGGAGGCGCTTCTGCTGGGCTGTATCGCCTGCAGTGTCGACCGGAGACCGCCTACGTCGTCGTCGACCAGGCGGTGGCTGCGGCTGCCGAAGTCGCGGGGGGCGCTTTCAAGGGACTCGTCAACGGGGTCTTGCGCAACTATCTGCGGCAGCGCGAAGCGCTCGAGCGAGCGCTGCTCGACGACGACGAGGCGCGGCATCAACACCCGGCGTGGTGGTTGAAGCGACTTCGCCGTGGCTACCCCGATTGCTGGCAGCAGATCGTTGCCTTCGCCAACCGGCAGCCGCCGATGACCCTGCGCGTCAATCAGCGGCGCACCTCCGTCGCGGAGTACGGCCGGCGGTTGCAGAGCGCAGGTCTTCTCGCGCGACCGGTTGGCGTTGCGTCGTTGGTACTTGCCCGTGCCGTTGCCGTGGACGCACTCCCGGGTTTTGCCGACGGCCTGGTGTCGATCCAGGATGCCGGTGCGCAGCGTGCCGCCGAACTGCTGGCGCCGCGCGCGGGCCAACGCGTGCTCGATGCCTGTGCGGCGCCGGGAGGCAAGACCTGTCATCTGCTGGAACTGGCCGACATCGAGCTGCTGGCGCTGGACGTCGAGGAGAGCCGGGTGCGAAAGATCCGGGACAACCTGCGTCGCCTGCGTCTGTCGGCGACGGTGGTGCTGGCGGACTGTCGAAGGACCGCCGACTGGTGGGACGGGCGACCCTTCGATGCCATCCTTGCCGATGTGCCCTGTTCGTCTTCGGGTGTCGTGCGCCGGCACCCGGACATCAAGTACCTGCGCCGCGAGAGCGACATCAGGCGTTTCGTTCACCTGCAGCGGGAGATCATCGACGCCCTGTGGCCACTGCTGAAGGCGGGCGGAAGAATGCTCTACGCGACCTGCTCACTGTTCGCGGAAGAGAATGCCGCGCAGATCGATGCCTTTCTCTTTCGCCAACCCGCTGCCAGGCGCCTGATCGAAGAACGACTCCTGCCCGAAGAAGAACATGACGGATTCTATTATGCGCTACTGGAGAAAGCTGCTTAGCTGCTGCCTTTTCGGTCTGCTGCTTCTATCGGGACCGTCCAGCAGCCTGGCTGTCGACATCAGTGTCCGCAATCCGACGCTTGCACCCGGCGACGAAGGCCATGTGCTGTCAGCGGACTTCAACATCAACCTCAACGCTCGCCTCGACGATGCCATAGCACGCGGCGTCACCCTCTACTTCGTCGTCGATTTCGAGCTGACCCGAGCGCGCTGGTACTGGCTCGACGAGCAGGTCATCAGTCGCAGCCAAACGTTCCAGCTCTCGTATCACGCGCTGACCCGCCAGTACCGCCTGTCGAGCGGCGCCCTGCACCAGAGCTTCGCTTCGCTCGATGACGCACAGCGGATACTGTCGCGCCTGCGCAACTGGCTGGTCCTCGAACGGGGTGCAGTCAGGCCTGGTGAGAGTTACCAGGCAGCCGTTCGCATGCGCCTCGATTTGAGCCAGATGCCGAAGACCTTCCAGGTCAACGCGCTTGCCAACCGCGACTGGAACCTGTCATCGGACTGGGCGCGCTGGATTTTCAGCCCGGCCGAGTCCGTCGTACCGGCGGCGGCCACGGTACCGTCATCCGCGGTCGTTCCCGACAGCAGATGAAAAGCCTGATCGTTGCCGCCGCCTCCTTTGGCGGCATCCTGCTCTTTCTGCTTGCCTCGGCGAGTGCCAACACGGCGCTCTTCGCCAGCCACTATCCGTGGTTGCTCGGCCTCAACGCCATCGTCGCGCTTTCGCTGCTGGCGCTGATCGCCTGGCAGTTGCATGTCCTCTGGCGGGAGCACCGGGCGCAGGTCTTCGGCTCACGTCTCAAGCTGCGCCTGATGCTCATGTTCGGCCTGATGGCGGTTCTGCCCGGGGTACTGATCTATGCCGTTTCGGTCCAGTTCGTGACCAAGAGCATCGAGACCTGGTTCGACGTCCGCGTCGAAAAGGCGCTCGAGGCCGGTCTCAACCTCGGCCGCAGCGCGCTCGATTCGTTGCTCGAAGACCTGACGGCGAAGGGGCAGATCATGGCGCTCGAACTTGCCGAGCGTTCGGAAGCACAACGACGGCTCGACCTGAACCGGTTGCGTGAGCAGCACGGGGTGCAGTCGGCGGCCCTCTTCTCGACCAGCGGCGAACTGCTGGCGACGGCGACCGGCGATCTGGCGACGCTGTTGCCGTCGCAGCCAGGCGATGAACAACTGCTCCTGGCGCGCAAGGAGCGACGCTATGCGGTCATCGAGGGCAGCGGCGAGAAGGATCTCAAGCTGCGCGTCCTGATTGCCGTCATGCCGGCCGGCCTCGGCGTCGAAACCCGCCTGCTGCAGCTCATCGACCCGGTGCCAGGTGCTCTGGCGGTCAACGCCGACCGGGTGCAGACGGTCTACGCGGATTATCAGGAGCTGTCGCTGGGTCGCGAAGGCCTGACGCGCATCTATGCCATGACCCTGACGCTGACCGTGCTGCTGGCACTCTTCACGGCCATCGCCCTCGCCTTCGTTCTTGCCCGTCGCCTGTCGGCGCCGCTGTCGATCCTCGCCGAGGGTACCCAGGCCGTGGCTGCTGGCGACTACACGCCGCGCCAGGCAGTCTACAGCCGCGACGAACTGGGTATCCTGACCCGCTCGTTCAAGCAGATGACCAGCCAACTCGACGAGGTGCGCCGCGACAACGAACGCCATCGGAGCGAACTGGAGGCTGCGCGTGCCTACCTCGAATCGATCCTCGCCAACCTTTCTGCCGGCGTCCTTGTTTTCGACCGGCGTCTGGTGCTGCGAACCGTCAATCAGGGCGCGCTGAACATCCTGGCTGACGATTTCGAAGGCCTGCTTGGCCAGCCGACGGACCTCTGGCCGCGCCAACAGGTGCTCGGCAAAGCGATCAACAGTGCGTTCGTTCACCTCGAGCGCCGCGAATGGCAGGAGGAGATCGAACTCGATCACGCGGGTGGCCTGCCGCAGATTCTCCTCCTGCGTGGAACCGAACTGCCCGCCGAATCGCACGGCGGCTACGTCGTCGTCTTCGACGATGTCACGCGACTGATCGCCGCGCAGCGCAGTGCGGCCTGGGGTGAGGTGGCACGTCGTCTGGCGCACGAGATCAAGAACCCGCTGACGCCGATCCAGCTCTCCGCCGAACGGCTGCAGATGAAGCTTGCCGATCACCTGAGCGGTGCCGACGCCGAGATGCTCGACCGTGCGACGCGAACGATCATCACCCAGGTACAGGCGATGAAGCGCATGGTCAACGATTTCAGCGACTATGCGCGGTTGCCGGCACCGGATCTGGCAGCGGTCGACCTGAACGCACTGATCGCCGAGGTCCTTGGCCTCTATGAGACCTCGCGCGTCCAGATCAAGCGCAAGCTCGCCGCCAGGTTGCCGTTGGTCCTCGGTGACGCCACCCAGTTGCGGCAGATCATTCACAACCTCCTGCGCAACGCCGAGGACGCGCTGGAGGGGGCGGTGGCACCATGCATCGTCATTGTCACCCGCTGTGCGGAGAACGTGGCGGAGCTTGTGGTGAAGGACCATGGCCCTGGATTTCCGCCCGAGATCATCGCACGCGTCTTCGAGCCCTACGTCACCACCAAGGCCCGTGGCACCGGACTGGGCTTGGCGATCGTCAAGAAGATCGTCGATGAGCATCATGGGCGCATCACCATCAACAACCGTCAGCCGGTCGGCGCGGAGGTCAGCATCAGTCTGCCACTTGCTCCGCAGCCGAACTCCGACAGCCGTTCCAAAAAGACTCCTTCCGGGACCTGACAATGGCGCAAGTACTGATCGTCGACGACGAAATGGGTATTCGAGAACTCCTTTCCGAGATCCTGGCCGACGAAGGCCACTCGGTATGGCTGGCAGAGAATGCCGCGGCAGCGCGCAGGCTGCGTGCCGAAAGGCGTCCGGACCTCGTTCTCCTCGACATCTGGATGCCGGATACCGACGGCATCTCGCTGCTCAAGGAGTGGTCGGCCGGCGGCCTGCTGACGATGCCGGTGGTGATGATGTCGGGTCATGGCACGATCGATTCGGCGGTCGAGGCGACGCGCATCGGCGCCACCGATTTCCTCGAGAAGCCGATCGCGCTGCAGAAGCTGCTGCTCACCGTCAAGAAGGCGCTCAAACACGAGACCCTGCTGGTCAAGAAGCCGCTCACCCTCGATGCCTTTGCCCACTCGCCGCTTCTCAAGGACCTCAAGCGCCGCCTCGAGCAGGCAGCGGCGAAGACGTCGGTGCTGCTGCTGAAGAGCGCCTCGGGGGCGATTGCCGAGATCTGTGCCCGCACCCTGCAGACGCCGCTGACCCCCTGGCTCGATCTGTCGACGGCGAGTTCGGCGCTGACGCAGGAGATGCTGCAGAAAGCCAGCGGCGGCATCCTCTTCATCGCCGATCTGGCGCACCTCGGCAAGCTGCAACAGATGAGCCTGGCGTTTGCCCTCGAGCGACTGGAGCGACTAAACCTGCAACTGGTGGCTGCTTCCAGCCGGCCACTGGCGGCACTCGTCGAGTCGGGCTGGGATGCGGCGCTGGTGGGTCGCTTGGGCGAAGTGTGGGTGGCGCTGCCGCAGATCTCGGGGCACGCCGACGATGTTCCGGAGATCGCTTCGCTGCTGCTGGCGCATCTGGCCGAGCGTGGAGAAGTGCCGTTGCGCCACTTCTCCAGCGGTGCGCAGAATGCGCTCCGTCTGCACCGCTGGCACGGTGAATGGGCCGAGCTGCTCGGCACGGTGCGCAACCTTGCCCTGTCAGCGCTCGACGAGGAAATCAGCGCCGACGACGTGACCCGCATCCTGCAGACCGAGGTGGCAGAGAACGGGGTCGCGCAGGCCTTGCCGGCAAGCTTCTTCGACCAGCCGTTGCGCGAGGCGCGCGAAGCCTTCGAGAAGATGTATTTCGAGTACCATCTGACCGGAGAACGCGGTAGCATGACGCGTTTGGCGGAGAAGACCGGTCTCGAACGGACGCACCTCTACCGCAAGTTGAAGCAGCTGGGTCTCAACATCGGCCGGCGCGGCGACGAACGCGATTGAGGTTGGCCGGGCGGCGTCCGCGTGTCGGGGAGATGAAACACCATGCGTATCGTGATCCTGGGTGCCGGACAGGTCGGGGCCAGTGTTGCCGAAAGTCTGGCTTCCGAGAACAACGACATCACCATGGTCGACAGCGACCAGGACCGCCTTGCCTACCTGCAGGATCGCCTCGACATCCAGACGGTGCACGGTAACGCGGCGCACCCTACGGTGCTGGCGAGCGCCGGCGTCGATGACGCCGATCTGCTGATCGCTGTCACCCAGAGCGATCAGACGAATCTGGTCGCGTGCAAGGTGGCGCACAGCGTCTTCCATGTTCCCTCGCGAATCGCCCGCTTGCGTGCCAGCGACTTCGTCGACAGCGAAACGCTACTGGCGCCGGAGAACTTCGCCGTCGATTACGCACTGGTGCCGGAGAAGGTCATCACCGAGTACATCGCGCGCCTGGTCGACTTCCCGGAAGCGCTGCAGGTGCTCAATTTTGCCGGTGGTTCGGTGGTCCTGGTGGGCGTGCGCGCCTACGCGGGCGGCCTCCTCGTCGGCAGTCCGATCAAGGAGATGCGTGGCCATCTGCCAGCGGAGATCGATGGTCGCATCGCCGCCGTCTACCGCCGCGACGGCGCCATCACGCCGACCGGCGAGACGGTGATCGAAGACGGCGACGAGGTCTTCCTGCTTGCCGCCGAGGAGCACATCCGGGCGGTGATGCGCGAGCTGCGCCGTTCGGTCGAGCCGGTGCAACGGGTGATGATCGCCGGCGGTGGCAACATCGGGCTGCGCGTGGCGGAAGCGCTGCAGGCGCGTTGCCAGGTGAAGGTGATCGAGGTGGATCGGCGGCGCGCCGAACACGTCGCCGGCGTTCTGAAGTCGGCTCTGGTGCTCAGCGGTGATGCCACGGACGAGGAACTGTTGCAGCAGGAGGCGATCGACGCGATGGATCTGTTCCTCGCGCTGACCAACGACGACGAAGACAACATCATGGCCGCCTCACTGGCGAAGCGAATGGGCTGCGCCCGTGTGCTGGCGCTGATCAATCGTCGTGCCTACGCCGAACTGGTACAGGGGGGGCCGATCGACATCGCCATCTCGCCGGCGCAGGTGTCGATCGGTTCCCTGCTGACCTATGTCCGGCAGGGCGATGTGGCGCAGGTGCACAGCCTGCGACGTGGCGCTGCCGAAGCGCTCGAGGTCGTCGCACACGGGGATCGCAAGACGTCGAAGGTCGTCGGCCGGCGAATCGACGAGTTGCCGCAGATTCATGGTGCCTTCATCGCTGCCATCGTCCGCGATCTCGACCGCAACCGCGACGTCGGCTACCTCGGACTGGCGAAGAAGAAGCAGAAAGGCCGCGTGCTGATCGCGCACAAGGACGTGGTCGTCGAAACCAATGACCACGTGATCGTCTTCTGCCTCGACAAGAAGGTGGTCAAGCAGGTTGAGAAGCTCTTCGCCGTCGGCTTCCACTTCTTCTGAGGCAAGGCGCCATGGAACGCTATTACCCGGTGGTGCGGGTGCTGTCGCTGGTCATCTTCATGTTCGGCTTGACGATGCTGGTTCCGTTGCTGCTCTCCTGGTTCATGCACGATGGTGCCGAGAGCGCTTTCGATGAGGCTTTCCTGCTGACCGTCGGCACTGGTTTTGGATTGTGGTGGGTGACGCGCCGTGAAGTGCGCGACCTGACGATCCGTGACGGCTTCCTGATGGTCGCCCTGGTATGGACCGTCCTGCCCGTCTATGCTGCGCTGCCGCTGGTGCTGCAACTCGATGCCAGCTTCACCGACGCCTATTTCGAGGCGGTGTCGGGGCTGACGACAACCGGCGCGACGGTCTTCGTCGGCCTCGACGATCTGCCGGTGTCGATCAACTTCTGGCGCACACAGCTCGTCTGGCTGGGTGGCATGGGGTTGATCGTCCTCGCCGTCGCCATCCTGCCTCTGTTGGGAATCGGCGGCCGGCAGATGTTCAAGGCCGAGACCCCGGGGCCGATGAAGGATTCGAAGATGACGCCGCGCATGGCCGAGACGGCCAAGGGGCTGTGGTTCGTCTATGTGCTGATCTCGATCGCGTGCGCGCTGGGCTATTACTGGGCGGGAATGACCGGGCTCGACGCCATCATGCACATGTTCGCGACCATGGGGCTGGGCGGCTTCTCGAGCCACGACGCGAGTTTCGGCTTCTTCGATTCGCCAGCGATCGAGGCGGTCAGCATCGCCTTCATGCTGATTGCCGGCTGCAACTTCGCCACCCACTTCCTCGTCATCTCGCAGCGCTCGTTCCGCCCGTACGCCGCCGACCCCGAGGCCGGCTGGTTCCTGCTGGTGACCATCGGCAGCGTCATCGGCATCGCCATCTTCCTCGATGTGCACGAGGTCTATTCCACCTTCGTCGAGGCGCTGCGCTACTCGGCGTTCAACGTCGTTTCGATCGCCACCACCACCGGTTTTGCCAATACCGACTACGCGCTCTGGCCTTTCTTCGCGCCGCTGTGGATGCTGTTCCTGTGCAGTTTCGCCACCAGCGCCGGCTCCACCGGCGGTGGCATCAAGATGATCCGGGCCATCGTCCTCTACAAGCAGGTGTATCGCGAACTGGCGCGCGCGATGCATCCGAACGCCGTGCACCCGATCAAGATCGGCAACAGCGTCGTGCCGCCGAACATCCTCTTCGCCGTGCTCGCCTTCGGCTTCATCTACATGGTGTGCATCGTTTCGATGACCCTGCTGCTCTCGTTCACCGGCCTCGAGATCATCACCGCGCTGTCGGCGGTCATCGCCAGCATCAACAACACCGGCCCCGGACTGGGCGAGGTCGGCCCGGCAAACAATTTTGCCGGGCTCACCGATTTTCAGACCTGGGTGTGTACCATTGCGATGCTTCTCGGCCGCCTCGAGATTTTCACCCTGCTGGTGGTCCTGACGCCGGCGTTCTGGCGCAAGTAGCCGCAGAACGGCGGATCATCCCGAGTTTGCAACCCAATCCCCGAGCCGTGGAGCCGACATTGACCCGACCCAGAAACGACAGCTTCCTCCGCGCCCTGCGCCGGCAGCCGACCGAGCAGACGCCGGTCTGGCTGATGCGTCAGGCCGGCCGCTATCTACCGGAGTACTGCGAAACGCGGCGCCGTGCCGGCAGTTTCCTGCAGTTGTGCAAGAATCCGGCGCTGGCCTGCGAGGTGACGCTGCAGCCGCTCGCGCGCTACGACCTGGACGCGGCGATCCTGTTTTCGGACATCCTGACGGTACCGGACGCGATGGGGCTCGGTCTCTACTTCACCGATGGCGAGGGCCCGCGCTTCGAGCGTCCGTTGCGCGAGGAATGGGCGATCCGCGACCTGACGGCGCCAGATCCATGGGACCACCTGCGCTACGTCACCGATGCCGTTGCCGAGATCAGACGGGCTTTGCACAACTCGGTGCCGCTGATCGGTTTCTCGGGCAGCCCCTACACCCTGGCGTGCTACATGGTCGAAGGGGGAGCGAGCAGCGACTACCGACACATCAAGGGCATGCTCTACGGCCGGCCGGACCTCCTGCATCGAATCCTGTCGGTGACCGCCGATGCCGTCATCGCCTACCTCAATGCCCAGATCGAAGCCGGCGCCCAGGCGGTGATGATCTTCGACTCCTGGGGTGGCTCGCTCTCGGCTGCAGCCTATAAGGAGTTCTCGCTGCGCTACCTGCGGCGGATCATCGACGGCCTGATCCGCGAACGCGGGGGTGAGCCGGTACCGTCGATCGTCTTCACCAAGGGCGGCGGCCTGTGGCTGGAATCGATTGCCGACAGCGGTTGCGACGGGATCGGTGTCGACTGGACGATCGACATCGGCGAAGCCCGCGGTCGTGTCGGTCGGCGTGTTGCGCTGCAGGGGAACCTCGATCCGGCTGTCCTCTTCGCTTCCCCGGAGCAGATCGCCGTCGAAGCCGGGAAGGTCCTCACCAGCTATGGGGCCGACGGTTGCGGCCATGTCTTCAATCTGGGACACGGGATTTCGCAGTTCACGCCGCCGGAAAACGTCAAGGCGCTGATTGATGCGGTGCACCAGCAGAGCCGCGATCTGCGCCGGGCCGGCAATAAATTGACTTTGGGTAGTTGACTTATTCACAACAAGCTCCTCATTGCGCGACGGCTCTGCCGAGTGCGCAGTCGCCGCGGGGCATGTTTTCCAAGCCAATGATTTACAACCTTTTTTATATTGCTGAAATTTTGGGCAAGGGCGCTGCAGCCCTTGCTGCAAGCGCCTTTGCGGCGCTTTCACGGCGTGTGATCCACAGAGTTGTCCACAGGTTCTGGGAGAACACAGAAAACTCGTGCTAAGTGAGCGCCTTACCCTTCTTTGCCAGATTTGGCACGAGCTTGCGCTGCTAAGTGGCCCAGTCCGGCTGCGAACCTGAGCCATGGCGGAACGGCAATCCGAGCCGTGCGTGGTGCGGGTCGCGCTCGATCTGCCACTGCGTCGCCTGTTTGATTACCGCTGTCCCGATGATCAACGGCTGTCGGTCGCTGATGTCGGTTGCCGGGTGCGCGTTCCCATCGGCCAGCGACAGCGGATCGGCATCATCGTCGCCGTCGGCGTGGCCAGTGAACTGGCTCCAGACGAGCTGAAACCGGTTCTTGAAGTCCTCCGTGACCAGCGCCCGCTACCGGACGCGTGGTTCCGGCTGACCAGGTTTTGCGCCTCGTACTACCATGCGCCACTCGGACAGGTCATGCTCGCCACGCTTCCGGCCAGACAGCGCGCACTGGCTCCGGCAAGGACGCTGGCGGGACGAAAGCCGGTGCAAGGCCGATCGGCCGCGCTGCCACCGTCGCTGACCGCCGAGCAGCAGACGGTGCTGAGTTCCGTTCTGGCAGATGGAACCGGGTTTCATGCCTACCTGTTGCATGGCGTGACCGGCAGCGGCAAGACCGAGGTGTACCTGCGCCTGATCGAGCGGGCGCTGGCGGCTGGCCGGCAGGCGCTGGTTCTGGTGCCGGAAATCAATCTCACTCCGCAACTCGAAGCACGGGTCGCCGAGCGCTTTCCCGCTGCCGGACTGGTCAGCCTGCACAGCGATCTCGCCGAGGCGGCGCGCAGCCGCAACTGGCTGGCGGCATGCAGTGGCGAGGCGCGCATCGTTCTCGGTACCCGGCTCGCCGTGTTTGCGCCGCTGCCGGAACTCGGTCTGATCATCGTCGACGAAGAGCACGACAGTTCGTTCAAGCAGCAGGATGGGGTCCGCTACTCGGCGCGTGACCTGGCCGTGTTCCGTGCCCGCGACAGCGACATTCCGGTCGTTCTCGGTTCGGCGACGCCGTCGCTCGAGAGCTGGGCCAACGCCACCGGCAATGGGGGGCGCGGACGTTATCGACTGCTCTCTCTGTGCCAGCGGGCGGTCGAGGGTTCCCGTCTGCCACTGGTGCGAATCATCGATACGCGGCTCGAGAAGCCGCAGGATGGGCTGTCAGGAACCCTCCTGCTGGCGATCGAGCAGTGCCTCTGCCGCGGTGAGCAGAGCCTGATCTTTCTCAACCGCCGCGGCTATGCCCCAGTGATGAGCTGCCCGGCCTGCGGCTGGATCTCCGGTTGCGAGCGCTGCGCGGCAAACCTGGTGCTGCATCTGGTCGACCGCTGCCTGCGTTGTCATCACTGTGGCTACCAGACCCGGCTGCCGCGGCAGTGCCCGACCTGCGGCAACCAGGACCTGCGCGCCCTCGGCAGGGGTACGCAGCGCCTCGAGATGGTCCTCGCCGAGCGTTTTCCGCAAGCCCGCCTGCTGCGCGTGGACAGGGACTCGGCCAGTAGCCGCAAGCAGTGGACGGAACTGCTGCGAAGAATTCACGACGGCGAGGCGGACATTCTGGTCGGCACGCAGATGCTGGCGAAGGGGCATGATTTTCCGAAGTTGACGCTGGTCGGTGCGATCGCCCCCGATGCGGCACTTTTCGCCGCCGATTGGCGAGCACCCGAACGCCTCTTTGCCCAGCTGATGCAGGTTGCCGGGCGCGCCGGCAGGGCTGAACGCCCCGGCGAGGTCCTGCTGCAGACGCAGTTCCCCGATCATCCGCTCTATCAGGCACTGCGCCGCCACGACTACCCAAGCTTTGCCGCCGCCCAGCTCAACGAACGCCGGCAGGCCGGGTTTCCACCCTACGCGTATCAGGCCATGTTGCGGGCGGAAGCGCCGCGCATGGGCGAGGCCATCGCCTTCCTGGCCGCAGCCCGGGACTGCGCGGCAGTCGCTGCCGCGGCAGAGCTGACCTTCTACGATCCGGTACCGATGCGCCTGTCACGGCGCGCGAACATGGAGCGGGGCCAGCTTCTCGTCGAGTCGCCGTCGCGTCGCGTCCTGCAGGCCTTTCTCGCCGATTGGGTGACGCAGATCGAGGCGCTGCGTGTCCCGTCGCGGTTGCACTGGCACCTCGAGGTCGATCCGCTCGACCTCTGACGGGTTCGCCAGTCGCTCGCCCCAGAGAAGCAGGAGTGCACTGCCATTCGCGGCAGGCGAAGGCTCCCCGTATTCCCCGTGGGCCACACTGCTCGCCGTCCGGCGGCAGAAGGTCGGGCTGGCGATGGCTGCAGCTTGACGGTCGGCAGTGAAGGCGGGGATACTCGGGGCGAATGACGCCCGCCGTGGCAGCGCCGTTTGCCGGCGGAGGCGTTCGCCGTCTGTCAGCCTGAGGAGTACCTCCATGTCTTCCGATTTCGTCGCTGCCATCGACCTCGGGTCGAACAGCTTCCACATGGTCGTCGCGCGCATCACCGACGGTCATGTGCAGATTCTCGACCGCCTGCGCGAGATGGTTCAACTCGCCGCCGGTCTCGACGACCACAACCGCCTGTCGGCGCAGTCGCAGCAGCGGGCTCTCGACTGCCTGGCGCGCTTTGCCCAGCGTCTGCGCCACATTCCGGCGGCGCGCGTGCGCATCGTCGGCACCAACACCCTGCGCCAGGCACGCAACAGCGCGGAGTTCGTCGCTCGCGCCGAGCAGACTCTGGGTCATCGGGTCGAGGTCGTCAGTGGTCACGAGGAAGCGCGACTGATCTACCTCGGCGTCGCTCAGAGCGTCGGCCACGTTGCCGGGCAGCGGCTGGTGATCGACATTGGCGGTGGCAGCACCGAGCTGATCATCGGCGAGGCTTTCGACCCGCTGCACCTGGCCAGCCTGCGCATGGGCTGCGTCAGCGTCAGCCGTGACTGCTTTGCCGACGGCCGGGTCACGGCCAGCCGCCTGCGCCAGGCCGAACTGCTGGTGCAACTGCATCTCGAGCCCGTCCGTGAAGAGTACCTCGCGCGCGGCTGGGAGATGGTGACCGGCGCTTCGGGTTCGATCAAGGCGATCCAGGATGTGATCGTCCGCGAGGGCTGGAGTCGCGAGGGAATCACTCTCGATGCGCTGCGCCGGTTGCGCGGCGCACTGCTCGAGACATCCGACACGGCGGCACTGGCCAGCCGCTGGCAACTCGAGCCGCCGCGTGCGCGCGTCTTCGCCGGCGGCTTCGTGGTCCTGCATGGACTGTGCGAAACACTCGGCATCGAGCATCTGGAGGTCTCGGAAGGCGCCCTGCGCGAGGGACTGATCTACGATCTGCTCGGTCGTATCCGGCACGAGGACGTGCGCGACCGCACCATTGCCGACGTCATCCGCCGTTTCACACTCGATCAGGCGCAGGCCGAGCGGGTCAGCGCGACGGCGCTCGATCTGCTGCGCCAGGTGCGCGCCAGATGGGGTCTGGCTGGCAAGGAGGCGAGAAACGTGCTCGAACGTGCCGCCCGTCTGCACGAGATCGGCCTCCTGCTTTCGCATGACCAGTACCACAAGCACGGCGCCTATGTCCTGCAGCATGCCGATCTGCCAGGCTACTCGCGCGACGACCAGTTGCTGCTGTCTGTCCTCGTCCGGCGCCACCGGCGGTCCTTTCCTGCCGACGCGTTTGCTGCGCTGCCGAAGGCGTGGGCCCGCCCCGCCCGGCGTTTGTGCACGCTGCTGCGCCTGGCGGTCGTACTGCATCGCGGCCGCAGCAGCGAGCCGCTGCCGCCGATCACCCTGCAGGTCGATCGGCAGCGCCTGCACCTGCTCTTCCCCGCTGGCTGGTTGGCGGCGCATCCGCTGACTCGTGCCGATCTGCAGATCGAGGCGGCGATGCTGGCCAGGGCCGGCTTCGCGTTGCGTTGGGGCGATGCGAAGGGGAGCCATGGGCAGGTGCCGCCGCCCACTTCCGCTTGAGCCGGCGGTGCGTGCGGGGCTGGCTGCTGCTTCTGCTTCTGCTCCTGCTGCTGCCGCTGGCGGCGTTGGCGTCGTTGCTGGTGATTGCCGAGCGGCAGCCGCTGGTCAGTCGCAGCGAGACCATCGCGCCAAGCTCGATCGCCGACGCCAGGCGCGTGCTGGCGAGCAACGACCCCAGTCGCCTGCGGCGCGGTGACGAGCGCACAGCGTTGCTGCCGGCCCGTCTGATCGACACCGCCATCAACCACTTCGCGAGTCGCAGTCTCGGTGGGCGCGGGGCCTTCGTTGTCGTCGGGGACTGCGGCGAGCTTCGCCTGAGCGTTCCCCTGCATGCCCTGCCCGAAACACGCTACCTCAATCTGTCTGCCGTCATCGCCGCGGCCGACGGGCGCCCGCGGATCGCCACCGCTTCGCTGGCGGCACTGCCATTGCCAGCTTGGCTGGCCGAACTCATCACCGCTGCGGTGATCCGCGCCGCCGGCATGACCGAGCAGTGGCAGGTCGCGGAACGGGCGATTCGCCGGGTGGACTTCGATGCCACAGCTGGCAACGTCGTCGTCCGCTACGTCTGGCAGCCGGAACTGCTTGAGCAGGCGCGATCGCTCGCCATCACGCCCGCAGACACCGCCCATCTGCGGGCCGCCCAGACGGCTCTGGCCGGCCTTCTCGACCATCGTTCCGGGGCGGCGTCGGTACCACTGGCGCAGGTGCTGGCGCCGCTCCTGCGGGGCTGCAGCGAACGATCACCGCGCTGCGGCCGCGCTGCCCTGCTCGTCCTGGCGGGCCACGTTTCCGGCAACTCGCTGTCGCAGGTGCTGCCGGAGGCACGTTCCTGGACGCGCCCGCGACGCGTGAAACTGAGCCTGCACGGCCGCCACGACAGCGCGCAGCACTTTGTCGTCTCGGCCGCACTCGCCGCCTGGGCGGGTGAGCCGGCAGCGGATGCGGTCGGCCTCGACAAGGAAATGCGTGACGCGCGCAGCGGCAGTGGCTTCTCGTTCGCCGATCTGGCAGCCGACCGCGCCGGAACCCGCTTCGGCGAACTCGTGGCAGCCGGCTCGCCGCGCCTGCAGGCGGCAGTGCAGCGGCCCTTGAGTGACGGCGACCTGGCGCCATCGCTCGCCGGGTTGCCTGAAGGGTTGTCGGCAGCCGAATTCGAGCGCCGTTTCGCGGCACCGGAGAGTGCGAGCTACCGTCAGGTGGCGGCCGAGATAGAGCGTCGCCTCACCGCGATGCCGCTCTACCGCTGAGTGGCTGTCAGCATGGCTCAGCGTCGCCGGCGTCCGGCAATCCAGAACCAGGTCAGCGACGCGGACTGCGCGGCGAAGAGGACGAGAAAGGCGCTGCGGTGCGCCGTCCCCGCGCTTTGCCCGTATCCTTGCAGCAGGTCGATCAGCAGGCCGAGTCCCCACTGGACGCCGAAGGCGCCGATGAAAACCATCAGGTTGAAAGCCGTGTTCGCGCGACCCGAGAGGGCGAGCGGAAAGCCGGCCGCCGCCTGCGAGTATGCCAGCGTGCCAAAACTGGAGAAGCTTCCGTAGGCCAGCCAGAGCAGGTAACTCTGCCCACCCACCCCGCTGACGATCAGCGCCAGTGTGACCAGCGAGAGGCCGAGGCCGGCACCGAGCAACTGCACCGGCTTGATCCCGCGCCTTGCGAGAGCGGTGGCGAGGAGGCCGATCAGCACGTACGCGAGCAGCATTGCCGCGCTCATTCCGGCCATGTGGTCGGCGGCAAGCGCACGCGTGTAGCCGTCCACCTGCATCAGCCACGAGATCGACCACAGGCTCTGCACCGCCATGAAGCCGCCAGTCAGGCACAGGCCGAGTGGCGCGAAACGCCAGAAGTGGGCGCTGCCGAAGACCGTTTTCACTCCCTTCCACTGCGTGGCGAGTGCTTCGGGCGAGCTTGCGCCCTTCCCTTCCGGGACGCTGGCGAACAGCCAGCCGGCGACGACCAGCGTCAGCGCGGCGAGGACGAAGAAGATGTCGCGCCAGCCGGCGAGATGCAGCGCAGCGTCGAGCGGTGCCGTCGCAGCCAGCGCTCCGAGGCCGCCGGCGGTCATGATCCAGCCGGTCAGCGAAGCCTGACGGTCGGCCGGAAAACTGAGCGAAAAGGCCTTGAACGCAGCCATCAGGCACGCGGAAACGCCGACACCGATGAGGCCACGCGCAACGGCCAGGTCGACGATGCTCTGCCCCAGTGCGAAGGTGGCGGCACCAGCGGCCGCGACCAGGAGCAGCGCCGCTTCGACGCGGCGCGCCCCGAAGCGGTCAAGGAGCATGCCGAGCGGTAGCTGGGCGGCGGCAAAGGTCAGGAAGTACGCACTGGTCAGCAGACCCAGATCGCCGGCTCCGAGTTCCAGCTCGTCGGCCAGTACCGGTCCGATGACCGCGTTCGCCGTGCGGTAGAGGTAGGAGAGGAAGTAGGCCCCGGCAAAGGGCAGGAAGAGTCGGAACCACAGCATCTTCCATCAATCTCCCGCGATGTCGCCGGCTGCGCACCACACTACGGCGCGGTCGCTCTGCTGGGCTGCTCGGCCGCGCCTTGCGTCCCGGTTTGCTCGCGGCGATTTCTGCACGAGTCCTCAGTCCACGTTCCAGAGCCAGGCGGCACCGCGGACGCCTGACGAGTCGCCATGCCGGTTGCGCAGGAGCCGCGTCTGAACGACATCGGAGAAGATGTGCCGCTGCCACAGTTGCGGCACCGACTGGTACAGCCGATCGATGTTCGAGAGCCCGCCGCCGAGGACGATCGCATCCGGATCGAGGATGTTCACCACCACGGCCAGCGCCTTCGCCAGGCGCCGCTCGTAGCGCCGCAGAGTCGCCTGGCAGGCGGCGTCGCCGTCGCTCGCGTGGCTCGCAATCTGCGGCGCGGTCAGCGCTTCTCCGCCGTGCCGCAGATGGTCGGCAGCCAGCGCCGGACCCGAGAGCCAAGTCTCGACGCAGCCGCAGCGGCCACAGTAGCATGGCGCGGGCGGCAGGCTCTCCTCGTCCGGCAGGGGCAGCGGATTGTGCCCCCACTCGCCGGCTACCCGGTTGGCGCCCGCGAGCACCCGCCCACGCACGACGATGCCGCCGCCAACGCCCGTACCGAGGATGACGCCAAAGACCGTTTCGGCACCCTCTGCCGCGCCATCGGTGGCTTCGGACAGGGCGAAACAGTTGGCGTCGTTGGCGAGACGGACTTCGCGCTGCAACAGGGCCTGCAGGTCGTCCCGCAGGGCCTGGCCGATGAGCCAGGTCGAGTTGGCGTTCTTGACCGTGCCATCAACCGTGGACTCGGCACCTGGAATGCCGACACCGACGCTGCCGCGCTGGCCGAGATCCTGCTCGGCTGCCGCCACCAGTCCGCCGATCGCGGCAACCGTCTCGCGGTAGCTGCCGCCCGGTGTCGGTCGCCGCCGGCGCAGCAGCACCCGTCCGCAGTCGTCGAGCGCGACCAGCTCGATCTTGCTGCCACCCAGGTCTATACCGAGTCGCAAAGCCGCATCTCCCGTGGTCATCATGTCATCTGGCGTGGCCGACCTGCTGCCCCGCAGCCAGCCGCGCAGGCGGCGGGCCGTGCCGCCACCAGTCGCCCGCCAGCGTCGGCAGCGACAGCAAGGCGGAGCGGCATTGGCAGACGCTGGCAGGATGGGGGAGAATGCCGGCGAATGCAATAGCCCGCAGGCGGCACGGGACAAGCGCAATCGACTCTTGCATCGGCTGGCGGCAGTCGGTATACTCCGCGCCTCTCGACTGATCCGCAGCCTTTCAAAGGGAACCATCTCATGGCCAACAGCGCACAAGCCCGCAAGCGTGCCCGCCAAGCCGTCAAGCAGCGCGCCCACAATACCAGCCTGCGCTCAACCTTGCGCACGGCGGTGAAGCGCGTCCAGAAGGCGATTCTTGCCGGTGACAAGGCGGCTGCGCAGAGCATCTATCAGGACTCGGTGTCGGTCATCGACCGCATTGCCGACAAGAAGATCATCCACAAGAACAAGGCGGCGCGCCACAAGAGCCGCCTCTCGGCACAGATCAAGGGTCTCGCCGCCGCCTGAGCCGGCGTTCGCCCCCACGCACGCGGCGCCGGCAGGCGCCGCTTCGTCGTTCACCGGCCCGCTGCCGGCTGCAACCTGCGGTGCCTTGCTGCGTGCCAGGCCCTGACGACGGCGAACCTGTGCCGATCGGAGTTATAATCGCCGGCACAGGAGCAGGAGCGGACACCGCACCCTGCTGCGCGGAAGACTGACAACGCTGACAACACGCTTGCGACGGGGAATGCTATGGCTGTGGTGAATATGGACATGGAGCGGGCGCGCTTCAACATGATCGAGCAACAGATTCGCCCCTGGCAGGTGCTGGACCCCGCGGTGCTGGACATGCTCGGTGAGGTGAGGCGCGAGGACTTCGTGCCGGACGCATTGAAGGCCCTGGCTTTTGCCGACCTCGAGTTGCCGATCGGCAACGGTCAGACCATGCTGCAGCCCAAGATCGAGGCACGCCTGCTGCAGGAGCTGGCGGTCAGGAACACCGACATCGTCCTCGAGGTCGGTACCGGCAGTGGCTACATGGCTGCCCTTCTGGCGTCGCAGGCGGAGTACGTTTTCAGCGTCGAGATCGACCCGCTGCTGGCCGAGAATGCCAGGCGACGGCTGCAGCAGGCTGGGGTCGTCAACGTCACGGTGGAGACGGGGGATGCTTCAAGGGGGTGGTCCGGCCCCTCGCCTTACGACGTGATCATCATCTCCGGCTCGCTCCCCGAGTTGCCGGACGTCTTTCTGCAACAACTGAAGGTCGGCGGCAGGCTGGTTGCATTCATCGGCGAGGCACCGGTGATGGAGGCCCGCCTGATCGTCCGTACCGATGAGCAGGCCTACAAGACCCGCAACCTCTTCGAAACCGTGGTCATGCCCTTGACCTCTCGCCAGAGGGCCGGCTTCGTCTTCTGAGGGGAGGCGCGCGACAGGCGGCAACTGGCCGCGGTCTTGGTGGCAGAGTGACCCCGCGCGGCGCGCTTGCTTGCGCCTGCGCAATCCTGGCTGAAAGTGAGATCGCTCAATGCTTCGTGCTTCCGGCGTCGACAAGTTCGCCATCCTGCTGCCGGCTCTTCTCCTGGCGGGGTCGGTGGCAGCGGCCGACCTGCTGCAGGTCTATCGCGATGCCCTGGCCAACGATGCACAGTACGCTGCCGCGCGTGCCACCGCTGAAGCCGGGCGCGAGAAGCAGCCACAGGCGCTTGCCGGCCTGCTGCCGACGGTCGTCGCGACCGGCAATACCTTCGGCAACGATGGCAGCTTCGACACCCGGATCACCGGCAACCCCAACAGCGTCAGCACGCGCAACCAGTTCAACAGCAACGCCTACAACGTCAACCTGACGCAACCACTGTTCCGCTGGCAGAATTTCGTCCAGTACGACCAGTCCAAGCTGCTGGTCATGCAAACCGAGGCCACCTTTGCCCAGGCCGGGCAGGATCTGATCCTGCGCGTCTCGCAGGCGTACTTCGACGTCCTCGTCGCGATCGAGAACCTGCGTGCCGTGCAGGCCAACAAGACGGCCATCGCCCAGCAACTCGAACAGGCCAAGAAGAACTTCGAGGTCGGCACGGCCACCATCACCGACACCTACGAGTCGCAGTCACGCTTCGACTTGGCGACGGCACAGGAGATTGCCGCCGAGAACGAGCTGGAAGTGAAGCGCTACACCTTGCGCGCGCTGATCGGCAAGGATCCGGGCGAGCTCAGCCGGCTGAAGCCGAAGGCGGTTATGGAAGCACCGCAGCCCGCGAACATGGAGCCGTGGGTCGAGGCTGCCGAGCGTGACAGCTTTGTCGTCCAGGCGCAGGAAGCTGCCGCCGAGGCTGCTGGCAAGGCAGTCGACATCAACCGTGCCGGTCACTACCCGACCGTCGATGTGGTCGCCAACTACGGCCAGAACAACGGCCCCGGCCAGTCCGGGCTGGGCTCGGTCGATACGACGACGCGACAGGTCGGCCTGCAAGTGAACATCCCGATCTTTCAGGGCGGCGCGGTCAATTCGCGTACCCGCGAAGCGGCCGCCCGGCGCGACGCCGAGCGGGCCTCGCTCGACAACGTCCGCCGGACGTCGGCGCTGAGCGCGCGCCAGGCCTACCTCGGCGTCGTCAACGGTCTGGCCGAGGTACGCGCCCTGGAAGCCGCGTTGCTGTCGAGTCTCAGCTCACTCGAGTCGAACCGTCTTGGCTACGAAGTGGGTGTGCGAATCAATATCGACGTCCTCAATGCCGAGAATCAGGTCTACGTGACGCGCCGGGATCTCGCACGCGCGCGCTACAACACCCTGCAGAACCAACTGCGCCTGAAGGCAGCCGTCGGCACGCTGAACGAGGCCGACGTCGAACGGATCAACCTGCTGCTCGAGGCGCCATGAGGCTTTCGATGAGTGCTGCCGTCCGTTCGGTGGCACCCCGATGCGCCTGGCTGAAACTGCTCGCGGCAGCGCGCATGCGCGCCAGCAGCAGCGGCTGCTGCAGAAGCTCGGCGGCGACGGCCACGGCGTCGTCGGCATCGGCAATGCGGCGGCCGGCGCCACAGGCGATGGCATCCGCACTCGCCTGTGCGAAATTGAATGTGTGCGGCCCGAGGAGAACCGGGCAGCCGCAGGCAGCCGCCTCGATCAGGTTCTGTCCGCCGAAGGGCAAGAGCGTGCCGCCGATCAATGCGAGGTCCGCCAGCGCATAGTAGGCGGGCATTTCTCCCATGCTGTCACCCAGCCAGACACGCGTTTCCTCGTCCGGCAACTCGCCACAGCTGCGCCGGCAGCAGGCGAGCTGTCGGCTCGCGATCAGCTCGGCGACTTCGGCGAAGCGCTGTGGGTGACGGGGGACCAGCAGCAGCAGGTGGCGATGCGGCAGCCGCGCGAAGGCATCGAGCAGCAGCGTTTCCTCGCCCTCGCGGGTGCTGGCAGCCAGCCAGACTGGGCGGCTGCCGAGCGCCTGTCGCCAGTGTGCTCCGAGCGACAGCTTCGCCGGCGGCGGTGTGACGTCAAACTTCAGGTTGCCGCAGACGATCGTCTGCCGGGCGCCAACTGCCTGCAGGCGGGCGGCGTCCGCCGCCGTCTGGGCGGCAATCGCGCCCAGTGCGGCGATCGCCGGCCGGGTGAGGCCCGACAGGCGCGCATAACCGCGCTGCGAGCGGGGCGACAGGCGGGCATTGACCAGCGCCATCGGTATCCCTCGTCGCCCAGCTGCGGCGATCAGGTTGGGCCAGATCTCCGTCTCCATCAATAGCCCGATCCGTGGTCGGTAATGATCGAGGAAACGCCCGCAGGTCGCCGGCAAGTCGTAGGGAAGGTAGGCCTGCGTCAGGCGGTCGGGGTAGCGATGTACCAGCTCACGGCCGGTCGCCCGGCCGGTCGGCGTCATGTGGGTGAGCAGGACGTGGTGTTCGGGGTGGCGCTGCAGCAGCAGGTCGATCAGCGGTTCGGCGGCACGGGTCTCGCCGACCGACACCGCGTGCAGCCATATCAGCGGCCGAGCGGGTGGCGGTGGGTAGAAGCCGTGACGCTCGCCGACGTGCCGCAGGTACTCGGGCTGCCGGCGGGAACGCCAGAGTAGCCGCATCCAGACCAGCGGCATTGCCAGATGAAAAAGCAGCGAATAGAGCAGCCGGATCAACGACACAGTGCCCGCTCGGCGGCCGCGATGACCGCGGCGGGTTCGGGTGGTGCACCCGAGTTGCCCAGATTGCGGACGAACCCGTTGCCAAAGACCCCGGTCAGTGCCGGATCGGTTGCCACGTAGAGGGCGATCACCGGTACGCGCAACGCCGCGGCAAGGTGTGCGAGGCCGGTGTCGACGCCGATCGCGACGCTGGCTCGCGCCAGCAGCGCCGCCAGTTCCCGCAGGCCGAGCGGTGGCGCGACGATCGCTCCGGTGACGGCAGCTGCGATGCGTTCGGCACGCTCCCGTTCGCGCGCGTTACCGGTCGGCAGGATCGAGGTCACCCCGCTGCGCAACAGTTCGCGGCCGAGCGCACACCAGTGCGACTCGTCCCACAGCTTGTCGTCACGGCTGGTCGCCGTCAGCAGGACCGCAACGGGTCCGTTCGGCAGCCAGCCGACATCCATGACCGGCGGCGATATCCCGTACTCAAGCGGCAGGTCGACCGGGTAGTCGAATGCCGCTGCCGCCAGCCAGCGGTTGCGTTGCACGGCGTGCACGTTGCGCGGGATGACGAAGGTGTCGTCGTAGAAGCGCGCGGCGAGTGGCTCGCGTGCCGCCTCGGCGGCGTAGCCGAGGCGCCGCCCGTTTGCCAGCCGGCTGATCAGGGCGCTCTTGACGAGGCCCTGGGTGTCCAGTATGTAGTCGTAGGTCCTGGCGCGCAGGCGCTGCCGGAAGTCGCGCAGCTCTTGCCAGGTCGCAGTCCGGCCAAGCTGGCGGCGCCAGCGCCGGATGGCGATCGGGATCACCTCGCCGACTGCCGGGTGCAGGCGTGGAATGTCGGCGAAGTTCTCCTCGACGCACCAGTCGATGCCGGCGTCGGGAAAACTGCGCCGCAGGTCGCTGACCACCGGCAGGTTGTGAATTACGTCACCGAGCGACGAGGTCTTGAGCAATAGGATGTGCATCGCCGGGTCAGGGTGACGAAGATCGGTGGCAGCCGGGAAGTGCGCATTATAGGTCCTTGCCGTTCGTCGCCGGGGCTCCATCTGCCGGCTATAATCCCGCCTCGCGCCAGCCCTGTGTGGCAAGTCGGTGCCGTCTGGAGACGATGCAAATGAAACCCCCCGTGATTCGTCCGGTCATTCTCTGTGGAGGATCCGGAACCCGTTTGTGGCCCCTGTCACGGACTCATTATCCGAAGCAGTTTCTCTGCCTGGTCGACGAGTATTCTCTGCTGCAGAATACGCTGCGCAGACTCGCCGGGCTCGAAGGCCTGGGAAAACCGATCGCCGTTGCCAACGAGCACCATCGCTTTCTGGTTGCCGAGCAACTGTTCGAGATTGGCCTCAAGGCAGACATCCTGCTCGAACCGGCGGCCCGCAATACGGCGCCGGCCGTCGCAGCGGCCGCCATCCGGGCGCTCGCCGACGCCGACGGCGAAGCGCCGCCCCTGTTGCTGGTCTTGCCCTCCGACCACGTCATCGCTGGCATCGCAGCCTTCCAGGAAGCAGTTCGGGCGGCAATCCCGCATGCCCGGGAAGGGGCGCTGGTGACCTTTGGTATCCTGCCGGACCGACCGGAAACCGGCTACGGTTACATTCGCCGCGGCGCTCCGCTGCCGGGCGGCTACGTTCTCGACCGCTTTGTCGAGAAGCCCGATGCGGCGACGGCGAAGACCTACCTCGATTCGGGTGACCATTTCTGGAACAGCGGCATGTTCCTGTTTCGTGCCGACAGCTTTCTCGACGCGCTGCAGCGCTTCGCGCCAGTGATGCGCGAGCAGGTGGCTGCCGCTTGCGCGGCGTCGCGGCGGGATCTCGACTTTCTCCGTCTCGACGAAACCGCCTTTGCTGCCAGCCCCGCGAACTCGATCGACTACGCGGTCATGGAAAAGACCGATCATGGCGTCGTGATTCCCCTCGACGCCGGCTGGAACGACATCGGCGCATCGGACGCGCTGGCGACGATCGGCCAGGTTGACAGCGACGGCAACGCGCGGCGTGGCGACGTGCGCAGCGTCGATACCAACAACTGCGTCCTGTTTTCCGAGGGCAGGCTGCTGGCGACGGTCGGCGTCAAGGACCTGGTGGTCATCGCCACCCCCGACGCGGTGCTGGTCGCCGACAAGGCGAAGGCGCAGGATGTCAAGACGCTCGTCGATGACCTGAAGCGCTCGGGCCGCTGCGAGACGGAGTTCCGCCACGTCGTCCACCGGCCGTGGGGCAGTTACGAAGGCCTCGCCCATGGCCCACGCTACCAGGTCAAGAGGATCCTGGTGAAGCCCGGCGCCAGTCTCAGCCTGCAGAAGCATCACCATCGTGCCGAGCACTGGGTTGTCGTCAAGGGCACGGCAGCAATCGTCCGCGGCGAGGAATCGCTGCTGCTGTCCGAAAATCAGTCGACCTACATCCCGCTGGGCGTCGTTCACCGGCTGGAGAATCCGGGCAAGATCGACCTCGAGATCGTCGAAGTGCAGTCCGGCAGCTATCTGGGCGAGGACGACATCGTCCGCCTTGAAGACACTTATGGCAGATGACCCGGGATCCGCAGCCGGTTCACCGGCGTCGGCCGCACGCGAAGGCTTGAGGACATGATACTGATCACTGGCGGTGCCGGCTTCATCGGCGCGAACTTCGCGCTCGACTGGCTGGCGGCAAGCGACGAGCCGATCGTCAATCTCGACCGGCTGACCTATGCCGGCAACCGGCAGAGCCTCGCCGCGTTGGCCGGCGACGCCCGCCACATCTTCGTGCACGGCGACATCGGCGACGGCGAACTCTGCTCCCGCCTGCTCGCGCAGTACGAACCGCGGGCGATCGTCAACTTTGCCGCCGAGTCACACGTGGACCGCTCGATCCACGGCCCCGCCGACTTCATCCAGACCAACGTCGTCGGCACCTTCCAGTTGCTCGAGAGCGTCCGCGAGTACTGGAAGCTGCTGCCGGAGGACGCCCGGCGAAGCTTCCGCTTCCTGCACGTGTCGACCGACGAAGTGTACGGCTCGCTCGCACCCGACGCGCCGGCGTTCACCGAAGACCACCCCTATCAGCCGAACAGCCCGTATTCGGCGAGCAAGGCAGCCAGTGACCACCTGCTGCGCGCCTATCATCACACCTATGGTCTGCCGGTGCTGACCACCAACTGTTCGAACAACTATGGTCCCTACCAGTTTCCCGAGAAGCTGATCCCGCTGATGGTCGTCAATGCGCTGGCGGGCAAGCCGCTGCCGGTGTATGGCGATGGCCAGCAGATTCGCGACTGGCTTTACGTCGGCGATCACTGTGCGGCGATTCGGCGCGTGCTGGCGGCCGGCGTTCCCGGCACCACCTACAATGTCGGTGGCGGCAACGAAAAGGCGAATCTGGACATCGTGCACACCGTCTGCGGACTGCTGGACGAGTTGCGCCCGCGTCCTGACGGCAGGCCCTATTGCCAGCAGATCACTTACGTCGCTGACCGTCCCGGACATGATCGCCGCTACGCGATCGACGCGCGCCGGATCGAGCGCGAACTCGGCTGGAAGCCCGCGGAGAGCTTTGCTTCCGGCATCGCCAAGACCGTTCGCTGGTATCTGGCAAACGAGGACTGGGTGCGCAACGTGCAATCCGGAGCCTACCGCGAGTGGGTCGAGAAGAACTACGGCGACCGGAAAAAAGTGGGATCATAGTCGCCTGCAAGTTTCTTCTTCCGGGAGGCGGCCTTGGGCTGGTGGTTGGCGTACGTCGCACTGGGCTTGTTTACCGGCTTTGCGGCAGGAGCCCTGGGAATCGGTGGCGGGCTGGTGATGGTGCCGTCGCTGACCATCATCTTTGCCGCGCAGGCCGGCTTTCCCGCGGCCGAGGTTCTGCATCTGGCGCTCGGCACGTCGATGGCCGTGATCCTGTTCACCTCGCTTTCCAGCCTGCTGGCGCACCATCGGCATGGTGCCGTGTTGTGGCCGATCGTCGTTCAGATCACGCCCGGGATTCTGCTTGGCACGCTGCTGGGGACGTTGCTGGCTGCGAGCGTGCCGGCGCAGCCGCTGGCAATCTTCTTCAGTGCCTTCGTCTCGCTGGTGGCGGTGCAGATGGTCTTCAACCTGAAGCCGAAGGCCGCGCGCGAACTGCCGGGACGGGCTGCCGTCCTCGTCGTCGGCGTCGGCATCGGTGGCGTTTCGGCGCTGGTGTCGATCGGCGGCGGGTCGCTGACCGTCCCCTTCCTCACCTGGTGCAACGTCCGCGTCCACAACGCCATCGGCACCTCGGCGGCGATCGGCTTCCCGATCGCCGTTGGCGGTTCGCTGGGCTATCTCTTCAACGGCTGGGAGCATCCCGGGCTGCCGGCGGGGAGTGTCGGTTACATCTACCTGCCCGCCTTCCTCTGGCTCGTGCCGAGCAGCATGCTGATGGCACCGTTCGGTGCGAAGCTGGCGCACAGCCTGCCGGTGGCGACCCTGAAACGTCTCTTTGCCGGACTGCTGGTCGTGCTCGCGGCGCGGATGCTCTGGCGGCTGCTGGCGTGACCGCCGATCAGCAGCCGCGAAACCTCGGTGCCCGCTTGGCGAGAAAGGCCGCCAGCCCCTCACGGTAGTCCGCTGTCTCGAGGAAGGCGAAGGAATCGCGCAACTCCTCTTCGCGCAGCGGCAGATCCTGTTGCAGACGGCGCAGCAGCTGCTTGTGCCAGCGCGCGACCAGCGGCGCTCCCTGGCAGATTCGCCGGGCTGTGGCGGCGGCTTCCGCGGCAACTGCCCCGTCGGCGACGACACGCGTCACGAGTCCCTTGGCGAGGGCCTCGGCCGCTCCCAGGATACGGCCCTCGAGGAGCAGCTCGCGCATCGTCGCCGCACCGGCAAGGCGCAACAGCGCCAGCATCTCGACCGGATACATCGAGAAACCGAGCCGGTTGATCGGTGCGCCAAAGCGGGCAGACTCACCGCAGATGCGCAGATCGCATTGGGCGGCGATCTCCAGGCCACCACCGATACAGGCGCCCTGGATCAGCGCGATCGTCGGCAGGGGGCAGTCGCCGACCGCTTGCAGCGCGGCTCCCGCCTGTGCGTGATAAGCCATCGCATGCTCGACGGTATCACGCTGGCTGGTGAACTCCTCGATGTCGCCGCCGGCGGCGAAGGCCTGTTCTCCCTCACCCTGCAGCACCAGGCAGCGAAGCCGGGTGTCGGCAGAAAGCTCGCTGACGACCAGCGCCAGTTGCCGCCACATGGCGGAGTCGACGGCGTTGAGTTTCGCCGGATTCGATAGCGTGACGGTCGCCACCTCGCCATCGCAAGTGCACCTGATGCTGCCACTCATGACACGGCCACGGCCTTCACGACCGTGCCGCGCGCCAGCGCCTGGCGGCCGGCAAGGATGTGGTCGTGCATCATCGTCTGTGCGCGCGGTGCATCGCCGGCCTTGATCGCCTCGAGGATGCCGGCATGCTCGTCCAGCGATTGCTGCAGCCGGCCGTCGATGCTCAACGAAAACAGCCGCGTGAGCTTGAGCACCTTGCGCAAGTCCTGGATCACCTGTCGCAGCCAGCGGTTGCCGGACATTTCCTGGATGTGGAAGTGGAACTCCTGATTGGTTTCAAAGAAGCGTCCGATCTGGTTGCTGGCGGCAAAGCGCTGCAACTGGCGATGCAGTGCCTCGAGCCGGGCGATCTGCTCCGGCCTTGCTCTTGTCGTCGCTTCGAGGGCGCAGCGTCCCTCGAGCATCGCCATCAGGGGAAAGATCTCGTCCAGATCCTGGTCCGAGATCTCGGTGACGAAGGCCCCGCGGCGTGGCCGCAGGGTGACCAGCCCTTCGGCGGCGAGCACCTTCAGCGCTTCACGCAGTGGCGTCCGGCTGATGCCATACTCGACCGCCAACTGTTGTTCGTCGATGCGGATTCCGGGCAACAGTTCGTGCGCAAAAATCCGCTGTCGCAGCCGCTCGGCGACTTCCTGGTAGAGGGCCGTCTGCGCTATCCGACTCGGCGCCATGGCTGTTCTTCTTCATACGGTGAATCAGGATTCCGGAAACTTGCTTTCATAATTATGGATACAGTATTATTCGATGGGCGGGGTGTCAAGAGCTCGAACAGGCTGCGCTAGGCAGCGCGTCTCCCGCCACGAATACCACGGCTGCGGCGTCGCCACTTGGCCTGCCCGCCCCAATCCACAGATTTCCTGAAAGGTTCCGTCATGCCCAACGAGAACAGCCCTGAACTGCCGAATTCCGCCAATCTCGACGCCTGGAAGAGGGCCGCCACCAAATCCGCACCGGGTGGCAACGTCGATGCCCTGAACTGGGTGACGCCCGAGGGGATCGTCGTCAAGCCTCTGTATACCAAAAAGGATGTCGACGGCCTGCAGTACACCGACACCCTGCCCGGCCTGGCGCCATTCGTCCGCGGGCCGCAGGCGACGATGTACGCGGTGCGTCCGTGGACCATTCGCCAGTACGCCGGCTTTTCCACTGCCGAGGCCTCGAACGCCTTCTATCGCAAGGCGCTGGCTGCCGGTGGACAGGGTGTCTCGGTGGCCTTCGATCTGGCGACGCACCGCGGCTACGATTCCGACCATCCCCGGGTAACCGGCGACGTCGGCAAGGCTGGCGTGGCGATCGATTCGGTCGAGGACATGAAGATCCTGTTCAATGGCATCCCGCTGGAGAAGATCTCGGTGTCGATGACGATGAACGGCGCCGTGTTGCCGATCCTGGCCGGCTACATCGTCGCCGCCGAAGAGCAGGGCGTGCCGCAGGAGAAACTGTCGGGGACGATCCAGAACGACATCCTCAAGGAGTTCATGGTCCGCAACACCTACATCTATCCGCCGAAGCCGTCGATGCGGATCATTTCCGACATCATCGGCTACACCGCGCACCACATGCCGAAGTTCAACTCGATCTCGATTTCCGGCTACCACATGCAGGAAGCCGGCGCGACGCAGGCCCTGGAGCTGGCGTTCACGATCGCCGACGGGCGCGAGTACGTGAAGACGGCGCTGGCCTCGGGCCTCGACGTCGACGAGTTCGCCGGCCGGCTGTCGTTCTTCTTCGCCATCGGCATGAACTTCTACCTCGAGGTCGCCAAGCTGCGCGCCGCCCGGCTGCTGTGGTGGAAGGTGATGCGCGAGTTCTCGCCGAAGAGCCCGAAGTCGATGATGCTGCGCACCCACTGCCAGACTTCCGGCTGGTCGCTGACCGAGCAGGATCCGTACAACAACGTCGTGCGCACGACGATCGAGGCGATGGCCGCGGTCTTCGGCGGCACGCAGTCGCTGCACACGAACGCCCTCGACGAGGCGATCGCCCTGCCGACCGAGTTCTCCGCCCGCATCGCCCGCAACACGCAGCTGATCGTCCAGGAGGAAACGCACATCACCAGCGTCATCGACCCGTGGGCCGGCTCGTACATGATGGAGAAGCTGACGCAGGACCTGGTCGATGAGGCATGGAAGCTCATCGAGGAGGTCGAGAGCATGGGCGGCATGACGCATGCCGTCGAATCCGGTTGGGCGAAGATGAAGATAGAGGGCTGCGCCGCCGACAAGCAGGCGCGCATCGACTCCGGCAAGGATGTCATCGTCGGCGTGAACAAGTACAAGCTGGCGAAGGAAGATGATCTCGAAATCCGGGACATCGACAACAACGCCGTCCGCGAAGCGCAGGTTGCACGCTTGAAGTCGGTTCGCGAAAGCCGTGACAGCGCCAAGGTCGAGGCGGCGCTTGCCGACCTGACACGCTGTGCGGAAAGCGGTGAAGGCAACCTGCTCGACATGGCGGTGCGCGCGATGCGACTGCGGGCGACCGTCGGCGAGGTCTCCGACGCCATGGAAAAGGTTTTCGGACGCTTCCGTGCGACACAGCAGACGGTCTCCGGCGTCTATGGTGCGGTCGTCGAGGGCATGGCGAGCTGGGAAACGCTGAAGGCCGAAATCCTCAAGTTCAACGAGGACGAGGGCCGCCGGCCACGGATCATGATCGCCAAGCTGGGGCAGGATGGCCACGACCGCGGCGCCAAGGTGGTCGCCACCGCCTTCGCCGACCTCGGTTTCGACATCGATGTTGGACCGCTCTTCCAGACGCCCGAAGAAGCTGCGCGGCTGGCGATCGAAAACGACGTCCACGCCGTCGGCGTGTCCTCTCTCGCCGCTGGCCACAAGACGCTGCTGCCGGCACTCGTGCGCGCGCTGAAGGAGCAGGGAGCCGATGACATCATCGTCTTTGCCGGTGGCGTCATTCCGGCGCAGGACTACGACTTCCTCTTCGAGTCCGGTGCGAAAGCCATCTTCGGCCCGGGTACACGCATCGAGGATTCGGCGATGACCGTTCTCGCGGAGATCCGCAAGGCACGCCAACACGCCGCCACCTGAGCGGTTCCGTTGCCGGCGAGCAGGAAGTGGATATGACCAGTGCGACTGCCGGCAGTCTTTCGGCTGCCGACCAGCATCTCGTTGATGGCGTTCTCGCCGGTCGCCGACGGGCGCTGGCGAAAACCATCACCCTCGTCGAGTCGACCCACGGTGATCACCAGCGACGCGCACGCCACGTGCTCGCGGCGCTGCTGCCACATACCGGGCGAACGATCCGGGTCGGCATCTCCGGTTCTCCCGGAGCCGGCAAGTCAACCTTCATCGAGTCGCTCGGCCTTTACCTCATCGAGGCTGGCCGACGGGTTGCCGTGCTTGCCGTCGACCCGTCGTCGTCGGTCTCCGGGGGCTCGATTCTTGGCGACAAGACGCGCATGGAGCTGCTTTGCCAGCGCGACGAGGCCTTCATCCGCCCGAGTCCGTCGGCCGGGTCGCTCGGTGGGGTCGCCGACAAGACGCGCGAGGCGATGCTCGTCTGCGAAGCTGCCGGCTTCGATGTCATCATCGTCGAGACGGTCGGTGTCGGGCAGTCCGAGACCACGGTTGCCGGCATGGTCGATGCGTTCGTCCTGCTGCAGCTGCCCAATGCCGGCGATGACCTGCAGGCGATCAAGAAGGGCATCGTCGAGATCGCCGACCTGATCGTCTTCAACAAGGCCGATATCGACGAACGGGCAGCAGCCTTTGCCCGCAACCAGATGCGCGCCGCCTTGACCATGCTGCGCAGCACGAGTCCGAATTGGCGACCGCCGGTGCTGACGATGAGTGCTCTCGCCAAGCGCGGCATTGCCGAGTTCTGGGCCGAGATCGAGCGCTATCGGACGACCATGATCGCCAGCGGCGAGTTCGACGACAAGCGACGCCGGCAGGCCGTCGATTGGATGTGGAATCTGATCGATTCGGGTTTGCGGCAGTATTTTCGCTCGCACCCGACGGTGCGCTCGGCGCTGCCGGTTCTCACGGGCGACGTCGCCGAAGGCCGGACAACGCCCGGCGCCGCGGCGTCACGACTCCTCGCCTATCTGAAACACTGAAAGCACCAGAAGAACTAGAAGCCGGCTGCCAGGCAATTTCCAGCGATATCTCCGACCTGTTTGAGTAGTTCTGATTGACGCGACCGTTAGGGAGTAGAACTTATGCACGACATCATTCGCCAGCTTGCAGAAAAGCGTGCGGCGGCCTGTCTTGGTGGTGGCCAGAAGCGCATCGACAGCCAGCACAGCAAGGGGAAACTGGCAGCCCGCGAGAGGATTGAACTGCTGCTCGACAGCGGTTCGTTCGAAGAGTGGGACATGTTCATGGAGCATCGCTGCAACGACTTCGGCATGGCCGAGCAGTCGGTGCCCGGCGACGGGGTGGTCATCGGCTGCGGCACGATCAACGGCCGGCTGATGTTCGTCTTCTCGCAGGACTTCACCGTTTTTGGCGGTTCGCTGTCGGAAGCGCACGCGGAGAAGATCTGCAAGGTGATGGACCACGCGATCAAGGTCGGGGCGCCGGTGATCGGTCTCAACGATTCGGGTGGGGCGCGCATCCAGGAAGGCGTCGCCTCGCTTGCCGGCTACGCCGAGGTGTTCCAGCGCAACGTGCTGGCCTCCGGGGTCGTGCCGCAGATCTCGCTGATCATGGGTCCGTGTGCCGGTGGCGCCGTCTACAGCCCGGCGATGACCGACTTCATCTTCATGGTCAAGGACTCCTCGTACATGTTCGTCACCGGTCCTGAAGTGGTCAAGACGGTGACGCACGAGGATGTCACCGCGGAAGAACTCGGCGGCGCGATCAGCCACACCAGCAAGTCCGGTGTTGCCGATCTGGCGTTCGAGAACGACGTCGAGGCGCTGATGATGTTGCGCCGCTTCATCAGCTTCCTGCCATCGAACAACCGCGAGAAGCCGCCGCGTGTGCCGTCTCAGGATCCGGCCGACCGCCTCGACTTCTCGCTCGACACGCTGGTTCCCGACAACCCGAACAAGCCGTACAACATCAAGGAACTGATCATCAAGGTGTCCGACGATGGCGACTTCTTCGAACTGCAGCGCGAGTACGCCAAGAATATCGTCATCGGCTTTGCCCGCATGGACGGTTCGACGGTTGGTATCGTCGCCAACCAGCCGTTGGTGCTTGCCGGCTGTCTCGACATCAAGAGTTCGATCAAGGCTGCCCGCTTCGTTCGCTACTGCGATGCCTTCAACATTCCGGTGATCACCTTTGTCGACGTGCCGGGCTTCATGCCGGGTACCGCCCAGGAGTTCGGCGGCATCATCAAGCACGGCGCCAAGCTGCTCTACGCCTACGCCGAGTGCACGGTACCCAAGATTACCGTCATCACCCGCAAGGCTTACGGCGGTGCCTACGACGTCATGGCTTCGAAGCACCTGCGCGGCGACGTCAACTTTGCCTGGCCGTCGGCCGAGATCGCGGTCATGGGGCCAAAGGGCGCGGTCGAGATCATCTTCCGCGAGGAGAAGAACGATCCGGCCAAGCTCGCCGCGCGCGAGGCGGAGTACAAGGCGAAGTTTGCCAACCCCTTCGTCGCCGGCGCACGCGGGTTCATCGACGACGTCATCATGCCGAACGAGACGCGCAAGCGCATCTGCCGCTCACTGGCGATGTTGCGCAACAAGAAGTTGGAAAACCCGTGGCGCAAGCACGGCAACATTCCGCTCTGATACCCGGGGAGAAATAGTGATGTTCAAGAAGATTCTGATCGCCAACCGGGGCGAAATTGCCTGCCGGGTGATGAAGACCGCCAAGAAGATGGGCATCAAGACGGTGGCCGTCTATTCAGAAGCGGACAAGGATTCGATGCACGTGCTGCTCGCCGACGAGGCGGTCTGTATTGGTCCGGCAGCATCGAAGGAGTCGTATCTGGTGATCGACAAGATCATCGACGCCTGCAAGCGGACCGGTGCCGAAGCCGTGCATCCGGGTTACGGCTTCCTGTCGGAGAACGAGGAGTTCTCGCGCCGACTCGAGGAGAACGGTGTCGTCTTCATCGGCCCGAAGCATTATTCGGTGGCGGCGATGGGCGACAAGATCGCCTCCAAGAAGCTGGCCATGGAAGCCGGGGTCAACACCATTCCGGGCTACAACGCCGAGATCGGCGACGCCGCACAGGCGGTGTCGATTGCCGGCGGCATCGGCTACCCGGTGATGATCAAGGCCTCCGCCGGTGGCGGCGGCAAGGGTCTGCGGGTTGCCTTCAACGACCAGGAGGCGGCGGAAGGATTCGATGCCTGCCGCAACGAGGCGCGCAACAGCTTCGGTGACGATCGCGTGTTCATCGAGAAGTTCGTCGAGGGTCCGCACCACATCGAGATCCAGATCATCGCCGACTCCTTCGGCAACACGATCTACCTGTTCGAGCGCGAGTGCTCGATCCAGCGTCGCCACCAGAAAGTCCTCGAAGAAGCGCCGTCGCCTTTCATCGACGAAAAGATCCGCAAGGCGATGGGCGAGCAGGCGGTGGCACTGGCAAAGGCTGTGCAGTACCAGAGCGCGGGCACGGTCGAGTTCGTCGTCGGCTCGGACAAGTCGTTCTATTTCCTGGAAATGAACACCCGCCTGCAGGTCGAGCATCCGGTCACCGAGATGATCACGGGTCTGGACCTCGTGGAACTGATGATTCGCGTCGCTGCCGGTGAGAAGCTGCCGTTTGCCCAGGAGGATCTGAAGATCAATGGCTGGGCCATCGAGTGCCGGATCAATGCCGAGGATCCGTTCCGCGGCTTCCTGCCGTCGGTCGGGCGTCTCGTCAAGTACCGGCCGCCGGAGGTTGCCGAAGGCCAGGTACGGGTCGATACCGGCGTCTTTGAAGGCGGCGAGATCTCGATGTACTACGATTCGATGATCGCCAAGCTGATCTGCCACGGCGGTACTCGCGACCAGGCGGTCATCCGCGTTCGCGACGCGCTCAACGCTTTCGTCATCCGCGGCATCGACTCGAACATCCCGTTCCAGGCGGCGTTGATGCAGAATCAGCGCTTCCTTTCGGGGGTGTTCACCACCTCTTTCATCGCCGAAGAGTTCCCCAATGGCTTCGACGAGTCCTGCGTCGTGCACGAAGACCCTGGTCTGCTCGCCGCGCTCGCCGCTTTTGGTCGTCGTCGCTATATCGATCGTGCCGTTCAGATCAGCGACCAGATGCCCGGGCATCAGCGCAAGGTCGGCAAGGACTGGGTCGTCCAGATGGAAGGCAAGGATTACCCGGTCTCGGTCGTGGCGATCCCGGGTGGCTACTCGGTTACCCATGGTGTCGACAAGTACGACCTCGTCTCCGACTGGATGTTCGGTGAACTCGTCTTCCGTGGCACCTGCAACGGCGCGCCGATCTGTCTGCAGCTCGAGCGCATCGGTCTGCTCTATCGCGTCGTCCATTTCGGCAAGCAGGTCAAGGCGACGGTGATGACCGCCAATGCGGCGCGCATGCTGGCACTGATGCCGAAGAAGGTGCCACCGGACCTGTCGAAGTTCCTGCTGTCGCCAATGCCGGGTCTGCTGCGCGAGGTTTCGGTGGCGGACGGGCAGCAGGTCGCTGCGGGCGAGAAGCTGGCGGTTATCGAAGCGATGAAGATGGAGAACGTTCTCAAGGCCGAGCGCGACTGCAAGGTGAAGAAGGTCGTTGCCGCTCCGGGCGAAAGCCTGTCGGTCGATCAGGTGATCATCGAGTTCGAGTGAGCCGGCGCTGCCGGTAGCCTCACCGGCAGTAAAGCCCGCCACCCGGCGGGCTTTTTTTTGGTGCGCCCAGCATGGGCGCACTCTTGCGGGTGCAAGTCCCGCCGTAAGTTGATCACAGCGAACGAAGCGAAGCGCAACTGCCTGAGGGCGACCGATGGTGGGAAGGAAGCGTGGAGCGAAACTGCGAGCCGATGAACAAGAACCGGATAGAAGGCGCTGCCGAGCAGGGCGAGCGGGCCAGAGACCGCGAAGCTCTCGTGATCAAGGCGAAGTGGCGTAGATT
>JAGFNJ010000012.1 GCA_017592775.1 Candidatus Accumulibacter conexus | reverse complement strand
AATCTACGCCACTTCGCCTTGATCACGAGAGCTTCGCGGTCTCTGGCCCGCTCGCCCTGCTCGGCAGCGCCTTCTATCCGGTTCTTGTTCATCGGCTCGCAGTTTCGCTCCACGCTTCCTTCCCACCATCGGTCGCCCTCAGGCAGTTGCGCTTCGCTTCGTTCGCTGTGATCAACTTACGGCGGGACTTGCACCCGCAAGAGTGCGCCCATGCTGGGCGCACCAAGAAAAAGGGGACCGGGGCGTCTGCCCCGGTCCCCTTTCTGTCCTATCCGGAAACGCAACGGGCAACCTGCAACCGCTGCGTGCGGAGCAGATCCTAGCGCTTGCTGTACATGTAGTTGGTGTACGCTCCTTCGGCGATGCGCATCCAGAGGTTCTGGTCATCCATGAATTTCTTGTAGTCGTCGTAGACCTTCTTGAACTCGGCGTTCTTCGCCGATGTCTCGGCGTAGAGTTCCATCGCCGCCTTGTAGCAGGCGTCCATGACTTCCTTCGGGAACTGCTTCAGTTGCGTTCCCGAGCCGACGAGCTGCTTCAGCGCCGTCGGATTCTTGGCATCGTACTTGGCGACCATGTCCACATGCGCATCGGCACAGGCGAGCTGCAGAATGGTCTGGTACTCCTTCGGCAACTCGGCCCACTTCTTCAGGTTGACGTAGGCCGACACCTGCGGGCCGCCCTCCCACCATCCGGGGTAGTAGTAGAACTTGGCCACCTTGTTGAAACCGAGCTTCTGATCATCGTAGGGGCCGATCCACTCGGCGGCATCGATCGTTCCCTTCTCAAGCGCCGGATAGATGTCGCCACCCGGGATCTGCTGCGGCACCGCACCGAGCTTGCTGAGGACGGCGCCGGCGAAGCCGCCGATACGGATCTTCAGCCCCTTGAGGTCGGCCGCGGTCTTGATCTCCTTGCGGTACCAGCCACCCATCTGCGTCGTCGTGTTGCCGCAGGGGATGGTCATGATGTTCGACTTGGCAAAGAACTCGCCGAGCAGCTTGCCGCCATTGCCGTAACGCATCCAGGCGTCCATCTGGCGATTGGTCATGCCGAAGGGAACCGCAGTTTCGAGCGCGTAGGTGGGATCCTTGCCGAAGAAGTAGTAGGAGACGGTGTGCCCCATCTCCACCGTGCCGTCCTTGACCGCATCGAAGACCGCCGGCCCGGGAACGATCTCGCCACCGGCGAAGACCTGGATCTGGAACTTGCCGCCGGTCGCCTCGGCCACCCGTTTGGCCATGACTTCGGCACCACCGTAGATGGTGTCGAGGCTCTTCGGGAAGCTCGACGCCAGCCGCCACTTGATCGTCGGCGCGTTCTGGGCGATTGCGGGCATGGCCATGGTGCCGGCGGCAAGACCGACACCAGCATTCTTCAAGAAGGAACGTCTTTCCACTTTCTTGTCTCCTGTAAGGTTTGTTGTCAGCGAGTTGCCCGGCGATTATAGCCAAAGCGGCCGTGGGTGGAACAAGGACTTGCTGCGGCCGCTACCGGCGGTGATCCACCGTCATCGCCGCGAATCAGTCGCCAGCAACCTTCATCTGTTCGATCAGGATTGAACCGACCTGCTTCGAGCCACGGACGACGACGTCCGCGCCCACGGCAGCGATGTTGCGGAACATGTCGCGCAGGTTGCCGGCAATGGTGACGCCTTCCACCGGGTGCACGATGGCACCCCCTTCGACCCAATAGCCGGCAGCGCCGCGCGAATAGTCGCCGGTGACGTAATTGACGCCATGGCCGAGCAGTTCGGTCACCAGCAGCCCACGTCCCATCTTGCGCAGCAGCCCCGGCAGATCGCGTTTGCCCGGTCGGACGATCAGGTTGTGGCAGCCGCCGGCGTTGCCGGTGGTCTGCAACCCCAGCTTGCGGGCGCTGTAGGCGCTGAGAAAATAGCCCTGCAGGCGACCGTCGTCGACCACTTCGCGGTCCTGCGTGGCAACACCGTCGTTGTCGAAATAGCTGCTGGCGAGGGCGCCTGGCAAATGCGGCCGCTCACTGATGCGCAGCTTGCGCGAGAAGACGCGCTTGCCGAGGCTGTCGAGGAGGAAGGAGGTACGGCGATAGAGGCTGCCACCACTCGCCGCGTGCACGAAGTGGCCAATCAGCGATGCCGCCAGCGGCGCCTCGAACAGCACCGGCACCTTGCAGGTCCTGATCTTGCGCGCGCCAAGGCGGGACAGCGCACGCTGCGCGGCGCGCGCGCCGATCACCTCGGCCGGAGCAAGCGCCAGCGGGTCGCGGGCAACCTCGTACCAGTCGTCCCGCTGCATGGCGTCGTTGCGGCCGGCGATCAACGAGCACGACAGGTAGTGGCGTGAACTCGGGTAGCCGGCCATGAAGCCCAGACTGTTGGCGGCAACGAACTGCCCCTCCTGGATCGACACCGTCGCGCCTTCGGAATTGCTGATCTCGGGGCTGACGGCGAAGCCAGCCTGCTCACAGCGACGGGCGAGGATGACCGCATCGTCGACCGAAAGCAGCCATGGGTGGTAGAGTTCGAGGTCCGGCTGGCTGCCGACGTCGGTTGCCAGCAGGGCGGCGTCAGCCAGACCGGCGCAGGGATCCTCGGCGGTGAAGCGGGCGATGTTCAGCGCCGCCTCGACGGTCTCGCGAACGGCCTTGGGCGAGAAGTCGGAGGTGTTGGCGTGTCCCTTGCGCTGGCCGAGGTAGACCGACACCGAGACGCCCTTGTCCCGGTTGTACTCGATGGTTTCCACCTCGCCGCAGCGCACGCTCACCGACTGCCCGAAACCCGTCGACACATCGACCTCGCAAGCGCTCGCTCCCTGTCTGGCAGCGTGGGCGAGGACATCGCTCGCCAGCTCCCGCAGCGTGTCGAGGCTGTGACTGAAGCGTGATTCGCTGCTGACGGGCGGGGCTGAGCGGGACATGGGGTCTGGCCGGCGACAAAAGCCGCTATCATAGCAGCTCCCGGCGCCGCCACCTGGCCGACCGGTCGCCGAAGACAACCAACGCACAGTGCCCATGAACAGCCCCCCCGCAGCAGCCGAAGGCCAGGAAGATCCGCAACCGCCATCGAAGACGAAGCGCAAGCGCGCGATGGTGGAACTGCAGGAACTGGGCGAGGAACTCGTGGCACTGCCCGCCGATCGCCTGCGCCAGGTCGAGCTGGCTGAGGATCTGCGGCTTGCCGTCGATCAGGCGCGCGGCATGGCGCGTCAGGACAACGCACGGCGCCGGCAGATGCAGTACATTGGCCGCCTGATGCGGACCGTCGACCCGCAGCCAATCCGCGCGGCTCTGGCCGCGGCTCGCGGCGACTCCGCCGACGAAACGGCGATGCTGCACCGCACCGAGCGCCTGCGCAGCGAGCTTCTCGCCGACGAGAAGCTTCTGTTCACGATCGCCAGTCGCTCGCCGTCGGTCGACCTGCAGCAACTGCGCTCGCTGCGGCGAGCAGCACTCGCCGAGCAGGCGCAGGGCAAACCGCCACGCAACTATCGTGCGCTGTTTCGACTGTTGCGGGACATCGAGCAGAAAACGGCAACAGCGGACAGGGAAGAGGATGATGAGCGGCAATGAGGAATTGCTGGTCGGCCTGGTGTCGATCAGCGATCGCGCTGCGCAGGGCGTCTACCAGGATCAAGGGCTGCCGGCGCTCGCAGACTGGCTGCGGCTTGCCGTCAGCAGCCCGTGGCGCAGCGAGGCGCGCCTGATCGCCGATGATCGTGCGACGATCGAGCAGACGCTGATCGACCTCGTCGATCGCAGCGGCTGTCATCTCGTCCTGACCACCGGCGGCACGGGACCAGCCGCCCGCGACCTGACTCCGGAGGCGACGATGGCCGTTGCCGACAAGCTGATGCCCGGTTTCGGCGAGGAGATGCGGCGCATCAGCCTGAACTTCGTGCCGACGGCGATCCTTTCGCGCCAAGTGGCGGTGATTCGTCGCCAGGCGCTGATCGTCAACCTCCCCGGGCAGCCGAAAGCAATCCGCGAGACGCTCGAAGGGCTCAGGGGCGCCGATGGCAGCCTGCGGGTCAGCGGCATCTTCGCCGCCATCCCCTACTGCATCGACCTCCTCGGCGGTCCTTACGTCGAGACGCGGGAAGAGGTCGTCAAGGCGTTTCGGCCGAAATCCGCGCAGCGATCGCAGCCCGCCTGATCACAGCCTCTCAGCCGACCCGCTCCTGACGGAAGCGGGCAATCTCGAAATCGCCGCCGCTCTCCTCGACCTCCAGTGGCACCAGCACGCTGAGCCCACCATCGAGGGTCAGGTCGAGGTTTTCGCGGACCTGGAATCCACCCAGCGGCAGAAGAATGCGCAGCACGTCGGCTGCGCCGTGTTCCTCACCGAAGTAGATGCCGGGGATGGCGACGGCGGCTGCGAAGCCGCTGCGCCGTGGCCGCAGATCGACGCTCCTTGCCCGCCGGGACAGCACCTGCACGCCAACAGTGGCAACACCATCCGCCAACGCGCCCAGTCGCCTGACAACGCCGAGAAGCCAGTTGTCGCTCCCTTCCGCCTGCATGCAGAGCAGGGCGCCCAGCCGCACCTTCGCTTCCGACGAACGGTCGAGGAGCGCCCGGAAGCCACCGAGGCTGATGTTGTCCACCAGCCACTGCTGCCGCGCTGGATCCCCCTGCAACTGCAGCGTCGCCCCGGCGAAGACCATGTAGCACTGCTCGAAGCCCTCGATCACGGTCATCTGCGTCCTGATGGCGTGTCGCCGGTGCTGCCGCTGTGGTGGTTGCAGTGCCCAGTAGGGACGCAGGTGGCGCAATACCGCGAGCACCAGCTTCGGCGGGTACTCGCCGCCGAGATTGAGGTCCGCCGGCAGATCCCCATGCTCGAGGCGGTGGGTCAGCTCGTTGAGCGCCGTCAATGCCGGCGCGGGCGAAAGGTAGCGCAAGCTGGCGCGGACCACGGCGGGCCGCCGGCTCAGTCGTGCCGGCGGCTCGCCGCCGGCGGCGTCGACCCAATACACGCTGTCCGTACGCGGCGCCGGCAAGAGAACGAAAGCGGAGAGGAAGTGGGCAATGAGCCGATCAGCGAGTTCGATCTGTTCCGGAAGCAGGCCGTCCATCGACGACGAGCAGAAGACCAATGCATGCGTGTATTGCTGCTGGACGGTGCTCAATCCGTGCTGTCCCGGATAGAGCTGCACCGACTTCTGCGCATAGCCAGCCTGTTCGGCTGCCAGGTAGCTCGCACCCAGCGCCTGCCAGAGTTCCGCGCCGGCGGCTGCATAGCGGTAGGCGAGCCACTTGAGCTGACAGCGGCGAGCTGCAAGCTGGCGTGCCTCAGCCAGAGGCAGTACAGCTTTCAGCGCTTCGCTGCCCTTGCTGCGTGGGTCGAGTCGCGCCCGCGTCGTGCACAGGGAATAACTCGCTGCGACTTCGTTCCAGAAACCGTGGCAGCGAGTCCAGATGCGGCTCTGCTCGGCCGGCGACAGGTGCGGCGACTGGATGTAGTCCCGCGCCAGGCGACGCAGATGCGGCTGTGCCGCCTCATCGAGCTGGCGCAGGACATCGAAGTAGTGATCGACACGGAAGTTGCGGGCATGCTTGAGCGACTCGAACCAGCTCGTCACTTCGTCCACGGCGTTGCCCGGCCGCTCTACCAACAGCTCGGCAATGATCCGCTTCAACTCCTTGCCATCAGCCAGCGGATGGTCGGGACGCTGCGGAAACAGGTTCAGGATCATCGGTAAGCCGGCCTCGTCACGGGTCGCCAAGTGCAGGCGGCAATTGTAATGCATGCTGACGATCGGCGCCTCAGGCACACCCAGAAACGTCGCGACGGAGCTGCCAGGGGAAGCCGACGCCTGACTATGGCTTACAATGGCGGCTGGCGGACCGCTGGCACACGGGATGAAACAGTATCTGGATCTGATGCAGCACGTGCTGGACAATGGCTCCATCAAGGGAGACCGCACGGGTACCGGGACGCGGTCGGTGTTCGGCTGGCAGATGCGATTTGCGCTCGACGCCGGCTTCCCGCTCCTGACCACCAAACGACTCCACCTGCGCTCGATCATCCACGAGCTGCTGTGGTTTCTGCGCGGCGAGACGAACATCCGCTACCTGCAGGAGAACGGCGTGCGCATCTGGGATGACTGGGCCGACGCGAACGGTGATCTCGGACCCGTCTACGGCCATCAGTGGCGTCATTGGCAGACTGCCAACGGCCGGCAGATCGACCAGATGGTGCAGCTCGTCGACGGGCTCAGGCGCCATCCCGACTCGCGCCGCCACTTGGTCACCGCCTGGAACCCGGGCGACGTCGAACGGATGGCGCTGCCGCCCTGCCATGCGTTCTTTCAGCTCTACGTCGCTCCGGCGCAGGCTGGCGACGCCGACCAGCGATCCCGGCTGTCGTGTCAGTTGTACCAGCGCAGCGCCGACATCTTTCTCGGTGTACCCTTCAACATCGCCTCCTACGCCCTCCTGACACTGATGCTGGCACAGGTCTGCGGCTATCGCGCGGGCGACTTTGTGCACACCTTCGGTGATGCGCACCTCTACAGCAACCATTTCGAACAGGCACGGCTGCAACTGACGCGCGAACCGCGCAGCCTGCCGCGAATGCGGCTGAACCCGGCGGTCAGTGACCTGTTCGGCTTCCGCTTCGAGGATTTCGAACTCGAGGGCTATGATCCGCATCCGCACATTGCGGCGCCGATTGCCGTCTAGGCCCGGGCGATGATCTCGCTGATTGCCGTCGTGTCCAAAAACCTCGCGATCGGCAGGAGCCAGCAGTTGCTCTGGCGTCTGCCTGAGGACCTGCGTCATTTTCGTGCGACGACCGGCGGCAAGCCGGTGATCATGGGCAGGAAGACCTGGGAATCGCTACCCGAGGCCTTCCGTCCGCTGCCGGGCCGACACAACATCGTCCTCAGCCGGAATCCGGGCTACCACCCGCACGGAGCCAGCCGGGCAGCCTCGATCGCTGAAGCATTGCGCATCGCGGGCGACGCTGGCGAGGTGTTCGTCATTGGCGGCGAGGAGCTGTACCGGCAGACCCTGCCGATGGCGGAGCGCCTTTACCTGACCGAGGTCGCCGCCGAAGCCAGCGGTGATGCCTTCTTCCCCGAGCTGCCGCCGGGGCAATGGCAGGAAGTTTCGCGCCGCGCCGGCCGGGCCGGTTCGCCACTTGCCGCCGCGGATCGCGCCACACCCGATTTCGACTTCGTCGTCTACGAACGAGCGCGCCTGCAACCATCGCTGCCACCGGCGTCATGACCCGCGGTGGCGGTCGCGGGCGGCGATTGCCAAGCCCACGGCAGGCAGGATAGCATGCGCACACCCTTCTTTACGACGAAGCCGCAACGAATGGCCGACACCCTGGATCGCTTCCTCGCCGCCCCCGACGGTGCGGCAAAGGTCATGGCGCACGCACAACTCCTGCTGCGGCTGGAAGAAATCTTCCGCCTCGTCGCGCCCGCGCAGCTCGTCCCGGCAAGCACCGTGGCGAACTTCAAGTCGGGCATCCTGGTCATTCACGCGCACAACGGCGCGGTGGCGGCAAAACTGCGGCAACTGGCGCCGACGCTGGCGAACGAACTCACGCAGCGGGGTATCGACTGTCGCGGCCTGCAGATCCGGGTGCATGCCGTGCAGCCGCCGACGCCGGCAAGGAATCCGCAACCCAGGCCGCTCAGCGCCGGCAGTTGCGAACGGCTGGCAGCGCTGCGCGAATCGCTCCCGGCGTCGCCCCTGCGCCAGGCCGTCGAGCGTTTGCTGGCGCGTTCGGCTAGACAGGAATGACGGCGACGCGTTCGATGATCATCAGCGCGAAGACCAGCAGCGCGACGAGCAGCGAGTAGCGAAAGAGCCGCCAAGCGAAGTTCAGATAGCGCCGGTCGCGGGTGAACACGAAGAGCACGACCCCGGCGGCCACTGCCAGCACCGTCAGGACGGCGAGCAGGCGCAGCAGCCACATCGGCTCAGAAAGCCGGCGATTCCAGCCAGCGCGCCACGGCCTGCGGCGCGAGGTCGCTGTTCTCGAAACTGACGTACTCCCAGGCCTCCGGGCTGGCCAACAGCCGGCGGGCAAGCTGGTTGTTCAACGCATGCCCGGACTTGTGCGCGCTGAAGGCCGCCAGCAACGGATGGCCAAGCAGGTACAGGTCGCCGATCGCGTCGAGTACCTTGTGTTTGACGAATTCGTCGCTGTAGCGCAGGCCATCGGCGTTGAGCACGCGATACTCGTCGAGGACGACCGCGTTGTCGAGCCCGCCCCCCTGTGCCAGGCCATTCTCGTGCAACCACTCGACTTCCTGCATGAAACCGAAGGTACGCGCCCGCGCCACCTCGCGGACATAGGAATTGGCGGCAAAATCAATGCTCACCTGCTGCCCCGTGCGGTCGATCGCCGGGTGATTGAAACCGATCGAGAACGACAGCCGGAAGCCGTCATGCGGATCGAGGCGGGCCCACTTGGCGCCAGCGGGGTCATCCTCGCGCACTTCGACCGGACTCTTGATGCGGATGAACCGCTTTGCTACCGGCTGTTCCTCGATGCCGACCGACTGAATGAGGAAGACGAAGGGCGAAGCCGACCCGTCGAAGATCGGCAGTTCGGCAGCATCGATGTCGACGAAGGCGTTGTCGATCCCGAGACCGGCGAACGCCGACATCAGGTGTTCGATCGTACCGACCTTGGCGCCGTCGCGTTCGACGCACGAGCACATGCGGGTGTCGGTGACGAGCAATGCCGATGCCGGCAGCTCAACCGGCGGCTCGAGATCGACGCGACGAAAGACAATGCCGGTTCCCGGCGCCGCCGGGCGCAGGCTCATGTTCACCTTGACACCGGAATGGAGACCGACACCAGCCGCGCTGACGACTGCCTTGAGTGTTCGTTGCTTCAACATGTGTCTGAAAAAATAGGGAATCGGCGGATTCTAGCACAGGCTGGGTGGCCCGGACAGACGCCGATTCCCGCAGAGGAGTGGTTGGGGTCCCGGCTCAGTCGGCCTGCTTGCGCAGGAACGCCGGGATATCGTAGCGGTCGACGCCGCTGTTGGCCAGCGCTTCGACGGTCGCGCTGCGCCCCTTGCGAACGATCGCCGGCACCTGATCGAGCGAGGCGTAGTCGATTGCGCCGGCGCCGAACGGTCCATCGGTCCCGGTTGCCTGACGGTCGATGTTGCGAATCACCTCAAAGGGCCGCTGCTTCGCCTGTGCCTGGCCGAGGCCGGTGGCGACCACCGTAACGCGAATCTCCTCGCCCATCTGCTCGTCGTAGACGGCACCGAAGATGATGTGCGCATCGTCGGCGGCGAACGCGCGGACGGTGTTCATCACTTCGTTCACTTCCTTCATCTTCAGCGACTTGGAGGCGGTGATATTGACCAGCACGCCCTTGGCGCCGGAGAGGTTCACGCCTTCGAGCAGCGGTGACGATACCGCGCGTTCGGCGGCGATCCGCGCCCGGTCCACACCGGCGGCGTTGGCCGAACCCATCATCGCCATCCCCATCTCGCCCATCACGGTCCGCACGTCCTCGAAGTCGACGTTGACGAGGCCGGGGAAGTTGATGATTTCGGCAATGCCGCCGACCGCGTTGCGCAGCACGTTGTCGGCCGCGCGGAAGGCTTCATCCATCGAGACGTCTTCACCGAGAACGTCCATCAACCGGTCGTTGAGGATGACGATCAGCGAGTCGACGTGCTTCTGCAGCTCGGAAATCCCGACCTCGGCCACTTTCAGTCGCTTGCCCTCGAAGGCGAACGGCTTGGTCACGACGGCAACGGTCAGCACGCCGAGTTCACGCGCCACCTCGGCAACGATCGGCGCGGCGCCGGTACCCGTGCCGCCACCCATGCCGGCGGTGATGAACACCATGTGCGCGCCCTGCAGCGAAGCGGCAATCGCCTCACGCTCCTCGATCGCCGCACTCTTGCCGGCTTCCGGCTTGGCGCCAGCGCCGAGACCGGTCTTGCCGAGCTGCAGCTTCTGCAGGGCAATGCTGCGGCCAAGCGCCTGCGAGTCGGTATTGGCGGTGATGAAATCCACGCCGTTGACACCCTCGCGAATCATGTGGTCGACGGCGTTGCCGCCGGCTCCACCGATGCCGATCACCTTGATCACGGTATCCCGCTCGCTCTGTTCCTTCTCGATGATTTCAAACATTGTCGCCTCCTCTGCAAAAATTCACCAACACCAGTAAATGCCTCTCGTCATCGCTGACAGGCTTAGAAGTTCTTTTCGAACCACGACTTCATACGACCAAAGACCTGCTTGACATCGCGCGTCTCACGCACCTTGAGGCCGCGTTTGCGTTGCGTGTGGGCTTCGAGCAGCAAGCCGCAGGCAGTCGCGAAACGCGGACTCTGGACCACATCGGCGAGCGCCCCCTGATACTTCGGCACGCCCAGCCGCACCGGCATGTGGAAGATCTCCTCGCCCAGCTCGATCATCCCGGGCATCACCGAGGCACCGCCGGTAAGGACGATTCCCGATGACAGAACATCCTCGAACCCCGAACGCCGCAGTTCCGCCTGGATCAGTTCATAGAGTTCCTCAACCCGCGGCTGGATGACGTCGGCCAGCGCCCGTCGCGACAGCTTGCGCGAAGGACGGTCGTCGACACCGGCAACGTCGAGGACATCTTCGGGATCCGCGAGATGCGCCAGCGCGCAACCGTACTTGCGCTTGATGTCTTCCGCCTCGCGCGTCGGCGTCCGCAGCGCCATGGCGATGTCGTTGGTCACCTGGTCGCCGGCAATCGGAATCACCGAGGTGTGGCGGATCGCTCCCTGGGTCCACACCGCCAGATCGGTCGTGCCGCCACCGATGTCGATCAGGCAGATGCCGAGATCCTTCTCGTCATCCGACAGCACCGCGCAACTCGAAGCCAGGGGCTGCAGCACCAGATCATTGACTTCGAGGCCGCAGCGGCGCACGCACTTGACGATGTTCTGGGCCGCGGAGACCGCTCCGGTGACGATGTGCACCTTCACTTCGAGGCGGAAGCCGCTCATGCCGATCGGCTCGCGGATGCCGTCCTGGTCGTCGATGATGAACTCCTGCGTCAGGATGTGGAGGATCTCCTGGTCGGCCGGGATCGGCATCGCCCGTGCCGTCTCGATCACGCGCTCGACATCCATCGGCGTGACTTCCTTGTCCTTGATCGCGACCATGCCGTTCGAGTTGAAGCTGCGGATGTGGCTGCCGGCAATCCCTGTGTACACATCGCGCACCTTGCAGTCGGCCATCAGCTCGACTTCCTGCAGGACGCGCGAGATGGTGGCAACGGTCTCCTCGATGTTTACCACGACACCCTTCTTCAGGCCTCGCGATTCCTGCGAGCCCATGCCGATGACGTTGAGCCGTCCCTCGGGAGTGAGCTCGGCAACCAGGGCAACAATCTTCGACGTGCCGATGTCGAGTCCAACGATCAGATCCTTGCTATCCCTGCTCATTTCTTTCCTTTGACTTCTTGAACCGCACTGGCCGCGAAGCGCAATGCGAAACCGTTTGGATACCGCATGTCCACCGCGACTGGCCGCCCATGGTGGGCGTCCAGCATGTTCGGGTAGTACTCGACGAAGCGTTGCAGGCGCATGCGAATCGGCGCCTTCACCTGCTCGCGGCCCAGTTCAACCAGCATTCCGTCCTCCAGCTTCACCGCCCAGGCCAGGCGTGGCGACAGGCTCAGCTGCGCTGGCCGCAGGCTGGCCGGTTTGAGCAACTCGGCGAACTCGCCATGGCGACGCAGGACCTCGCGCGAGGAACCGCTCGGTCCACTCAGGCGGGGAAGCCACTGCTCGTCGCGCAGCGAGGCAGCAAAGACCTCGCCGTAGGTGTTGACCAGCTCGCCATGCCCGTCTCCCCATTGGGCCGCAGCCTTCTGCTCCTCGACGCGCACTTCGATGCGCGATGGCCACCGGCGCCACAACTCGGCGCGGCGCACCCACGGCAGGTCTTCGAGTGCCCGCCGCAGCGCCTCGAGATCGACGGTGAAGAAGTTGCCGCGCAACCGGTCGGCCAGTGCTTGCTCCATCTCCTGTCGCTGCACGACACGCAACTCGCCGATCACCTGCACTTCGGCGAGGGGAAACAGCCGCAGACGCGACGAACCCCAGACGACCGCAGCCGCCAGCAAGGCTGCCCCAGCGGCGAGAAAGAGCAGGTCGGCAATGGCTTTCAGCAGGTGTGGTTTGTGCCACATCGTTCATCCCAGGGTGGCAAGCGCGAGCACGCGGACCACCAGCTCGTCGTAATCGATGCCGGCGACGCGGGCAGCCATCGGTACCAGTGAATGGTCGGTCATTCCCGGCGATGTGTTCACCTCGAGCAGATAGGCGCGACCACCGCAGGCCGCGTCCATCAGGAAGTCGACCCGCCCCCAGCCACGACCGCCGAGCACGCGAAAGGCTTCCAGCGCCAGTGCCCGCAGCTCACGCTCGCGCTCCTCCGGCAGCCCGCAGGGGCAGCGATAGACCGTGTCGTCACGCAGGTACTTGGCCTCGTAATCGTAGAAGTCGGTGCCCGGCTCGATCTTGATGATCGGCAGCACCTCGTCGCCGAGGATCGCGGCCGTGTACTCGCCGCCGAGAATCGCCCGCTCGGCGAGCACCAGCGGGTCGTGGCGGGCAGCGGCTGCATGGGCGGCGCCCAGCTCGCCGGGCTGCGTGACCTTGGTGATGCCGATCGAGGAGCCCTCGCAGGCCGGCTTCACGAAGAGCGGCAGACCGAGTTCCGCCTCGACACGGGCAAAGTCGCTGCCGGCTTCGAGAACCGCATAGTCGGGGATGGGCAGGCCTGCCGCCTGCCACAGCAGCTTGCTGCGCCACTTGTCCATCCCCAGTGCGGAAGCCATCACCCCGCTGCCGGTATACGGGACGCCCATCAGCTCGAGCGCACCCTGGATCGTTCCATCCTCGCCATGACGTCCGTGCAGCGCGATGAACGCACGGTCGAAGGCGGCAAGTTCGTCGAGGCGACGTGTCGCCGGATCAAACGGATGGGCGTCGACTCCCTGGCGCTGCAGGGCTGCGAGAACGCGCGCACCGCTGTTCAACGAGACCTCCCGCTCGGCCGAGCGGCCACCGAAGAGCACTGCAACCTTGCCGAAATCCGGGCGACTCATCATTTCCTCCCTAGCCGGCCAGCAGCTTGCCGGGAACCGTGCCGATCGAACCGGCGCCCATCGTCATCACGACGTCGCCGTCGCGGGCGGCATCGCGAATCGCTTGCGGCAGATCGGCGACGTTCTCGACGAAGACCGGCTCGACCTTGCCGACGACGCGCAGTGCACGGGCGAGTGCGCGGCCATCGGCAGCGATGATCGGCTGTTCGCCGGCCGCGTAGACCTCACCGAGTACCAGTGCGTCGACGCCACTGAGAACCTTGACGAAATCATCGAAGCAATCGCGCGTGCGGGTGTAGCGGTGCGGCTGGAAGGCCAGCAGCAGGCGCCGCCCGGGAAAGGCACCGCGAGCGGCGGCGAGCGTCGCGCGCATCTCGACCGGGTGATGGCCATAATCGTCAACCAGCGTGACGCTGCCGCCGTGCGGCAGCGGCAGCTCGCCATAGCGCTGAAAGCGCCGGCCGACGCCGTGGAACTCGGCCAGAGCCTTGGTGATGGCGGCATCGGCGACGCCCAGTTCGCTGGCGACGGCGATCGCTGCCAGCGCGTTGAGAACGTTGTGGCGGCCCGGCAGATTGAGTCGGATCGGCAACCGGCTGACGCTGCCGTTGACGCGGACACAGTCGAAGTGCATCTGGCCACCGACTGCGGCGACGTTCTCGGCATGGATGTTGGCAGCCGGATCGAGGCCGTAGGTGACGATCTGCTTGCTGACAAGCGGCATGATCTCGCGCACGTTGGCGTCGTCGGCGCAGAGCACAGCCACGCCGTAGAAGGGCAGGCGCTGGATGAAGTCCACGAAGGCCTGCTTCAGCCGGCTGAAGTCATGGCCGTAGGTTTCCATATGGTCGCTGTCGATGTTGGTGACGATCGACAGCACCGGCGACAGCAGGAGGAACGACGCATCGGACTCGTCGGCCTCGGCGACGAGGAAGTCACCCGACCCGAGGCGGGCATTGGCGCCGGCCGCGTTGAGCCGACCGCCAATGACGAAGGTCGGGTCCATGCCACCAGCGGCGAGGATCGAAGCCACCAGACTGGTCGTCGTCGTCTTGCCATGTGTGCCGGCAACGGCGATTCCCTGCTTGAGCCGCATCAGCTCGGCGAGCATCTGTGCCCGTGGCACCACCGGTACCTTGCGGGCACGGGCAGCGATCACCTCCGGATTGTCGGACCTGACCGCCGACGAAATCACCACGGCGTCCGCCGTACTGACGTTTTCGGCGGCGTGACCGACGACGGTGCGGACACCGAGCCCGGCCAGCCGCCGGGTCGTCGAGCTGTCGGCGAGATCGGAACCACTGACCGTGAAACCGAGATTCGCCAGAACCTCGGCGATGCCGCTCATGCCGGCACCGCCGATGCCGACGAAATGAATGCTTTTGACCTTGTGCTTCACTCGACAAGCTCCTCACACATCCGGGCCAGTGCGGCCGTCGCTTCCGGTCTCGCCAGCGCACGGGCCTCCTCGGCCATCGACTGCAGTTGCGCGCGCGTCAACTGACGCAGTTCGGCGATCGCCTGCGGGCTCAGATCATCCTGTGGCAGCAGACGGGCTGCTCCGGCTGCCGACAGAAAGCGGGCGTTGCGCGTCTGATGGTCGTCAACTGCATGCGGAAACGGCACCAGCACGCTGGCAACGCCAACTGCCGCCAGTTCGGCGACGGTCAGCGCACCGGCACGGCAGATCACCAGGTCTGCCCACTCGTAGGCACCAGCCATGTCTTCGATGAATGCCACACAGTGTGCCTGGACACCGGCCGCCTCGTAGTTCCGCTGCAGTTGTTCGAGATGCCTCGCACCGGCCTGATGGACCACCTGCGGTCGCTGGTCGGCGTCGAGCATGGCGAGCCCGCGTGGCACCACGTCGTTGAGCGCCGCTGCCCCCTGGCTGCCGCCGAGCACCAACCAGTGCAGCGCGTCGGCACGCCCCGCAAGGCGCTCGGCCGGTGTCGGCAGGCCGGTCACTTCCGGGCGCAGCGGGTTGCCCACCCAGACGCCACGCGGCAAGGCATCCGGAAAGCCACAGGCAACCCGTTTCGCCCAGCGGGCAAGAACCCTGTTGGCCAGACCAGCGATCGAGTTCTGTTCGTGAATGATCAACGGCCAGCCGAACAGCGCGGCCATCAGTCCACCCGGGAAACTGACGTAACCACCCAGGCCGAGCACCACGTCCGGCCGCAGGCGGCTGATCTCCCGGCGCGCCTGCCAGCAGGCGGCGAACAGGTGGAAGGGCAACATCAGCTTGCGCAGCAGTCCCTTGCCGCGCAGCGCAGCGAATCGGACCCAGGCCATCTCGTAACCGCGCGCCGGCACCAGCTTTGCTTCCATGCCATCCGGAGCGCCCATCCAGACGACACGCCAGTCACGCTGGCGCAGCAGGTCCGCCACTGCCAGCCCGGGAAAGACATGGCCACCGGTGCCGCCAGCCATGACCAACAGCGTTCTCACAGCTTCGCTCCCCGCATCAACTGACGGTTTTCCCAATCGATCCGCAGGAGCACTGCCAGCGCGATGCAGTTGGCAAGGATGCCGGAGCCACCGAAGCTCATCAGCGGCAGGGTCAGACCCTTGGTCGGCAGCACACCCATGTTGACGCCCATGTTGATGAAAGCCTGCACACCCAGCCAGACGCCGACCCCCTGCGCCACCAGCGCCGAGTAGAAGCGCTCGAGCGCCACCGCCTGGCGGCCGATGGCAAAGGCGCGCTGGATCAGCAGGCTGAAGAGCAGGATGACGACCAGCACGCCGACAAAGCCAAGCTCCTCGGCGATGACGGCGAGCAGGAAGTCCGTATGTGCCTCCGGCAGGTAGAACAGCTTCTCGACGCTCGCGCCGAGCCCGACCCCGAAAAGCTCGCCGCGACCAAAGGCGATCAGCGCATGCGACAACTGGTAGCCGCGGCCGAAAGCGTCGGCCCACGGATCCATGAAGCCGAAGATGCGGTCGCGACGATAGGGGGAAATGATGATCAGGGCGGCAAAGGCAACCGCCAGGACGACGATCAGGATGACGAAGAGACGTGCCCGCATGCCGCCAAGGAAGAGGATCGCCATGGCGATCGAGATGATGACGACAAAGGCGCCGAAGTCCGGCTCCTTGAGCAGGAGCACACCGACCGCGACCATGGCGCTCGCCAGAGGCAGAAACGCTTTCTTGAGATCATGCATGTAGGGCATTTTGCGCGCCGTGTAGTCGGCGGCATAGAGAACGGCGAACAGCTTCATCAGTTCGGAGGGTTGCAGGTTGACCAGCCCGAGCGAGAGCCAGCGGCGCGCACCGTTCACTTCGCGGCCGATGCCGGGAATCAGCACCAGTGCCAGCAAGACGAAACCAATGACGAAGAGCCACGGTGACCAGCGCTGCCAGGTCGCCATCGACACCTGGAAAGCCATTCCGGCTGCGACCAGGGCGACGATCAGGAAGACGCCATGGCGGATCAGGAAGTAGCTTGACTGGTTGCCGGTCTGGCGGGCCGCCTCGGCAGTCGCCATCGATGCCGAATAGACCATGACCATGCCGATCACCAGCAGGACGAGCGTGCTCCAGAGGAGCGCCAGATCGATTTCTGACGGCAGACGGCGCGGTTGGTCGAGGGTACGCAACATCAGGCAGCCTCCCTTTCGATGCCGCGAACGGCATCCACGAACACGCTCGCCCGGTGTGCGTAGTCACGATACATGTCCATGCTGGCGCAGGCGGGTGAGAGCAGCACCGCATCGCCGGCCTGCGCCTGGCTGGCACACCAGTGCACCGCCTCCGACATGTCGGCACAGTGACGCAACGGCAACTGACAGCCTTGCAGGACCGCGGCAATGGCTCCGGCATCACGACCGATCAGCGCCACGGCACGGGCATGGCGGGCGATGGCGGCGCGCAGCGGACTGAAGTCCTGCCCCTTGCCGTCACCACCGAGAATGATCGCCACCGGACGACCGAGCCCTTCGACGGCCGCCAGGGTCGCACCGACGTTGGTACCCTTGGAATCGTCGTAGTAGCCGACGCCCCTGATTTCGGCAACCCACTCGAGACGGTGGGCGAGGCCGCTGAAAGCGGCCAGCGCCGGCAGCGGCAGACGCGGATCGATGCCGATCGCCGCGCACAGCGCCAACGCCGCCATCGCGTTGGCGACGTTGTGCCTGCCGGCCAGCCGCAGATCGGTGGTGGCGATCAGCCGCTCGCTGCCGCGCACGATCCAGCCATCCTCGACACCATAGTCGGTGGAACCGGGCGGCGGGCCGAAGCCGAAGGTGACCGCCGTTCGCCCCGGCGGCAATGCTGCCAGGCTCAGCGGATCGTCGCGATTGAGCACCGCCGTGCCCCGTCCCTGAAAGATGCGCGCCTTGCTCGCGGCGTAGCTCGCCATGCTGCCGCCGTAGCGGTCGAGATGATCCTCGCTGACGTTGAGCACGCTGGCCGCGTCGGCATCGAGCGTGTAGGTGGTTTCGAGCTGAAAGCTCGACAGCTCGAGAACCCAGGTATCCGGCATCCGCCGGCAGTCGACGGCTGCGAGCAGCGCCGTCAGCGCCGCCGGTCCGATATTCCCGGCGACCGCCGTGGCGCGGCCGGCGGCACGACAGAGGGCGCCGGTGAGCGCGGTGGTGGTGGTCTTGCCGTTGCTGCCAGTGATCGCGATCAGCTGCGCCTGTGGGCTGAGCTGGCGCAGACCACAGGCGAAGAGCTCGATCTCCGATACCACCGGCACGCCGCGCGCCATCGCTTCGGCGATCAGTGGCTCGGCAACGGGAACGCCGGGCGAGAGCGCGATCAGCTCGATGCCGGCGAGCGCTTCGGGCTGCAGCGGGCCGGCGAACAGCGGGGCTTCGGGCAGCATTGCCCGCAGCAGGTCCACCTGTGGCGGTGCGCGACGGGTATCGGCGACGCGCAGGCAAGCACCCGCGCGCACCAGCCACCTGATCATCGCCAGGCCGCTCTCACCGAGACCAACGACCAGTGTCGGCTTCCCCCGCAGTTCCATCTTCAGCACCGTCTCAACGGAGTTTCAGGGTGGACAGACCGACCAGCACCAGCATGATGGTGATGATCCAGAAACGAACGACAACCTGTGTCTCCTTCCAGCCGCCAAGCTCGAAGTGATGATGCAGCGGGGCCATGCGGAAGATGCGGCGGCCACCGGTCATCTTGTAGAACAGCACCTGCGCCGCGACCGACAGGGTCTCGGCAACGAAAACACCGCCCATGATCGCCAGGACGATTTCCTGGCGAACGATGATGGCCACCGTGCCGAGCGCGGCGCCGAGCGCCAGCGCACCGACGTCACCCATGAAGACCTCGGCCGGATAGGCGTTGAACCAGAGAAAGCCGAGTCCTGCCCCGGCCATCGCGCCGAGCAGGATCGCCAGCTCACCGGCGCCCGGGACATAGGGCAGGAGCAGATACCGGGCATAGACGGCATTGCCGGCAACGTAGGCGAAGATCGCCAGCGCGGCGGCGATCATCACCGTCGGCATGATCGCCAGGCCGTCGAGGCCGTCGGTCAGGTTCACGGCGTTGCTGGTGCCGACGACGACGAGATAACTGAGCACGACGAAGCCGATCAGCCCGAGCGGATAGGCGACGGTCTTGAAGAAGGGAACGATGAGTTCGAGCTGCGCCGGCCCGCTCGCCGTCAGACCGAGGTACAGGGCGACCATCAGCCCGAGCGCCGACTGCCAGAAATATTTCCAGCGTGCGGCCAGGCCGCGCGGGTTGCGGTGGACCACCTTCTGCCAGTCATCGTACCAGCCGATGCCGCCGAAGCCGACGGTGACGATCAGCACCACCCATACGTAGCGGTTGCCGAGGTCACCCCAGAGCAACGTCGTGATGATGATCGCGATCAGGATCAGGGCACCGCCCATGGTCGGCGTTCCCGATTTCATCAGGTGCGTCTGCGGCCCATCGTTGCGTACCGCCTGACCGATCTTCTTCGCTGCCAGCCAGCGAATCAGTCGCGGACCGGCAACGAAGGAGATGATCAGCGCGGTCATCGCCGCCAGCACCGTGCGCAGGGTGATGTAGCCGAAGACGTTGAAGGCGCGCACGTCCTGGGCCAGCCACTGGGACAGCCAGAGCAGCATCAGGCATCCTCCCCGGCTGGCACACAGAGCGCTTCGACGACACGTTCCATGCGCATGAAGCGCGAGCCCTTGACGAGCACCGTGGTATCCGCGCCAAGCTCGCCGCGCAACACGTCGATGAGCTGCGCGAGATGCGTGAAGTATTCGCCACCGGCACCGAAGTTGTGCGCGGCCAGGGCGCTCGCCTCACCCAGGGCCAGCAGGCGGTCGATCCCCTGACTCTTGGCGTAACCGCCGATCTCGTCGTGAAACTGCGCGCTCATCTCGCCGATCTCACCCATGTCACCAAGGACGAGGATCTTCCTGCCGACGGTCGCGGCGAGAACATCGATGCCGGCGCGCACCGAGTCGGGGTTGGCGTTGTAGCTGTCGTCCAGCAATTGCGCGCCGTGCGTCGCCTGGCGCAGTTGCAGCCGCCCCTTGAGACCGCGAAAACTGTTCAGGCCGACCTGCACGGTTGCCAGCGGGATCCCGGCAGCCAGGGCAGCAGCGGCCGCGGCGAGCGCGTTGCGCGCGTTGTGCCGGCCCGGCAACGCGAGCACGACCTCGGTCTCGTCGCCGCCGCAGGCCAGAAGCAGGCGATTCTCGAGGCCATGCAGCGTCACCCTGCCACTGACGTCGGCTGCCTGCGCGAAGCCGAAGCTCATCCGGCGCAGGCCCTGGCTCTGCTGCCGCCAGAGGTCGGCCCATGGATCGTCGGCGCAGAACACGGCGACGCCGTTCTCGTCCAGCCCGGAGTAGATGCTGCCCTTCTCGCGCGCGATCGCTTCGACCGTTCCCATGCCGGCGAGATGCGCCCGCTGCGCGTTGGTCACGACGGCCACGCCAGGGCGGGCGATGCCCGCCAGGTAGGCGATCTCGCCCGGGTGATTCATTCCCATCTCGATGATCGCCGCGCGATGGCCGGCATGCAGGCGCAACAGGGTCAGCGGCAGGCCGATGTCGTTGTTGTAGTTGCCCTGGGTCGACAGTACGGTGTCGCCATGGGCCGCGCGCAGGATGCTGGCGATCATTTCCTTCGTCGTCGTCTTGCCGTTGCTGCCGGTGACGGCGATCAGCGGCAACGTGAACCGGCTGCGCCAGTCCGCCGCCAGCGCCCCCAGCGACAGCCTGGTCTCGGCGACGACGATCAGCGGCAGCCCGGTCGGCCGCAGCCTGTCAACGGCGTCGCTGGCAACCACTGCCGCGGCTGCGCCGCGCGCCTGAGCTGCCGCGACATAGTGGTGACCATCGAAATGCTCCCCGCGCAGGGCGACGAAGAGCTCACCGGGAGCGATCGTTCGACTGTCGGTCGACACGCCGCTGAAGGTGCAGTTGTCGCCGACGAGGCCAGCGGCAGTCGCCCGCGCAGCCTCCAGCAAGTCCATCATGGCACTCATTGCGGCAACTCCTGGCGAGCGACCAGCGCCGCACGCGCCTGCGCGGTATCGGAGAACGGCCGCCGCACGCCGCCGATCTCCTGATACGGCTCGTGCCCCTTGCCCGCGATCAGCACCACTTCCGCCGGGTGAGCCGAGAGAATCGTGCGCCGGATCGCTTCACCGCGGTCGGCAATCACCTCGGCCGCCGGCGCAGCGACCTGGATCTGGTCGAGAATCGCCTGCGGATCCTCGCTGCGGGGATTGTCGCTGGTCAGGACGACGCGATCGGCGCAGCGGCTGGCGACCTCACCCATCAGCGGCCGCTTGCCGGGATCGCGATCGCCACCGCAGCCGAAGACGGCGGTCAGCCCGGCGCCGCGCGCACTGGCCACCGGCCGCAACGCGCGCAACGCATTCTCCAGTGCATCCGGCGTGTGCGCGTAGTCGACCACGACCAGTGGCTGCGCGTCGCCACCCACCTTCTCGAGGCGCCCGGGTGGTGGCTGCACGCCAGCGAAGCGCTCGGCAACCGCGCGCGGCGTCAGGCCGGCGTCGAGCAGGACCGCGGCCACGGCCAGCAGATTGGCGACGTTGTAACGACCAAGCAGCGGCGTCTCGACCAGCGCACGTCCGCCTGGTGCACACAGGCGGAAGCGCAGTCCGGTGATCGTCTCCTCGACGTTTTCGGCGCTGATCGTTCCCTGACGGTCGCTGCAGCGACCCTCCTGCGTGTAGGCAACGACCTTGCTGGCGGTCGTCATGTCGGCCAGCTGACGCCCGAAGGGGTCGTCGACGTTGCAGACCGCCAGGCGCAGACGCGGCCAGGTGAACAGTTTGGCCTTGGCGGCCCCATAGGCCGCCATGCTTTCGTGATAGTCGAGATGATCGCGGGTGAAGTTGGTGAACACCGCCGCGTCGACCCGCACACCGTCGAGACGCCCTTCGGCAATGCCGATCGAACTCGCCTCGAGCGCGCAGGCCTGCACCTCGGCATTGGCGTAGTCGGCGAGACAGCGCGCCAGTGTCGTCGCCTCGGGAGTGGTGAAGCCGGTGTCTGCCAGATTGCCCGGGAGACCGGCGCCGAGCGTCCCGATGATCGCGCACGAACGGGGATGGGTAGCGCCGATCCACTGCGTGACGCTGGTCTTGCCGTTGGTTCCGGTGACGGCGATCAGCGACAGACGCTCGCTCGGGCGGCCGTGCACCGCGTGCGCCAGCGGTCCGCGCAGCTGGCGCAGGTTGCTGACCGGCAGATTGGCGACCTGCCAGTCGGCACGCCAGCCGAACGCGTTCACCCGATCGTCACCCGCCTCCCAGAGGACTGCCTCGGCGCCGCGGGCGATGGCATCGACGATGAAGCGACGGCCATCGACCAAGTCGCCGACGCAGGCGAGGAACAGGTCGCCCGGCCTGACCTGACGGCTGTCGTCGGTCGCCCCAGGCGGAACGACGCCGAGCAGCGCCAGCCGCCGCAGGATGTCCGCGACCGTGTCGGCCGTCTGAAGGGTTGCCGGAGAGCTCACAGGCGGGCCTTTGCCAGCGGCGCCTTGGGCGTCTCGGCGACGACCAGTGGTGCGTCCGGTGGAATTCCCAGGGTGCGCAGCGAACTGCCCATCACCGAGGCAAACACCGGCGCCGCCACCGCTCCGCCATAATGCTTGCCGGCACTCGGCTCGTCGATCATGACGGCGATGATCAGGCGCGGATCGGATACCGGCGCAAAGCCGACGAAGGACGAGACATACTTGTTGGCATAGCGTCCGCCCTCCAGTTTGTGCGCCGTGCCGGTCTTGCCAGCCACGCGATAACCAGGAATCTGTGCCTTCGGCGCGGTGCCGCCCGGCTGCACCGCCATCTCGAGCATCATGCGGACCTCGCGCGCAGTCCTGGCGCTGAACACCGTGGCGCCGCTGGTCACCGGCGCATCGACACGGGTCAGCGAGAGTGGGACCAGGTCACCGTCACGAGCGAAGACCGAATAGGCACGCGCCAGCTGGATCAACGACACTGAAATGCCATGCCCATACGACATGGTGGCCTGCTCGATCGGCTTCCAGGTTTTCCACGGACGAACGCGCCCGGTGACTTCCCCCGGGAAACCAAGGCGCGGCGCCTGGCCGAAGCCGACGTCGTCGAACATCTGCCACATCGTCTGCGACGGCAGCATCGCCGCGATCTTGGCGGCACCGACGTTGGACGATTTCTGGATCACCTGTGCGACGCTCAGCGCGCCATGCGGGTGCGCGTCGGAGATCGTCGCGTTGCCGATCGTCAATCGGCCTGGAGCACAGTTGATGATCGTCTCCGAACGGACCTTGCCACTCTCCATACCGAGGGCGATCGTGAAGGGCTTGAGCGTCGACCCGGGCTCGAAGGTGTCGGTCAGCGCGCGATTGCGCAACTGCGCGCCGGACAGCGAATCACGATTGTTCGGGTTGTAGGTCGGCCAGTTGGCCAGGGCGACGATCTCACCCGTGCGCGCGTCGATCACCACCACGCCACCGGCCTTCGCGTTGTGTTCGCTGATTGCCTGCTTGAGATGGCTGTATGCCAGGTACTGGATTTTCGAGTCGAGCGCCAGGCGGACTTCCTTGCCATCCTGCGGCTGCTTGAGCTTGATCGAGCCGACATCCTCGACGATCTGGCCACGGCGATCCTTGATGACGCTGCGGCTTCCCGGCTGACCGAGCAACTGGCCGTGAAACGCCAGTTCGACGCCCTCCAGCCCCCGGTCATCGACGCCGGTGAAGCCGACCATGTGCGCGGTCATCTCGCCGGTCGGATAGAAGCGGCGGTACTCCTTGTCCTGGCCGATGCCGGGCAGTTTCAGCTCTGCCACACGCTCGGCCACTGCCGGCGGAATCTGCCGCCGCAGGAAGACGAAGGTCTTCTCGGTGTCGAGCTTCTGCGCCAGCTGGCGCGGATTCATCTCGAGTACCGACGCCAGCTGGACGACCTGTTCCGGAGTCAGCCTCGCAACCTGCGGCACGGCCCAGACCGACTTCATCGGCGTCGATATCGCCAGCACGTCGCCATGCCGGTCGGCGATGCGTCCGCGCGAGGCGCTGATCTCGATGTCCCGCCGATAGCGGGATTCGCCCTTTTCCTGCAGGAAATCGTTGTTGAGCACCTGCAGGTAGAAAGCGCGGCCGATCAGCACGACGAATGAGCCGATGATCAGCAGGCCGAGGAGGCGTGAACGCCAGGTTGGCAGACGCATCTGCAACAGCGGATTCTCGGCGAACTTGTGCGCCACCTTTCCCTTGAAACGCATCATCTGGAGGATCCTCCGGCCGGCGCGGCGGTGATGACCCGGGGCGACTCGGGCGTGCTCATCCTGAGTTTCTCGCGCGCAATCTTCTCGATCCGCGGCGCGGCGCCCCAGGTCGACAGTTCCAGCTGCAACTGGCCGTGCTCGACCTCGAGTTGCCGCGCGTGCTCCTGCTCGACCTCGAGCGCCTGAAAAATCCTGCGTGCCTTGTGCTGCGAAGTGACCACGCCGAGACTGCAGAGCACCAGGACGAGCAACAGGACAACGTTCAGACGGACCATTTCAGGCGGCCTTCAAGGCAAGCTTTTCCGCCACCCGCATGACGGCGCTGCGCGCCCGCGGATTGCTGGCCACCTCGGCGGCGCTCGCCCGCACCGGCTTGCCGAGCAGGCGCAGCCGCGGCTGCGGTAGCTCGGCGGCGCGCAGCGGCAACCGCTTCGGGGCCTCGTCCGGCTCCGCCTGCGAACGCATGAAGCGCTTGACGATACGGTCTTCCAGCGAGTGGAAGCTGATCACCACCAGACGCCCGCCGCTCTTGAGGACAGCCAGCGCCTGCGGCAGGACTAGCGCGAGTTGCTCGAGCTCTTGATTGATATGAATCCGTAGAGCTTGAAAGGTACGCGTCGCCGCATCCTGGCCGGGCTCACGGGTGCGCACGGTCGCGCGTACAAGCGCGGCCAGCTCCCCCGTGGTTGCAAGAGGCCGCTCTCCCCGAGCAGCCACAATCTTCTTTGCAATCTGGAAAGCAAACCGTTCTTCACCATAGTTCCTGATTACCTCCGTGATCTCCTGCACGCTGGCCCGCAGGAGCCACTGTGCCGCCGTCTCGCCCTGTGTCGTGTCCATCCGCATGTCGAGCGGCGCGTCGTGGCGGAAACTGAATCCGCGCTCCGCCTCGTCGAGTTGCGGTGACGACACACCGATGTCGAGCAGAACCCCGTCGACGCCTTCGTCCACGGGAAACCCCCCCTGTCGCAGGGCTTCGAGCAGATCGCCGAAGCGCTGGTGCCGGACCAGCAGGCGCTTGTCGGCGATGGCGGATGCGGCAGCCACCGCCTGCGGATCGCGGTCGATCGCCAACAGGCGGCCCGCCGGCCCGAGCCGCTCGAGGATCGCCAGCGAGTGCCCACCACGACCGAAAGTGCCGTCGATGTAGCTGCCTGCGGACTGGATTTTCAGCGCCTCGACCGCCTCCCGCAACAGGACGGTCTGATGCTGCAGCGGTGCGCTCACAGCGCCAGGTCTTCCAGTCCGGCAGGCAGGAACTGCTCACCCAGTGCGAAGACGGCCTCCTGTTGCTGCTGCCAGCCGGCGTCGGACCAGATCTCGAAATGGCTGCCCTGGCCAACGAGCCAGATCTGCTTGTCGAGTTGGGCGAACTGACGCAACTCGGGCGCCACCAGCAGCCGGCCGGCGGCATCCATTTCCTCTTCGCGGGCGTTGCCGACCAGCAGCCGCTTGATGGCGGCAGCCTGTGGATTGAAGCTGGAAGCAGCCAGCACCTTGTCGCGAATCGGCTCCCAGGCCGGCTCGGGATAGAGGAGGAGACAGCGGTGGGGATGTGCGGTCAGGACCAGGCGGCCACTGGCGGCGGATGCGAGCGCCTCCCGGTGGCGTGCCGGAATGGCAAACCTCCCCTTGACATCAAGATTCAACGCCGCCGCACCCTGAAACATCGAACCGCTCTTCCCTTGCCTGCAGGCCGCCGAAGCGGAAAACTTCCCACTTTCTACCACTTGCTCCCACTTTAAGGCAAAGATTCTTTCAAAGCAAGGGTCATGTACCACTTTTCTCAATGGCGACAAGCACTTATCGGCGACTCCTGAACCTGCACAGGAAATCCGATACGGCTGATAAAACAATGCCGAAAGAGTCGTACTTAAAGTGATTTATGAAGAATGGCCTGCGCCTCGCGAGCGAGCGTCCGCAGAGCGTGCGCAGCGGCTACCGGTTGCCACCGGTAGCGATTGCTGCAGCGTGAAGCAGCGAAGGTGGCCAGCGATCGCGGACCAGCATCGTCAGAAGGGTGGGAAGCCGGTCGATAAGCCGGGTTCTGTCGTGGACAGCCATTCATCTAGGCGTACTGTCACCAGCACGCTCAAGCGGCCTACCCGGAAGCAGCGCGAGCCACGCCCATGCTTCCCTATTTGGCCTTGCTCCGGATGGGGTTTGCCGTGCCGTCCGTGTTGCCACGTCCGCGGTGAGCTCTTACCTCACCGTTTCACCCTTACCTGCCCCGGCCTGCGCCGGGACATCGGCGGTTTGTTTTCTGTTGCACTTTCCGTCACCTCGCGGTGCCCGGTCGTTAACCGGCATCTTGCTCTGTGGAGCCCGGACTTTCCTCTCGGCGCCAGGTTTGCACCTCTTGCCCAGCGGCTGCCTGACCGACTTCCCGCACCGATTATACCGGGCAGCGGCTGCGACCGGGCCGGAACTGCCACGGATCGTCATAGTAGGCGGCACTTTCGTTCTCCGGCGTGACCCCGGGCAACCCGAGCAGAGGCAGCGGCTGCCAGACACGCGGCGCCTGGTAGCGACCGGCGGCGAATTCGGCAGCCAGGCGGCGGTCGATATCGGCGACCTGCGCCGCCAGCGGCTGGCCGAGCCAGTCCGGACCCACCTGATAGAGGACGGCCTTGGCCGTCAGACCACGAAACGGTCGCAGCAGTTGCTCGTAGGTCGCGTGGCCGAAGACCAGGCAGCGCAACCCGTGTGACAATTCAGCTCGCCGTTCCCAGAACAGCCTGCGCCACTGAAAGCCGCGCACGAGGTCGAGCAGTTCCGGGTTGCAGGCAACGACAGCGACGCCACACTCGTCGAAATGCGTCAAGGTGTCGCGCTCGCGACAGCGAACTGCAGGCGCTTGCCGCAGCAACTCGGCGTGCCGCGCGTTGATCGCCGCCTTGGTGAGCGGGAAGGCCAACCAGACCAGGGCGTTGAAGAAGTCGTGCCAGTTGTCCGGGCGTGTGGCGACCTCACCCGTCAGCCAGATGCGCGTCTCGTAATCCAGGCCGTCGGCCGGTGGCGCCACGAAGGCGATTCGCTGCCCGGCAGCGTTGCGCGGCTCGCGTGCCGCGGCAAGGGCAGCCAGCGCCGCGAGGTCCGGCGCCAGCGGTCGCCGATCGAAGAGTGGCCGCAGCGGGGCAAACAGGCCACCCGCCGACGGCAGCCGGGCAGGACTCACTGGGCGGCAGGGCCGCCACCAGCCGCCGCCGGCTCGCCAGCCGGCACCGGCACCCAGGCGAGCGTTCCACTGCGCATCTGGAAGCTTCCCTGCTGCGGGCCCAAGCCACCTTCCGGTTCCGCTTCAAGCCGGGCAAATCCCTCGCAGCTACGCGTCTCGACCACGTACATGCGCTTGCCTTGCTTGAGAATCCAGGCGTCGTTGCCGGGAGCATACACCTCGAGCCGGCTGTCGGCGCCACCGGCACCGATGTCGTGCCGCCGCTGGCAGTCCGGCATGCGCGCGGCGACGATCGAGTATCTGGCGGTCTTGTCCCACGGCAGGGTCTGGACGCGAATCAGCGTCAGCGTATGCTGGCGCGAGCCCTCGATTTCGAACGCCGCGCGCTGGTCCGAACAGGCAACCAACAACGGCAGCAGCGACAGCAGCATTCTGCCGGAGAACACGGGCAGGCGCCCCAGGAAGGCACGGCGAGCGGGCGCCGGCATCAGTCGAGCAGCCGCCAGCGCAACCGCTCGCCGGCACGCAGCGGCACCAGGACCTCGCCGTCCGCGTAGGCAAAGGCGGTCGGCAACAGCCACTCTTCCTGCCGCAGCGTGATCTTGCCCGCGTTGCGCGGCAGACGATGGAAGTCGGGGCCGTGGAAGCTGGCGAATGCTTCCAGCCGATCAAGGGCTGCCATCGACTCGAAGGCCTCGGCATAGAGTTCAAGTGCCGCCGCCGCCGTATAGCAGCCCGCGCACCCGCAAGCGGCTTCCTTGCTCGCCTGCGAGTGGGGCGCCGAATCGGTTCCGAGGAAGAACTTCGGGCTGCCGGAAGTGGCCGCGTCGAGCAGGGCCTGCCGGTGCTGCTCCCGCTTGAGCACCGGCAGGCAGTAATGATGCGGGCGAATGCCGCCGGCGAAGATCGCGTTCCGGTTGTACAGCAGATGGTGCGCGGTAATCGTCGCGGCGACGTTGTCGCCGCAGCCGCGAACGAAATCTGCCGCATCGCTGGTGGTGATGTGCTCGAACACCAGCCGGATACGGGGATGCCGCAGCAACAACGGCTGCAGGACGCGCTCGATGAACACCTTCTCGCGATCGAAGACGTCCACGTCCGGATCGGTCACCTCGCCATGGACGAGCAACGGCAGCCCGCACTCTTCCATCGCCGCCAGGGCGGCGGTACACCTGCCGATATCGGTCACCCCCGAGTCCGAGTTCGTCGTCGCACCGGCCGGATAGAGCTTGACCGCCTGCACGAAACCGCTTGCTGCCGCGCGCTGGATCTCCTCCGGCGGCGTCTCGTCGGTGAGGTACAGCGTCATCAGCGGCGCAAACGACATGCCCACCGGCAGCGCGGCGAGAATGCGCGCGCGATACTCGCCGGCAGCGGCGACCGTGGTGACCGGCGGCCGAAGGTTCGGCATGACGATGGCGCGGGCAAACTGGCGTGCCGAGTGCGGCAGCACTGCCGCCATGGCCGCGCCATCCCGCAGGTGGAGATGCCAGTCGTCAGGACGGGTGATGGTGATCTGCATGATCGCCCCTGCGCAAGGATGAGGACGAATTCTAGCAGCCTGCAGGGCAGCGTGAGGACGACGTACCCCCGCACTCGGTCGTCCCCCCCCGGTGCGGACGGTCAGCGCGCCAGCAGCATCAGCAGGAGCAGGTTGAACAACAGCGACAGTGCGGCGACCAGGCGCCAGGTCAACAACGGGTTGCGCATCGCCAGTGGCGTCGCCGGCGGCCGACCGAGTGGCCGGGTGGCGCCCCGTTCGAGCGCCAGGAGGAACTCCTCCGGCGTTTCGAAGCGCTGCACGGGGTCTCTGGCAACGGCCTTGAGCAGGACGTTCTCGAGCCAGCCCGGGATGTCCGGGCGGTAGCGGGTCGGCGGCAGCGGCACGACGAACTTCGGATGCTGAAAAGGCTCGATTTCGCCATACGGGTACTTACGCGTGAGCAGGTGGTAGAGCGTGACGCCGGCGGCGTAGAGGTCGTGTGCTGGTACGGCCTGCTCGCCGGCGAACAGCTCTGGCGCCCGGTAACTGGGAGTTCCCGGACTGCCCGCCGACGCATCGTCTTCCGCCCCACTGACGGCGACGCCGAGGTCGAGGATGCGCAGGCGCCCGTCACGCCCCAGGTGGACGTTGGCCGGCTTGATGTCGCGATGCGCCACCTGCAGCCGGTGCAATGCGGCGAGACCCTTCAGCAGCCGGATGCCGTGCTGCACCGCTTCGCCGACGCTGAAGTGCAGGCCGGCATCGAGCATGCGTTGCAGCGTCGCGCCCTCATGCCAGGTCTGCAGGTAGTAGAGGCAGCTTCGCCGCTCGGCCGGCACCACTTGCGGGAAGAAGGGTGAGACGATCCGCCGCGCGCGCCACTCCTCCATGATCAACGCACGCATCTCGTCGGCGTCGTCGGCGAGTTCCGGGAGCAGGGTCTTCAGCACCAGTTGCTGCCCGGAGATTCGATCGCGCACGCGATACAGCAGTGTCGCCCGCGAATCGTGCAACTGCTCCTCGATCGTCAGCCCGTCCAGCTCCTGGCCAGGCTTCAGGCGCGGCGGCAGCGGCAGCCGGGCGCTGTCGGCCAGGGCATCGCGCAGGTTCTCCGCCGGCACCTCGTTCACCCGCAGCACGACGGCAGTGGCGTTGTCGCGGCCGTCGCAGGCGAGTGCCAGGCTGGTCAGCGACGCCGCCGCCTGCTGCGCATCCGGGTGCGCCAGCAGCGCGGCCTGCAACCGCGTCGTGCCGAGCGGCACCCAGACGCCGTCGGAACAGAGCACGAAGCAGTCGCCGGCCTGCAGGTCGCCATCAAAGAAATCGAGCTGCAAGTGACGATCGAGGCCGACCGCACGCGACAGCACGTTGCTCAGCTCCGGATGTTCCCAGACGTGGTCGCTGGTCAGGCGGCTGCAGACGCCGCCGCGCAACAGGTAGAGCCGGCTGTCGCCGACATGCGCACAGACGTAGCGACGGCCGCGGAGAACGAGCGCGGTGAGCGTCGTCGCCATGCCGGCCAGTTCGGCCTGGCGCGCCGCTTCGGCCACCACCCAGCGATTGAGGGCGCCGACCACCTTGTCGAGCGCGTGCGGCACGCTCCAGGTATCGGGCGTCGCGTAGTAGTCCGAGAGCAGCCCGCGGACCGTATACTCGGCAGCCTCACGCCCTCCGAGATGACCACCGATACCGTCGGCGACCGCTGCCAGCAGCCCCTTGTTCTCGAGTTCGGACCCCTGTGGCGTGACCATGCCGCAGAAGTCCTCGTTGCGATCACGCGGACCGGTCAGGGACGAGTAGCCGACATCGACGCGCAACGGCATGCGGGCAGTGCTCCGGAAGGGAAGGGGACGGCAGCTCGCACTCTAACCTGCCGCCCCGGGGCGTTCAATCGGTGGCTCAGATGCGGGCTGCGGTCAGGTGGGCCGCACCCCAGGTCGTCCGCCAGCGGGTCTTGACGGCGGACAGGCCGGCCAGCGCCAGCAGGGCGAGGCAGGCGAAGATCAGGAAACCGATCTGGTAGCTGCCGGTGATCTGCTTCGCATAGCCCAGCGACGAGGCCAGGTAGAAACCACCGACGCCACCGGCCATGCCGACCAGCCCGGTCATGACACCGATCTCCTTGCGGAAACGCTGCGGCACGAGCTGGAAGACGGCACCATTGCCCATGCCAAGGGCGAGCATCGCCCCGACGAAGGCGAGCAGCGCCATCCACGCCGCCGGCAGGCCGATGCTGGCAACGCCGAGAAAGATCGCCGCCAGGACGTACATCACCGACAGGCTCTTGATGCCGCCGATGCGGTCGGCGACGTTGCCGCCGATCGGCCGCACCAGCGAGCCCGCGAAGACGCAGGCAGCGGTGAAGAAGCCGGCCGTCTTGGCGTCGAGCCCGTACTGGATGTTGAAGTAGATCGTCAGCGACGAAGCGAGACCGACAAAACCACCGAAGGTCACCGCATAGAAGAACATGAACCACCACGCGTCGCTGTCCCGGAGCACCTTGAGGTATTCCGGCAGCGCCTTCGGCGGCGGGCATTCCGGCGCGTCCCTGGCGGCGACGAGGTAGAAGACGAAGACCAGAACGAGCGGAATCAGCGCCAGCCCGAAGACGTTGCCCCAACCGAACGCCATCGCCAGACTCGGCGCGATCAGCGCCGCCAGCGCCGTTCCCGAATTGCCGGCACCGGCGATACCGAGAGCGGTACCCTGATGCTCGGGTGGATACCAGCGCGAGGCCAACGGCAGGGCGACGGCGAAGGACGCCCCGGCGACGCCGAGGAAGATGCCGAGGATCAGCGTCTGCTCGTAGCTGTCGATGCCGAAGTACCAGGCGAAGAACAGCGAGGCGATGACGATCACCTGGCCGATGGCGCCGGCCATCTTCGGCTTCAGGTGGTCAACCAGGATGCCCATGAAGATGCGCAGGATGGCACCCGCAAGTACGGGCGTGGCGACCATCATTCCCTTCTGCGCGTGCGTCAGGCCGAGATCCTTGGCGATCTGCACGCCCAGCGGGCCGAGGATCACCCAGACCATGAAGGCGAGGTCGAAATAGAGAAAAGCTGCCAGCAGCGTCGGTCGATGACCGGCCTTCCAGAATGAACTGTTCATGATGTCGTGTTTCCTTTCGTGTCAGAGTTGCAGGAAGACGGTGCCGCTCTCGACCCGCACCGGGTAACGGCGCGAGCAGCCTTCGTCGGGAGCCACCGCCTCGCCCGAGTCGAGTCGCAGCTTCCAGCCATGCAGCGGGCAGGTCACCTGGTTGCCATGCACCAGCCCCTGCGACAACGGCCCGCCCTTGTGCGGACACTGGTCGCGCAAGGCGAACACCGCGTTGGCCGAAGTGCGGAAGACGGCGATGTCGCCGCCCGTCGAACGGACGACGCGGCTACCCAGCCGTGGGATGTCTTCCAGCATGCAGATCGATTTCCATTCACCCATTGCTCATTCCTTCTCCAGTCAGGCGGGCGTTCAAACGATGATCGCCTCGTATTCGCTGCGCTCGGCACCGGCGACGCGCTCGGCCCAGGGATCGGGGGCATCCTGCAGCTCGGCCAGCAGACGCGCGTGCAATGCCTTGCGGTTCTCCTCGTCTTCGACGACGCGGTTCTTCGCGTGCTCGAGGCCGACGCGCTCCAGCCAGTGGCAGGTCCGCTCGAGATAGAAACCCTCCTCGCGGTAGAGCTGCAGGAAGGCACCGGCATACTCCAGGACCTCCTCGTCACTCTTCACCTTGACGAGGAACTGCGCCACCTCGGTCTTGATGCCGCCGTTGCCGCCGACGTACAGCTCGTAGCCGGAATCGACGCCGATCACCCCGACATCCTTGATGCCGGCCTCGGCGCAGTTGCGCGGAGAACCCGAAACGGCCAGCTTGACCTTGTGCGGCGAGTACATGTCGAACAGCATCCGTTCGAGCTTGACGCCCATGTCCATCGCCAGTTGCGTGCCAAAGCGGCAATGCTCGGCGCCGACGCAGGTCTTTACGGTACGGATCGACTTGCCGTAGGCGTGCCCGGATGGCATGCCGAGATCCTGCCAGACGCCGATCAGGTCTTCCTTGCGGATGCCGAGCAGGTCGATCCGTTGCCCGCCGGTCAGCTTGATCGTCGGCACCTGGTACTTCTCGGCGACGTCGGCGATGCGCCGCAGCTCGGCCGCACTGGTCAGCCCACCCCACATCCGTGGCACGACCGAGTAGGTTCCGTCCTTCTGGATGTTGGCATGGGCACGTTCGTTGATCAGGCGCGAGCGCGGATCATCCCTGGCCTCGCCGGGCCAAGTCGAGATCAGGTAGTAGTTGAGCGCCGGACGGCACTTCTCGCAACCGTCGTCGGTCCGCCACTCGAGGAAGCGCATGACGCTGTCGATGCTGACGAGGTGCTGCGCCCGGATCGCGTCGCGCACTTCCTGGTGCGAATGGTCGGTGCAGCCACACACCGGCTTGCGGTTCGAGGCAGCGGGCGTGTACGCGCCACCAATCGTCGCCGACAGGATCTGCTCGCAGAGGCCGGCGCACGAACCGCACGACGATGCCGCCTTGGTGTGCTGCTTGATGTCATCGAGGCTGAACAGGCCTTTCTCCTTGATCGCCTTGACGATGACGCCCTTGCTGACGCCGTTGCAGCCGCAGACCTCGGCGCTGTCGGCCATCGCCGCCGCCTTGCTGTGGCCCTGGTGGCCGACATCGCCGACATGCGACTGGCCAAAAAGCAGGTGGTCACGGATCTCGTGAATGTCCTGGCTGTCGCGCAGCAACTGGAAGTACCACGGGCCGTCGGCCGTATCACCATAGAGGACGCCGCCAACCAGGCGGTTGTCGCGAATCACCAGCTTCTTGTACACCCCGCCAGCGGCATCGTTGAGGGTGATCTCCTCGGTATCCTTGCCGCCAAAGAAATCGCCGGCCGAAAAGAGATCGATGCCGGTCACCTTGAGCTTGGTCGAGGTCACCGAACCGGTGTAGCGACCGATGCCGAAGTTGGCCAGGTGGTTCGCCGCCACCTTGCCCTGCTCGAAGAGCGGCGCCACCAGACCGTAGGCGATGCCGCGATGGGCAACGCACTCGCCGACGGCGTAGATCTTGGGATCGTAGGTCTGCATCGTGTCGTTGACGACGATGCCGCGCTGGCAGTGGATCCCGGCCGCCTCGGCAAGCGCCGTGTTCGGGCGAATGCCGACCGCCATCACCACCAGTTCGGCCGGCAGTTCCAGTCCGTCCTTCAGCCGCACGGCGGCAACGCGGCCACTCGCGCCGGCGATCAGCATCTCGGTCTGCTTGCCGAGCAGGAACTTCAGGCCGCGCTCTTCGAGCGATCTCTGCAGCATCCTGCCGGCGGTCTCGTCGAGCTGGCGTTCGAGCAGCCAGTCGGCAAGATGGACCACCGTCACGTCCATGCCACGCAGCCTGAGGCCGTTCGCCGCCTCGAGTCCGAGCAGACCGCCACCAATGACCACCGCATGGCGGTAGCGCTGCGCGGCATCGATCATCGCGTCGGTATCGGCGATGTCGCGGTAGGAGATCACCCCCGGCAGGTCGTTGCCGGGAACGGGCAGCATGAAGGGATTCGAACCGGTCGCCAGCAGCAGGCGGTCGTAGTCGGCGCCGGTGCCATCGTCGGCGATGACCCGCCGCCGCAGGCGATCGATCCGCTCGACCTTCTTCCCTAGGTGCAGCGTGATGCCGTGCTGCGCGTACCAGGCGTGGTCGTTGAGGATGATGTCCTGGATACTCATCTCGCCGGCGAGCACTGGCGACAGCAGGATGCGGTTGTAGTTGGGGTGCGGCTCGGCACCGAAGACGGTGATCCCGTACTCGTCGGGAGCCAGCTTCAGCAGTTCCTCGAGCGTACGCACACCGGCCATGCCGTTGCCAACCATGACGAGTCTTTTCCTGCCCATTCGTCTCTTGCTCCTGCCAAAGAACCTCGATGCCAGTCTCCTAGCAAGCAGCGTGCCAGTACTCCCGCAGCCCTGATCTGCCGCCACATTCGCGTTCATGCCGGCACGCGACGACTGCTGCAGCGCACCATTGCGGGGCACACCCGTGGACAGGCGCAAGCAACTGGTGCGCGCAGCGACCGGCAGCGAGCGCGACGGCATCCGCAGTGCCTCCTGCGCTGGCTCCTCGTGCCCGCAGCCGGTCATGGCACGAGAGTTGCTTGGGACGCTCCCAGGAGTGAAAATCATGAACGAGATCGTCCGATCGACCTGTTGCTACTGCGGCGTCGGCTGCGGGCTGCTGATCGAAACCGACAACGGCGGCATCGTCGGCGTCCGCGGCGACCCGGCGCATCCTGCCAACCACGGCCGCCTGTGCAGCAAGGGCGCGTCGCTGCACCTGAGCACCCGCCCGGAGTACCGCCTGCTGCATCCGCAACTGCGGCGGCAACGCGACGCCGCGCGCCAGCGTGTCGGTTGGGACGAGGCGCTCGACCACGCCGCCGACCGCTTTGCCGGGATCATCGCCGCGCACGGTCCGGACAGTGTCGCCTTCTACATCTCCGGTCAGTTGCTGACCGAGGACTATTACGTCTTCAACAAGCTGGCCAAAGGACTGATCGGCACCAACAACGTCGATACCAACTCGCGTCTCTGCATGTCGTCGGCGGTGGCGGGCTACAAGCAGACTCTCGGTGCCGACGCGCCACCGTGCTCCTACGAGGACATCGCGCTCGCCGACTGCCTGCTGATCGCCGGCGCCAACCCGGCGATCGCCCACCCGATCGTCTTCCGGCGCATCGAGGATGCGCGTGCAGCCAATCCCGCGCTGCGCATCATCGTCGTCGATCCGCGGCGCAGCGAGACCGCGGCCATCGCCGATCTCCACCTGCCGCTGGCCCCGGGCAGCGACATCGCGCTCTACAACGGCCTGCTGCACGTCCTGCTGGCCGAGGGGCTGGTGAACCGCGACTACATCGCGCGCCACACGGAAGGCTTCGAGGCGCTCGAGAAGACCGTCGCCGCCTACACGCCGGATGTCGTCGCACGCCTCTGCGGTCTGCCCAAGGCCGACATCATCCGCGCCGGACGCTGGTTCGGCAGCGCCGCTGCCGCCCTCTCCCTGTACTGCCAGGGGCTCAACCAGTCAGCCCACGGCACGCACAACAACGCGGCGTTGATCCACCTGCATCTGGCAACCGGGCAGATCGGCCGCCCCGGCGCCGGCCCGTTCTCGCTGACCGGTCAGCCGAACGCCATGGGTGGCCGCGAGGTCGGCGGCCTCGCCAACCTGCTCTCGGCGCACCGCGACCTGGCCAACCCGGAGCACCGCGCCGAGGTCGCCCGTCTCTGGGGCGTGCCGTCCGTGCCCGAGCGACCGGGGAAAACCGCCATCGAGCTGTTTGCCGCCCTCCGGACCGGCGAGGTCAAGGCGGTCTGGATCGCCTGCACCAACCCGGCGCAATCGCTGCCGGCGCAGGCGGAGGTTCGCGCCGCCCTGCGCGAGGCAGCCTTCGTCGTCCTCCAGGAAGCCTACGCCGACACCGATACCGCAAGCTTTGCCGACCTCCTGCTGCCGGCAACGACCTGGGGCGAAAAGGAGGGAACGGTCACCAACTCGGAACGGCGGATCACCCATCTCGTTCCGGCCGTCGCACCGCCGGGCGAGGCGCGTCATGACTGGCGGATCGCCGTCGACTTCGCACGCCGCCTCGGCCGGCGACTGGCGCCGCCATTGGCCGCGAACCTGTTTCCCTACGAGCACCCGGAGCAGATCTTCGCAGAGCACCGGCAGAGCACCTTGGGGCGTGACCTCGACATCGGCGGTCTGAGCTATTCGCTGCTCGACACGCTCGGCCCGCAGCAGTGGCCCTTTCCGGCCGGCGCGAGCAGTGGCCGGCAGCGCCTGTACGAGGACGGCATATTCCCGACGGCGAACGGGCGCGCCCGTTTCGTCGTCGCCGAACATCGGCCGACGGCCGAAGTCACCGACGCCTCGTTCCCGATCAGCCTTCTCTCCGGGCGGCTGCGCGACCAGTGGCACGGCATGAGCCGCACCGGAACCGTCGCCCGTCTGTTCAATCTCGACGATGAACCGTTGCTGACGATGCACCCGGCCGATCTGCGCCAACGCGACCTGCACGGCGGCGACCTGGTCACCGCGCGCAACGCGCGCGGCAGCATCGTCGTTCGCGTCGCCGCCGATGACGGACTGCCGCGCGGCAGTGCCTGGCTGCCGATGCACTGGGGCAGCCGATACATGAACAGTGCCGGCGTCAACGCGCTGACGACCCCGGCGCGCGACCCCTTTTCGCAGCAACCGGAACTGAAGCATGCCGCTGTCGCCGTCGACAAGGCAGACTTGCCCTGGCAACTGGTCGTCCTGCGCCTGGCGGATGGCGGCGAAACCGACACACCCGGGCTGCTCGAGGCCGGCCGGCGCCTGCTCGGCGACTTTGATTTCGCAACCGTCGGGCTGTACGGCCGCCGCCGGCCATTGGTCATCCTGCGCGCAGCCCACCGCCAGCCGTTGCCGGACGACCGCCTGCGTGAGATCGACCGGCTGTTCGGTCTCGCTGACGATGCGGCAGCGATCGTCTATGCCGACCGGCAGCGCCAGGTCAGCAAGCGTGCGATCGCCCCCGACGGCCGCCTGATCGGCGTCCGGCTCGCAGGTGAAACGCTCGCCCAGAGCTGGCTCAAGGAAGTGATGGCCGACGACTCACTCGACGCCGAACTCGTTCGCTGGGCAGTGGCACCGATCGGCCGGCGACCGGGGAAACTGCCGCAGCGCAGCCCGGTCGTCTGCCGTTGTGCCGACGTGACGGCGGCCGAGATCACTGCCGACCTCGCCAGCGGTGCGAGTCTGGCGGCCTTGCAGGAAAGGCGCGGCTGCGGTACCTTCTGTGGCTCCTGCCTGCCGGAACTCCGCCAGATGGTCGCCGCGCACGCGTCGGAGACGCCCGGCGCCAAAGCCGCCTGACGTTTCGGGGCCGAGCGCCCGACGCCCATCATCGCCGGAGCAAGGCAGTCGTCCACTTCTCGACCTGCCGGTAGATCGCCCATGTCGTCGCCACACCACTCGCTGTCCTTCTGTCTGGCCACCGCCCTCCTGCTCGCCGCCTGCGCGACCGCCGACAGACCGCCCGTCGCGGCGGATGCGGCAAAGCCCGGTGCGGAACAACAGAAGCCCGCCCGCGCGCCGCTGTCCACCGGCCGACCCGGCGCCGGAAAGCCGATGCCCTTCGCCGACGACGAGGCGGCGAGAACCGTCTATTTCGCTTCCGGCGAGGTGACGATCGATAGCCAGGGCGCCGAGGTCCTGCGGCAGAACGCCCAGAAACTCAAGGAAGATTCGCAGTTGATCGTCGTTCTCGTCGGCCACACCGACAACCTCGGCAGCGCCGCCTACAACCTGGCTGTCGCCGACCGGCGAACGGAAGCGGTGAGCGAGCGGCTGCGCTCGCTCGGCGTGCCCCGCAGCCAGATCCGTCGCCTGCCGCGCGGCAGCGAGGAAAGCAGCAAACAGAAGTGCGACAGCGAAGCGTGCCGGCGCAGCATGCGCCGCGTCGACCTGGTGTACGAAAGGCGCTGAGTCCCGTCGCCGCCGCGCCAGCAGCGCCGGTCGATCAGGCCGGCGGTTGCCAGACGTTGCGGCAGTTGGTCTCGCGGATTCGCCAGGCCGCCAGGGCACCAAAACCCGCCGTCGCGGCGAGCAGCAGCACACCGGCCTGAAAATCGGCGGGGCTGTACAGCCGCGCACCGCCATCGCTCAGCCCCCCCTGCCAGCGCAGGTCCATCACCCAGCCGACCAGCGGTTGCAGGATGGCTGCGGCGAGAAAGCCTCCCATGTTGGTGACGCTGGTCGACATTCCCGAAAGCAGTGGTGGATTGACTTCCTTGGCGCAGGCCCAGGTGAGGGTGAAACTGGCGGTCAGCAGGCCCATCAAGGCGAACAAGGCATAGCTGAAGGCCAGCGGCAAAGTGGTTCCCGACAGCCAGACGAGCCAGATCGCCGCGTACAGGTGGCTGCTGGCCAGCAGTACCGGCTTGCGCCGGCCGAGCCGGTCGGACAGCGTGCCGACGACGACGCAACCCAACGCAAAGCCGGCGAAATACAGGCTGACATGATTGGCTGCGACGCTGCGCGTCATCTGCTGAGCCTGCGTCAGGAAGGGCGTCGCCCAGAGGCCCGCAAAGGCAAAGAAACTGCCGCAGATGCCGAAGTTGACGCAGACGACAGGCCACGTATCGCGGTTCCTGAGTACCAGCAGCAGGCCCGAGAGGACCACCGTGCGGTCGAAACGCGGCCTGCTGCCGGACGGCGACGACGCCGCGCCAGCGCTGCCCGGTGCCGTTTCGCGCAGCAGCCACCAGCAGGCCAGTCCGAGCACCAGCGAGACCGCCGCCAGTCCGACGAAAACGCCCCGCCAGCCGGTGAGCTGCGCCAGCCACGACAAGGGCGCGCCGGCGAGTACCGAGCCGAGGTTGCCGATCAGCATGGCGACTCCGACGAGGCTGGCAAAGCGTCTCTCGTCGAAGGAAACGGCGATGATCTTGAGCATGGCGATGAAGGTCACCGACACCCCGAGCCCGATCAGCGTCCGTCCCAGCAGCGCCTGGTCAAAGGTGGCGGCAAGGCCGAACAGCAGACTGCCGGCGCCACCGACGAGCCCGCCGAGGAGCAGGATCAGGCGCGGCCCGAGGGTGTCGACGAGAATTCCGGTCGGCACCTGCATCACCGTATAGACGTAGAAGTAGGTCGCCGCGAGGACACCCAGCGACGACGCCGTGGTGTTGAACGCAGCAACCAGGTCCGGGGCGATTCCCGCTGGTGCGAAACGCTGGAAGAAGGACAGGACATACGCCGCGACGACGACGGCGAGGGCCAGCCGGCGCCGTCCCGTCGGCGGACCGCCCGCACTACGCACCGGCCGCTCCGCTCGACGTTTGGCGGCCGCCGAGCGGACGGCACTCAGGCCAGCCCGCGGCTCGCGAGATCACGGGCGAGGGCGCGGTCGACCTTGAGGAAATGGTTCACCAGCCAGTCGCGGATGAAACCCATCAGCTCGACCGAGATCGTACCGCCGGCGTCGTACTCGCGCTTGAAACGTGAAACCTCCTCGATCAGCTTGCGGTGCGCCGCCAGGTGCGCGTCGCGATCGCCATACTGATGTTGTTCCATGAGTTTCTGCTCGAAGGCAAAGTGGTTCACGGTGTAGTTCACCAGTTCGTCGAGGATCGCGCCACAGGCGGGGCGCCCGGCACCGGAGCGCATCGCGGCGTTCAGCCGGTTGGCGATGCCGATCAGCACCTGATGCTGGCGGTCGATCTCGGCGTGGCCGACGGCCAGCGCGCTCGACCATTCCATCAGCGGCTTCACCGCCGCCTCGCCACTGCGAGCCGCCGGCGAACTGCCACCGGGCATGTCGCCGATGCGGAAGCGCTGCACCATCGTGAACATCTCGCTCGACGCCTGCTCGAGATCGGCCGCAGACTGCAACGACTGCCTGATCACGCTCTCGGTCTGGCCGGAAGCTTTCATCACCGCGTCGACATTGCCGACGATGTCCTCGATCCGCTGCGTCTGCGCCCGCGTCGCCTGCGACAGCGCCTGCATCTTCTGCAACGTGTCCTGCGCCTGCTGCTCGATGGCGTGCAGGGTTTCGGCGGCAGAATTGGCCTGCTCGACGCCGCTGGCGATCACTGGTGCCGCCGCGTGCATGCCGGTGACGGCGCTTTCCGTGTCGGCGCGAATACCCTGCAGGACACCGCCGATCTCCGTCGTCGCCTTGCTCGTGCGCTCGGCAAGCTTGCGCACCTCATCGGCAACGACGGCAAAACCGCGTCCCTGCTCGCCAGCACGAGCCGCCTCGATGGCGGCGTTCAGCGCCAGCAGATTGGTCTGATCGGCGATTTCCTTGATGACCCGGGCCATCTGGCCGATTTCGCCGGTGCTCGCCACCAGCCGCGAAACCTGCTCGGACGAAACGGCAACGGTGTCGGCAATCGCCTGCATCTCGCGCGCCACCCGCGCCGCGACGTCGGCACCGTCGTGGGCGCGGCGGGCAACTTCATGCGCGCCATCTTCGGTGGCCCGCACCAGACCGTTGACGACATCGACACTCGCCGAGACGTCGCTGATCGCCGCCCGCGTTTCAGTGACGGCGCTGGCCTGTACCTGCGTCGCCAGGTTGATCTGGTTTGACTCCGCCGAAAGGCGTTCGATGCTCGCCTGCACCCGGCTGGCGTTACCGAAGATGGCGCGCAGCATCTCGCGCAGACTGCTCTGCATGTGTGCCAGGACGAAGAGGACGCTGCTCCGGTCGCCCGCTTGCAAGGGAATCTCGTGTGTCAGGTCGCCGTCGGCAATGCGGCTCGTCGCGGCGAGGGCAGCGCGCGGCTCGCCGCCAAACTCAGTGACGATGCTCTTTCTCACCAGCCAGCCGCCGAGCAGCAGCACGAGCGTCGCTGCAACCGCGAACAGCACGCTGTGGAGCGCCTCTTCGCGGAAGATCCGGTCCACGTCGTCGATGTAGATTCCCGAACCGACCACCCAGCCCCAGGGCTCGAACTTCCTGACGTAGGACAGCTTGGTGTACAACTCGCTGCTGACGCCGCCGCCGGCAAGCGGTTTCGGCCACAGGTACTCGACGAAGCCCTCCCCTGCCAGCTCGACCACCTCGTTGAAACTGACGAACAGGTTCTTGCCGTCGATCGGACGCCTGTCGCCACTGACACCGGCCTGCATCGAGATCGCCTTGTTGAAGCGGGCTTCATCGAGCACCTTGCCGTCGAGTGCCGGTACCGTCGGATGCATCACCATGCGCGGCACCGGCTTGCCGAGGTCGTTGATCCAGAAGTACTCGGTCTTTTCGTAGCGCAGCCGCTTGACGGCCCTGATCGCCTGTTGTCGGGCCTCTTCGTCGCCCAGCGTGCCGGCCTTCTGCAGGTCGTGGTAATGCTCGAGAACGCCGACGACCGTTTCGACCAGGTGCCGGGTCTTCACCTGGCGATCGCTGTAGAGCAGGCCGTGCAAGGACCAGAGGCTCTCCCAGACGATCAGCAGCATGGCCAGCAGGGCCAGGATCGCGGTCAGCGAAAGCCGGTTCATCAGACTGAGACGACGCAGCGCTGCAATCATGTCACTCCCCCCGTTTTCTGCCAGACGGCCATGCTGGACCAATCGGAAAGAACTTGCAACAGCGGCGCGTGCAGCGAGGTCAGCGGGCAAAGCTTGCGGCCAGCCGGCGCGCTGGACTGATCGGCCGGGTCGTGCCTGGGCACGACCCGGCGGCAGTTGCTACATGCTGCGGCGGTACTGACCGCCGACCTCGTAGAGTGCGTTGGTGATCTGACCCAGCGAGCAGACGCGAACAGCGTCCATCAGCACCGCGAAGACGTTGCCGTTGTCGATGACGACGCGCTGCAGGCGCTCGAGCATGGCGGCGGCGGCGGCGGCATTGCAACCCTGGAAGGCCTGCAGGCGCTGCAATTGCGACTGCTTCTCCTCCTCCGTCGAGCGCGCCAGTTCGATCTCGATCTGGGCATCCCCATGCGGGTTGCGGAAGGTGTTGACGCCGACGATCGGGAACGAGCCATCGTGCTTCTTGTGCTCGTAGTAGAGCGATTCCTCCTGGATCTTGCCGCGCTGGTAACCGGTTTCCATGGCGCCGAGGACCCCGCCGCGTGAAGCGATCGCCTCGAACTCGCGCAACACGGCCTCTTCGACGAGATCGGTCAGCTCGTCGATGATGAACGATCCCTGGTTCGGGTTTTCGTTCATCGCCAGGCCCCACTCGCGGTTGATGATCAACTGGATCGCCATCGCCCGGCGGACCGATTCCTCGGTCGGGGTCGTGATCGCCTCGTCGTAGGCGTTGGTGTGCAGCGAGTTGCAGTTGTCGTAGATGGCGATCAGCGCCTGCAGCGTCGTGCGGATGTCGTTGAACGCCATCTCCTGCGCATGCAGCGAGCGGCCGGATGTCTGGATGTGGTACTTCAGCTTCTGGCTGCGCTCGTTGCCGCCGTACCTGTTCTTCATCGCCACCGCCCAGATGCGGCGGGCGACGCGCCCGATCACCGAGTATTCGGGATCCATGCCGTTGCTGAAGAAGAACGACAGGTTGGGCGCGAAGTCGTCGATGTGCATGCCGCGCGCGAGATAGGTTTCGACGTAGGTGAAGCCGTTGGCGAGCGTGAAGGCCAGTTGCGAGATCGGGTTCGCGCCGGCTTCGGCGATGTGGTAGCCGGAGATCGATACCGAGTAGAAGTTGCCGATCTGGTTGTGGACGAAGAACTCCTGGATGTCACCCATCATCTTCAGCGCGAACTCGGTCGAGAAGATGCAGGTGTTCTGTCCCTGGTCCTCCTTCAGGATGTCCGCCTGCACCGTGCCGCGGACGTTGGCCAGCACCCAGACGCGAATCTTGGCGATCTCGTCCTCGGTCGGGTCGCGGCCGTTGTCGACGCGGAACTTGTCGACCTGCTGGTCGATCGCGGTGTTGAAGAACATCGACAGGATGATCGGCGCCGGGCCATTGATCGTCAGCGATACCGAGGTCGTCGGTGCGCAGAGTTCGAAACCGTCGAAGAGGACCTTCATGTCGTCGAGAGTCGCGATCGAAACGCCGGAGTTGCCGACCTTGCCGTAGATGTCCGGGCGTGCGTCGGGGTCGCAGCCATAGAGGGTGACCGAGTCGAATGCAGTCGACAGGCGCTTGGCGGGCATTCCCTCGGAGACCCGCTTGAAACGCCGATTGGTGCGGAAGGCGTCGCCTTCGCCGGCAAACATCCGCGTCGGATCCTCGTTTTCGCGCTTGAAGGCGAAGACGCCGGCGGTGAAGGGGAAGGAACCCGGGACGTTCTCGCGCAGCAGAAAGCGCAGCACTTCGCCCTCATCCTTGTAGGTCGGCAGCGCGACCTTGCGGATGCGCGACCCGGAGAGCGAGGTGCCGGTGAGGCGGGTGCGGATCTCGCGGTCGCGGATCTTCACCACGTACTCGTCCTGCGCGTAGAGTTCGACCGTCTTCGGCCACATGTCGAGCAGCTTGCGCGAGCGCGGGTCGAGCTGCGCATCCTTCCAGGCGATCAACTCGGCGAAATCCGCTGCCGGCTTGCCGCAGCTTTCGAACAGTGCCTCGGCGGTCCGCAGCGACTGCCGCTGGCGTGCGATCTCGGCTTGTTCGGCGGTGTGCGCGTGGTAGGCACGGACCGTGTCGGCGATCTCGGCAAGGTAACGGACCCGTTGCGGCGGCACGATGGCACGCTGGTTCGACGACTGCCGCACGCCCACCAGCGGCAGCCGGCCCTTCTTCAGCTTCAGCCCGCAGCCGTGCAGCTTGGGAACGATCGCCTGGTACAGCGCGGTGACGCCGTCGTCGTTGAAGCGCGCGGCCATGGTGCCGAACACCGGCATCTCGTCGGGACTCTGGCTGAAGGCCTCGTGGTTGCGCTGATACTGCTTGCGGACGTCGCGCAGCGCATCGTCGGCACCCTTGCGGTCAAACTTGTTGATCGCCACGAAATCGGCGAAATCGAGCATGTCGATCTTCTCGAGCTGCGATGCGGCGCCGAACTCGGGGGTCATGACATACAGCGAGACGTCGACCAGTGGCACGATGGCGGCGTTGCCCTGGCCGATCCCCGAGGTTTCGACGATGACCAGGTCGAAGCCCGCCAGCTTGCAGGCTGCGACCACTTCCGGCAGCGCGGCGGAGAGTTCCGACCCGGTGTCGCGTGTCGCCAGCGAGCGCATGAAGATGTGCGGATGCTCGATGGCGTTCATCCGGATGCGGTCACCCAGCAGTGCCCCACCCGTACGCTTGCGCGACGGGTCGATGGAGATGATCGCCAGCTTGATACCGTCGCCCTGATCGAGCCGGAAGCGCCGCACCAGCTCGTCGGTCAGTGACGACTTGCCGGCGCCACCGGTGCCGGTGATGCCGAGCGCCGGCACCTTGAGCCCGGCAGCGGCATGCAGCAGCTTCTTGCGCAACGCCTCCGGATAGGCACCGTTCTCGAGCGCCGTGATGATCTGTGCCAGTTGCCGCCGGCTGCCGCTCTTCAGGGCAGCGAGGACGGCGTCGGTGTCCTGCGGTGCCAGCGACGACAGGTCGTTGTCGGATTTCGCGACGACCTCGTTGATCATTCCCTGCAGACCCAGGGCCTGGCCGTCCTCGGGCGAATAGACGCGCGTCACGCCATAGGCGTGCAGTTCCTCGATCTCGCTCGGCACGATGACGCCGCCGCCGCCGCCGAAGACCTTGATGTTCTCGCCGCCGCCCGCCCGCAACAGGTCGATCATGTACTTGAAGAACTCGACGTGGCCGCCCTGGTAGGAGGTGATGGCGATTCCCTGCACATCTTCCTGCAGCGCCGCGTTGACGATCTCCTGTACCGAACGGTTGTGGCCGAGGTGGATCACCTCGGCGCCGGTCGACTGCAGGATGCGGCGCATGATGTTGATCGATGCATCGTGCCCGTCGAACAGCGAAGCGGCGGTGACGAAACGCACCTTGTGCTTGGGCTTGTAGGGTAGAAGCTTCTTGGCAATGGAAAGATCGGTCATGTCGTTCGCGCTCCAGGATGATCGGAATGGCAGAGGTCAGCGGCTGCCGTACAGGGACCCACATGGTAGGAAGTTGACGCCGGGAAAGCCATTACCCAAGATGCCGCCAACAATGTAAATCTTGCCAACTTGAAATATCCTGTCAATACACAGCCTTGCGGGAAGCCAATGCCATACCCTGAGAAGACCGCCAAACCCGGCCGCCGCAGCGCGGCTGCCGCCGGACCGGCGCGCGCGACCGTGGCGATCGCCTTCGTGCGGGGCATGCTCGCCGGTCTCGTGTACGCCGGCCGCGATACGGCGCCGCTGCTCGAGCAGGCCCATATCCCGAGCCAGATGCTGGACGACCCGGAAGCGCGCGTGCCCATCGAACGGTACGCCGCGCTGTACAACCTGGTCAACCGCGAACTCGATGACGAGGGTTTTGCTCTGTTCTCACAGCCGATCCGGATCGGCACTTTCGAGTTCCTCTGCCGCAGCGTCATCACCGCACCGACACTGGCGGCGGCGATCGACCGCAGTGCCCGTTTCCTGCGTCTGGTGCTGCCCGATCTCGCCGTTCGCCTCGATTGCCGCGACGACCAGGCCTGCCTGCGCATCGGCGAAACCCGACCGCTGGCCATCGGCCGGGTTTTCGCCTTCGAGTGGCTGTTGCGCCTGCTGCATGGCCTGTTCTCCTGGCTCGTCGGCCGCAGCATCGTCTTCGATTCGGTCGCCTTCCCCTATCCGCGGCCGCAGCACGCAGCCGACTACGCGCTGATCTATACCGCACAGTCGAGCTTCGACGCCACTGAACTCGCCGCCGGCTTTGCCGCCAACCTGCTCGACCTGCCAATCCGCCGCGATGAAGCTGCGCTGCTTGCCTTTCTCGACGGCGCGCCGGGCAAGTTGACGACACTCTACCGCCGTGACCGGGAGATGGTCCTGCGCGTCCGCAATGCGCTGCGCGACGCGCTGCCACATTCCGCTTCGCTGGCCACCGTCGCTCGTTCGCTGCACCTGTCGCCGCGGACGCTGCACCGCCGGCTGCAGGAAGAGGGGTCGAGCTTCCAGGCGATCAAGGATGCGCTGCGGCGCGACTTGGCGATCGACCGCCTGGCGAAAAGCCGCCAGGGCCTGGCGCAGCTCGCCGCCGAACTCGGCTTTGCCGACACGGCGGCTTTCTATCGCGCCTTCCTGCGCTGGACCGGTGTCGCGCCGGCGCAGTACCGCCGCCGATTGCTGGCCGCTGGCGACGCGGCTGACCGACGGCGCGCCGCGGCGGCAGCGACGCAATGACGTCGGCCGGCGGTCGCCCGGCGCTGCCGCAAGAAGCCGGCGCTAGCGGTCGTTGAGGAAAGCGGTCGCGTTCTGCAGGTCGGCCTGCGTGCTGCTGCCGTACAGCGCGGTGACGAACTTGCGCCAGACGAGGTCGGGCTCGCCGAGACGAAAGCCGTAGAATCCCGTTCCCGAGTCCCGTGAGGCAGCCACCTGGATGCGCGACACTTCAGCCGGCCCGAGCTGGACGGTCACTTCGCCCCAAACATCGATCGGGACCGCGATCGGCGCATGCGCCTGGAATCCGTAGCGCGAGAGCTGGACGATCTCGAGGCTGACCCGGCTCGCGTCGCCGGCCCCGCGGCGCAGCGACAACTCGGCCGGGCAGCGGACGGAGAAACGCCGATGCCGCCGGCGCTCGCCGCCATCGGCTGCCGCGCGCGCGATCGGCGGCAGAACGGCACGGTAGGCGGGCAGGTCGTAGATCGCGTGCAGCAGTTCCTTCTTGCGCTCGCTCAACAGCTTGAAGACCGGCGTGCGCACGTTGAAGAAGTAGTCCAGCAGTTCCGGCGTCAGCACCGGGTCGTTGGTGGTGTAGAAACGCCGTGCCGGAAGCTGGATGTTGGGCAGCCGGATTTCGGTGAAAAAGGCATGCAGGTTGCGCTTCGGCGGTTTCGATCCGTAATGCTCGCGAAAGATCTCGGGCGCCGTGCCGAGGTCGAGGGTGGCGCCGACCGCCGGGGCACCATTGACGAAGTCGTAGTTCTCGACGACGTTCTGGCTCAGCCGCTGAAAGAACAGTAGCGACTCGTACATTTCGATGTGGTCGGGATTGACCGCGATCACGAGATGCCGGGTATCGAAGAAGGTCGTACAGTACTCGTACATGAACTTCATCAACGGGAACAGGATACTGCCTCCCGTCTGCCGGAAGCGGCGGGCGATCGCCAGCGCCGATACCTCGGCGAGGTTGCCCCTCTTCTCGCGCAGCGCGTTGAGGTCGAAGATTCGCTGCAGCGGAAAGCCCAGCACGCTTTCCCTGATCAGCGACAGGGTACCCACCACCTCTCCGTCATACTTCGCGCAGAGCGTCGTCGTCGTCGGCAAGGCATGATAGATGGTCACACGCATGCCGGAAGGTTGCGGCTGCATCAGTCCGCTGCTGACATACGCATCGTGCAGCAGGCGGAAGCAGGCCTCGAGTTCCTCACGCGTTTCGGCGATCTTGAGCACCAGCCGGTCGCTCGGCGCCGGGTCGCAATCGACGAAGTTGCGATAGACGGCCAGCCGGCCATCGCGCGGCAGAGCGTTGAACGCGCTGCGCATCGTCCGGCGCAGCAGCCTGGTTGCCGGTAAGTCCATTCGATTGACCATCTCCCACCCCCGTCCGCAAGAAGCAAGGCACCTGTCGCTTGCCATCGACCGCCATCGCCGGCCGGTGCCGCTACGGACGCGGCTCTCCTCTACGGCACGCCCGTGAGGGCAGTCAACGTGCCGCGAGCCGCAAGACGACGGTCGCCAGGACGCATATCCTATGCCCTGGGAGGACCGTCACAACAAAAATGCACGATGTTTTTACATTCGGCGCGCGGGCGACGCGCTGTCCCGAAGGATTGCGGCTGCAGACGTGGACGCGGAGTTGCCGGATGGCGCGCCTTGCCGCAGCGGTACGCGCATCTGCCGTGACAGTTGTCATGCCCCGCGAACGATCAGCCGCGCAGCAGCGCCGGGCGGTGACCCCGCGGGCAACGTCACCTGTTCAGTTGCTCGCGGCCCGCTCGCTGCGCCAGCCGGCGAGCGCGTCGACCACTTCTTGCAGCGACGACAGGAGGACGACACCGGTCTGCGCTGGCAGGCGCTGAACGCCGCTGCCTCCCAGCCACAGATCGATCGACGCCGGCAACAACTGCCGCAACTGGCTGCTGACACCGGCAAGCTGCCGGCCAGGAAAAGCGGCGGAAAAGGACAGCGCGACGATGTCGGCCTGGTGCGCCGTCGCAGCCCGTTCGATGTCGAAGACCGGAGTCTGCGTCCCGAGCGAGATGCAGCTTGCACCATCGAGCGTGAGCAGTACCTCGACCATCAGCAGGCCGAGGACGTGCAGTTCTTCGGGAACGGTGGTCAGCAGGACGCGCGGTCGCCCGCTGCCCGCCGGCAGGTTGCCGATCACCTGCCGCAGCAGCGCCTTGATCTGTTCGGTATAAAGGTGTTCCTCGAAAACCTCGAACTCGCCGTTCATCCACGCCTCGCCAACGGCATGATTCATCGGCGCGACGATCTCGACGATGAAGCGCTGCAGGCCGAGCCGCATCATCGCCTGATTGAGGCTCTGCCGCAGCGCTGCCACATCGTGCCGCCTGATCAGTTGCATGGTGTGGTCCACCAGGCACGCCGCCGGGTCGTCGCTGGCGACAGCGGACGGCCGACGGGAAGAACAGAGTTCGGCAAGCTCCGCGTCGCTCCTGGCAAACAACCGCCCGGGACGGTGTCCCTGATCGATCAGGCGCTTCATCAGCCGCAGCCGTTCGACCTGCTCGGCAGGGTACACGCGCTCGCCGTTATCGTCGCGCGCCGGGCTCGGGAACCCGTAACGCCGCTCCCAGACACGCAGGGTGTCCTTGCCGAGACCGGTGTCGCGCTCGACGGCGCTGATGTTCATCGCGGGACGAGTAGTCATATTGTCTTGAGCAAAATAAGGAAATTCGAGTCCCAGAGGACGATTCCTCGCAATTGTAGCCAGACCAATCCGTTTTGTCCAGGACATATCATGAACACTAGGTGATCAACCGGTCGCTGCCGGCGCCTCGCCCAAGGCCCAGCGCTGCAGCCTGCGGTAGCGCGCCTGCCACGCAAGTTCGAGCGCCACCGGCGAACGCGCCAGCGGTGTGTGCTCAACCAGGCTGCGGATCGCCCGTGCGGCGCTGCCCGCCTTGCCGCTGCCGAACACGGCCAGCCTGTCGGCGGTCGCCGGCAGCGGCCCACATTGCAGCGTGATCAGCGACTCGTGCAACAGTTCGAGCGCCGCGCCAGCCCTGCCGCCTTGCGCGAGGAAGACCTCGATCGCGCTTTCGATCAGGCTCGCGACCGCCCAGCGATGCAGCGGTGACACGCATGCCACCTCGGCGAGCGCCGACGTCAGCCGGTTCGCCTTCAGCCAGCCGCCAGCGTGCAGCCGCTGCCAGACATCGGCCAGTTCCTGCGGCTGCGCGCGGCCATCGTGGACGCCTTCGATCAACAGGTCGACAGCCAGTCGACGCAGGTCGCCGTCCCGGCTGGCGAGGGCCACCGACAGCAGCAGGCGGCCCATCTCCGACCACGGCCGATCCGCCTCGAAAAGGGGTTCGAGGAAAGGGTGCAGCGGTTCGGCGGCGCTCGCCCCCTGGTCGATCCGCTCGACCATCAGCCGGGCAGCGGCTGCCAGCGCTGCGTCTACGTTGAGCGGCCAGAGCGACAGCGACCATTCGATCATCCACGCCGCGCTGGTACCAACCGTCAGCGAGCGATGCGGCATCGCTTCGTGCGGCAGGCAGGTCGGTAGCGCCAGGAGCGGGTTCAGATGGCGCAGCCGGACCGCCGCCCCGGCAGTCCGCAGCCACCGCCCGACCGCCGGCAGAATGGATGCGCCACCGCCGTGGCTGTCGTCATGCCGCGCATTCCGCGCGGCCGATCGCCCTGCCGCCCACGGCGGCGACACCTGCACCTCGAGGGCAGCAAAGCGGATCTCGCGCCGCTGCTGGCGAACGGTGCGCGTCAGCGCGCGCCATCGATACTCGGCGTTCTGCAGCACGTCGGGCCAGCCGATGCGCAGACCGAGCGGCGCCAGGGCAGCACTGAGATCGCCGTCCGGGCAACGGGCGCGACCGGCAGCGATCCAGATCGCGGCATGCCTGCCGTCGGCAGCACCGGGCCCGGTGTCGCCACCAAGCGCCCAGCGCACCGCGGGGGCCCAAGCGCCCTGCAGGGTGGTGGCCGTCGCCAGCGCCTCCTGCCGCCCATCGGGCGCCAGCCGCAGCAGCGCCTGCAGCAGGTCGGTGAAGAGCGGCTGTCGCGCCGGCGACTGATAGCCAGCCAGCCGTTGGACAAAGACCCGGGCATCGAGCCAGCCACGGGCGTGCGTCGGCGTTGCCAGCGGCACCAGCGCCCCGTGGCGGTCGAGGTGGCGGGCCAACTCGCGCAGGCGCCTGTCGATGAAGCGCATCGCACCGCGCAGCCGCAGGTGCAAAGGCAGGCTGCTCTGCTGCAGACCGCCTTCGAGCCAGGTCAGGACGAGATCCCGCAACGCCAGCGGGCTGCCCGGGAGCACCAGCCCGCGTGCATCGGCCGACGCGCCGCGATGAATCCGCCACGCCAGAGCCTGCGTCCGGGCCGCGAAATCATCCGGGCGCTCGTCGAAGAAGCGGGCGACACCGTCCACGATGCGCTCGACCTCATCGGCCGAAGCGATCGTCTCGACCGCATGCGCGACGCAATCGATCAGTTCGTCGACGCTGGCGATCGGCTGCAGGCACGGCAGCGCCGCCAGCTGCGGCAGGTCGCTGAGACGAAAGGCGAGCGGTGGCGGTGGCGCTGCGAGGTCAACCGCAGCGGCAATGCCACCCAGTGCGCGCAGCCGCTGCGGCAGCGAGCCCAGGCCGAGCGCCGACGGTTCGGCGGCCGCCGTCGACACGGCAGCGGCGTCGCCGGCAGGCGGCGCGATGGCATCTGCCGCGACAGCGGCTCGCGACAGGGGTGCGCAGGGCGCGCGCTCGGCAACGAGGGCGGCCAGCAGCTGCTGCGCCGGCGGCGACACCTCGCCTGCCAGTTCGTCGACGGCCGCCGCTGGTACGCCACCGCCGGCAGCCGCGTGCTCGCCGAGCAGTTCCGCCGCCACCCGCTGCACCTCGCTCGCACGATGCCGCAGCGCCGCGACCAGGACGGCATGCGTCGCGTCGCGCGTCGCCGGGTCCTGATCGGCGGACCATTCGCTTCGCAACAGTCGGCGCAGGAGCCGCAGCGCCGCCAGCGCCGGCGTCTTCGCGGGCAGGCCGAAGACGGGCTGCATTGCCGCCAGCATCGGCACGGACAGCAGCGATCGTCGGTTGGCGATCTGCGTCATCTGACGGAGTGCGAAGACGACGACCTGTCCGCTGCGGTGTCCGAGCAGTTCGCGGTACGCAGCTTCGCGGACGTCGACTTCGGCGGCGGCGGGCGACAGGCGGGCATGCAGACGGTGATAGCCGGCGACGACGCCGTTGTCGGCGCTCTTCCAGAGGCCGGCGAGACTGGCATCAAGCAGCCGCTGGCGGTCGAGGCGGCCGTCCCCCGCCAGTCGGAGCAGCGCCTCGCTCCAGCTCTCGTAGTCCGCCGGGCAACGCGGCGAGCGGCGCAGCCAGGAGTCGTCGAAGGCTCTGGTGTCGGTATCGAAAAGGCGCCAGACCTCGTCCTCGAGCAGGTCCGGGTCGGCCAGCAGGCCGGCGCTGGGCGGCCGGTAGGGGTTCCCCTGGCGTGGCACGCCCGGGCTCAGTTGATCGACCAGCAGGCGCAGATAGCCGGCGAAGGCCGCTTCGTCAGAGGGACGGACGCAGATCCCGTCGCGAATCAGGCCGCGCACCGTCGCCCAGGACAGGCCGGAAAAATCCTCACGCAGCCGGTGCCGCAGCCAGGCATCGCGCCAGGCCTGATCGCGTGCCAGCAGGACCCGGCGCAGCAGGTCATCGCTGACACCGGCACCGAACCACCCCACCCGGCGCGCCTGGTCGACCGGGCACAGGCAGAGAACGGCGAGCGAGAGCCGGGCCTGCTGCGCACGCCAGCGGCGACCGAAGCTGCTGCTTTCCTTGGTCGTCCCGACTCCCGGGACCAGCAGCAGCCAGTCATTGAGTACCCGCCCGCCTTGCACCGCGCGCCAGAGCCTGGCGGCGATCGGCGCCAGCGCGCGGCGCTGGTCGACTGGCAGGGCGAGCAGCGCATCGACGACCTCGGACGGCGAATGGCGCGCGACCAGCGCCGCAAGTCCCCGCTCATCCATCACGCACCGGCATCCTCGGCGGTCTCGCCGAGAAACAGGCGCGCCGCGAGGATGTGCTTGCACGGCCCGCGCTCACCCTGGTGCTTGCTGAACCATGGGCATGAACAGCGATCGCGGTCAATCCGCAAGCGCACATGGTGCAGCACGTCGCTGCCGACGACGGCGACATCGTGACCTCCGCCGGCGACGGCGGCGAGCGGTCGCAGCTTGTTCTGCTGCAACAGCTCGCGTGCAGCGAGCAGGCGCGGCTGCAGCGCTTCGACCAGATCGTGGTCGAAAGGCAGTTCGCGATGGAAGTAACGACCGCTGCTGCAGTCGTAACCGGCAAGGCCACGGGCGCCGAGTGCTGCCAGCGCCGCAGCGACCTCGTCCTCGCGCAGCCCGGTCACGGCCGCCACCTGCCCGAGATGCAGCTCATTCTGCCAGCACAATTGCGCGCGCACGCTCGCCAGTGCCGGTTCACCGACGCCCCCGGCCAGAGTCGCCAGTACCTGTCCTTCGCCCGAGAAACCGCGCTCGGTTGCCGGACTGAGCAACAGCGTCACCCGCCCCGGTGGCAGGATGACTTCCCACGCGGAAGCGCCAGAGAGCGGATCGCTCCAGATGCGCAGCCCGACGGCGCGCTGCACCAGGCCAACCAGTGTACGCAGGCGGTGCAGGCCATGCACCTGCGCGCACTCGGCGGCCGGTCGCTGGCTGAGACGCAGGCCGCCAGCCGACTGCACTGCGAACGAGGGCTGCCGCGGCACGCTTCCCGCCGGCAGGCTGCGCGCGAAGCGCCTCGCCTCGGCCCCATTCACCTCGGCCACGGCGCGCAAGCGGGGCAGGTAGGCCTGCACTTCACTGAAGCCCTTGATCCAGCGCAGCGGCAGGCGGACCTTCTTCTCGACGACGCGGGATTCGCCACTGGCAAGGGTGAACGCCTCGCGGCCGACCGAGAATTCGACTCGCTCCTGGTCGCTCAGCCGCATCAGGGCGGCGCGCATCGGCATGTTGAAATCGACGTTGGTCGTGCCACGGCCGGCCCGCTCGCACTCGATCCCCGCCGTGGCGAGATCTACCCGCACGTAGACGCCGCAGCAGCCACTGAAGCCCTCGAAGCGCAGCATCGCGTCGTTGCTCGTCACCACCGGATCCATCTGCGGCAGCCGCGGCAGGAAGTAATGGCTGCGGACAATCTCGAGCAGCGCCAGCAGCATGTCGGCGACGCACCGTGGTTGTTCGATGCGGCCGTGGAAGAAATTTGGATGCCCGGCGCCGGTCGAGCAGGTGGCGAGCTGCAGGATGCGGGCCCGTGGCGACGCCACGACACCCGATGCCCAGGGATAGCGATAGGTATAACTGACAGCCGCTGCCGACATCTGACCTCACCCCGGCCGCGCCGGCCGCCTGGCCTTCACCCCGAAGGGTTGGGTTGTTGACGACAGTCACGGCCCTGCGCGCAGCTCCGAGTGACTGCAGGAATCGCAGGGCGACCGCTCGCGCACCAGCTTGTGCCGGATCCCGCCCAGACCAGCGCGCCCGGCCCGAGATTCCGCTCGCACCCCTCACCGCGCCACCCTGGCGCGCGGCAAGCGGCGGCAGTTGCCCTGAAGGCGGAATACTAACTGATCGAAACCAGAGCGGGCCACTCCCCCGCCGGCATACCGCCGAAGTCGGAGCCGGCCGGGGATCGCGACAGCCGTTGCCCGGGAGACCCGATCGCCCACGTGTTGACCGGCAAGTCGAGAGAACCCTATAATCCGGCGCCCGCTGGTGATGTAGCTCAGTCGGTTAGAGCGAAGGATTCATAACCCTTAGGTCGGTGGTTCGATTCCACCCATCACCACCAGAAACCCCGGCACTCCGCCCCGCCCGCAGGGTCCGGGCAGTGTTTCCCGGCCGGCCCGTGAGCGGATTCGAAGCATCCGGATCAATCCGCACAAATCCCCGTCATCCGCCTCCGAAGACATCTGAGAGCCGAGAGCTGGATTGACCGCCGCTGAGGGGCTGGTTATCCTCGACCGGTGCCAGCGAACTTCCACTCCCCTGCAGCCCATCTGCCTCCCCAGTCACGCTTGCGTGCCGTCGCCGCCGTCATCCTGGGCTTGTTGTCGATCGTGCCGCTGCTTGCCGTGGGTATCTACCACCTGGAAGCCCCGCGCCTGAAGGAGCAGGCCTTCTCTGATCTGCAGGCGATCGCCATCCTCAAGGCAGGCCAGATCGAAGCCTGGCTGGACGAGAGACGTGGCGACGCCGTGGTCCTCGGTGCCAGCCCCGGTCTCATTGAGGATGCCGTGCGGGCGACGGCACATGGCGACGAGCAGGGTGCACGACAGCGCATCGTGGAGCGACTGGCAACGCTGCAACGGGCGTACTCCTACGACGGCTTCCTGCTGGTGGACGGCAGTGCGCAACCAATCGTCGCCATCGGGGCGGACGAAGCCAGCGCCGCAGCGCCGGTCCGCAGAGCCCTGCAGACGGCCTTCGACACCACCCAGGTGGCGACAACGGATCTCTATCGGAGCGATTCGGGCCGTGTCCACCTCGACTGGGTTGCACCGCTGGTGCGGGAAATCGATGGCCGGCGGCGCGCGGTGGGCGCGGTCATCCTCGATACGCCCGTGGAACGGGTCGTCTTCCCGCTGATCCAGAGCTGGCCGACGCCGAGCCCGAGTGCCGAGACACTGCTCGTTCGCCGGCACGGAGACGCCGTCCTGTACCTCAACGAACTGCGTCATCGCACCGCCACCGCACTGCTTTTCAGCCAGCCTCTCGATGATCCCGATCTGCCGGCCGCCCGTGCCGTCCTCGCCGGCACGCCACAGGTCATTGCGGGCAAGGACTACCGCGGGGTTGACGTGCTCGCCGCGACGCGCCCGGTCAGCGGTACGCCGTGGCACCTGGTGGCGAAGGTCGATCGCGACGAAGTTCTCGCGCCACTGCGCAACCTGGTGTTCTGGGTCAGCCTGGTCGCCACCTGCGCCATCCTGGTCGTCTCTCTCCTGATCGTCCTGCTGTGGCGCCAGCAACTGCGAACGCACCAGCTCGAACTGGCAACCCAGAGCCTGGAGAAGGACCGCCTGGTCCGCTTGTTTTTCGATCTGCCCTTCGTCGGCATGACGACCCTCGCGGCCGACAGCAGGCGCTGGCTGCGTTTCAACGATCGTCTCTGCGAGATCCTCGGTTACCCGCGCGAGGAACTGCTCGAGCTGAGCTGGATCGAGCTCACCCACCGCGACGACCTCGCAGGCGAACGGATCCAGTTCGAGCGTCTGCTGAGCGGCGCGAGCAACGGCTTTCAAACCGACAAGCGCTTCCTGCGCAAGGATGGCAGGGTCATCAACGTCACGGCCGATGTCAGGACGGTGCGGCACGAGGATGGCCGCGTGGACTTCTTCGTCGCAACGGTGCAGGACATCACGGCAAGGCTGCAGGCCGAAGGTTTCGCCCAGGAACTTCTGGACAATGTCAATCAAGGCTTCGTCGTCTATGATCGGGCGCTGCGGGTGATCGTCTGGAACCGCTTCCTCGAGCGCACCATCGGCCTGCCGCGCGAGGCGGCGATCGGCAGGCACCTCGATGAATTGTTCCCCGACGCGCGGCGGCTCGGCATAGACGCTCACCTGCAACGTGCGCTGGCGGGCGAAGTGGTCGTCGCCGACGAGTTCGTGCCGCGCCTGCGCGGCACGACCAAACTCCTTGCCGCGGAGAGTGTGGCGGAGCGACGCGACGATCCGCGTCTCTTCTGGACCTTGTCCTCGTACGCGCCACATCGGAACGTCAATGGCGACATCGACGGCGTCCTGGTGAACGTGGTCGACATGACGACACTGAAGCGCAGCCAGGATGCGCTCCTGGCGTCGAACGAAGAACTGCGACAGCTTTCCCGGTACCTGGAGCGGGTGCGAGAGGAGGAACGGGTGCGGATCGCACGCGAACTGCACGATGACCTCGGCAGCACTCTGACGGCGGTCAAATGGGCAATCGCGATGGCAATCGAGCGTGCGCAGGAGGCGGCTCTGCCCGGCGACGCACAGCTTGCGCACGCGTCGCAGTTGCTCGATTCGGCGGTGGATACGATGCGTCGCATCATCAGCGATCTGCGACCAAGCGTACTCGACCACCTCGGGGTATGGACGGCGATCGAGTGGTACGCCGGTCAGATTGGCGAGCGGACCGGTCTGCGATGCGACGTCACCCTTTCGCCAGAGGTTGTCGCACTCGAGGTCGACCCCGAGCGAGCAACCGCAATGTTTCGCATCGTCCAGGAGGCGTTGAACAACGTCGTTCGCCACGCCCGCGCGTCGCGCGCCGAGATTCGTGTCCGTTGCGACGCCGGTGCCGTTATGATTGCGGTCGAGGACGACGGTGTGGGCACTGACGACGGCGCCCTGACGAAGACGGAGTCCTGGGGCCTGCTGGGAATGCAGGAACGCGCCGCCCGCTTCGATGGCGAGATCAAGCTTTCGTGCGGCGCCACAGGGGGCACCATCCTGGCCCTGCGCATGCCGTTTTGAGGAACGATGAGCGGACGCAAGCTGCAGATCCTGCTGGTGGATGACCACGCCGTCGTTCGTGGGGGCTTGCGGCTGCTGCTGGCGCAGAGTGGCGACATGGAAGTGGCGGGCGAGGCCGAGAGCGCCGAGCAAGCCATCAGCATGATCCGCCAGACCGAATTCGATGTCGCCCTGGTCGATATCGGCCTGCCGGGCAAAGGCGGCCTCGAGCTGTTGAAGCAGATCAGGACGGAGCGCCCCAGGCTCGCCGTGCTCATGCTGAGCATGTACGCCGAGGAGGTCTATGCCGTGCGCGCGCTGAAAGCCGGCGCTGCCGGCTACCTGACGAAGAACAGCGCACCAGCGACGCTCCTGGCGGCGATCCTGAAGGTCGCCGGGGGCGGCAAACATGTGAGCCCGGCGCTGCTGGACCAGTTGGCGTTCGAGGTGGGGCAGGGCAGGAAATCTGGGGCCGATGCACTGTCTGACCGGGAAATTGAGGTGCTGCGGCGGATTGCCGCTGGCGAGAGCTTGAACCATATCGCCGAGGCGCTGCATCTCAGCCCGAAGACGGTGACCACCTATCGTGCCCGAATCGTCGAGAAGACCGGGCTGCAGAGCAACGCGGAACTGGCGCGGCACGCGCTCGAGAAGGGGATGCTCTCCTGAGACGGGCACGCCCGAAGACGACAACCGGGCTGTCGGTGAGCCGTCGCGGCAGCGCGCTTGTCACCGTCTGACCAGCGGCAGCGCCGGCAGACGCGGGATGTAGGGATTTCCCTGCTGCCGCCGTGTCGTCCAACACCTACAGCAAGAATACATCCGGCACCGATGGTCAATTTCCGGCGGCTGCGGGATGATGCGGTCTGCACATCGTACCGCGCACGAAGGAGCCCGTTCTTCACGCGGACCGGTGCCTGTGGAGATCAGCATGAACGCCTGCGCGTCGCCCCCCCTGCAACCAGACTGCACCCGTCTCCTGCTGGTAGATACCGACGACCTGTTTCTGGCCGACGTCGGCGGTGCTCTGCGCGCGAATGAAGGACTTGTGGTCGTAGCGACCGCTCGTTCGATCGAAGATGCCTACGACTGCGCGGCAAGGCACACCCCCGATGTGATCGTCATTGGCTGGGGCGCGGCGTCGCGAGCTTTTGTCCATGCCACCCTGGCCGGCCGATCCGCCGGCGTGCCCGATCCGCTGGTCGTCATCGTGCTGCGTCGGGGAATCACCAACGTTCCGGGGCTGACCTCGCTCAGCCTGCTGCCGAACGTCGCACTGGTGGTGCATGACCAGGTCGAAAAGCTGCTGCTCCGGCACGCGTCTGCGGAATCCCGCGCGCTGCCGCACTGACACTGCCGTCGCCGGTGCAAGCTCCTGCCGACCGTCGCGATGCGGCCCCTGCCGGGCTGGCCGACGCAAGGCACTCCGACGACACTCATCTCGCGAGACCGCTGCTGACTTCTTCCTGTGACCGTGATGTCAATCCTGATCGTCGATGATTCAGCCGTTGTCCGACAGATGCTGCGCGAGATGCTCGCGAACGTCGAGGGTGCGGATGTGGTGGGTGAATTTGCCAGTCCGGGTCCGGCGATCGCAAGCATTCGCAGCAACCCGCCGGATGTCGTCGTGCTCGATATCCAGCTCGTCAATGGCAGCGGGCTGGAGGTTCTGCGCGCGGTGGGCACGAACCATCCGGACACGAAAGTGCTGGTCTTCACCAACTACGCGGAGGACGTGTACCGCAGGCGGTGCCTGGAAGCAGGAGCCCATGCCTTCTACGACAAGAAGAGCGACCTGCAGGCCCTCCGCCAATGCTTGTGCTGCCTTGCTCCGGCCGGTCGGGCGAGCGGCACCCGGCGGCAAGCCAACGGCGGCTGAGCGCCGCAGTCGCCGCGAGGTTCCCGCCGAGCGGCGTTGCCGACTCGAAACCCGCCCCGTGCAACACGCACAGCGTGCCGCGGAGCAAGGAATCGCTGGCGAGCCCCCGTCAGGCGTCTTCGGTGGCGAAGTTGAGTTCGACACCATTGCCTGCAGGGTCGCTGATGAAGAGCTGCACCTGCGTCGTGCCCGGCACACGCGCCGTCGTGAAGGCGATGCCCAAGCCAGTCAGCTTGTGCTCGAAGTCGGCGCGCCCGCTGCAGGTGAAGGCCGCGTGGTCAAAGGTCGATACCGCACCCGCCCCGGGTGGCGTGCCGGGCCGGGCCTCCGAGAGATGCAGGATCGGCTGGCCACCGGCGTACAACCAGTAGCCAAAGCTGCCGAAAGGTGGTCGCGCGCCAGGGATCAGGCCAACGACATCGCAGTAGAAGCTGCGCAACTCCTCCATGAGTCGGCGCGGCGCGCGCAGGTTGTAATGATTGAGGCCCAGGGCAGGCATGCATACCTCGACGGTCACCATGAAGAATCGCCTCGGCCAGGCGCAAACCCCGTTCCAAGCCTTGCCGATGCCCTTCCGCGCGCCCGCTCGCGACTGGCGAGCCGTAGCGGCACGGTCGTACCCCTGCGCCGTCGGCCTGGTCTGGCACTCCGGTTGATGAGGACCATGGCGGCCGACCAACGCCAGCGCACGCGGGAGCTGGGCGGAGCATAGCATCACCATGGTGCTTCGCGGGCCTGGCGGTTTTTCGCCGCCAGCATGTCATTGGTCGCACGATGCGCTACAGTGCGCAAATGTTGCAGAACATGGCCTCTCGTCTGCTCGCACTGCACGGCTGGACCCTGAGCGAACCACCGGATCGGCCGGCGCGCGCCGTCCTCATCGCCTACCCGCACACCTCCAACTGGGATGCGCTGTATGCGTTGCTCGGCAAGCTCGGCCTTGGCCTCGATGCGCACTGGGTGGCGAAGGAGTCCCTCTTTCGCTGGCCGTTCGCTGGATTGCTGATCAGAATGGGCGGCATCCCGGTCAATCGCCGCACGCGCAACGGACTCGTCGCCGAGATGACGGCGCTATTCGCCGCGCAGCCCAGGCTGCTGCTGGTGCTCGCTCCGGAAGGAACGCGCCGGCTGACCGAGGGCTGGAAAAGCGGCTTCTACCGCATCGCGCTGGCGGCGAACGTTCCGCTGGCGTTGGGCTTCGTGGACTACGCGCGACGGGAGGCGGGGATTCTTGCCTACCTCACGCTGACCGGTGATCCCGCCGTCGACATCGCTGCCATCGCCCGCCACTATGTCGACCGTCCGGGCAGGCACCCGGCACTGGCGTCGCCGATCCGCTGGCTCGATTGACCCGCCGCCTGCGCGCAGGTCGGCGGTAGCCGACGCGGTACCTGCACCCCTGCCATGATCAGTCTGCAGGGCTCCGGATGACAGCCATCCAACTGGCGGGGCAGTTGCGAAGATGCTCGCGCAGAACAACGACCAGTCATCTGGCGACGGTCGGCACACACTCCTGATTTTCAACATTGCATTGAAAGCCTCGGGACGTTGGCGGTTCCGCGGTAGTGGACGGCCCCTTCGCGACGGCGTTCCGGAACTGGAGCAAGGTGCCCGCAGTGTTCGTGCTCGATCTTCAGACGGGCAGCGAGACGCTCCTCGCCCTCGGCTGGCAACCAGTCATTGTGAACGGTGGCGAAACGGTCGTGGTGGCGGACAGCGAAGGACATTACCGAGCGGTGGCGGTCGCCAGCGGCAAAGCGGCCGCCGTGCCCGTGTCGGGCACGGCGTGCCCCCGGCTGACCGCCAGCCCCTCCGCCGACGTGTTCCTGGCCTGGTGCCGGCCGACCAGCGACGATCCGGTCGCGTTCACCGAACGGAACAGCCCGCTCATTGGCGCCAGGCGGATGATGACCCTCAAACTCGTCAGGCTGAACCATGCCGAGGGCCAGACGGTCGTTTCCGCCATCGACCCAAGGGCCGCAGTCAGCTTCGGTGTCGCGCGATGACAGCGACGCGAATCCGCATGAACGCTACATCACCTGGGAAAGATGGGAACCCAGTCGCAAGTCGGCAGTGAGTATGTGCTCGGTCAGCCAGCGCTCGAGGAACTCGATGTGCTCATCCACCATGGGCTTGTTCGCCCGCAGGATCTCCTGCTGCAGTTCCTGAGCGCTCTTGATCAACTCCTGGTGCTCCGCCTTGTGTTCCTCGATCGCATCATAACGATGCTTCAGCATCAACCGCTCCTCGTGGCTGAAATGCCAGACCGTACAGTTGATCAGCTCTGCCAATATCGCCGCCAGATATTGCGGCGACTCCTCGTCGACCACGGCATGATTGAGGATATTGAAAATATTCACCAACTTGCGGTGATCTTCGTCGATTTCGTCGACCCCGACGCTCAGTATCTGGTCCCAAACAATATCTTTCATGTGTCCTCTCTGCCTGAAATGACGGATCCCGAGTGTGGGGTTGGATGAGATGAACCGCGCTGGCCGCAGGAGACACGCATCGAAGCGATGGAATCACTGCTGCAAGGGTACCGAAGCCCGGCCCGGCGCGACGATCACGCAGGCACCCAGACTGGATAATCCGTATAGCCGACCGCTCCGCGCGTGTAGAAGGTCGCCGGATTGGGCTTGTTCAGCGGCGCACCCATCCTGATGCGCGCCGGCAGGTCCGGATTGGCCAGGAAGGCCGTGCCAAAGGCGACGGCGTCGAGCCGGCCGGCGGCGATGGCCTGGTCCGCTTCGTCAGCCGAAAAACCCATGTTGCCGATCAGCGTGCCTTTGTAGCTGGCTCGCACCGGCGTCAGCACATCGCCGCTCTGCTGCTGGAAGAAATCGCCGCGCATCAGGTGCAGGTAGGCAAGGTTGAAGTCATTGAGCCGGACGGCAAGCCAGGTCGCCAGCCCGATCGGGTCGCTGTCGATCATGCTGTTGTAACTGTTGAGGGGCGACAGGCGCACCCCGACGCGATCGCTGCCCCAGGCGGCGCAGACTTCCTCGAGCACTTCACACAGGAGACGGGCACGATGGGCGAACGGGCCGCCATAGGGACCTGTACGCTTGTTGGCGCCATCACGCAGGAACTCGTCCAGAAGGTAGCCGTTGGCGGCGTGTACCTCGACGCCGTCGAAACCGGCCGCCCGCGCGTTGGCGGCGGCTTGCCGGAAGCCGGCAACGATCGCCGGCAATTCGTCGTCGCGCAGCTCGCGTGGCGTGACGTAGGGTTTCTTGCCCTCCGGCGTGCGCACCTCATCGCCCGTGATCGGGATCGCGCTCGGGGCCACGGGCTGGGCACCGTTGTTGAGCAACGGGTGGCAGGCACGGCCGCCGTGCCAGATCTGCAGGAAGATCCGGCCGCCGGCCGCGTGCACGGCGGCGGTGACGCGCCGCCAGCCGGCGATCTGGGCAGGCGAGTGGATTCCGGGTTCGGTCCAGAACGAGGAGTGTCCCGCCATGGCCATGGTCGCTTCGGCAATCAGCAGCCCGGCACTCGCTCGCTGCGCGTAGTACTCGGCCATCAATGCGGTCGGAACGTGTTCGGCGTCGGCCCGACAGCGCGTCAGCGGCGCCATGAAGATGCGGTTCGCCGCGCTCACGGCGCCGATCTCGAGTGGGCTGAAAAGGGAAGGCATGCTGGCGATCTCCGGAGAAACAAGGCTGCATACTAGCGCAACGGACGATCGCTGCGGGCGACCATCGCTGTACCGGCCTGGCGATACGGCGGCAAGCGCCGCCTGCCCGCTGACCGGCTGCTCAGCCTGGCCCGATCTGCAGTTGCCACGGGTCAAGGAGCAGATAGCTCGCGCATCGGCCATCCGAACGACTGCCGTCATCGCTGACGATGATGATCCACTGGCGGCCACCAATCAGCGCCGCGCCGACCCCCTCGGCGTGCGCGAAGCCCGGCAGTCCGTGCATGCTCACCCGCTGCGGCAGATCCTCGTGCCCGCCACGCCAGAACCAGAGGGCAAACTGCGTTCGCTCGCGACCGACCGGACCGGCGACGACGAGATAACCGTCGAGCAACGGCACATGCGCCACGGCGCGGATGCCGTGTCCCTGCAGGTCGAGGCGGAACAGCTCGCTGGCAATCTGCGGCGCCCGCCCGGCGTCGAACATGGCATCGGGATTGTCGATGCAGGCGATGATGGCCCGCCCATCGACCAGCGGGCTGCGAAAACCCAGCATCAGTGCACGCCGGTCTGCCCGCATCGCCAGCCCTTCGATGTTCAGGCCGCCGTCCTTCTTCACGTGGCGAATGGCGGCAGCCTCTGCCAGCAGAGGGTGGGCAGCGGTCAGTGCCCGCTTCAGATCGACCACCAGCCGCGCCTCGACCATCTCGCCACCGGCAACGCGAAAACGCAGCAGCTTTTCCCGCGCCGACCTCTCGTCGCCGGCGTTGTCGCGCGAGTGCGAGGTGATTGCGTAGACGCAGCCGGCGTGATCGCCGGTGACCGCCTCGAGGTCATCGAGCCGCCAGTGATCATCATCGTCGCGGTGTGGGGACGGCAGTCGCAGCGGGGTGCAGTCGACCGGGCCGCTGTCGTCGAAGTGCAGCAGGCTCAGTGGACACTGAGCCTCATCCTCGACGACGATGAAGCGGCCATCGGCCAGTTGGAAGATTCCCGACGGTTCGTAGCAACCGGTCAATTCCCGGAAACCCGGATGATCGTCAGCACTCATCGGCGAGACCTCGACGGGCTGCGGTGCCAGCGGCGAGACGCATCGCAGCCGGCGGGGTCGGTGACCGGGGCGCATCGGCAACGCGGCCTGTCGTGGGCAAGCGGATGGCGACCCGCCACGACGCCCGCAATCTGGTCAGCCGGCGGCGGGACATGGTATCGTTCTCTGTCATCGACGGGAGGACCATACCCATGCAGTTGCCTGTGCGGATTTCATTGCCCTGCCTTGCCATACTGCTCGCCGCCTGCGCCACCAGCGGCCCGCAGTCGTCGTCGGAAAGCAGCGACAGGAAGGATACGCGCGCGAGATCGGAACGCAAACAGCTCGATTTCCGGCTCGCCAGCGGCACCTATCGCTGCGAACTGGGGCAGAGCGTCGAGGTCGAGCGGCAAGCGCGCGGTGACCGGGCGATCGCGGTACGCTGGGAGGGCAAGCAGCACACGTTGCAGCGGCAGGCTTCGTCGTCCGGCCTGCCACGCTACGAAGACCGGCAGAACGGTCTGCTGTGGATCGACCTGCCGTGGAAAAGCGTGCTGATGGATGCCCACAGCGGGCGTCCGCTGGCCAACGAATGCAAGCCGGCGGCGAGCAGGACAGCCCGCGGCTGAGCCCGCCCGGACCTGCGCGTCGCCGGCTGTCCGCAGACCCGCCGACCCCCGTGGCCGGGCTGTCGACGCCGACTCGCTGCGCAACGCGGCGCTGCAGCCACGGCTGGCGCCAGTCCGCAGCGTACTGAGCGCTACCAGGGTGCACTGGCAAAGGCGCTGGCAAAGAGCTCGGCGATGTCACTGCGTTGCGGGCGGTGGTTCTGCCCGCCACGATGCGCAATCTTGATCGCGCCCATGACGGCCGCCAGGCGGCCGGTCTTCTCCCAGTCCCAGCCGGCGGCGATGCCGTAGAGCAGGCCCGAGCGATAGGCGTCGCCACAGCCGGTCGGGTCGACCACGACAGCCGCAGCAACACATGGGATCTCGATGCAACGACCGCCGGCATGGATGTGCGAACCCGCACCACCGCGCGTCACGATCAGCGCTTCGACCGCCGTCGCGAGTTCCTCGAGCGAGCGGCCGGTGCGGTCGCACAGGAGCTTCGCTTCGTAGTCGTTGAAGCAGGCATAGGTGGCAAGCCGCATGAACTCGGTCAGGTCGTCACCGGAGAACATCGGCAGACCCTGGCCCGGATCGAAGACGAAGGGAATGCCCGCCGCTGCCAGGTCGCGGGCATGCTGCAACATGCCGTCACGCCCATCGGGAGCGACGATCGCCAGGTTGGCCCCGTGCACGTCGGCAACCCGGTTGAGGTGCGAGTAGCTCATCGCTCCCGGGTGAAAGGCGGTGATCTGGTTGTCGTCGAGATCGGTCGTGATGAAGGCCTGCGCCGTGAAACTGCCGGCAATCCGGCGCACGTGGGTGCGAGCGAGGCCGTGGTCGTCGAGGCGAACGAGATAGGGATCGGCATCGTCGCCAACGGTGGCCATGATCAGCGGATCGCCACCGAGGAGCTTGAGGTTGTAGGCAATGTTGCCGGCACAACCGCCGAACTCCCGCCGCATTTCGGGCACCAGGAAGGCGACATTCAGGATGTGGATCTGTTCCGGCAGGATGTGATTCTTGAAGCGATCATGGAAGACCATGATGTTGTCGAAGGCGATTGAGCCGCAGATGAGTATGGACATGGGAGCTGGCATCGGTCGGAAGGTGGGGAGCGGGAAGCGAGTATAACACCGACGCTGGCAGGGTCCTGCCGTCGCGCTCAGGCGTCCTGCTCAGGGGTAGAAGAGGTACAGCCGGTAACCGGCAGCGTCGATCTGCTGTGCTTCCAGCCAGAGCTTGACCTCCATCTCGGCGTTCGTCGGGAACGGACCGTCACTGAGTGCGGCAGGCGACAGGTACTCCTCGGGCAGCAGGACACGCCGCGCGATCGCCTTGTCGCGGGTATCGGTGAGCGTCAGCTCAAGGGCGGGGTAGGCCTGCGCGTAGGCCGCCCGATTGCGCAGGGTGGCTTGCAGGACGAGCAGCTTGCCTCGCCCAGGGTCTGCCTGCAGGTCCGAGCTCTCGATGCGGACCAACGCCGCCTGGCGCGGCAGCGGCATTTCGCTGCCGAAAGCGGCACTCAGCGCCTCGAGCAGCGGCCGCAGCGCCGGCACGCTGATGGCGATGCTGCCGCGCTGGTGAAAGACGAGCTGGCCAGCAAGCACGCAGGCAAGGAGGACGGCAACGACGAGGAAGGTCGTTCGCACGCTGCGCTCCGCCGGCGACGGGGCGCCGGGCACCTCGGCCAGCCATTGCGGCGGCGCCGAGGGGCCGTCCCCTTCGCTTGGCGGCGCGCGCTCGTCGGCTGCGGCAGCGGGCAACTGTCGGTCGACAGGCGGCGATTCGTCCGCCGCGGACGCCGGCTCGTCCGCACCCTGGATGGGCGCCGGCGAGCTGGCGACGTCGATCACCGCCGCCACCGCCGACCTGCTGGCGACCGGCGCCGGTGGCGCCACCAGGTCGACCGGGTTTGGCGCCGGCTCCGCTCGAGGGCTGGCGCGCGCTGCCGCCGGCAGCGGTGGCGTCGCCCCGGCTGCCGCAGCCACCGGCGCAGTCGGCGACGAAGCGAGGCTGTCGCCGTCGAACAGGTTTTCAATGGCATTGAAGACAGCGCGACACTGGCCGCAGCGAACCCTGCCTGCCCGCAGCCGCAACTGCTCGGGAGTGACGCGAAAGACGGTCCGGCAGGTTGGGCAGCAGGTGCGCATGGCTAGTTCCTGCGACCGGCCAGGCAGACCCAGCCGTCACGCGTGTCGACCACCGTCAGCGGCAGATGGGGCGCATAGGCCTCGATCAGGTCATCCGACTGTTCGACGAGGATACCGGAAAGTGCCAGCAGGCCACCTGCGCGCAGATGGCTGCAGAGGGCCGGGGCAAGCACCTGCAGCGGATTGGCCAGAATGTTGGCAACGACGATGTCGAACTGGCCACTCAGTGGATCGACCGATTCCTGGAAGCGGGCAGCGACCCCATTGGCCGCGGCGTTGTCGCGCGCCGCGGTCACCGCCTGCGGGTCGATGTCGACGCCGACCACCTCGCTCGCACCCAGCCTGCCGGCGGCGATCGCCAGAACTCCGGAGCCGCAGCCGTAGTCGAGCAGCGACACGCCCGGCCTGACCGATCGCTCGAGCCACTCGAGGCAGAGCCTGGTCGTCGGGTGCGAACCGGTGCCGAACGCCATTCCCGGGTCAAGGACGAGGACGATCGCCTCGGGATCAGGCGCGACATGCCAGGATGGAACGATCCACAGGCGTTGCGAAACGCGAATCGGCTCGAACTGCGATTGCGTCAGGCGCACCCAGTCCTGCTCGGGCACTTCCTCCTGGCTGAACGGGGGCAGTTCGGCGAGGCCGGCCTGCGCGGCGCAGTGCAGCAGGAGCTGGCGGACGTCGCTATCCGGCCGCAGCAGGGCAACGACCAGCGAGCGCTCCCAGCCCGGACGACTGATCGAGCCGGGCTCGCCAAACTGCGGTTGCTCGTTGGCGGTACCGGCATCCGCGTCCTCGATGCTGGCGGCCAAGGCCCCGGCCGCGAGCAGCGCGTCGGCAAGTCGCTCGGCGTGCTGGCAATCGGTACGGACGCTCAGGGATAGCCAGGCCATCGGTCGTCAGCGCTGGTCAGCCGCCTTTCTTGACCTCGCCCTTGGCAGCCAGCCACTGCTCGAGATAGTGGATGCTGGTGCCGCCCTCGATGAAACGGGAATCCTGCAGCAGCTCCTGGTGCAGGGCGATGTTGGTCTTGATGCCGTCGATGCTCATTTCGGACAGCGCGGTGCGCATGCGGCGCAGTGCCTGGTCGCGGCTGTCGCCGTAGGCGATCACCTTGGCGACCATCGAGTCGTAATGCGACGGAACGGTGTAGCCATGATAGATGTGCGAGTCGACGCGGATTCCCGGCCCGCCCGGTGGGTGGTAGAAGCTGACCTTGCCCGGCGAGGGGACGAAGGTGAAGGGATCTTCGGCGTTGATGCGGCACTCGATCGCATGGCCGCGGAAAGTCAGGTCGCGCTGGCGAAAACGCAGTTTCTCGCCAGCGGCGATACGGATCTGCTCGGCAACCAGATCGACGCCGGTGATCAGCTCGGTCACCGGGTGCTCGACCTGGATGCGGGTGTTCATCTCGATGAAGAAGAACTCGTTGTTCTCGAAGAGGAACTCGAAGGTGCCGGCACCGCGGTAGTTGAGCCGGCGGCAAGCCTCGGCACAGCGCTCGCCGATGCGGACGATGTGGCGCGTGGGGATGCCGGGGGCCGGCGCCTCCTCGATGATCTTCTGGTGACGGCGCTGCATCGAGCAGTCGCGCTCACCGAGGTAGACGGCGTTGCGGAAGCTGTCGGCAAGCACCTGGATTTCGACATGGCGCGGGTTCTCGAGGTACTTCTCGAGGTAGACCTGCGGATTGCCGAAGAAACTCTGCGCCTCGGTGCGCGTCATGTTGACGGCGTTGATCAGCGCCGCCTCGGTATGGACGACACGCATGCCGCGGCCACCGCCGCCACCGGCAGCCTTGATGATCACCGGGTAACCGACCGCCCGGGCGAGCAGCGCGATCTCGCGCGGATCTTCCGGCAGCACGCCCTCCGATCCGGGCACGCAGGGCACACCGGTAATGCGCATGGCCTCCTTGGCAGTCACCTTGTCGCCCATCAGCCGGATCGTCTCCGGCCGCGGTCCGATGAAGACGAAACCGGACGATTCGACGCGCTCGGCGAAATCGGCGTTCTCCGACAGGAAACCGTAGCCCGGATGAATCGCCTGTGCGTCCGTCACCTCGGCTGCCGAAATGATCGCCGGCACGTTGAGGTAGCTCTGCGCCGACGGCGCCGGTCCGATGCAGACCGATTCATCCGCCAGCCGGACATACTTGGCTTCGCGGTCTGCTTCCGAATGGACGACCACGGTCTTGATGCCGAGCTCGCGGCAGGCACGCTGGATGCGCAGCGCGATTTCTCCGCGGTTGGCGATGAGGACTTTCCCGAACATGGTGAAAGCGTCTCCTAGCCGACGATGAACAGCGGTTCGCCGAATTCGACCGGCTGCCCATTCTCGACCAGAATGGCTTTGACGGTGCCCGACCGCTCGGCTTCGATCTCGTTGAGCAGCTTCATGGCTTCGATGATGCACAGGGTATCGCCCGCCTTGACGGCACTGCCGACTTCGACGTAGGGCTCGGCGCCCGGGCTTGGTGCGCGATAGAAGGTGCCGACCATCGGCGCCTTGACGGCATCGCCCGCCGGCAGTTCCGGCTCGGCCGGCGCTGCCTCCGCCGGCGCAGCCGCGACGGCGGAGGTCGGCGGCGTCGCGACCGGTGACATGGAGTAGTGATGCGAGACCATGCCACCATGCTTGACGATGCGCACCTTCTCCTCGGCATCGTTGATCTCGAGTTCGGTGATGCTCGATTCCTCGACCAGGTCGATCAGCTTCTTCAGTTTCCGCAGATCCATTCTCTTGCTCCCGATGATTGTCTGTTCTTCGTGCGGTCAGATCCGTGCCAGCGCCCGACCAGTGGCCACATGGAATTGAACGCAGGTCTCACTCCGCCGCGATCTGGCGCAACAGGTATTCGAGCGCCAGCAGATAGCCCTCGCTGCCGAGTCCGCTGATGACGCCGATCGCCAGGTCGGAGAAGTACGAGTGGTGACGAAACGGCTCGCGCGCATGCACGTTCGACAGGTGTACCTCGACAAAGGGGATGCCGGTACCGGCGAGGGCGTCGCGCAGCGCGATGCTGCTGTGGGTGTAGGCGGCGGGATTGATGATCAGGTAGCGGACGCCCTGCTGCTGCGCCGCGTGCACCCGCTCGATCAATGCACCTTCGTGGTTGCTCTGGAAAGCCTCGAGGTGTACGCCAGCGGCAGCGGCGCGATGCGCCAGCGCCATGTTGATCTCGGCGAGCGTCGTCGAACCGTAGTGGGCTGGTTCGCGCGTGCCGAGAAGGTTCAGATTGGGACCATGCAGTACCAGCAGACGCGGCGTCTCCGGCGTCTGGCCGGCGGTAGACGACGTGTCCTTTTGCTTCTTCATGGCCGCAAGTTTGCCGCAAATGGCAGCATTTTGTCCAGCAAAACCTGCACAGAACGCCGATCATGGGTGACGCCTCGGACGCCAGCGAGTGGCCGGCCAGCGGGCACGGCACCGGTCAGCGGCTGCCCGCCGAAGCTTCTGCCAGCAGTCGGCGCACCGCGTCCAGGCGAGCCCGCTCGCGTGGCCTGCCGTCGCGCGTGCGCCAGCTGACGCGTTCCTGATCGCGCGGATAGATCACCAGGTTCACCGTCGCATCGCCGGCAGACAGGGTCAGGACCGCCTCGGCACGATCGGTGCGCGGCGTGCTGTGGCGAAAATCGATCTTCTCGTTGAGCAGGAAGATCTCGACGTCCTTGGCACTGTCGGCAAAGAGCTGGATGTCGATCTCGGCGTGGCGCCCGGCGATACCGTCGAGCACAGCCCCGGTCAGATAGGGATTGAAGTGCTGCGTCGTGCTCATCAGCCGCGCCGCGATGGCGAGGAGCTGTTGCTGCCTCGCCCGTTGCTCGTCTCCCTGGAACAGCCGCTGGTAGGTCCGCAGCGCCGCCTCGACCTCACTGTCGTCAGGCAGGGCAGCGTTCTCCGCCTGCCCGAGCTGGCGCGCCGCCTTGCGCTTGGCAAGCGCGAGGTCGCTGATGCCGTCCTCGGCCATCAGGCGCGCTGCGAGGGCAGCAAGGGGGCTGCGCTGCTGCGCATTGCGCTGGCGGTCCTGGCGGCTGCTCATCGACGGCTCCCGGAGTGTTGCGTGCGCCCGGCGGGCGGGCCGTTGCCGGCCGCGAGGCCGGCGTGCAGGGTTACAATCGCGCCTCCTGCGGCTGATTCTAACCTGGATTCGCGACATGCATATTCACATCCTCGGTATCTGTGGCACCTTCATGGCGGGTGTTGCCCAACTGGCGCGCGCTGCCGGGCATCGTGTGACCGGTTGCGACAGCGGCGTCTACCCGCCGATGAGCAGCCAACTGGCGGCCGCCGAGATCGAGATCATCGAAGGGTACGACGCGGCGCAGACGGCGATCGATCCGGATTGCTTCGTGGTCGGCAACGCCATCGCGCGCGGCAACCCGCTGCTGGAGGAGATCCTGGACCGCAATCTACCCTTCGTCTCCGGTCCGCAGTGGCTCGCCGAGCACGTGCTGCGGCAGCGCTGGGTTCTGGCGGTCGCCGGCACGCACGGCAAGACGACGACCGCCGCCATGCTTGCCTGGATCCTCGAAGACGCGGGCCTCAGCCCCGGCTTCCTGATCGGTGGCGTGCCGCTGAACTTCGGCGTTTCGGCGCGTCTGCCCGGCGAACTCAGGAAGTCGCCTTTCTTCGTCATAGAGGCCGACGAGTACGATACCGCCTTCTGCGACAAGCGCTCGAAGTTCGTGCACTACCGCCCGCGGACGGCGATCCTGAACAACCTGGAGTTCGATCATGCCGACATCTTTGCCGACCTGGCGGCGATCGAGACGCAGTTTCACCATTTCGTGCGCACCCTGCCACGCTCCGGCCTGATCGTCGCGAACGCCGCCGAAAGCAGTCTCGAACGGGTGCTCGCTCGCGGTTGCTGGACGCCGGTCGAGCGTTTCAACGACGCTGCCGGCTGGTACGCAGAGGGCAGCGATGGCGACGGCAGCCTGTACCTCAGGCAAGCCGGCGAGTTGATCGGCAGCACGAACTGGCAACTGAGCGGGCTGCACAATCGCAACAACGCCGTCGCCGCCCTGCTCGCCGCCCGCCACGCCGGTGTGCCGCTGACGCGCGGGCTGCAGGCCCTGCAACACTTCACCAACGTCAAGCGCCGTCTCGAACTCCGCGGCACGGCAGCCGGGGTGACGGTCTTCGACGATTTCGCCCACCACCCGACGGCAATCGCGACGACCGTCAAGGGTCTGCGCGACAGGGTCGGCAGCAGCCGCATCCTGGCGGTCATCGAACCGCGCTCGAACACGATGAAGCTGGGCGTGATGAAGGAGTTGCTGCCGGCCAGCCTGGGCGAAGCCGATCTCGTCTTCTGCTACAGCGCCGGCCTCGGCTGGAATGCGGCCGAGACCCTGGCGCCGCTCGGCGACAGGCTGCGCGTCGACGACGACCTCGACCGCCTGGTCGAACACGTCAGGGCCGCCAGCAAGCCAGGCGATCAGGTGCTGGTCATGAGCAACGGCGGGTTCGGCGGCGTGCACGACAAGTTGCTTGCCGCCCTCGCCGGCAGCAGTCAGAGCGCGTGATCGACGAGCAGCGCGGCGAAGAGCAGGGCGAGGTAGATGATCGACCAGCGGAAGGTCTTGCGCGCCGCCAGATCCGAGTAGTTGCGCCAGATGACCCAGGCATGGGCGAGGAAGATTCCGTCGAGCACGATGGCGACCGCCAGGTACGGCAGGCCGCTCATTCCGATCGCATAGGGGACCAGAGTCACGGCGCTGAGGCCGAGCGTGTAGAGGAAGATTTGGCGGCGGGTGTACGCCGCACCGTGGGTCACCGGCAGCATCGGCAATCCCGCAGCCTCGTACTCGCGCGCGCGGTACAGTGCCAGCGACCAGAAGTGCGGTGGCGTCCAGACGAAGATGATCAGGAACAGCAGCCACGCTTCGGCGGGCGCCTGCCCGGTGACTGCCGACCAGCCAAGGACCGGCGGCATGGCCCCGGCCGCACCGCCGATGACGATGTTTTGCGAGGTGCGCGGCTTCAGGTAGAGCGTGTAGATCACCGCATAGCCGACGAAGGTGATCAGGGTCAGCCACATCGTCACCGGATTGACGAAACGGTAGAGAAGCGACAACCCTGCCCCGCCGAGAATACCGGAGAAGAAGAAGGTCTCGAAGGCGCTGACCTCGCCAAGTGGCAGCGGCCGCGCCCGCGTTCGCGCCATGCGCGCGTCGATGTGCTCCTCGACCAGGCAGTTGATGGCCGCAGCGGCACCGGCGACGAACGCGATGCCGATGGTCGCAAAGACGAGCACCGGCATCGGCACCGGACCCGGCGAGGCCAGGAACATGCCGATCACGGCGCAAAAGACGATCAGCGACACCACACGCGGTTTGGTCAGCGCGACGAAGGCGCGCAGACGTTGCAGCGTCGGTTGCAGCAGGGGAGAAGTCGTGGCTTTCATGGGTTCTTGTCCGATCCAGATGGTTGTCGGGTGCAACACCGGAAAAAGCCGGATCGTCCACGCTGCGGAGCGTCCGATTCGCGGCCACCATGACGACGGTCGTCTGGCCGTCGCCAGACCGTGTGCCGAGTCACAGCCCCCACCGTCCGACAGCCCGGCGACGACACGCAACCCCGGCGCTGCACGCGCGGCACTTGCTTCGTCAATCGCACCGGCTGCAACACCTCAGCGCACCAGTGCCAGGTAATCCTGCAACATCGCCGGCAACGTCTGCGGCGCCGGGAAAACGGCCTTCAGGCGCCCGCGCGGATCGATCAGGTAGATCGACGCCGAATGGTCTATCGCGTAGTCCGCCTTCCCCTGCTGGTCGTGCCGCACGTAGTGGACGCCGAGACGCTGCACCAATGGCGCCAGTCCGGCGTCGTCGGCGGTGGCACCGATGAAATCGGGGTCGAACGCGCTCGTGTAGCGGCGCAGGGTCTGCGGATCGTCGCGCGGGTCCACCGAGACCATCAACACCTGCGGCAGAACGACCGCCCGGTCCGCCAGCCTGCTCTTCAGTTCCTTCAGCAGGAAGAGGGCAGTCGGACAGATGTCCGGGCAGAAGGTATAGCCGAAGAACAGCAGCGTCCAGCGGCCCGTGAGGTCACTGTTGCCAAAGCGGCCCCCTTCGCGGACGAGTTCAAAGGCCGGCAGCGGCCGCTCTTCAGCCAGCACTGTCGCCGACTCGAGCCGCATCTGCGCCGGGTTCAGGGGTGCTGCGCGCTCGACAGGCAGGCCCCGCCAGATGAGACCTGCTGCGAGCAGCAGCAGGACGAAACCGGCAGCCGCCACGCCCAGCCACCAACGCTTGCTCACCTTCGTCGCCGAAGCCATCGTGGCTCCGGGAAGAAGGGCGCCTGCAGGCGCCCGGTCCGCAGCACGGGCACTCAGCGCCGGTCGTAGGCGTACGGAGTCCACTCCTCACTGACGCTCGGCGGCGACGGCCAGTTGCCATGCGGCGGTGGCGATACGGTGGTCCATTCGAGCGACATCGACTTCCACGGATTGTCGCCGGCGGGTGCGCCCTTCATGGCACCGATGATCCAGTTCAGCAGGGCGATGGCAAAGCCGATACCGAGAATCACCGCACCGATGGTCATCAGCTGGTGCGCGCCCTCGAACTGCGAGAAGTGCGAATAGTCGTAGTAACGCCGCGGCATCCCCTTGACACCGATGTCCATCATCGTCCAGAAGACGATGTTGGTGCCAACGAAGGTGATCCAGAAACCCAGCTTGCCCCAGAACTCGTTGTACATGCGGCCGGTCATCTTGGGGAACCAGTAGTAGACGCCGGCGAAGATCGAGAAGGTCCCGGCAACCGCCATGACATAGTGGAAGTGCCCAACGACGTAGTAGGTTTCGGACAGGTGCAGCGTCAGCGAGGTCAGCGCCAGCGGGATCCCGGTCAGACCGCCGATGAGGAAGAGAAACAGCACTCCAAGCGCATACAGCATCGGCGTCTCGAAGGTGATCGATCCCTTGTACAGCGTTCCCACCAGGCCGATCAGCATGAGGCCGACGGGAACCGAGATCATCAGCGTGGTGATCATCTGACCGATGCGGATCCAATCCACCATGCCGGTCACATACAGGTGATGGACCCATACGACGCCGGAAAGCAGGATGATGCCGCCGATGCCGCCAAAGACCACTGCGTTGTAGTTGAACACCCGGTTCTTGGCAAAGGTGGCGACGATCTCGAACAGGACGCCGAAGAAGGGCAGGAAGATGACGTAGACGGCGGGGTGCGAATAGAACCAGAAGAGGTTCTGGTAGGTCAGGACATCGCCACCGCGCGCCGGATCGAAGAAGTGCGTCCCCAGATACTTGTCCATGCTGATCAGCGTCACCGCGGTACCGAGCACGGGCACGAAGATGAGCTGCAGGACGAAGGCGCCGAGCGTGCACCAGACGAAGATGTTGAGCTTGTTCCAGGTCAGTCCCGGCGCGCGCATGTAGGCAATGGTCGTCAGGAAGTTGACGCCGCCGATGATCGAGGCGAAGCCGAGGATCAGCACCGTGAAGGAGTAGAGGGCGGTATTGCCGGCGGTGATCGTCGAGTATGGCGGATAGCCGGTCCACATGACGTCCGGCGGATCGGGAATGAAGAAGGTCAGCAGCGCGAGAATGATGCCGACGTAGAACAACCACACCGACAGGGCGTTGACGCGCGGAAAGGCGACGTCCTTGGCCCCGATCATCAGCGGAATGCAGTAATTGGCGAAGAATCCGGTCAACGCCGGAATCTGGAAGCCGAGAATCATCATGGCCCCATGCGCATAGAGCCAGACGTTGTAGCTCGACGGATTGCTGGTAATCGTTGGCCCCAGCGTCGACAATTCGATCCGCATCAACAGCGCCATGACCCCGGCAACGATGAAAGCAGCCATGGAGCCGATCAGATACAGCACTCCAACGCGCTTGTGGTCAGTGGTGAAGATCCATTCTTTCAGGTTCATGTCCAGCGTCCTCCCGTCACTCAACTACTTTTCTTGGCAGCAGCCCCGCCCGCTTCATACCATTGCTTGAACTCTTCCGGCGTCTTGACGATCACTCGGCCCGCCATGTACGAGTGCATCACGCCACAGTATTCGGCGCAGGTGACCACGTGTTCCTTGCCGGCCTCTTTGGGCAGGAACCAGAGATAGGTCGTGCGACCCGGCATCGAGTCTTCCTTGACCCGGAAATCCGGAATGAAGTGGCTGTGCAGCGTGTCACGACTCGTCATGCGCAGCAGGATTGCCTTGCCGGCGGGGACGATCAGTTCGTTTTGCGTCTGCATCCCGTTCGGATAGGTGTAGTCCCAGCTGTACATTCCCGACTCGAGATGGACCTCGAGACGATCGGCCGGCACATCGCGGTACTTGTTCCACAGCACCCAGCCGTTGGCCGCGAGGAAGAAGTCGTCCGCCAGGAAGACGAAGGCCGGGATGACCGCCCAGCCGATCGCCGCGGCAGGCGACAGCTTGGGCGCGCTGCCCACCTCTGGTCCACCCGGCACGCGCCGATAGCGCCAGATGAAGTAGGCCGTCATCAGGGCAAAGAGGATGCCGATCACCGTGATGTCGATCAGGACCTCCTTCCAGAGGTAATCCCAGCCTGGAGCCGGGTCGGTGATCCGGGCTTCGCCCTTCTGCAGATACTGAAGCTTCGAGACATTGCCCGACCCCGGGGCCTGGCCACTGCTCTGCCCATCCCCACCTGCCGCCATGGCAACGCTGCTGACCGTGATCAGAGCCGTCGCTGCCCAGTGCTTGAATATGCTATTCATGCAACCTCCCCATCCTCCTCCGATATCCCCATGCTCCCAGGCCCATCAAGGAGAGACCCAGAACCAGAGACCCTACACCCGCGAGCAGCGAGTAATTCAGTTGATACCTGCCTTCTTCATAGTTGTAACTGAAGCACGCTCCGGTCACGATGTCGAAGACTGCCGTCGAGTTGGCGATCCGTTCCCAGTCGGCCTCGGTCAGCGCCAGCTCGATCGCCCTGGCGTCCATCCGCGTGCCATAGATGTAGCGCGCGACCCGGCCTTCCGGCGTGACGAAAACCAGCACGTTCGGATGCAGGAAGGCCTTCGCCGCATCCGACCAGAAAAAACGAAAACCGACGCTGCCGACAAAGGCAGCCACATCGTCGCCGGCAAGCACTGCGTGCCGCCAGCCGGCGTGCCACTCCGCCGGGATGCCTCCCGTCTTGCGCAGGAAGTCGGCCGCGGTGCTGCTCGAATCCCGCTGGTCGAAGGACACCGTCAGGACCCGGTAATCGGTGCCCAGACGGAAGCGCTCGACCTTGGCCAGCACCTTCGCCAGTTCCATGTTCATCGTCGGGCAGGTGCCGTCGCAACCATAGTAGGAGAGCAGGAGGATCAGCGGCCTGCCGAACATCTGCCCAAGCCGGAAGCTCTGCCCCTCACTGTCGGTGAAGCCCACCCCACCATCCAGCCGCGCGCCGAGGAACTGTGGTTCATCGATGCGCATGATGGAGGTGTCGGGCGAACTGTCGCGGGGGGGCTCGCCGACTGCGTACGCGAATGCCGACACCGCTACCAGAAATAGACCTGCGAGACGACGAAGAACCAAATGATGTCCACGAAATGCCAGTAGAGGCTGGCTGGCCGCCAGAACCCCGCCGGAATGGTGCCCTTCAGGGCAGGAAAGAGCCCGGCGGTGAAGATCGCCAAGCCGACGATGACGTGCGAAGCGTGCAGTCCGGTGATCGAGTAGAAGGTCGTTCCGAAGCTGCTGCTCGAAATGGTGAACCCTTCCTTGATCAGGTGGCCCCACTCGTAGATCGACATGCCGAGGAAGGTGAAGCCGAGCAGCATGGTCAGCAGCAACCACTTGAGGACGGTTCCCTGGTCGCCGCGATGCATCGCCTCCTCTTCCGCCATGTGGATCGTGAATGATGAGGAAACAAGGATCACGGTCATCACCAGCGGGTAGACGATCGGCAACGTCGGCGTCCCTTCCGGTGGCCAGGAAGGGGACGAGAGGCGCATGAACCAGTAGTAGACGAAGAAGGTGGCGAAGATCATCGCCTCGGCGAGGATGAACCAGCCCATCGCGCCATACGATAGGCCCTCACCCTTGCCGATCGCCTCGTTGGTCCAGCCGGCGACGCCGCCGAGGATCATCGGCACGCCCAGGCCAAAGGCGATCAGCGCCGCAAAGGGCATGTGATAGACGAACTGGAAGCAGAAGGCCAGGCTCCAGGCGAGGACGCCGATGCTGATGATCGCCGGCCAGATGCTGTAGTCCCAGTGGGCGTGAGCGTGGGCGTGGCCGGCATGGTGGTGGGCAGCGTCGTGCTGGGACATCGCGAATCCTCCCTTCGTGGTCCTTGTTTGACGGCGGGCCCTTGGCGGGCCCGGTTGCCAGCCAGGCGGCGACTCTGCATAATGCCCGGCCTGTGACAATTTGTCGCGGAATTATGACAGAATGTACGGCGTCGTGCAAAGTCTGGTTTTTGCCCCCTGGGGAGGAAGGAAGGAACATGTTCAAGACCGCGTCCATGCTGGGAATGGCGTTTCTCGGGGTCACCGGTGCCGCGCTCGCCGCAGGAAACGCTGAACTCGGTCAGGCCAAGGCGGAAGTCTGCGCCGCCTGCCACGGCCCCGACGGCAACAGCATCGCGCTGCCGGCGCCGGCCGATCCGTGGCCGAAACTGGCTGGCCAGTTGCCCGAGTATGTCATCAAGCAAGTGCACGACTTCAAGTCCGGACGGCGCAAGAACGAGCAGATGTCCCCGCAGGCCCAGGCCGTCGCCGAGGCCGACTTGGCCGACATCGCCGCCTACTTCGCCAAACAGAAGATGACGGCCAACGAGGTCAGCGACAAGGATCTGCTGGCCAAGGGAGAACAGATCTTCTTCAAGGGCAAGGGCCGGCCGCAGGTGGTTCCGGCTTGCATCGGCTGCCACGGCCGATCGGGTGAGGGCAACCGGGACTGGGGCAAGCTGATGAGCAAGGTTCCGACCGTCCTGGCGCCGGCGATCGGCGGCCAGCATGCAAACTACCTCGAGAAACAACTCAAGGCGTACAAGGACGGCAGCCGCAACAATGACGAAGCCAAGGTCATGCGCGACATCACGGCCCGTCTCAGCGATGCCGACATCACCGCCGTCGCCGAGTATGCAGCAACGCGCGGCAACTAGCTGCGCGGCGGTGAAAGCAGCGGCGGCCTGAGAGGTTGTGAAGACTGCGGCATGAGCCGCCGCTGACAGGAGAACGCGGCGGGCAGCGATAGGCGCCCGCCTCTGGCGGGCCTAGCGACCACCCGGCACCATCGGCTCCAGGATGGTGCGCATTTTCTGCATCGCCTTGACTTCGATCTGCCGAATGCGTTCGGCGGATACGCCAAACTCGGCCGCAAGCTCGTGCAGCGTGGCGGAATGGTCGTCATTCAGCCAGCGCGCTTCGACGATTCGCCGGCTGCGCGGATCGAGCCCAGCAAGGGCCTTCTGCAGGCCGTCCTGCTGCAGGTGATCACGCGCCCGCCCCTCGAGAACCCGCACCGGCTCGCTCGACGCGTCCGCGAGGTAGTCGATCGGCGCAAATGCGCCCTCGTCGCTGCTGTCGCCCTCGAGCGCCAAATCGTGCCCGGCCATGCGCGAGTCCATTTCGACCACATCTTCGGGCTTGACGCTCAAGCGATGGGCAATGTCCGCCACCTGAGCCTGGCTAAGGGAGTCGCTGCTGCCTTTCATGCTGCGCAGGTTGAAGAACAGCTTGCGCTGCGCCTTGGTCGTCGCGACCTTGACCATCCGCCAGTTCTTCAGGATGTACTCGTGGATCTCGGCCTTGATCCAGTGAATAGCAAAGGAAACCAGCCGCACGCCATGCCCCGGATCGAAGCGCTTGACCGCCTTCATCAGCCCGATGTTGCCTTCCTGGATGAGGTCCGCGTGCGGCAATCCGTAGCCCAGATAGCCGCGCGCAACGGCGATCACCAGACGGAGATGCGAAAGCACCAGTTGCCGGGCGGCCTCGAGATCGTCTTCCTCACGGAAACGGGTGGCGAGGCGAAACTCCTCCTCAGCGCTCAACATCGGAAAACGCCGAACCGCCTGGATGTACGAATCGATGCTGCCGGCTGCGGAAACCGCCGGCAAGGTCAGGGACTGGCTCATATGGATCATTCCTCCTGCAAGCTTGCCACATGCTCATTCTAGCACTCGCGGCATGAGAGTGCTAATCGCACGAAAGGTTCGCGCCGTGTGTTGAGAGCCGGCTTGGGCAGGCAGTTCCGTCACCCGGCAGCGGCGGTCGCCTTGGCGGGCTGACGCCGGGACGCCGCTGACCCGCACAGCCCCTCGGGTGGGTACTCGCCGTCGGCGCAAAAAAAACTTGCGCGCGATGTAAGTAATTTCCCGATTCCAGCGTCTAAACGCTGTCAGGCAGGCGGTTGCAGCAGGGCCAGGTCTGACCCACCCCATCCACGAGAAGGAGAAATACATGTCGAATCAAAAGTCTGGTGTCGCCATCGCCGCCGCCGCCGCGGCCCTCTTTGCCGCAGGTACACTGGTGGCGCCAACCGTCTACGCCGCCGATGCGGCGACAGTCCGCTGTGCCGGGGTGAACTCCTGCAAGGGGTCCTCGGAGTGCAAGACCGCCAAGAGCGAGTGCAAGGGGGCGAATTCCTGCAAGGGCCAGGGCTGGGTGACCAAGGGCAGCGCCAAGGAATGCACCGACGCCGGCGGCAAGGTGGTCAAGTAACCGTCACACGAGGCGGCCGCCGGCGCGCAGCGCCGGCGGCTCCTGGAATTCGGCCCAAGGATGTCTGATGCAAGAACCTGTCAGCGGCTTCGGAATTGGCCTGCGCAGCGAGCACTACGGCGATTTCATCGCTGCCCCGCAGCCGGTGGACTGGCTCGAGGTCATATCCGAGAACTATCTGGTAGCCGGCGGCAAGCCGCTTTACCATCTCGACCGCATCCGCCGTGACTATCCGATGGTGATGCATGGCGTGTCGCTGTCGATCGGCGGCAGCGATCCCCTCGACCACGCGTACCTGCAGCAGTTGCGCTGTCTCGCCGAGCGGATTCAGCCGGCCTGGGTATCCGATCATCTGTGCTGGACCGGCACGTCTTCACTCAACCTGCACGACCTGCTGCCCCTGCCCTACACCGAGGCCTGCCTGCGGCACCTCGTGCCGCGTGTGCAACAGGTGCAGGAGATGCTCGGGCGGCCACTGGTGCTCGAGAACGTCTCCAGCTACGTCCGCTACCGCGCGGACGAGATGAGCGAATGGGAGTTCATCGCCGAACTGGTCAGGCGGAGTGGTTGCGGGTTGCTGCTCGACGTGAACAACGTCTACGTCAGCAGCGTCAATCATGGCTTCGTCGCGCACGCCTTCATCGACGCCATGCCGGCAGCGGCAGTCCGCCAGATCCACCTCGCCGGCCACGAGGACCACGGTACGTACCTGATCGACACGCACGATCACCCGGTCTGCGATGCCGTGTGGGATCTCTACGCCTACACCGTCAACCGGCTGGGTCCGCTGCCGGCGATGATCGAGCGTGACGACGACATCCCGCCGCTCGAGTTGCTGCTCGCCGAACTCGACACGGCTCGCAGCATCGCCCGCACCGCTGCCGGCGATGCCAGACGGGCTGCATGAGCGCCGCTGGCACACTCGTCGAATTGCAGCAGCGCTGCCAGCAAGCGATTCTAGACGGGAATCCGCTGCCGGGCCTCTTCGCCGCTGAAGGCTCCGGCAGCAGCGGCGGCTTCGGCATCTACCTGCAAGCCTACCGCGCGCGACTGACTGCAGCTCTGCAGGACAACTACCCGGTCCTGCTGCGTGCCATCGGCGATGACGCCTTTGCTGCTCTCGCAGACGCCTACATTGCCCGGAGACCGTCCCACTTCCGCTCGATTCGCTGGGTCGGTGACTGCCTGGCCGACTTCCTCGCCTGTTCGCCCGAACATCTGGCGCATCCGTCGCTGGTCGACCTGGCCCGCATGGACTGGGCAACGCGCGCCGCCTTCGACGCCGCCGACGCCGAAGCACTCTGCGTCACCGACCTCGCGACACTGCGTGCGGAAGACTGGCCACAGCGCCGTTTCGGACTCCTGCCGTCGTTGCAGATGCTGCGGCTGGACTGGCAGGTCGAGCCGACCTGGAAGTCGCTCGATGCCGACCCCCTCGCCAGCTGCGACGAGCCGCAGTTTCTGCCACATGTGCTCCTCGTCTGGCGCCCGCAGCTCGAATGCCGCTGGCGATCGGCGCCCGCGCTCGAAGCCAGCGTTCTCGAAGCCCTGTCGACGGGTGCCTCGTTCGCGGCATGCTGCGACCTGATCGCCGACTCGGGTGATGCCGAACCGGCGGCCACCGCCGCCGGCTTCCTGCAGAGCTGGATTGCCGACGGACTGCTGGCGCGTGATTGAGCCGGCGATGCCAGAACCGGGTCTGCACAGCGACGAAGCGCGCTGCGCGCGCTGCGGCGCTCCCTTCACGTGCGGGATGATGGCCGCACCGGGAGCTGATTGCTGGTGTTTTCAGCTACCCCCTCTGGCCGAGGCCGCGGCGCCCGGGTCGGGGTGTTACTGCCGGAGTTGCCTGGAAGAGCGGCTCAGGGCGTCAGCCCGGCCCGCCGCTCCGGCAGCATGAGGATCGCCTCGCGATTGCTCCAGGAAAAGCACCGCTCTGCCGCCTCGCGCCACGGCAGCCAGCAGTACGCCAGATGCTCGCCGGCTGCCAGGGTGACGGGCACTGCTTCCGCCATCTGCAGCGAGAAGACGTGCTCGGTGTTGTAGCGCACCCCGGGCGCGTAGCGGTGCCGCCATTCGGCGAAGATCTCGTAGCGGTTGCTCAGTTGCCAGTCGCAGAGATCGGCGGCCGCCGCGGCAATCCCCGTCTCCTCGCCCAGCTCGCGCACCGCGGTCGCCAGGAGTTCCTCGCCAGCTTCCTGACTGCCGGTTACCGACTGCCAGTATCCGGAGTGAGCGGCCCGCTCGAGCAGCAGAACCTGCAGATCGGCGGTGTGAATCACGACCAGCACCGAAACCGGCCGCTTGTAGCGGCTCATTCAGTCGCGGCAAGGGTGGCCAGACCGGGTGCCTGCAGGTCGAGGAGGATCCACATCGGACATCCCTGCGCCCGCCATTCGGCGATGGCCTCGGCGAAGACTTCCGCGAGGAGGGCAAAGGCTGCCGGCTCCTGCGCGCGGAATCCCTCGCCATGGTCGATGATGAGCACATAGCCGGCGGCTGTCGCCCAGGAAAGATCGGTCAGGCAATCCTTGAGTGCGTCGAGGTTGTGTCCATACCAGCCCGGAAAGTCGAGATCGTTGCCGAGCCTGGCAAGTACCTCGTCGAGGTGCGAACAGCCGGCAAGACTGACATCGAAGCAGGCAAAACCAACTTCGGCGGCAGCTCTCCTGACCGCCTCGCGGCAATGCGCGGGCAAGTGGAAGACGCCGCCCGCATTCGCGTCTTCGAGAGTGGCGAGCAACTGGTCGGGGATCATGGCTGTTCCCGTATCCTGCGGAAGCTGAGATAGTGGTCGGCAGTATAGTAGTACTCGCCGGAACGGGCGACGTCGCCACCGCGGCCACTGCCGGCAACGATGCGGCGAGGTCCGCGGTCACGCCGGCCCGGCGTCGGCACCGTGTACTCGCGATAGTAGCCCCGTGGCTGCAGTGGCAGCCGCTTCTCGAAGTTGCCGAAAACGCTGCCATCCTTGTGCGGATAGGGGAATGGCCCGCCCTGGCGGATCAGCCGCAGGGTGTGCACGGCCTCCGGCGGCAGTTCGCCAAGCGCAATGCTGCCGATCTCGCGACTCTCGCGCGCCGCCGCCGACCCGGCAAGGCAACAGCCGACGATCGCCAACACGAGCAGCCGGACGACGGCCAGGATCTTCGTCATCGGCGCCTACCCCTTGCCGATCTCGACCTGCGTGTCGACCTTCTGACGCAGGCGAATGTGCAGTTCCCGCAACTGCCTTTCATCAACACCACTCGGTGCATCGGTGAGCAGACACTGCGCCCGCTGCGTTTTCGGAAAGGCAATGACGTCACGAATCGAGTCGGCACCCGCCATCATCGTGACGATGCGGTCGAGTCCGAACGCCAGACCGCCGTGCGGTGGCGCACCGTACTTGAGCGCGTCGAGGAGGAAGCCGAACTTCGACTGCGCCTCGTCGTCGGCAATGCCGAGCGCCTTGAAGACCTGCTCCTGGACCGCGGCGCGGTGAATCCTGACCGAACCCCCACCGAGTTCCGAGCCATTCAGCGCCAGGTCGTAGGCCTTGGCCAGGCAACGCCCCGGGTCGCTCGCGAGCAGCCCGAGGTGCTCCTCCTTCGGGCTGGTGAACGGGTGATGGCAGGCATTCCAGCGGCGCGCCTCCTCGTCAAACTCGAACATCGGAAAGTCGACGATCCACACCGGCTCCCAGGGGTTGCCGTTCACGAAACCCTTCTCGTGGCCGATGCGAACCCGCAACGCGCCGAGCGCATCGTCGACCACCTTGCGCCGGTCGGCGCCGAAGAAGATCAGATCGCCGGAAACCGCGCCGGTACGCTCGATGATGGCCTGCAGCGCTGCCGCGTGCAGATTCTTGACGATCGGCGACTGCAAGCCGGCCTCGTTGAGCTGGGTGACATCGTTGACCTTGATGTAGGCGAGACCGCGGGCACCGTAGATGCCGACGAACTGGGTGTAGGCATCGATCTCGCCACGCGTCAGGCTGGCGCCGCCGGGGACGCGCAGTGCGGCGATGCGGCCACCTTCACTGTTGGCGACGCTGGCGAAGACCTTGAACGGTACGTCCCTAAGCACGTCGGCCACTTCGACCAGTTCAAGGGTCACTCGCAGATCCGGCTTGTCGGAACCATAGCGGCGCATCGCCTCGCCATGACTGAGGCGCGGGAACGGCCGTGGCAGCTGCACCGCCATGACCTCGGCGAACACCGTGCGGATCAGCTCCTCCATCAGCGCGATGATCTCGCTCTCGTCCATGAAGGACGTCTCGATGTCGACCTGGGTGAACTCCGGCTGCCGGTCGGCACGCAAATCCTCGTCACGGAAACACTTGGTGATCTGGTAGTAGCGGTCGAAACCGGCGACCATCAGCAGCTGCTTGAAGAGCTGCGGCGACTGCGGCAAGGCGAAGAACTGGCCGGGATGAACGCGTGACGGCACCAGGTAGTCACGAGCGCCCTCGGGTGTGCTCCTGGTCAGCATCGGCGTCTCGATGTCGATGAAACCGGCATCGTCGAGGAAGCGCCGGAAGGCGCGCGCCGTACGGTAGCGCAACTGCATGTTCTTCTGCATCTGCGGCCGCCGCAGGTCGATGACCCGGTGCAGCAGGCGGGTGTTCTCCGACAGGTTCTCCTCGTCGAGCTGGAAGGGCGGAGTCAGCGACGGGTTGAGAACCTCCATCTCGTGGCAGAGGATCTCGATCTCGCCGCTCGGGATGTTGGCATTCACCGTGCCCGGCGGCCGGGCACGGACACGGCCCCGGACACGCAGGCAGAATTCGTTGCGCACGGATTCGGCGGTGCGGAACATGCCGGCCCGGTCCGGATCGCAGACGACCTGGGCAATGCCTTCGCGGTCACGCAGGTCAACGAAGATCACGCCGCCGTGATCGCGACGTCGATGCGCCCAGCCACAGAGGGTGACTTCCTGGTCGATGAGCCGTGCATCGACCTGTCCACAATAATGAGTTCGCATGCTCTGATCCGTTTCAGCTGTTCCGGTTGATCATCGGGCCGCCGGACACGCCGGCGGCCCTTGGCGGCGGCGGTGCCACGACGCCCATCGAGATGACATACTTCAGCGCCGTGTCAACGCTCATCTCCAGTTCGACGACCTCGCTTCGGGGCAACATGAGGAAGAAACCCGAAGTGGGGTTCGGCGTCGTCGGCACGTAGACGCTAACGTACTCGCCCGCCAGGTGCCGCTCCATCTCGCCGCCAGGGCGGCCGGTAAGAAAGGCGATCGTCCACGCGCCGCGGCGCGGGTATTCGATCAGCAGTGCCTTGCGGAAGGCGTTGCCCGACGACGAAAAAAGGGTGTCGGAAACCTGCTTGACGCTGTTGTAGATCGAGTTGACCACCGGGATTCGCGCCAGCAGCCCCTCCCACCAGACGACCAGCCGCTGGCCGATGAAGTTGGCAGCAATGACGCCGGTCAGCAGGATGATCAGCAAGGTGAGGATCGCCCCGCTCCCCGGAATGTCGAAGCCGAGCACGCTGCGTGGGTGAATCGCTGCCGGCAGCAAGTGGAGCGACTGATCCATGGTACCGATGATCATCGCCAGCACCCAGGCGGTGATCGCCAGCGGCACCCAGATCAACAGGCCGGTGATGAAGTAACGCTTGATCAGCTGCCGGCGCACGCGCTCGCTCCGTCGCTGCTGGCAGAGGCAGGCGCCGCAGCCGCAGCCTTGTCGCCGGCAGGCGCCACGTCGCTGGCAGCAGGCGACCCCGCGCTAGAGGCAGGCGTTTCCTTGCTCGATGGCGGCTGCTTCTGGCCACCCTTGAAGTCGGTGACATACCAGCCACTGCCCTTCAACTGAAAACCGGCGGCTGTCAGCTGCTTGACGTAGGTTGCCTGGCCGCACTCCGGGCAGGTGTCGAGGGCCGGGTCGCTGAGTTTTTGCAGGTGATCGTTCGCGAAACCGCATGAAGCGCAGCGATAGGCATAGATGGGCATGACTAACCTTCAGAAAGAACAGGAAAAAACGCGATTATACGCGATCGGTGGAGCGATCGGGTGGGGCCGGCGGGTCGCAGCGAATGCGGCAGCCGCCAGTCTGCTGCGACGGCGGCGCGGCGGCGGTGGCGAGGCCGCTGCCAGCCCGGCAGCGGATCATGGTCTGCCAACGCCGGCAGCTGATGGTATTCTCCGTCTGCGAAAGTCACCTGCCATCTTGCGGCAGGAAGGGGTGGAGGAGCCCCCGGACTCCGTTCGCAGGCCGGCGCCGGGACAGGCGCGCCGCGAACCGACACGCGGCCGGCCGCAGCAAGCGACAGATCGCAGCCCTGGCTGTCACATCCTGCGGCGTGGCGCGATCGGCAATGGTCCCAGCCAGAGGAGGGTAGAGGAATGAGCAACAATGACAGCGCGCAAGCCGGGCACCCGGCCAGCCACTTCCCCGTCATCCGCAGCATCGACGCCGCGGCGATTCCTCGCTGGCTGCGCGCCGGCTGGCGCGACTGCCGCACTGCCGGCGTCGCCAGCCTCTTCTACGGCGCCTGTTTTGCCGCCGCCGGGTGGCTGATGTACATCGTCTTTGCCGAAGCCTACGCGCTCTTTGCCGGGCTGACGACGGGCTTCCTGCTCGTCGGTCCGTTCCTGGCGATCGGGCTGTACGACCTCAGTCGTCGCATCGAACGGGGTGAACCGCCGCGGCTGGCGCCGACACTCGCCGCCTGGCGGCCCAACCTCCCCAACGTCGGCCTCTTCGCCGCCCTGTTGACAATCGTCCTGCTGATCTGGGCACGCGCATCGATGGTCGTTTTCGCGCTCTTCTTCACCGGCGGTCTGCCGAGCTTTGCCGACGTCGTGCGCAGCGTCCTGACTTTCGAGCAGCCCGACTTCTCTCTCGTCTATTTCGCGGTCGGCGGCTTTTTTGCTGCCTTCGTCTTCGCCATCGGCGCAATTGCGCTGCCGTTGATGTTCGATCGCAAGACCGATGCCATCACCGCGGCCATCGCCAGCCTCATCGCCTGTGGCCGCAACCCAGGGCCGATGGTGCTCTGGGCGGGCAGCATCGTCGTCATCGTCAGCATCGGCTTTGCGACGCTCTTCATAGGCCTGGTCGTCGCCACGCCGCTGGTCGGCCATGCCACCTGGCATGCCTACCGCGAACTGGTCGAGGGCGACGAAACGCTGCCGGCGACGTCATGACGCCGTCGACATGCCTTCCGGCAAGCGTTCAGGACCCGCAAGCCGGGCGCCGCCCGGCGGCGCCCGGCAGGCAGGCCTTCAGTGCAGGTGGCAGGCGCCCGGCCCGTCCGGGTGCCCGCAGCTCCCGCAAGGAGCCGGAAGATCACTGCGCCTGGTGGGCGAGGCACTGGCGGCATTGAAGGCCGACAGCTTCTTGCGCAGATCGGTGCTGTCACATTGCGGGCAGTGCAGTGCGGGCGAAGATTGGCGTACGAGCTTCTCGAACTCCTGCCCGCAGGCAGCGCACTCGTATTCGAAGATGGGCATGGTGTCGATACTCCCGATGGTGCCGAAAACCCTGGCTGTCCTCGACCTTGCCGATTGCCGGGGGAGGACTCGCATGCTACCAGTTTTCGCCCTGCCTGAGGACCGGGAAGGCAGGTTCGCATTGAATCAATGCCGTGGCGCCTCCTTTCACGACCACCCGGATGCCGAGCAATGGCGCCGGTGGAGGCGCGCTGCACGCTTGACAGCGCCGCGCATGCTGGCGCACAGTGCCCGAGCCGCTTTTTCCGCCGAACAGCCGATACCGACCCTGTCGCGAAGGATGACGAACCAATGAAGATCAGGACGCTTCTCTGGAGCGGCTTCGCCGCTGTCTCCGCCTTGATGGCAGCTCTGGTCGTGACTGCGACGGTGCAGATGAACCGGATCGACGGACATGTGGACAACATCGTCCGCGCCGCGCGCAACGAATCGCTGGCACGCGACATCGCTGCCCAGGTCAACAACATGCGCCGCTACCAGCTCAACGCGCTGGTGGTCGCCGCCGACGAGCGCGACAAGGAGCTGGAACGGGTGACGACAGCGGGGAGGGAGACCTCCCGACTTGCGGCAGAACTCGCGAAGGCGCAGCGCAACCCGGAAACCAGACAGCTTGCGGACCGCATGCGGGAACTCAGCGACCGCTACTGGCAGGGCAACGATCAGGTGAAGGCTCTGGCCAACGAAGGCCAGATCGATGCCATGCGTGCCCTCGTCCAGGGCGAGGCGCGCGCGCTGCAGCGTGAGCTGGCAGGCGAGAGCGAGAAGTTCATCCAGATCCAGCAGGATCGCAAGATCCAGGCCGAAAAGGCGGCAGCCGAGGCGCAGTCGCTGGCGGAGAAACTGATGCTCGTGCTGCTGGCCGCGGCTCTGGCGCTGGCCATCGGCGTCGCCTTTGTGGTCACCCGCCGCATAACCGGCCAGCTCGGAGGAGAACCGGAGGAGGCGCGGCAGCTCGTCCAGCGCATTGCCGGTGGCGATCTGAGCCAGGATCTGATTCTGCCGCCAGGCGACACGCAGAGCCTTGTGGCGCATCAGCAGCAGATGCAGTCACGACTGCGTGCGATGCTGAAGAACGTCACCACGGCCGTCGCGAGCACGCAACAGGCGGCGCAGTCGCTTGCGGCTTCGGCGCGGCAGGTTGCACAGGCTTCGCACGCGAGCAGCGACTCGGCGTCGTCGATGGCGGCGGTGGTCGAGCAAATGTCGGTCAGCATCAGCGAGGTGAGCGACAACGCCCGCGCCGCGCTGAATACCGCAAGCGCTGCTTCCGGACTTTCCGACAGAGGAGGGGAAGTGATCGAGCAGGCGACGAACGAGATCAACCGCATCGCCGATACGGTTCGCCAGACCTCGCAGGCGATGCACGCCCTCGACGAGAGTTCGGCGAAGATCTCGACGGTCGTGCAGGTGATCAAGGAAGTGGCCGACCAGACCAACCTGCTGGCACTGAACGCGGCCATCGAGGCTGCCCGCGCTGGCGAATCGGGACGCGGCTTTGCCGTTGTCGCCGACGAAGTGCGCAAGCTCGCCGAGCGCACCGGCAGGGCGACCAGCGAGATCAACGCGATGGTCATGCAGATTCAGCAGGAGACGCGCAACTCACTGGATTCGATGGCAAGCGCCGTGCAACAGGTCGATCGCGGGGTCGATCTGGCTGGGTCGGCAGGCGAGGCCATCCGCAACATCCGTGGCAGCGTCGAGCAAGTGGTGTCGGCCGTCGGCGAAATCGGCAACGCGATCGCCGAGCAGTCGATCGCCAGCCAGGAAATCGCACGCCGGATAGAGCAGGTGGCGCAGTCCTCCGAAGAGAACAACGCCGCCGCCCAGCAGACTGCCGAAGCGGCGCACACGCTTCGCGATCTGGCCGACGGACTGCGCACGACGGTGGCCCAATTCCGGACCTGAGTCGGAAGTCGGGCATCGGAATGCAGCGCCGCCAAACGGCGGGGTCGCTGACTCGCTCTCGCCTAGGCGATCCCATTGCCAGGTGTCGTCGCTCGCGCCAGCGTGTCATGCATCCCGGACTGCTGGCGATGATTTCTCGGCAACCTCTCAGCCGGCAAGCAGCGGCAGGCCCCAGAGGGCCCAGGCGGCGACGGCAGCCCACGCTGCCAGGGTGGCCGCCAGGTTGAAGCCGGCGTTGTTGCGGCGGAAAAGCTGCCAGTTCCAGTAGCCCACCGGCTCGCCGGTTGCCGGCCAGACGGGCAGGAATCGCCATACGGTGGTGCAGTAATGCTCGTAGGCGGCACCGAATATCGGCCGCAGGTGCGCCTCCTCCCGCTGTACGCGTGCGTCCATGTAGAGCCAGTAGAGGATCGTATAGGCAAGCAGAATCCAGCCGCTGGCGAGAAGCATCAGAAAACCGAAGAGGATGAAAAAGCGGCCGAGGTACATCGGGTTGCGTACCATCGTATAGGGGCCGCGGGCGGTGAGCGTCGCGTTCTTGTCGAGCGAGGCGAAGCACCAGAGCTGAATGAATTCGCCGCACATCGACACGGCGAAGCCAGGCAGCAGCCAGTCGCTGCGCACGAACTGTGCGACGACGATCATGCCGACAATGACGATCGGTGCCCGCATGCGTACCAGAAAGCGACGCAGACCGGGATGGTGGAACAGTCCGTTCGAGGTTTCCTTCATTCTCTGCCTTTCATGAGCCCGACTCGCGGCGACCGGCACGCCGCCTCTTGCTCAAGCCAAAATAACCGCGGGGCAACCACAGCTTGCGCCAGCGATTGCTGCGTTCAAAGCGGGCGCGCCGTTCGCCATCCATCGCTTGCGGCTGCCATGCGGCCCATTTCTTGTACACACCGGCCATGTCCAGTTCTTCGAGCAGACGGCGCAGGCGGGACGGCATCCACGTTGTCGACACGCTCGCCTGAAAGTCGATGATGCCTGGGGTTCCGTCCGGCAGCATCAACAGATTGCCGGCGCCGCGTGTGTCGAGATGGACGACACCGCGCGCATGGACTGCCTCGAGCAAACCTTCGAGGTGCTCGAGATAGCTGGGCGTGATCAGGGCGCGGTCGATCTTCGCCAGGCTGCGGCCCGGGACGAAGCGTGCCGCAATGGCATGGGCATCGAGCCTGAACGCATCACCCGGCGTGCCGGAGATGCCCTGCAGGCGCTGCAGCGCCCGCAGTTCCCGCCGCAACAGCAGGCGACCGAGGGTATTGCGCACCCACCAGGAGCGACTGGAGAAATCCTTCACGGTCCACTCGGCACTGGCGATCGAGACCCGTTCGACACGCGCGTTGGCCCAGCGGCCATCGCGCAGCAGCGTGCGTTCTGCCCGGATCAGGTCGGCGCGGGTGAAGGCGGGAACGGTTTCTGGAACCAGGCTGTTCATGGGTTCTCGCGATGCCCCGCCGGGGCATCGCCTCGTCGGTCCGGCGAATGGGGTATGTGGGAGGCCGGTTCGCACATGGCCGCCATACGGGGCGTGTGATAACGGGAGGGCCCGATTATCCCGAATCTGGTCGGCTGCAGTCAAACGGCACGCCGTCGCAAGCGGATTCGGACGTTGCGGTGCTGCGCGCCGCCGCCCCTACTGCCGACCCGCAGCGCGGCAAGTGGCACTACAATCGCGGCTTCGCCGCTCTCGCCGCCTCAAGAGGCCCGGACATGTTCCGCACACTGAACACCCCCGCCCTTTGGGCAGTCACCCTTGCGGCAGCCGGCATCCTGATGGTCACCATGGGGGCGCGACAGTCGCTGGGACTCTTCGTCTCGCCGCTGAATACGGCAACCAGCCTCGGGGTCGCGTCGATCAGCCTGGCTCTGGCGGTCGGACAGTTCACCTGGGGCGCCATCCAGCCTCTCGCCGGCGCCGCCGCAGACCGTTTTGGACCTGGCCGGGTGCTCCTTTGGGGCTTGCTGCTGCTCGCCATCGGCAGCGCAATCACGCCCTTCATGGACAGCACCATGGGTCTGATCGTTTCGCTCGGTCTGCTTTCGGCCATCGGCGCCGGGGCCGGCAGCTTCTCGGTTCTCATTGGTGCATCTTCCCAGCGTCTGCCACTCGAGGCACGGGCGGCAGCCTCTGGAGTCATCAACGCCGGCGGCTCCTTCGGACAGTTCGTTTTCGCCCCGGTGCTGCAGGTGCTGATCCAGCTCTTCGGCTGGATGGGCGCCATGTGGTCGCTGGCGGTGATGGTCCTTGCCGCGCTGCCACTGGTGCGGCTGGTGTCGCGGCCAGTCGAACAGGCACCGGGTAGCGCCGGCATCGAGGCCGGGCTCTGGCGCAGTGTGCGCGATGCCATGGCCGACCGCAGCTACCAGCTCCTCAATCTCGGTTTCTTCACCTGCGGCTTTCACATCGCCTTTCTCGTCACCCATCTGCCTGGAGAAGTCGACCTTTGCGGCCTGCCTGGCGCCGTAGCCAGTTGGGCACTGGCGATCATCGGGCTGGCAAACATTCTCGGCAGCCTTTACGCTGGCTCGTGCGTCGCCCGCTACCGGAGCAAGCATGTGCTGTTCTGGATGTATGCGTCACGGGCAGTGATGATCGCCCTCTACCTGATCGCACCAAAGACCGAACTGAGCTTCTATGTCTTCGCTGCCGGCCTCGGCTTCACGTGGCTGGCGACGGTGCCACCGACCGCCGCCATCGTCGGCAAGCTGTTCGGCATCCGCTACCTCGGAACGCTGTTCGGAATGAGCCTGTTGGCGCACCAGATCGGCGCCTTCTTCGGCGCCTACCTGGGCGGGCTCGCGCTGACGCGATTCGGGGACTACTCGTGGATGTGGTACGCCGACATGACGCTGGCGGCTATGGCGGCCTTCGTCAATCTACCGATCCGCGAAGCGGCGCTGGCCCGCCAACCGGCGTGACGGGCGATGGCCGCGTCGCCGCTGAACCACCTCGGGCAGGCCATCGGTGACCCGATTGCCGGCTGGCAGGCCCCCGAGCCTCCCCCCCGGCGGGTGCTCGAGGGGAATCGCGTACGCCTCGAGCCATTGTCCGCCCAACGGCATGCCGCCTGTCTGCATGCCGCCAATCTGCTCGACGGGCCCGGTCGCAACTGGACCTACCTCCCCTACGGCCCGTTTGCTGACCTCGGCGACTACGTGACATGGATCGACGCCAACTGCCGCGGCCCTGACCCGTTCTTCTATGCCGTCGTCGAACGCTCTTCCGGCGCTGCGAGCGGTGTGGCGAGTTACCTGCGCATCGCGCCGGCCAGTGGCTCGATCGAGATCGGTCACATCAATTTCTCGTCCCGCCTGCAGCGTACCGCTGCCGCAACCGAAGCGATGTACCTGCTGCTGCAACAGGCCTTCGAACTGGGCTACCGGCGCTGCGAGTGGAAATGCGATGCGCTCAACTCGGCTTCGCGAGCTGCCGCACTGCGGCTCGGGCTGTCGTTCGAGGGCATCTTCCGGCAGGCAACCGTGGTCAAGGGTCGCAACCGAGACACCGCCTGGTACTCCGTGATCGATCGCGAGTGGCCCGCGCTGGCCACGGCCTTTTCACGCTGGCTGGATGGCAGCAATTTCGACAGAGAAGGACGGCAGCGCGTGTCCCTTTCAGCACTGACGCGACAGGCCCTGCACCGCGCACCCGACGGGCTTGGCGACACAGACGTCCTCGCCAGCAGCGCTCGACGATCGGCGCTGCCGCCTTGAACTGCAGCAGCAGGCAAGCCGCGCTCGTCGCCTGCGTTGCGGGGCAACGACCGGAGTGCTTCCCTGCTGCCTCCTGCGGCGATCTGCCGGCAGCGCCGAAAAGTCCCAACGCAGCTTCAGCGGTCCGGCGTCACCCTCGCCGCGCCCGCGTCATCTCGCGCTTTCCCGGCGGACCGGGCAGCCTCTCCACCCCGAGCCCGACGGAGCGCAGACTTCGGCGAACCTCACCTTTGGCACAGTAGGTTACCAGCACGGCGCCGGAACTCATGCAGCCGGCGAGTTTGGCGAAAACATCGCGCGTCCACATTTCGGGCTGCACAGCCGGCGAAAACGCATCATGGTAAATCAGATCGTACTCCCCCTGCGGCTCGAACTGGCTGAAGCTGCAGCGACACTTCTGCAAGGTGAAGCATTCGTCGAGTTGCTGCTCGCTTCCCCAGCTGCAGTGATGAATGGCTTCGAACATGGCGCGCGCCGTCGCCACGGCGACGTGCTCGGGGTAGTTCAGTCGGGCGACCAGCTCGTCGTCCAGCGGATAGGGCTCGATCGCCGTATAGGCCAGCGGCTGCCGAACCGAGCGACGATGTTCCCAGGTCAGGAGGGCGTTGAGCCCGGTGCCGAAGCCCACCTCCAGCACCCGCAGCGTGGTCCGCTGCAAGCCAGCCGCCACGCCATAGCCATTGCCAATGAAGACATGCCGCGATTCCAGCAGCGCTCCATGTGACGAGTGGTAATGCTCGTCGACCGCTGGCAGGTAGAGCGAATGCGAACCATCCGCCGTCGCCACGAGCAGTCGCTCGCCCAAAGGCGCCTCAGGCATGCAGATCCCGACAGCAGGACGTCATAAAGCCGAAAGCCCTCGCCACGTGGATGTGGGGAGGGCTTTTGGATGTTTGTGAGCCTGGCGGTGACCTACTTTCACACATGAGGTATGCACTATCATCGGCGTTCCTTCGTTTCACGGTCCTGTTCGGGATGGGAAGGGGTGGGTCCAAAGGGCTATGGCCGCCAAGCGTAACGGGTA
>JAGFNJ010000011.1 GCA_017592775.1 Candidatus Accumulibacter conexus | reverse complement strand
ATTGCGCCGTGATCATCCGGAAGGTCGCCAAATCCTCCTGCGCATGACTGAACACCGGCAGGACGCCGTGGAAATACACGACTCGCCCGTCCTCCTTCCCGACAGACAGCAGGCCCTTGATCGGCGTCACCGCATCAGGAAAGATCGGCAAGAGCAATTGGGGCATCGGATTCTCCCGCAAGGTCGGCGTCGCGCCAGAAAAACTCGACTATCCGCCTTCAGCGGTATCTTCGCAATATCTGCCCCGCTCCTCAGCAGAAATCCTCTCCAGTGCTTGATCCCGGCGCTAACCCCATGACTTACCGCGGATTCATGACGTCACTTGTGCAAGCGTCATGGCGCCGAGATCAGGTTGTCTGAGGCTCTCGGCCATGGCAGATATGTCAAAGTACCGATTGGAACCACTCGCTGCAATGTGACAGCGCAGAAGAATCCCCCGGGAGCAAGGCTACGACCGGGGGCAAGAGGGAGTCGAACAGGAACTCATGTCGGTCGGCCGGCTCCTTGGATCGGCCCGCTGCGCACACCCCGCGCCAGGATCTCAGTGGTTTCGCGGATGGCCTTTGACCACGCTTGGGCAATAACAGACGCGTATCGCGGGAAGCGCTGCATGAATTGGTCAACGTCATACTGGCGGGCAGAGAACTCATGCATCATCGCCTGCACAGCCTGGGTCGGCGCGTAAGCCGCGATGTTCGCGGCGAACACATGGGCGAACGTCGCCCTGACCTCCGGATTCGCCATGGCATCCGCGACGGCACTCTTTGACGCTTCGGTGATGGCACCGGCGACGACCGCATCGTGCTCGGCCCTGGCCAACTGCTCCTCGAACTGCAGCCTCCTGATAGCCCTGTCGGTGGCGATCCTGTGGCCGATGCTCGATTGCCCAGCCTGGAATTTCTGGATCAGCGGGAATAATTCCAGGAAGAGGAGCGTCATGCTGACGACCGCCCATTTTATCAACGCACCGGGATCACTCCGCAGCAATGACCATAGCACCGATGAGGAGCGCGGCGTAATCGCGTCTGCCTCGATCCTGCGGGCGCGATCGATTTTCCCCTTGACGCTGGCATTGGCATCCGAGAAGTCGGTTGCAGCCTGCATCTTGAGGGTGACGGCGGTATCGAGCTGCGCGCGGGTGCGCTTGATGTACGCGTCCCGCTCGGCGTTCGCCGTCTTGGACTCCCTGTCGCACTTGGCGGCTTTCCATGCCAGCTGCTCCCTGGCTTCAGCGTCCGAGATGCCACCGCTCACCAGTCCGAACTTGCTGCTCGTGTAGTCGTACCAGCAGGAGCGTGCAGCCACCAGCTTCTGCTGGATGTCGGGCGGGATCGTCGAGACTGCCTTTTCGAGCCGCTTGACTTCACCGGTTGCAGCCTCGACTGCCGTCCTCTTGGAGCCAAGGTCATACTGACTGCCTAGCTTCAACATACGTTCCGCTTCCGACTGCTCGAGCACGGCCAGTGCGTGCGCGGCGAGTTCCTTGCCCATGATGATCGGCATCACCGCCTGCGCGGTGATGCTGCCCACCAGCAGGATGATGAAGACGCGGAAAGCCCCATAGGCGATCAGGCTGGCACGACCCTTCGCCATGGCCGTGTCGCTGAAGTACAGAAAGCCGCGATCGAACACAAGCACGATCGCGCCCCCCAAGGCTGCCCCGGCTGCTGAGATAGCGATTCGGCCGGGTGTGGATACCCCTTCCGAATACACCCAGCCAGCAGTTGCCCAGTTGGCGGCCGCAACCAGTACGGCGAGCACGACCGCCCAGCCGAGTTTCATGAGCGGCTCGCGTTCGTCGTGCGGATCGGCCTCCACTGTGCGGGGGGCGTAGCCCCCCATGCGGATCAGCACGCCTTCGACCGGTGTCATTTCATCTCCCTGAACTCAGCGTCGATGATTTGCGCGATGCCCGGCGCAGGGCAGGGCTCCGCCACGGAAGTCTTGCCGACAGTAGCGCGCATGGCCGCCTCGACTTCGGCGATGGCGCGGAGCGAATCAGCGGCACTGGTGATATGCCCTGCGACGGTGGCGTGAAGGATGTCTGCAAAGCCACTCGTTCCGTCCGCTTGCACCGCGGGCATGGGAAACGGCTTGGGCGAGAGTTTGTTCAGTTCGCGGACCTGAGCACTCATCACGGTGTGTGTCTGTTCGATTTGGGTCACGATATCGTTGGCGTTCATGGTGTCTTCTCCAATGTGATAGTCAGCGGTGGGGGCGAATCGAGCGCGGCGGGCGCGGGCTTCGCCGTCCGTCTGGTGCTCAGCCCAGAACTGGTTAAGCAGTTGTGTCCCCTCGGTCTCGGTAATAGCACCGGATGCCAGCAGCCTCTCGACCAGATCGGCTTTCTCGCGCAACCCTGCGACGTCGGCCAGTTGGAAGGAAACGATCGCGGACATGAATCAGCTCCGCAGCATTTCTTTTGCCCGCTCGATGCCTTCCAGCGCGCATCCGTGCAAGGCATCGACGGCGTCCTTGGCCTTCTTCATGCGCTCGCGCGAGCGCAGGATGTCGTCGCTGGCGTCCGTCTGCGAGAAGCTCACGATCACATCGCGCTCTTCCGCGTTGATTTTGCCCGCGCTCTGGAGATCATTGGCGAAGCCGACGTTGGATGCACGGTTGGAGAGGTGCGTATAGACCTCTCCGGCGGCGCCGTTCGTCAGGGCCTGGTCCACGGCCGCAGTAGCCGCGTTGAGCCGGGTCGTCGAAGCACCAATTTGAGCCATCGCACCGCCGACCAATGTGGTGCGGATCAGCGTCTCCGCGGTGTTCAGGCTGGTGATCGCGATGTTGGCCCTGGCGTTGGCCTTTGCCGTTTCAACCCGTAGCCACCCATCGGCGTTGGCTCGACTGATGGCGCCCCGGGCTTCGAGCTTTCTGAGGAAGCCGGTGTTCTCCTTCAGCTTCGCGGTATCGGCCGCGTTATCCAGATCGAGCTGTTGCTGTTTCTGGGCATCGTGGGTTTTCGTATTCATTTTTCACACTCCTGCGGCCGGTTGGAATGTCCTCGCGTACGTGGCCAGCGTCCGGAGGACCCAAATCCTTCAGTCCACGGAGAACTTCGCTGCGGTGCGATCCATTACTATCAGGACGAGGTAGATCCGACCTTTGCCGTGGGCACGCCAGGCCAACTGCTCGGCTCGCAGCAACGGCACCTCGACGGAGTTGACGGAGTCCGGCTGGCCCATCAGGTCGATCACGCGCACGCGGTTGTCGCCCAGCGCGATCTGTGGAAACTTGGTGATGTAAGGGTCGTGGCCGATGCACGCAGTGACAAGCAAAATGGCTGCTACAATAGACAGCCGCTGCAGAATGCAAGCAACGCCGAGATGATGGGGGGCACGGCTGCGTGCCTTGAAGCAGTCGCCTTTGGGAGGCGAGTCGTCGTAACAGGCGGAGCGCATGTGGGAAGTAGGGCTGCCGATCATTTTTGTTTCTCCTCAAGGTAGGCACAGGGGACTGGGGCGATTCACCGCTGCCCACGGGCTTTGTGCGATGGCTTCAGTGCCATTGAAGTGCAAATGACATCGTTCCTCAAGTCCCAAGCGCCGGAATTCCTGGCCGATACGGATTCAAGAGGTTTCTTCGTAGCGGCGCGATCTCGGAATTCCGAGCGGAATTCCCAGGGGCAGCTATCGCTCGAAGCGGGCCTTCGGGATATTCTTACTACGCGTCGAGAGGTATGCCGTCTTGTTTATGTACTCGAACCAGCTTGGGCGGCTTTCCGGGTGGTGCCGCATCTGGATCAAGCGCAGCATCGCGATGCTCGCTGCTGCATAAGTCTGATGGGGAATGGTGATGATTGAAAGAACATTGACGGAAAGTGAAAATTTTCAGCGGATGTCGTATGCAGTGGGGTATCTGTACCTTGGAGTGACGTATGAAGTTAAGCCTGGAGATATTTTCAAAGTAATTGCCAGAGTATGTGCGTCAGAAGGCTATATCCAGTTCAAGGACGATAGCACGCGTCGAGATGCCTTCAGGAAATACTTCTTACCTGGGAAATTGCCACCCAAGAATGAAGTCAGCGGCGAAGTTGTTCTGAAAGGCATCCAATTCGCATGTGCTAAGAAAGGCCTCAAGCAGCCCAGCAAGTTCGATACGCCGCTGGATGAACTCAACTTTCCATCTAATATCGTTGAAGCCGTCAGGGAAACATTCGAGGCTAGACAGAAAGTGCCCAAATTGGAGGGTGTGCCTTTCGCAGTGGATGTTGACATCGATCCACTGGACATTGATGGGCAAGTGAGGAATAGGACGTCAGGTGAGTTGAAGGCGCATCTGCTTTATCAATCACCAATAGCCGCCGCCCTTTGGGACAAGGTCAAGACATCCCCCTTCTACCCGCTGCACAACAGCTGCGCAATGGGGTTGCGGAATATCCTTCAACAGGAACCTTGGAGGGAACGCAGAGAGGATCTTCGCTTAATATTAAGCCTGGGCGCCGGATCGTGGACCAAAGATAAGATGATCCTGCAGCAATTGAAGCCACCAAGCAATACCGACATCGTATTTATATGGATTGATGCAAGCTTCGAAATGCTTCGTAGAACAATCAAGGAAAGTAGACGCAGTGAATTTCAGGATGTGAGTTTCGCAGCCATGAAGGCAGACTTCGAGCACCCGCAAAAGCTACGTCGACTTTACAAGGAGCACTTTCAAGGGTTGCCAAGATTTGAAGAAAAGAAGGCATTCTTTATTCTTGGATTCACTCTTTCCAATCTCAACGAAACGAGATTCTTTGCCGAGTACTCTGCGCAGTGTTCGATTGGTGATCTATTCATATTTCCTATGCAGTTTATTCCAGAAGGTAACGAGGAAACCCTAACAACATTCGAAAACAATTTGCTGCAGAGTTACGAATTTGATGAAGGAACCGCTTTGTCTAGAGCTGGCCTTGCATTCCTGCAACGGTATGAAATTGGCAGATTCCATAACGCGAAGATTGACCTGTTTGCATTTCACAAGAGCGCTCGTTCGCGAGGGGTCAAATTCGCAGTTGATTTGGTGCACAAAGGTGATGCTACTGTCACAAAAGTTATAACGGCCCAATCAAACAGGCACTACGAGGCCGACTATCTGCAGTTTCTTGCAGATTACGGGTTCAAGGTCATCGATAGATCGCGCGAGCACGACGGGGTGCAGACGTTATTGGTTGAGTATGTGGGAGAGGCGCAACCGATGCTCGGCGGTACGTCGTAGGTTTGAACTCGGACTAAATCTGCGCGAACAGGAGGAAGCAGGAATGCGGATCGGATTCAAGAAGAGCACGCTCAATGTAATCGTAATTGCCGCAGTCGTAGTTGTCAGCGTTCTGCTTATTGCGTATTGGCCGAAGGAGGCGGCACCGGAAAAACAGATCAAAGTAGTCGCTATTGCCACGCTCGTCTCGCACCCAGCGCTGGACTCTCTACAAGACAACTTGAGGCAAGAACTGGCGGCGGAAGGCTTCCGCGAGGGCACGACGATCAGATATGAACTGCGGAACGCCAGTGGCCAGATGCAGCTGCTAGCCACAATCGCCAACGAGTTGGCCTCCATCAAGCCCGACGTGACAGTCGCCATCACCACACCTGTGGCACAGGCGGTCACGAAAGCGGTTCGGGGACCGATAGTGTTCTCTGCGGTTTCCGACCCTGTAGGTGCCGGCCTTGTGAAGTCGTTGGAAGTGCCAGTGACGGACTTGACGGGTGCCACTGACGCGTGGCCCTACAACGATCAGTTGAAACTCATCCGTGAGGTGACGCCTGGAGTAAAGCGGCTTGCGGTGATATTCAATCCTGGTGAGGCGGCGTCGCAGTACGGCATGAAGCTTATTCGGCAGTTTGCCCCTCAACATGGATTCGAGTTGGTTGAAGGCGCGGTCGGTAGCACAAGCGAGGTGTATTCGGTCGCAGACAATCTGGCGGGCAAGGCGGATGCGATCTTCCTGTCCAGCGACAGCACTGCAATCGGCGGTGTCACAGGTGCGCTGCGAGTGGCGACGAAGCGGAAGGTTCCACTTTACGTCGGTGACAGTGGAACTGTAGCGAAAGGGGGACTTGCCGCTGTTTCCATCGGCTATGACAGGCTGGGGAGGGAAACCGGAAAACTGGTCGCGCAGGCTCTTCGCGGGCAGCGGTTGATCCCCATTATTAGCCCGCAAGGCTCCGAGGTCGTCGTGAACACCAAGGCCGCCGAGATGATGGGGGTGACCATCCCTCCGGCGGTCCTTGCCAGAGCAAAAGTCATCCGCGAGATCCAGGAATGAACTGGGTTTTCCCACTGCAAACCGGGCTCGAAATGGGCCTCGTCATGTTCTTCGCGGTGCTCGGGTTGGCAATTGCTTTCCGCCTGCTCAACTTTCCCGATTTGACGATCGAGGGTTCGTTTCTGCTCGGTGCAGTGGGATTCGCAGTGATGCGCAGGAGTGGGTTTGATATGTGGTCGGCCATCCTGGCGGCCCAGGTGTTGGGGGCTTTCGCTGGGGTGGTCACGGGCAGCCTTCATGCGCGGTTCAACATCAACAAGTTTCTGGCTGCCGTCATCGTCGTATCGATCTGCTATACAGCGGCACTGCGTTTGATGGGGACATCCAACATCGGTTTGCTGTCGAGCGCCTCGATATTCGACCAACTCGATTCGTGGGGCGACGCTTTTGGCGTGCAGGCAGGCAAGATCCTGTTTCTTCTGCTGGCTGCAAGCGCGATAGGTGGCGTTACTGTGCTGGCGCTCTCGTCACGCACCGGCCTGAGATGGCGGGTGGCAGGTTCTAACCCCACCTACGCGCGGACTCTGGGCATCGGTGTGGTGGCCAGCACAATGATAGGACTCGGCGTGACGAACGCGCTGGCTGCGCTGTCCGGGGCCTTGCTGGCTGTTCACCAGGGATTCGCTGACGTGGGACTCGGTCAAGGGGTTCTCATCTTTGCCTTGGCGTCCATGAGCCTGGGTGATCGACTGCTGTCTGAGCAACGTCTGTCGGTCCCAATCTTTGTCGTGGTGTCGTCAATGGTGGGCAGCGTGGTGTATCAGTATCTGATTGCGCTCTCCGTGAGTGCGGGACTCAACCCGGTGGATCTGAAACTGATAACCGCAGTGCTCGTGCTGATGTTGGTCATAGTTCGTGCCAAGCGACATGACGATCCGTTTGCGAGCGTGTGAAGTGTTTGGTGAGACATTGATTCGGCTTCAGGGTATCCATGTGACGTATCGGCGCTGGGGGCAGTCGCTGACGGCGCTGGCCGAGGTCGACCTGGAGGTCAAGGCCGGCCAGTGGGTGATGATTGTCGGCCATAACGGCTCCGGAAAGTCGACGCTGCTGAAGTTAATCGCAGGGCAACAGGAAGCAACAAGCGGTTGGGTCGAAATCAATGGCTCGCCCAAATGTGGGGGTGCTGGGGGATTTGACAGCGATCTGTTTCAGGTTTGCCAGGATCCTCTGTTGGGAACGGCCGATGGTCTAACCCTGATGGAAAATCTGGTCGTCGCCGATCCTTCCCCACAGGGACGGGGGCCGTCTCCAAGGGGGCGTAGGGACCGCTATATGGAGTTGCTGTCGCAGTTCGACTTGGCCCAGCGAGCCAATCAGTTGCTCCGTTACTTTTCGGGAGGGGAACGACAGCAAGTGGCGTTGATCATCGCCAAACTGCGCAACCCGCAGATTCTGTTGCTTGACGAACCTCTGGCGGCACTTGATCCATCACGACTGCCGATGTGTGAACAGTTGATAGCCTCGATGAATGCGGCTGGCAGCACCATTTTGCAGATCACGCACGATATGAGTACTGCGCAGACCACGGGTCACCGGACGATCGCTTTTGAGGCCGGGCGAATCCTTTACGACCATTCGGGCGAAGAGCGAAGCAGGACGACCTCCGACTTGGGTGCAGACGTGCGCCAAGCGGAAGGCGGTGGCGACAAGGCATCCTCGCGCGTGAATAGATGACTCGCTTGTTACCTGAAGTGCCTTGGTGGGACGAGGCTGCTGGATTTTTTGGCGATTTCTATATCCTGGGCGACAATTCCCAAGAGGGGCACTTGACCGTCCGTAGGCTCTCACTCCCAGAGCGAACGCTTGTCGAAGTGGACGGCGTGGTACGCCTCCTTGACCTGACGGGACGCCGCCGTGTGCTCGATATTCCCTGCGGCTACGGGCGGCATTCGATTGAACTGGCTCGGCGGGGCCACATTGTCACGGGCGCCGATCTAAATGCAGTCCACCTCGATCGCGCTAGCGAGGACGCGGAAAGCCAGGGCGTTTCGGTCAAATTCGAACGACAGAACATGCTGGCTATAGCCTACCAGGAGGAATTTGACGCCGTCATCAACATGTTCTACTCTTTTGGATTCTTTGGCACGGATGATGAGAATCTCGATGTGCTGCGAAGCTTCTACCAGGCATTGTTGCCAGGCGGAAAGTTCCTGATGCACACGGATGTCAATGTCCCGCGTGTCCGGAGCGGTGGCCACAAGACTCAAGAGGTCCGCAATCTGGTAGGTGGCGGCCGACTCTGGATCGACGAGCGGTTCGAGGAGGCAACACGCCGAATCGAAGGACAGTGGATAATCGAACACGGCTCGACAAAATCATCCAGGAGTTATTCCGTCCGGGTGTACGAGGTTCCGGAGTTCGTTCAGATGTGCTTGGATGTCGGCTTCGCGTCGTGCTCTGCACTGGGGGACTGGAACGGTAAGCCGTATAACGCTGAGGCGGAAGAAGTCATTTTCGTCGCACAGAAATGCGGCTCTTAAGGCTTGGCGTGGCAACCGATAGCGGAGGAGGAGACTGCATGGAATGCGGAATTCCGGTAGGAATTCCTCGAACGCGCAGCGATGCCGGATGTCATGACGGATCGTGACTAACGGGAATTCCAGCAGCGGGGGATTCTGGAATCGGCTTGGCTGGTGTCCAATGTCCGTGGCGCAACCGACAAGGAGGAATACCATGGCCACCCACGAACCCCTGACCCACACGCCCTTGACCACGTTGGTCGCAGTTGCGGCTGTTTCTGCCGAATGCCTTATGCACGAGGCAATAGCCAACGATGATCCGGAGCCAATCTGGCACGACCCAGCATGGTTGGCAACGGTCGACGACACAACCCTTGGCGAAGGAGATTAAGGCGGATCTTTTCGGCGGCGGTGAGGCGCCGAAAGGGCCAAGCCGCCGGTCACCGCAGACGAAATCGGCTTCGTGCCCTCGTTGTGGTGTGCACCTCCTCGTTCTTGGTAGCCTCCCCACATGAGGGATTCTGCTTCAACAAGCTGCATTTCCGAAAACACGATAGTTTCCGGGTGCTGCAACCGAATCTATCTGATCGCCCCAACAGCTGGGCCAAGGGCGTCGAATCACCTGCTCCAGCGCGATGTCTGGCGTACCCACCAGCCGTTCAATGACCGTCGGGGCCAACAGGGTCAGCCGCATGACCCGGCGCACCTGCGTCACATCCATGTCCTCAGCGCTGGCGATGTCGGCCACGGAAGCCGCCCGCTCCTCGTCCAGGATCCGCTGCCAGTGGTGCGCCAATCCGAGCGCCCGCAGTAGCGCGCTATCCTGCCCAGCCGCCCGCGCTTCCCACTCCCGAGCGGCCTCAGACACGAATTCCTGCGGCGAGTCCAATGGCGTGATGATCTGTTTCCTGGACCCCCGCTGCACCAGCCTCCAGGGTATAAAGGTTTCCAGTCGCACGCCGCCGGCGGGTTGTGTATTCCACGCAAACTGGACACCCATTCCACGGCAAACTGGACACTCATTCCACGGCAAACTGGACAGTCGGAGCGTAGCGACGCGGGGTGGATCGGTTGTACTCCAAGAGGCTTGCTCGGGTCAAGCTTTTAGCTCGTCCGAATAAATGTCTTTGGACTTTTTTGGCACATGTCGGTCGAGGCCGGATTCGTTTCTGCGCAACGATTTCGGGACCCAATCGACGCTTTTTCTGGTATCGGTGATTGAAATCGAGGCGCAGGCGATGGAGTGCCTGGCGCCTGGAGGAGCAACGCGCAGAGTTATCCACGGGCGCCCGCCAGACGGCGCTCCTTCTATAGCTGGACGGCTGGCGGGCGGCGGTGGATAACTCGTCAGGCTGGCTCGGGGGTTCATTCGGGTTTGCCGTTCTTGCGCAGCGATTCGCCATCGAGATCGAGGACGTGCGCCTGATGCACCAGGCGGTCGAGGATCGCGTCGGCGAGCGTCGGATCGCCGATCGAGGCATGCCAGTGCTTGACCGGCAACTGACTGGTGATGATCGTCGAGCGCGTACCGTGGCGATCGTCGAAGATCTCCAGGAGGTCGCGCCGGCTCTCGTCGGTCAGTGGCGCCAACGCCCACTCGTCGATGACGAGGACCTCGGTCTTGGCGATCTGCGCCAGGGACTTGAAGTAACTGCCATCGCCGCGGCCGATGGCCAGGGTCGGCAGGAGCCGGGTCAAACGCACATAAAGCACCGAATGACCCTGTCGGCACGCCTGATTGGCCAGCGCGCAGGCGAGAAAGGTCTTGCCGATGCCCGTCGGACCGCAGAGCAGGACGTTCTGGTGCGCGCACACCCAGCGGCCGGTCATCAAACGAGCGAACAGCGCGCGGTCGAGACCGCGCGGATGCCGATAGTCGACATCCTCTGGCGTGGCGGCCTGTTTGAGTCGGGCCCGCTTCAGACGGGCGGCGTTCTGCCGCGACTCACGGTCGGCGGCCTCGCTGTCGACGAGCAAGCCGAGGCGCTCATCGAACGACAGTTGGCCGATGTCCGGGAGTTGCGCCTGGCTGGCCAAGGCACGGGCCATGCCGGAGAGACGCAGTTGGTGGAGTTTATCGACGGTCGGATGGTTGAGCATGGCAAGTCTCGTTCAGTGGTAGTAATCGGGGCCACGCAGATTGGCGTGTTCGACGGGCAGACAGGTCTGGGCCGGGGCACTGACGACGCGCTTCTGGTCCAGACCGTTCTTCAGGATCGATTTCAGGCTGCTGTAGGACGTCGCGCCGATGGCGATGGCCCGTTCGCAAGCGGCTTCCAGGCGATCGTCGCCGTAGGTCTTGCCGAAGCGCAGGATGCCCAGGCACGCCCGGTAACCCTGCTGCGGATGTCGGCGCTGGTGCAGAAGGCTCTGCACGACCGCGGCGGCATGCGGCCCGATGCACGAGGCCCAGTCGAGCAGGTGTGGTGCATCCCAGCCGAGGACCGCTTGATGGCCCGGGGTCATGTGCACATCGAGGGTGGTGTGCCGACCGCGGGCGTCGTTCCGGGCATGGCTGGCGATGCGCACGCCGCGGTGAAACAGTTCGATGGTCGTCGCCGTCAGCCGACTGTCGACCTTCTCCCGGGCAAAGCGATAGGGCACCGAGTAGTAGTGGCCAACCACCTCGACGTGATAGTCGATGCCGACCCGGACCACTTTCCATTCGGCAAACTCGTAACGCGTGAGCGGCAAAGGCCGCAAGGCGGGCCGGTCCATTTCGGCGAAGGCCGACTGACGGCAGCCCGGTAACTTCTTGAACCGACGGCTATTGAGCGCCGCCATCAGTTCGACCAGACGGCCGTTCAGTTCATCCAGGCTGAAGAATGTTTGATGCCGCAGGCGGGCCAGAACCCAGCGCTCGACCAGGAGCACGGCTGCCTCGACCTTGGCCTTGTCTTTCGGGCGATGCGGTCGGGCGGGGAGGACCGCCGTGCCGTAGTGGGTGGCCAAGTCGCGGTACGTCGGGTTGAGTTCAGGGTCGTAGAAGCAGGGGGTGGTGACCCCGCTCTTGAGGTTGTCTGGGACTAACAGAGCCGTGCAACCATTGAGGTGCTCGAAGGTGCGCACATGGCTGCCAATCCAGTCGGGCAGGCTCTGACTCCAGGTGGCTTCGCCGTAGGTGTAGCTCGAGGCGCCCAGGACGGCCAAAAAGATCGCCGCCTGGCGAATTTCGCCGGTCATCGCGTCGGTGATCGGCACGGTCGGGCCGGCGTAGTCGATGAACAGTTTCTCGCCCGGGGTGTGCGTCTGGCGCATGCTGAGCGAGAGCCGGACGACCCACCGCCGATAATGGGCGCAGAAGCCACTGTAGTGGTAGCCCGACGGATGCTCGGCTTTGTATTCCTGCCACAGCAGGTCGAGCGTGACCCCCTTGCGCCGCAGTTCGCGGTGGACGGACGGCCAATCGGGTTCCCGACGCCTCTGGCTCGAGGCCGCCACCGGCGGGTAGAGCTGCGCCTCCAGCCACAGCTCGCTCACACCCGCCGGCAGCGGCCAAGTCACGCCGACGAGCTTGGCCCGGCGGAGGATCTCGCCGACCGTCGTCGGCGAACTCTTCACCACCCGAGCGACCTCGCGATGGCTGAGGCCACCCTCATGGGACAACCGCAAAACGTCAAGAATCTTGCGCATGGATAACCTGGTATTCGCCATGTGGGCCTCGGCAAATTGACCGAGGATGCCACAGTTATCCCGCGCGCTACGCTAGGACAAATGACTGTCCAGTTTGCCCTGGAATCGGTGTCCAGTTTGCCGTGGAATCACTGTCCAGTTTGCCGTGGAATACACACGGGTGTCGGGATCTCGTGGGTGACAGGGCGGCCTGTCTGTTTGCCGTAGTGCCTCTTGGACATCTCGCCTCCTTACTTGAACTGTTCCAGCATCCGGCGCTGCTCGGGCCAGAGTGCCGGGATGTCATGTCTCATCAACCAACGAAGCGTCAGCCTTCGCGGCTGGTAGCCCCTGATGAACTGCTCCACGATGTCGGGGGCCAGCCGCGCCAATCGCAGTAGCCGGCCCACCGTCGTCGGCATCAGTCCCTCGGCCCGAGCGATTTCGCACACCCCCTTCAAGGCACCGGAGTCGAGCAGGGAGTGCCAGTACTGTGCCCGAGCAACGGCGTCGATGATGCAAGCGTTGGGGGCAGAGGTCCCCGAGTCGGCCAGCCATTGCCCTCTGCTGCGCTTGAACTGCAGGGGCACAAACGTTTCCAGAGAGTGGTCCATCAGGCCTCGACCTCCAGCAGTTCCGCGCCGATCTCCCGCGGCGCGAACTCACCGATCAGCTGGTCCCAACCCAACTCCCGCCACTTCACCTTGATGCCCTGCGACTCAGCGACGTGGACGAGGTCGATCCGTTCGATCATCAGGTTGGCGATGCGGTGTCGCTCGACCGGGAACAACTGATCCCACACGTCGTTGAGCCGCCCCATCGCCAGAACCGTACCGGCTTCGTCGATCTGCGCGCCGTTGTGGCGGAGGTGACGCACCACCGAGGTGATGGACTCGGGGCTGGTCAGCACGGTCCGGATCTGGCCGACCACCGCCGCTTCGATCTCCGGCGCGGGCAGGCGCTCGTAGCTCTTGCCCGGCGCGCCGAAGCGGCTTTCCGACCGCGACACGTAGTAGAGGTACTTGCGCCCGTTCTTGCAGGTGTAGGTCGGGTACATCCGCTCGCCCGCGGGCGAGTACAGCAGACCGCGCAACAAGGCGTCAGTGCGCGACCGAATCTTGGTCTCGACCGACCTGGTGCGGCCGTCCTGGGCCAGAACCGCGTGAACCTTGTCCCAAAGCTCGCGGGCGATGATCGGCGGATGGGCGCCGGGGTACCAGTTCCCGTTGTGCGACAACTCGCCCAGGTAGATGCGGTTGCGTAGCAGTTTGTGCAGGTATTTCTTGTCCATGCGCGCACCGCTACGGGTCTGGCCCTCCTGCGTCGTCCACGCCTTGGTCGTGACGCCCTCCACGTTGAGGATGGCGGCAATCTGCGTCGGCGAGCCAATGCTCAGCATCTCCGCGAAAATGCGCCGCACCACTGCCGCCTCGGCTTCGTTGATGACCAGCAGGCGGTCTTCGACGTCATACCCCAGCGGCGGCACGCCACCCATCCATATCCCCTTGCGCTTGGCAGCCGCGATCTTGTCGCGGATGCGCTCGCCGGTGACCTCGCGTTCGAATTGCGCGAAGGACAGCAGGACGTTGAGCATCAGCCGGCCCATCGAGGTCGTGGTGTTGAACTGCTGGGTGACGGCGACGAACGACACCTTGTTGCGCTCGAAGACTTCGATCAGCCGGGAGAAGTCGGTCAGGCTCCGAGTCAGGCGGTCGATCTTGTAGACCACGACGATGTCGATCTTGTCGGCCTCGATGTCCGCGACCAGGCGCTTCAATCCGGGCCGCTCCAGGTTGCCGCCGGAGAAGCCGGGATCGATGTAGTCGTCAGGGACGGCAATCCACCCTTCCGCCCGTTGACTGGCGATCGCCGCCAGACCGGCTTCCTTCTGCGCGTCGATGGAGTTGAACTCCTGGTCGAGGCGTTCGTCCGTGGAGACGCGGCAGTAGACAGCGCAGCGCTTGCGGGCCTTGCTGGCTGCGATCTCGCTCATTGCGTCCCTCCCTTGCGCAGACCGAAGAACAGGGGACCACTCCAATGCGTGCCGGTGATGTGCCGAGCCACAGCAGTCAGACTCTTGAACGTGCGCCCTTCGTACTCGAATAGCCCCTCGGCGGTGACCGTCGCCCTGTGCGCGCGCTCGCCCCATTCGCGCAGTAAGATCGTGCCCGGCGCGAAATGGATCTCACGCGGCTTGGCGCGCAGCTTGATCTTGGAGTGCTTCGCGCCGATGGCCTCCAGTCTCTGCTTCGTCTCGGGCGCGAGACCACCGAAGGCTTCCTCCTGCAGTTTGTAGGCGATGCGCGACTCGACGTGCGTCCGGTTTGGGTAGTCCGGACGACGGGGGAAATATCGATCCCACACCGTCCAGAGTTCGGACATGGGCAGGCAGGCCAGCTCGGCAACCCGCGCAGCGACAGATGCTTGTTTTTCGTTCATCACAGCCTCTCCTCTTGATAGGGGGTTGTATGAACGCGCTGGTCGTCCAGGAAGCCAAGGTCAGATTCTCGCGGTTTGGCAGCCTGCGCAAGGTGGGTGCGGACGATGGCGGCAGCAAGGATTGTCGTGATCTCGGCGGCACGCTCGCGTGGCGACATCGATTCGGGTAGAGTGAGTTGAGCGGTCATCTTCGTCCTCCATTCGGGTGGTCCAGACCGTCAAGAATGATATGACCACAGATTTTTCGGCGCTGAGTGTTTTGGAGTAGTCGTGAGTAAGAGAGCGGGGATTCGCATCAGAAAGCTCGGATTCTTGATCGCGCTCATGGTCAGCATCGGTGCGTCTGCGGAAACCCTGACCGGCACGGTGGTGGGCGTGGCGGACGGCGATACGATCACGGTGCTCGATGCCAACCGCGAGCAGCACAAGATCCGACTCGGTGGCATTGACGCTCCCGAGAAGGCGCAACCGTTCGGACAGCGCTCGAAGGAGTCCCTCTCGGCGATGGTCTTCGGGAAGGAAGCCGACTTGACGAGTTGGCGCGCTCGACGAAGTGACCTGAGTGTGCAACCCTGGGCCTTGCACCACAGGGCCTTGACGCTGAGGAGGCCGTGCGCCCCCAGGCCGGCAAACCAACTCGAAGGAGGCTGGCGTGACAGAACACCCCATAGAAGTCTGGCATCGGCTGGTTCAAGAACGGAACCCACGCGGGCTTGAGGCGCTGCTCGATGCAGACGCAGTGTTTGTTTCACCAGTAACGCACACGCCGCAGCGGGGCAAGAAGACCTCCGCAATGTACTTGGCTGCGGCCTTCCATGTGTTCTTCAACCCAAGTTTTCGCTACGTGCGCGAGATCATCGGAACCACCGACGCCATGCTTGAATTCGAGACCGAGATCGACGGTGTCTTGGTCAACGGTGTCGACATCATCAAGTGGAACGAAGGGGGACGCATCGTTGAGTTCAAGGTAATGCTTCGTCCGCTGAAGGCGATCCATCTCATTCATCAGCGCATGGCCGCGATGCTTCAAGCCGGCGACAATTGACGAGGCGGTCGGCGTGGTGATCGCGACGCTATCGGACGAGGACAGAGCGGCGATCGCGGCGATGGCGGAGTCGGAGCTGATCGGGCTACACTTCGGGTTGGGAGCCTGGATTCGGAACAACTTGGAGCTGTGGAAGGGCAACTGGGCGCTGCTGCAATCGACGGGGAAGACACATGCCGACGATGCGTCGATGGTGATCGTTGAGGCGGTGTGGCGGCGGGTGCAGGAAATGGTGGCGAAGGTGCATTGATGAGTGGGGGCTGGTAACGCCAGAAGCGGACGGTAGCGGGATGCAGAACGTGTGATCGCTGAGCAGGGTGCAGCGCTGGCCAGGAAGCGTGTAGCAGCTCCAAGACTCTCTTGACTACCGTCAACCCAGCAAGTGTGAGATGGGTCCATAAATATCTTGAGATCGAATAGGAGGCTTCAGACCATGAAGACTATTGCCGTTTCGTGTTCGTCGGCTCGTGCCCCATCAGGGATGATCGGCAATGGAGAATCCACCTCGTGCCTTTCGCGTCTTCGTTCCTTGATGGCCCGTTTGTCTTGTTGCTGCCTGATCACGATGATCTCGCTTGATGGCAGCGCTACCGCGATCGTGGATGGCTACAGTTCGTACTATGGGCCGTTCGAGATAACGTCCGATCTGCCACCCAACGACGGGTGGGTTGTCACTCAGCCAGAAAGGTTCTACACGACGGCGGATGCGGAGAATAGTCGCGGTGAGCACCAAGGCCAGACCGATATTCGGCACGCAGAAGCCAAGGTAACTTGGGCAAGCACTCAGACGAGCTTTTTCCTTCCTGGTGCGCCTCCTACCAGAATGAATGAATCCGAAGTTTCCCTGCAAATACCCGGAAGAATATTTGCAAGCGCTGGCGCCGAGTCGATAGGGATCGTGAGCCAAGAGTTTCGTGTCATGACTCCATCATCATCTCCGATAACGTCGGCGGCTGTCTTCATCACGGCACCCAGCGTAGGATGGAGTGTCACCATGATGACAGATAAATACGGGGAACGTGCGGCTTTTCTCTTCGATGGACTCCTCGAACTGTGGGAAGTCGATACGCAAAAGATGCTTGACTTGGCCATTCGGACCAGCGGCACCTTGGCTATTGGTCCGAATTCATCGTTGAGCCAAGTTGATTTCGGCCCCCTGTCGATCTGGGGTGCACCCGTCACAGTCAAGCCGCGCACTGATTACTTGGCCGTGCTGGTGCTGCATACATTTGGCGAGGTGTTCAACATACCCATCCCGAGTACGACATCCCTGCTTCTGCTGGGCTGCCTGCTGATGCCTTGGCGTCGTTGGAAAGCATCGTAAGTGAGTGGTTCGTGCCACTTGCACTGAGTCTGATCGGGGCCGATGTCGGCTGAGTGCCCGTTGCGGCCATCGCCCACCAGACGCTCAAAGCGGAACCCGAACCCTTGAACCAACGCCTCCGCCCCGCCGTCTCCGAGCCGGTCATCCTGATGTTCTCGCGCCAGCAGGTCGAAACCGGGGACATCACCGAGCCGCTACAGCTCCTGCGCCGCCTGACAGCGGATCGCCAAACCGCGATCGATTTCTGCGGCCGGATCAGCTTGGTGGTCGATGGCTACAACGATGACCCGCGTGAGCTGTTCGAGGTTCCTGTGCCCTCCCGGCGCCAAAGAAGCTCGAAACTGCGCCGGATGGCCCGTATGCTGTCGCTGCCCAGGGTCTTCTCCACAGCGTCGACAACTTCGTGCAGATTGGCAACGCGCGTCGTCCCGAACACGCAGCTCGCTATCCCTCGATTGCCGAGGACGTAGGCGACTGCAGCCTGTGCCGGCGACATTTCGGCGATCGCCGCCAAGGTCTCGCGCATCTCAGCGGAGATTCGCCGCAACTGACGGCCACTCGGCCTCAGCCATGCTCGCGCCAGATACCACAGGTCGGCTGGACTCTTGACGGTGCCGATCTTGCCTTTGACGAGGTGCCCCTGTCCGAGCACCGTTCCGGCAACGACGCCCGTTCCTGCTTCCGCCAGCTGGTCGATCACCGGTTCACGGTCGAGCTGGAGAACACTGTAGTCGATCAGTGCCATGTCGAAGATCTCGGGGTGGCAGGCGACGAAGCGCATGTCGGGCTCGCTATGCGTGTTGATGCCGAGGTAGCGATACATCCCCTTCCGCTTCATGTCGTGGAGGCGTTCGAGCAGCGGTTCGCCGATTTCGCCCGGAGTGATTCCGTGCAGCTGCAGGATGTCCAGATGACCGCAGCGGAGGTTGGCGATCGATCTGGCGCAGGACCATTCGATGTAGTCGGGCGAAAAGTCCTTGACCTTCATGCCCGGGCGCCGGAAGAGGGCGCCGGCGGGTACGACGGTTCCCGCTTTCGACGAGAGAACTAGGCGCCCTCTGTCGTGCGAGAGGACGCTGCCCAGCAGTCGGCCGAGACGGGGCTCGGCATTGAAGCGCGAGTAGTTGTACCCCGTATCGAAGAAGTTGATCCCGCGCTCGATCGCTTCCATGACCACGGCAGCCGCTTGCTTCTCCGGGAACTTCCTGTCGCCCCAAAAACCGGAGCAGCCAAGGGCAATCTCGGAGACGTCGAGATCGGTCTTTCCAAGCCGTCGGTACTTCATGCCCTTCCCTTCGACGCCCACCCACCGGCGGCCGGTGACCACCCTCCTGCCGCCGCGATGATGCTGGTGCGCCGATGCCCCCTGCGCAACCCGCTCCCGGACTGCTTAACGGAGCCCATCGGCAGCGGGGTTGGAGGCGCTGCCGGTCTCGGCAACCATGCGCAGGATACTTTCCATCTTTTCGCGCATCCGTTCCGCCGAGAAGTGGGATCGAACGAAGGCAAGGCCATTGGCACCGAGGCGCTCACGGCACCCTTGGTCATCAAGCAGCTCGCTGATCAAACGGGCCAACTGCCTGTCGTCATCGGGTTCAAACTCCAACCCCGCCTGCGCCGTGTCGAGAATCCGCCGTGCCTCACCCCGGATGCCGCAAAGAACCGGCCGCGCACACGCCATGTAATCGATCAGCTTGGTCGGAATCGCGCCGTCGAACAACGGGATGTCCTTCAGCGTGACCAGGCAGACGTCTGCGGCACTGAGATAGACACGGGCCTGATCCTTGGCTACAGGTGGAAGAACGACGACGTTGGCGAGTTCGTCCGCCACGACCTCGTGTTCGATTGCCTGGCGCCGAAGGCCATCGCCAACGAGCACGAAGAGGATCTCGCTACGCTCGCGCAAGGAGCGCGCCGCTCTCAGGATTACCGGGATGTTGTTCGCTTCACCGAGGGCTCCGAAGTACATGACGACCTTTTTGTCTTTCCAGCCGAGAGCGGTGCGCGTCAGCGCGGCTCCTTGCGGATCCGGGTAGAGCCGTTCGAAATCGACGCCACAGGTGACCACCTCGAGCTTGTCCGCGGGCCAGCCACGGGCGCAGATGTCGTCACGAATGCCTTCAGTCAGAGTGACGATGCGTGCCGACTGGTCATAGAGCCGTCGTTCCATCCACGCCATGATGCGGATCAGGATCCGGTTCTTCAGGATTCCCATCTGCACCGCAGATTCGGGCCACAAGTCGCGCACCTCGATCACCAGCGGCATTCGACGAATCCGGCAGACAAGGGCGGCAGCAAAAATCGGAAAGATGGGCGGTGAGGAAGCAAGCACCAGGTCCACTCTGTCGACCGTCAGCAACCCGAGGGCACCGGAAATCGAGAACGACGCGAAGCTCAGGAGGCGCCCGAGGTAGCTGCGATGTAGCTCGGAATAGGTGAAGGTGCGCAGCACCCGCACTTGGCCATCCCGTTCTTCCCGCCGGAGGCGGCGGTACCACGGCAAGGTCGGGGTGTCGCGCTGCATGTACCCGGTTTCACCACTGACTACGGTCACTTCGTGACCCCGCCCGGCGAGGAACTGCGCCAGCTCGTAAATCAGCGAATGGCCCGGTGCGACCGTCCCCTGGTAGTACTGATAGACGATCGCGATCCTCATGGCAGTGCCTCGTAGATGGCCAGGAGCTTGCCTTCCTCTGCCTCCCAGCAGACGGCCTGGCGTGTCTCCTGCAGATTCTTCCGCCAGACGGCGAGGCGGGCCTCGTCGGCGAACAGTTGGTCGATCAGACCAGCTACTGCCCGTGCACTGCTCATGTCGCCGACGATTCCGATCCCTCGCCCGGCAACCATTTTGCTGATCTCCGGCAGGTCGCTGCCGAGTATGGGGACGCCGGCGGCGATGAACTCGAACAGCTTGTTTGGCGTGCAGAAGTAGTTGTTGAGACAGGTGGCCTGGTACGGGATCACGCCAGCGTCTGCCGCGGCGGTATGGCGCAGCAACTCGTGCTGAGGAACTGCAGGATGAAAGAAGACTCGTTGCGCGCCCGGCTGCGATCGGGCCTCTCGCATCAGGTTCTGCCGCAAGGCACCGTCACCAAGGATCACCAGAACCACGTCCGGGTTCGTCACATGGCGCATGGCCTCAACCAGCGCCTGCAAGTTTCTGTTTGCCGAGAGTCCGCCCTGGAAGAGCACCACCTTGCGCGTCGCGGGCAGTCCGAAGAGCTCATGAAAACGGTGGGACCTTGGCGGAGGATCAGACGTGCGCTCAGCATTGCTGATGACATGCACCTGGCGGAGCGCATGGCGACGAGCGAGTTCGCCGGCGATCGACTCGTTGATGGTCATCACGGCGTCGCAGTTTCCGATGTACCGCGCCTCGATCTCTGCCCAGCGCTTCCTCTCGCGGGCGGGAAACTCCTGTTCGCTGTAGAGCTCGTGGCTATCATAGACGAGGCGTGCGCCGCAGGCGCGCGCGACTTGGCAGGAGACGGGCAACATCGGCAGATCGTGAGCAACGACGACCTGCGGCGCAAAGCGCGAGGCCACACCGCTGTACAGTCTGGCGTGAAACGTCTCCTGATCGACAAGGAACCGCCACGCGAGTCCTTTCAGCAGCCGCATGACGGGGCCATTCATCGGCAGTCGTCTGGCGAGCTGGCGATACCCATCCGCCACGCGCTCTTCGAGCCCGCCGACTTCGGTGCCGCCACCAACGCGGACCACTCTCGAGTCGCTTCGCCTGTCAGCGTCTTCTTCCTTCATCGCCAGAATCGTCACCTGCCAGCCCGCCTTCTCGAGGCTGTCGGCCTGCAGGAGGATTCTCCTGTCGATCTGCCGGTCTGCCGTCAGCATCAGTATCGATTTCGAATCGTGGTCCTGGCGTGCTGCCGCAGCGTCCATCACTTCACCCTCGCAGCCTTGACCAGACACTTCTGGCCAGGCGTGACACCGTCGGCGAACGATCGACGAAGCGGCTCAGGTTGCGCCTGAACGACTGCCGGCGCCAATGCTTGGCGTACTGCTGCTGCATGGCTTCTTCGTAACGTCGAATGGTCCGTTGCATGGCTTCGCCATCGGTGGCCGCCGCGCCCTTCGCCCGATGCGACTCGATCAGGCCGATCACGGTCGCGGCCTTGTACCCATAATGCAACTGCTTGCTGTCCAGGATCGCTTCCCGGCAGTTCCTGATCAGTCGCTCCACGAGTTGGCGGTCGCGCATCGCCTCAAGAACCTGCGGAAAATCGGTGGCATCGGCGCGGATGGGAATGTAGTGCTCCCATGGCCTGACGATGCCGCTATAGTCGCCCGCTACCAGCACCTGACAACTGCCGAGCAACCCCGCTTCGAGGACGCGAGGCGAAATCGCGGTGAATGAGTGGCGCCCGTCGAGGCCAGGGAAGCAGTTCGCCTCCACTTCCTCGAAAGACGCTGCCGGATGGGCCTTGAGATAGGCCCGGACCCTTCGCTGAATATCCCCCCGCGGATCGAGAAGGCTGCTGCCGCTGTTGGCACCAAGGGTGAAACGGCAATCGCCCAGGAAGTCGAGCCACTGCGCGCCAAGCAGTGCGCCTTGGTCGCCGAGAACGATGTCAGTCGTCAAGCCGGCACGGCTCGCGGGTACCTTTACCAGTTCGCCAATCGCCCACTTCGTCTCCCCGATCCTGCCAAAGTACGGTGGCAGTCGGCGCGCCCTGTAGCCGATGTCGATCCGCCTGGCCGCGAAGGGCCTTGGCTCCCGAGCGAGGAGTGTCTGGTCGACGTACCCCGTGTAGGCCAAGCGTATCGAGCCTTGGCGATGGTAGCGCGGATAGAGGACATCCCAATGCGAGGGGATCACCGAAAACACGTGGTCCACCTGCCAGTCGCACATCCAGTCGTCGAGCAGTTCGTTGCAGTCGTACTCGTCCTGCGGAAAAGCGAGCTTCAGCGCGCCACTGTTGCGGACGAAGCCGTAGATCTCCTTGATGCTCTGGAAAATCGGCAGAGGTAGCCAGCGAATCCACAGGAAGCTGACATCGAGAACGATGGCATCGAAGGCAACATCCAGAATGTAGTCGGGCAGCGGTAGTTCGGTGTCGTGATACAGGTAGTTGTGCTCGGGGAACGCGTCGCGCAATGCGAATACATGGTGGCGGAGGAAGCTCGGGGCCAAGCGAGGGTTTCCCAGCCGATGCAGCACCAAGATGTTCAGGCGGTTCATCAAGCTTCAATCGATGAACTGCTGGTGCCACAACTCCAGGCTCAACAGCGCCCACAGATTCCGGCCATGGGTGCTTTGTGAATCCAGAACGGCATCGATCGAAACCGGACTGTTCAGATACGGACGTGAACGGGCGGCTTCCGATCCGAACAGATCGCCGATCAGGTCGCGTGTCGGGCCAGGTCGCTTTAGCCAGAGATTGAGCGGAACCGGGAAGCCCATCTTGTCCTTCCGCTCGCGGATCGCGACCGGCAATTGATCCGAAAAGACGGCTTTCAGCAAACGCTTCAGCTCGCCGTTGCGGAACTTGATGTCGGCAGGAATCGTTGCAGCAAATTCGACCAGCGGGTGATCAAGAAACGGCACCCGTGCCTCGACCCCATGCGCCATGCTCATCCGATCCTCGACCTGCAGCAGTGCCGGCAGCAAGGTCTTGAAATCGAAGTGCGTCATGGAATCGAAGTAGGATTCCTTGCCGACGTTGCTGCCCCAGAAAATGCTCTTGAACTCGTCGAAGGCCGCCCGCTGCTCAAGGACCCCCGGCGCAAGGATGTTCCCGTAGGTGTTCGCCCGGTTGACCAGGCGCCAATAACGCTCATCGCGCTCGCCAAACACGCCGCTTGCCCAGAACTCGCGCAGCATCGGCTTGTACTGGCGCAGTGTCTGCAGATTCGGAATGATCGACTCGTAGGTCACCACGTAGTTTCCGTTGTGGAGCGTCCCTTCGATCGCCCCCTTGATGCACTGTTCGAAGTAAGCCACGAGGTAACGTGCATAGCCGCCGAAGATTTCGTCCCCACCTTGCCCACCGAGAACTACCTTGATGTGCTCACCGACTCGCTTCGAAACCATGTACTGCGGGAAAGATCCGGGGCCGGCTGTTGGCTGATCGAGGTGCCAGATCACCTTGGCAATGTGATCGACAAAATCCTGCTCGCCAATATCGGTCACATGCAGCTCCATCCGCCGCTCGTCCGCCAACGCCTTCGCATAGCGCGACTCATCGAACTCGTCCCCATCCATGAAGCGGCCGTTGAACGCCTTGAATGGCCCATCGGGCCGCACCTCGCGAGCCAGCGCAGCCAGCAGGCTGGAGTCGACGCCACCACTGACATAACTGCCGACCTCTACGTCGGCTCGCAGGTGGACGCGCACCGAGTCTTCGAGGAGATCGCGCAAGCGCTGGGTAAACCAACGCTCGGTATGATCGTAATCAACGTCGTAGTGAACCTCCCAGTAGCGCTGGGGCTTTGGATTCTGGCCAGCTGAGACGACTGCAAAATGGGCGGCTGGCAACTGCCAGACCGAGTCGACGAGCGTCTTTTCGCCGAGGCAAAACTGGAAGGTGAAATAATCCGTCAGTGCGGCGCGGTTGACGGCACGATCCTTCAAGAAAGGCAGTAGCGCCTTGATCTCGGATGCGAAATAGAACCCCTTGACGGTCTGAGCCCAATAAAAAGGCTTGATGCCGAACCGGTCCCTGCTGACGAACAACTGTTGTTTCGCGGAGTCCCAGATCGCGATGGCAAACATCCCCCGCAGCCGCGATATGCAGTCCGGCCCCCATTCCTGGAAAGCTCGCAACACCACCTCGGTATCGGAATGGGTACGGAAAGAAGCCTCACCGAACTCTGCCCGCAACTCGATATAGTTGTAGATTTCTCCATTATAAATTATGCTGTAGCGCCCATCATCGCTGTGCATCGGCTGCGCGCCTGTTTCCAGGTCGATAATGGAAAGCCTTACATGGCCAAGCCCAACTTGACCATTCGCCGATACCCACTTGCCCATACCATCTGGGCCGCGGTGGCGAAGTCTCTCCAAGCCAATATCAAGTTCGACGTCCGATTGATGCAGGGGGCGCGGCTGCGTCGCCAAGAATCCGAAAATTCCACACACGGTGATTACCTTTTCTTCAATTTCATTCCTGCGTGCTCGGTCTGGAAGCCGTGCCAGCACGCCACCAACCGGCGCGGTATATGCTGAACCATTCGGAAAGACTGATCCAGCGCCAGAGCTCCCAGGAATGGTTGCAGCTTCCTGCCTGATGTTCTTCCCAAAGTGTCGTTACCCTTTGGCTGTCGTATCCTGGCACGACCTTCAGTGCGCCATCCATGACTCTCTCGTGTGCCCAGTCACGCAACTTGCCGCGCAACCAATGGTCCAGTGGTGCCGCGTAACCGACCTTGTCGGCACGCCAGCGGATCGATCGAGGAATGGTATTTCCGGCAGCCACCCGCAATACCCACTTCTGCCAACCGTTCCTCACATAAAAATCGTCCGGGAGGGAAATGCAGAAGTCCACCATGTCATAGTCGAGAAACGGCAACCTGCCCTCACGAGAAAAGGCCATCGAGTTCCTGTCAGCGTACCGGAGAAGCATGGGCAGACTGTTGTACAACAAAGCTTCCGAAATCGTCCGGCGCAATCGGCAACCAGGTCTCGCCGGCGCAGTGCCCACCGAGTAAGGTTGGTGAAAAACCGATGACGAAGGCCGCCCCATCTTGCGCAGCTCCTCGGCAGAATATGCGACCGATGCATTGAACCGTCGCTGCGATCCCTCATACTGCTCACTCGCGATGCGCAGACGGCGGTTGAACTTCGACGACTCCCTCATCGCCAGAGCGAGACGCCCTTGATCAAGCAAATCAAGTTGCCGTTGCCTGAAATAGAACTGGTAGCCGGCGAGCAACTCGTCTGCACCCTGCCCGTCGAGAAGAACCGTCGTATCGTGCTGACGCGCGAGGCGCGCCACGCACCACTGCAGGTAGATGGAGGCAGACAGGAATGGCTCCTCCTGGTGCCAGTGAAGCAGCGCGGACTCTTGCGCGAGACGCGAAGGGTCCGGCGCCACCTGAAACGAGTTGACACCGGTGTGCGCGACGACGGCGTCGACCTCCTTGCCTTCCGACATTGTCGGATCATCAGGGAAAACGGCGGAAAACGTATTCTGCGAAAAACCTGCTGTACCGCGTGCGCGAGACAGATAACCAACGATCACCGAGGAATCCAGACCACCGGAAAGACTCGACCCGATGGGAACATCGGCCCGCAGCCGGAGGCTGACGCTTCGCTGCATCAGTTCCGAAAATCTCTCCACAGCGTCGCGTGGTGTCAGATCCTCGTTGACGGAAGTGTAATCCGGCGTCCAATAGCGCCAGCGGCGCTCTTCGGTTCCATCCTCAAGGAACCATGCAGCAGTGGCAGGGGGAAAGCGCTCGACACCGTCGAAGAACGTCAGCTCGTCGTCCTCGTACCACGTTCCAGATCCGAAGCGATCCAGAGCCCGCTCGCTAACGACGCAGCGGATCAGCGGATGGACAAGGATCGCCTTCATCTCTGAAGCAAAGAGGACGGTATTGAATCGCCCTTGGCCGACAAACAGGGGCTTTTCGCCAAACCGATCGCGCGCCACGAACATACGGCGAGACCGTTCATCCCACACGGCAAAAGCGAACATTCCGTTCAGCCGCAGAAGAGCTGCTTCGCCCCATTGTCTGATGGCGGCAAGCAGGACCTCCGTGTCGCTGCGTGTCTGAAAGACATGGCCAAGCCCTATGAGCTCACTTCTCAATTCAAGGTAGTTGTATATTTCCCCGTTGAAGGCAATTCGCAACGCACCGTCGGGCGTCGCCATGGGTTGATCTGCCGAGTGCGAAACATCAATGATCGACAAACGCCGATGCGCGAGGCTAACCCGCCCCCCGTTCCGAATCCAGTTCGATCCGTTGTCTGGGCCGCGGTGAACCAGTCGGTCTCGCATGGCAGACAAGAGGTCATCGCGGATGGGCACCGCCGGAGAAATCACGCCCACAAAGCCGCACATCTCAGCCCTCCCCACCGCCTGTGGCCCAGGACTTCAGCGGCCGAAGCCTCTTGCGAAGAATCTCCGGCAGCCGCCGCCAGGCGGCCCGGGAAATCCGATGGATGAGATGTTGGAAGTCGCCGTTCGCCCGCCGATCAGTTGGACTCTCCGAAAACGGCGACCGCTCGCTGGTCTGCGCACGACGCCCAGCGGCATCAGTTGTGGCCACTGGTTGCCGATAAACTGCGAACGGACCCACCGGCCAGCTCGACAGAGCCGTCGTCGGCTTGTCCGCGACGAGTTGGAGCAACCTCCGATACATGGCGCTGCTCACGGACTCCCAATTGAAGACAGCGAGGAAGTAGCTCTGAGCAGAAGCAGCCATGGCCGAACGCTCGGCATCTTGTGAAGCAAGGAACTCTATCCTTTCGACCAGCAGATCTGCCCTGCCGAAGTCAACGACAAGACCGCATTCCGCAGCCGTCACGATCTGGCGAACGTAGCTGGTATCGTTGGCCAGTATCGCCAGCCCCGCCGCCATGTACTGAGACATCTTGTTCGGGCAGCAATTGGCGTTGTTGGTATTGGAAGGAGGATAAGGAATCAGTCCCACATCAAACCCCGTCGCTTCGCTGACCAACTCGTCCTCGCTGACGGCCGGCAAGAACACAACAGCCTCGCTCGAGAGCCCCAGGTCGGAAGCCATCCTGACCAACGAGTTCTTGAAATCTCCTTCTGGTCCCCGCAAGCAAAGCTGTGCATTATCCGGCACCCTCGTCCACACATGCAGAAGCTCTTCGAGTCCACGCCCCGGGGTCAACAGCCCCTGAAAGAGGAACCGGACCTTGGATATGCCGGCGGGCTTCGCTGCCGCAGCCCCCGGCGAATCCGAGCGGCGCCCGAGCGCCCCCTTGGGGGTACAATTCGGAACCGAGTCAAAGCGACACCCGGTCTCGTTGCTCAGCAGCTCTGCCAAACCTGGGGACACAACTTGGCACAGGTCGGCATGCGGCGCCAGTCGCCGCTCGATCGCCTGCCAAAATGCGATCTCAAAAGGCTCGGCGCGACCATCGTTCTCCGCCCAGTACTCATGAGCATCATAGAGTACCTTGGCACCAAGGACTGCCTTGAGGATCAGGGCCGCCGGTAGCGCTGGCAGGTCCGCCGCCACGACGAACTGGAGCCCGCGCAGTGCCAGCGCCGGCATCACCAGGCTTCTCGTGACGTCCAGAAGGTATGTCAGATACCACCTGAAATCGTCCAGACGCGGGCTGGAAGTCGGCGCCCCATAACGCTCGCAAAGCGAGACAGTGGGCAACGCACGCGAGCGCTCCAGTTCGAGAAGTTCCCTCAGTGCGGCGTTCCCCGCGGGATCGGATCCCACCATCGATGAGATGAGGGTCAACCAGGAGGCTTCCGCCGCAACCACTGGTTGGTCACCGAGGAATCCGTCCAAACCGGCCAGAGGGGACACCTCCTGCGCGCCCCCGAGTTCCAGACCCATGAGGGAGATCGTCATTGCGCCGGCTGCCCCTTCGAGGATCCATCGCAACCGCGGGTCCAAGTGGGCACGGTGCGGCGCGAGCAACAAGCCATGGTGCGCATCCTCTTTCACCAGAACGCGTTCCTTTCGCTTCCCGCCCTTCTCTTCAAGGCACTGAAGTATCGCCTCATCAAGCCGGGCAACAAAGGATTCGATCCAGTAGTCCCGGTTCATCACGATCTCGTCAAAAGCGCACTCAACAATCCTTCTCCGGAAGACAGGATCCCGAGCCCGTTCCGACACGTCGTCGAGATCCGAAAAATCTCGCGCCAAGCTCAGATAATGACGATCGGCGAGGAAAATCCCGGAGTACTCGCCCGGGTACATGATTTGCAGCGCACCGCAGGCCGCCGCCTCGAAATGGCGTGGCGACACCTGGTTGTAGGCCACGTTGCCTTCGAGATCACGAAGTGCATCCAAAAAAGACTCGCAGTAGGCCGAGTCCTCTCGGATTGGCCCAAGACGCTGGACAATGCCTTGAACTCTTCGGTCGAGATCGCCGTCCAGATCGAAGATGCTGGCGCCGGACTCGACCCCGAGAATGCAGGTGCAGCGGGTGAGAAAGTCGAACCACGCCTCGCCGCCGAATCGGTCCTCCCAGCGACTGGAGATATCCATCGAAAAGCCCCTGCCCTCGAGCCTCCTCTTTACCTCGTCTCCAATCTGCCTTTTCTCGTAGCACAACCGTCCAAAGTCCAAGGGCTGTATGGAGCCACGATAGCCGATATCGATTGGCCGCCCAACCGTCCCACCCAGGGCTGGGAAACGCGTCCGCAATGATGGCGTCACATAACCTGTGAGCATCCGCACGAACCGCACCCCATTGCCCACCACGTCTCTTGGATAGATCTTCGACAGTTCGCCCTCAGGCAGACAAGTCAGCACAACATCGAAGTGCATCCGGCCAATCACCTCGGCGGTATCTCGGAACCGATAGTTTTCGTCCTGCTTGAAGAGAACTCGAGCTCCACCGAAATCAGCGAACTTCCTGGCGAGCAGCGAATCCAGTGAAGCGACGTTGGCGGGGTTATAGGAAACCGAGTTGTGCACAATGACGGCATCGTAGGCATCGAGATCAACCTCGGGATTCAACCTGAGGTTGCCGGTATCAAAGCGGTGGTGAAACAGGTTCAGGCAGGTTACCGTCAACGAGGAGAGCCACTGAATCGCGGCAAGCGTCTCCGGCACCGTCGAGATCCCCCGCGGATCGAAGTAGCCCACCAACAATACTCTTTCCGGCCTATGGGCAATGAATCGCTGAAACGCGCAACCGTGCTTCGCCATCTCGCTCCGCATGCTAGCCACCCTTGACGACCTTCTTGATCTTCGACTTGATGCTCGAGGGCATCCTCGAATAGATGAGTCGTGCCACGTGGTTCGCTGTAGGCTGCTGGGCCAGTGCGGCGTGCAGCCTTTGGAGCGGCGGGGCTCCGTATCGCAATACCAGCCTCTTCCCCATCCTGACAACGTAGTCCTTGCCCCCCTGTCTCGGCGTGGCTCTCCCCCCTTCGTCTTCCGCGTCAAGACCACCCGTGGTTGCCGCCGCCAACGCCACTCTCTCCTGAATCCGCTGAAAAGACTCCTCCCCCCCCAGCACGTCAGCAGCGCATGCCAGCCCCAAGGGGAGTGCGGGCAGACATGGCCGCAGTTCGCCGGCATCATTCATCGCATGAACAGCCCCGTACATGAACCTCCTTGGCACTCTACGAAGACAACGCAGCCGCAGATCTTCATCGACCCCTTCCATGAACTGCTGATAGGAATATCTCCCGGAAAGAATCACATCGGCATAGGCCCTGTCTGTCATCTCCCGGACGAGACTGTCGTTCATCACCTTGGTGACGACCTCATCAAAGTTGGCGAAGTCCTTCCTGAGGGGAATATAGTGCAGGTCGGGCTTCACAACCCCCGAGTACTCGCCCTCGAACAGAATCAGCGCCGTACGCAGGCGGATGGCCTCGAAGATCTTCGGCGAAACCTGGTTCATGCGAATCTTGCCGTCATGCTCCACCAGCACGGCTTCCCAGATCTCAGCGAACGGCATCGCCGGATCCCGAGCCTTGAGACGGTCAATCTCTGCACTGAGCGAGCCGTCAAAATCGAACACGTTCGAACCGCTTTCCGTACCCAAGGTTGCCCTGGCCGAACCAAGAAATCGGTACCAGTCGTCGCCGTAGATGCGCGCCTCGGACTCGCACGAGATGTCGACCGGCAGCCCGATAGAATCCGCGAGACGCTTGATCTCAGTACCGATCAGATACTTCTCGTGACCCAGCTGACCATAAATCTCCGGCAGCTTCCGGCCGCGATAAGCGACCGCTGTGCGCCGGGCAGCGAGCGGAGTTACGAAGCGCTCAATGCCCCTCGCTTCGGGAACATAGCCGGTCAGCGTCGGACGAAACTCGGTTCCAGGAAATCTGTAGGCGGGATAGACATCTTCCCGCTGGCTCAAGGGAACACACGTGTAGACGAGATCGAAGTTCAACCGATCCATCCACGACCTGGCGCACTCAACCGACTCATACTCGTCCTGGATGAAAAGCACCTTGAGGCCACGGAACGACTCCAATGCGGCGGCAAAATTCTCGACCAGATGATGCGGTCTGGAAACGCGAATGGAATAATGGACGATGACGACGTCGAACACTGAGAAGTCGATGGCGCCAACGGTTCCGATTGCCGAAGTGACGCCCCAAAGATTCGTCGCCGGCAGGAATGTTACATCATGCACTGAATAACGCTGAAATGCCCGGAGATGCTCTCCAACTGTCCCAACGTGACAAGATGCGGGATCAAACAGCAGGGCAACATTCAATGGCGCCACCGAGTCGCGAGCCTGCCGGGAAACCGAATTCAGTTCATCAATGACACACTCAAAGCGTCTATCATAGGAATTCTCCCGGGCCACCTCGCTACGCTTGCGAACCAAGGCAGGATCATGCCGGCTCACACTCACGCTTCGTATCGCGTCGGCAAACTCTTCCGCAGTGCACGCAAACTTGATGATACATTCGTCGGCCGCATGCTGGGCAAGAGCTTCAATAGGGACAGAGACGACCGGCAAGCCACAGGCCACGTACTCGAAGGTCTTGAGAGGAAGCGAATTGCGGATCCACGCATCTTGAATAAACGGGATGATGCCAACAGACGCCCGGTACATCTCGCTGCCAAAATGCTCGGGGGCCATCGGGCCGAGGATTCGTACATTCTTCAGCTGGCGCAGCCTGCCCGTCCCCGGGGACTCCACGCACCTGCCAGCGAAACGAAACTCGTAGTCGGGCAACAGCGAGGCAATTGAATGAAGGAGATCATAGTCCAGGCGCGCATTCAGCGCTCCTTGGTAGATCACCACGCGCCCCCTCGCAGGAGGAAGAGTGTTGGCTGGGTCGCCCAGTCTCGCAAAGAACTCAAAGTCACATCCGTTCGGCGCCACCAGGGCCGGCCCCGTATATCCGCAGTTCTTGCGGATCTCACTCAAGACAAGCTCAGTTACCGCAACGATCAGGTCAAGCTTCCCGGTCAGGCGTCGGATGGACTCGGGCACAACAGGAGTGGTGCGCATTGCCGCAGACGGGGTAAAGTAGTCTTCAGTGGCATGATAGACACGAAGAGACCTCGGCATAGCGGCAATCAAGTTGTCGTAGTTTATTGAATCGTAGATCCATAGCAGTGGGCACTTGATTCCCCGATGTCGCAGGAGCTCCAGAATCGCTTGTGTCTGGTTTGGCTGAACTGGCGCGCTGACGCTGATCAGATCGACATGATCGAGCTCAGAGGCAGTGACAATGATATTATTCCAAAGCTCGCGTTGATTCTGAATGAACAATACGGGAACATGCCGCGAAAACCGCGAGGCGTAGTGATAGCGATTGCTTCTCGGCTCGGTCTGCCAATCCGACCACGTCAGGAACAGTACGGCATCGAAGTCGAGGACCGGACTAGTGGCGTTGGAATCTAGTGTCTTCATTTTTATATCGCAGAATCAAAAGAGCCCTTCGCACGCCGAAATGCCGCGAGGCCAAAATGCAATATCACCCCTGAAATGGTCGCAACGTAGAGGAGGCCAGGCCAACTTGGAAACTCGTTGCCAATCAAAATGGACCGGTATGCCTCGGCAATCTGATAGAAAGGATTCGCCAATGAGCCTTTCTGGATGATCGCCGGCATGCTTTCGAAGGGGTAGAAGATCGGCGTCATGAACATGATCGCAGTGAGCAAGGTGGGAAGAATCTGCAGGATGTCGCGCACGAATACAGCAATGGCCGACAGCCACATCCCGACAGCGATGATCCAGAAAAACTGCAGGACCATCACTACGGGCAGAAAGATCACGTGGACAGTAATTGGCGTCCCGGCCCAAGCCAACAGTACCAGCAAGAACACGAAACTGACTGCCAGGTTGATGGCCCCCACCAGAGCGCCAGCAATCGGCAGGAGCTCTGTCTTGAACGCCATGTTCTTGACGAGACCGGATGCGCCAACCACGGAATTGGCAGCCCCCATGATCGCCTCGGTGGTTGCAATCCAGGGGCCGTAACCGCTGATAAGCCAAATGACGTAAGCCAAAGTGGTTTCAGCGCCGGGGAGCTTCACCTTGAATACGAATCCGAAGATGTACGTGTAGAGGGCAAGCATGAAGAGCGGATTGGATATAGCCCAAAAGCTGCCCAACGAAGATCCGAGGTAGCGGTCGCGCACATTCATCTTGAAAAGGTTGATGAGCAGCCGGAGGTCGTATCGATTGAATCCAAACAAGGGGAACGTCTCCTGGAGTCAGGTTTGCACTACGGCCGTGACAGGGTAATAGAGCATCGGCTTTCCGCCCACGGGCGGGGTCAGCGTGAAGACTTCGAAGACCGTCGAGTGCTCGCAGCATGGTTCGGAGTCGTCAGCTGCACACTCAAGGAAGATGGCATCCAATCGATAAATCGCTGCGCCGAGCACAAGGGGATCGAAGTCGATCTCGATGCGGATCTCGCCATTGCGAAGGGAAAAGTCCGCCAACCGAAAATCCTGTTGAAAGACCAGCAAATCATCGAGCCGTACGATTCGTACACGGCAGACAGCGGATCCTGAGGCACTGTCGTGGCTGCCAAAGACCCGGATCCGAAGTCTCGCCCGTGCCTCGACGCGCAGCGATCCAACTTCGTCGCTTCCCGAGAGCAGGCACACTCGTCGAATCTGGCTTCCCGGTCGCCGCGAGCGGTTGCCGACGTGGGCGCGGAATCGTTGCAGCAATGCGGCCTCGTCCTCAGAACGAACCTCCTCGATATAGGCCGTCGTCACATCCTGCGGCGAACCGTCCATGACGATCTGCCCATCCTTCATGTAGATGCAGCGATTGCAGATCTCCCGCACCGATTGCATCCCGTGAGAGACGAGAATGACGATCTTGCCGCGAGCGCAGATTTCAAGGATGCGTGCCGTTGCCTTGAGCGAGAATGACGCGTCACCCACGGAGAGCGCCTCGTCAATGATCAATATTTCTGGGTCTACGTGTGTGATCATGGCGAATGCCAAGCGGGCCTTCATCCCGGTCGAATATGTGCGCACCGGATAGTCGATGAACTGGCCCAGTTCGGCAAACTCGATGACCTGATCGATTACCCGGTCCACGTCAGTGCGCGACTTCCCCTGGATCTCGCCATCGACGTATATATTCTCCCGGCCGCTCAAGTCGTCGCGCAAGCCGACGCCGAGCGTCATGATCGAGGTGACCGTCCCCGTGATGCGAATGCTGCCGGCTGTTGGCTCCGAAATACCAGCGATCATGTGGAGGAGAGTGGACTTGCCGGCACCATTGCGTCCAACTATACCGAGACGCTCGCCCTCAGTTATGGAAAGGGTGAGCCTGTCAACAGCCACCTTCCCGCCGGCGCCGGGTCCTTGGCCACTATCGCCGGCCATCGCGGCGACCAGCTCGCCTGTTGCCGAGCTGCCTACAGGGAAAACCTTGGATACCTCATGCAGCTCCACGTAGAGGCTCACGCAACCTCCGGCGGGATCGACCGCGAAGCAAAAGGTAGAGTGACTGCCGACGGCAACGCCTTGCCTTCGACACGCAATGTCAAGCCATTGCCATAGGTCCACGATCTGCAGTCCAGACCCACCCGCTGGCGTTCTCCCTCCACTGGTCGCCGGGTCAAGAAGAGATTCAGGGAATACTTGCCAGGCGCAAGCGGCAATGCCGCAATGTGGAAGTCGGCGCTGTAGGTTCCAGCCGTGTCACCTATCGGGTGGTAGTCGGAAAGAATTACGATTTCCCAGCCAAGGCCGATGCGCAACATCTCTATCGAAATGGCGCAATCAACCGCCGTGTCTTCCAGGATTTCAACCGGGAGCCGGATGCGCGAGTCTTTCCCAGATTCCAGGAGGAACTCGGGCGGAGTCGAAGCCGGAAATCGTGCAACACCGGGCTTGGGAACTGGCAACTTGAGATAACTGACAACCGCCGAATCACTCGAGCCGACGAAAGAGAAGCGGCCCTCGTCGATGACGCATGCCTGCTCGCACAGCTTGACGATCGCCGTCCAGTCGTGCGTGACGAGCACGCCAGACGCGCCACGCAGCAGACGCTCGCGCATCCGGCGCCAGCACTTGGCCTGAAAGTGTTCGTCTCCCACGGACAGCAATTCATCAATCAGGTAGATTTCGTGCTGGTACGCGGTGGCCACAGCGAAGTAGAGACGCGCCGCCATCCCCGAAGAATAGGTTCGAATGCGTTGATCGAAGGCATCACCCAGTTCGGAAAAGTCGGCGATCTCTTCCAGAACCGCCAGGACGGAATCGGCGGCGACACCCATGAACCGCAAATACCGGGTGGCATACTCGCGACCGGTGAGATTGGGATTCCCCATGCCGCCCAACTCGAACAGCCCGGCAATCTGCCCATTGACCTCGATGCGACCGGTAGTTGGCGTGTAAACCTGGCCCAGGAGGCGTAGCAGGGTACTCTTTCCCGCTCCGTTCCGACCGAGGATACCGACGATCTTCCCACGTGGGACAGTCAGGGAAATATCCCGCAAAGCCTGGACCACGGGGCCCCTTCCGCCACTATCCATCCCGAGAAGTATTCGCCAAACACGCTGCTCACGGTGGACGGCAAACGTCTTGCTGACGTTCGCACAGCGCAAAGCAAAACGGCGGGAACGCTGCTCCACGTTGAATTCAGTTCCGATGGCGCAGAAGGGGATCGCCCGCGAGCAAGGCACGATAGATCGCGTCGAACCGCTGTCCACCAGCCGAAGCGGAGTGCCATTTCAGCGCAAACTCCCTGCTCCGCCGACCGATCTCCCGACGCTTCTCAGGATGGGCAATCAGGTCGCGCAAGACGGACTCCACCGTTTGCGGCGTCGCGCTGACGACTGGTAGCTCCTCGGCATAATCGGGGAGTTCCTCACGGACGCTCTCCAGCCATTCAGGACGGATGAAGCAGATGACCGGCTTGCCGAGCATCATCGCTTCGCGGATATTCGCGCCGAACCAGCCGTAGGTCAGCATATCGAGGAAGATGTCAGCCTGCACCTGCAGGAAACGAACTTCCTTGTTCGGAATGCCGGTCGGCTCGATCAATTCCAGAACCATGCCTTCGCCACGGAGGCGCTCGATCAGGGGAAGATACAAGTGGGAAGACTTGATATTCACTCCATCGCTGCGGGTTCGCTCGTCACGGTGTCCCACCGCGTGATAGAGGCGCACCCCGCCTTCAGGTAGCCGCGGCAGAAGCTGCTGCTCGGGAATTGCGATTTCCGGCTGCCAGAGCTCGGGATCGAGGCAGTAGAACTCGGGGGCTTCGTGGACCCGCGGATCGTCGTTGAAATCAACACGGTTTCCACCCAGAGTACACTGGTAATCAGCCACGGAGTTTCTGAACTGCCCCCATGCGAGGTTGCGATCATCACTGCAAACAGCGGGTTCATGCTGCCAGCGGCAGATCGAGCAAACCGACTCTGGACCCCATTTCGAAAAAGCTGTCTGCGAAACACCGTCCAGGCAACCGTTGTGCGAATAAACCACCTTCTTTCCGAGAGCTTTGAGGAGATGGATTTCTCCGTGAATCCCCAAGCGCTGCGCCACAGTCGACTGGATACCCCAGCCGAAGGCGATGCCATGAGCGTTGGAGAAATGAAAAACGTCGTAGCCGTAAAGGGAGGAGAGGTAGAAACCCAACTCGCCCTCGAGACTCATTGCAATATCATGGCCGAGGTGGAAATCTTCACCGTGGTAGTAAATCCATGTTGTGGGATTGGTGTCCCAATTGTAGACATCGGCCTTCCACCCGAGCGGACGCAAGGCGCGCGACAGATACCAGACGTTGTAGTAAGACTGGCCGCAGAAGAGCACTCTCGGAGATGTCAGGGCATCGAAGGCCGGCTTGAGGATGTGCGCAGTGGCATGGAGAAAGGCAATCTCTGCCAGCAAGTCGTCCGCGGACGGCGGGTCGGAGGGATCCGCCGCAAGGCCGGCGCTCGAGCGGACCAAGCGGCGCAGTTCCCGGTCATGTCCATCGATACTCGGGAATCCCGTCAATCGTTGTGCTTCGACGCCGGCACAAAACGCATCGACCCTCCTCGGCAGCTCATTGAGCAACCTGACGAGTTCTAGCAACTCTGCCCTGAGTTCCGCCTTGAGTTCCGCCTTGAGTTCCGCCTTGAGTTCCGCCTTGAGTTCCGCCTTGAGTTCCGCCTTGAGCTCCGCCTTGAGCTCCGCCTTCAAGGACGCACTCAGCTTGTTCTTCAGCACTTCCTTCAATTCATTTGGAATGGCGTCGACGCCCGCACGCGCGGCACGTTTGACAAAGCGATAGTACGAACTCACGGAATCTTCCCTGCGACGAATTGGTCATCTTACCGCGAGCAGCGCCCCGACTCCAGCTCTACCGATGTTCATCAGCGCATCCAAGATGGAAAGACCGGGCACGAAATCGGCCGCGCCGGCCTGTGGATACACCGGATGTTGGAAGCCCTGATAGACGAGCGGCACGCCAGCCTGTGCGAATGCTCGGTCGTCCTGGTAGCCGGAGGCGCCGCCGCCGCACATGTAGCAACTGCCATCAACCTTGCGTATCAGGTCGATCAGCAGGTCGCTCGCCTGCCCTTCTCCGCCAAGAGAAGAGGAGGGCACGCAGTGTTCGTGGCGCAAGCCAACCTGGCCGGCGATGGCCTTGATTACCGCCACGTTGTAGCGCGCCAGGTTGCTCTGAGGCGAGAGAATCTGCGGCTCAAGCCAAGCCATCGTTTCCTTGAAGAACGGCGCTCGCGAGTAGTTTGCCGCCAGGGTCTTCAGCAGCTTGCTGCGCCACGGCTGCTCGTCCGCCCACTCGACTTCGTTGATCGCCAGCACGCCGTGGAAGGCTCGCCTGATCGGCCCGGTGACCCAGCGTGCCTCGCCGCCACAGCGCAGCCTGACGCGATTGCACCATACGCCTCCCGTCTTCGGGAACTGCACGTGATCGAGGAAGATGAAGACGTCGCTTCGCGCGATCTTGTCGAAATAGCCCAGCCACGGGAAGAAGTTCGGCTGGTGGATGGCAACGGTCTTAGTCATCTTGCTCGATCAAACCCATCACCGCAACGTCCAGCCACCTGCCGTCGATGAAGGCGGCCTCCTTCAGCGAACCCTCCCGGAGAAAACCTGCCTTTTCGTAGGCGCGGATGGCCCGTTTGTTGGTCTCGAAGACATGCAGGTAGATACGGTGCAGATTCAGGTCAGCAAAGCCGAAATGGCACAGGAGCTTGACCGCCTCGGTGCCGTGACCCTTGCTCCGGAACGCTTCATCGCCGATCCGGATCTGCAGTTCAGCGCTGCGGTGCCGCCAGTTGATGTTCAGCAACTGGCAAGTGCCTATCGCCTTGTTGCTTGCCAGTTCTTCGATCACGAAGATCACCATGTCGGTACGCTTGGTGAGCATCGACTCGACCCACGCCGCATGGTCGACGTCTGAAACCGGGTGGTACGGCGCGTTCAGGATCACCAGTTCGCGGTGCGTGATCCATTCGTATAGCAAGGGCGCATCGGCACGCCGCAACGGGCGCAAGCGTACGCGGTCAGCCTGCATGATGCCCCCCTGCCACGGATGGATGCCTCAGCACCGAAAGTCCAGCCGGGATCAGGTTGCCATCCACAATTACCTGTTGGCCATCGCCACCCAAGGCCGACGGCAACAGGCCGCGGACATGGCTGTAGATCGAAACCACAGGCCACGCCCGGCGGGAAAAGCCGTCGACGGGCGTCGGCCGGCGGCAACAGTTGGCCACTCGTTCGTCCTAGCTGGGCAAGCCAATTGCCCGAGAGTATCTTCGACAGAGTCGCTGCGAGATCAGCCCTGAGAACTTCCTAGTCAGCGGCACCCCATTGCGGTCGGGAAAGAAAGGGCACACGGCTTGGCGCGGAACGCTCGCGCAATGCGTCGAGAGATTGCGGTCTGGCTGCGGCCACAATGACCGCAGCCAAGTGGCGGACCGGGGCACATGGCTAAGCAACCGGAAAATGCCCGGAACATCGCTGACAAGCAGGGCTCGCGACACACTCATCAGTTGCGCACCATCGTCAGCGGGATCTGCCTGCCAACACGAACTGCTTCGACCGACCGTCGTCCTTTACCGTATCCATCGCCACCCTCAGCCCACAGCCATTGTGACCTGCGTTCTCGCGCCACCGGTCATGCCCTCGACTTGCTTCTTGAAGGCCTCCCACCTGTCTCGCGATGTCTCGGCGATCTCCCGGCTGCCGTGTACCACCAGTTCCTCCGCGTGGTGCTGTCCTCGCCTATGGTCAGCAGGAACGTCGACAGCTTCGTGATGCCCCAGCCCGTCAAAGTGGATCGCCTCCCGCCTGCCCCACGCCGCGAGGGACTCGATTCGGGCGCAAAGATCCACACAACCTGCCTCAAGCACGTCGTCTACGACCGCCGGAAGGCCTTGCGCCACCCGGTCGCGGACCTCCAGCCACTTCCGGTGGGTCTCGTCGTGCGCCTCTCCCGTCATCAGCCAGCTTCTGCCGCGAACACCCTTGAACAGGCTCAAGCCATCAAGCCCCACTTGGTCCAGAAAGCCGTTCACTTCCGCCGCTGGGATCTGCCATTCGCGGATCAGAATCGCCTTGCACACTCGCCTGATCTGTGTTTCGTGGAGGCACGAAAGCTCCAGGAAAAGGGTCGCGAACCGCCTCGTGTTCCACAGATAATCAAGCGCATCAAAGGTCTTTGCGTCGATCGATCGCAGGAACCTGATGGACGCCGCAGCACCGGCGAAGTTCTCGCGGTTCCAGTCCTCGAGCGCCTGATCATAGAGTCGCATCGTCGCCCGGGCCCGACCGACAGCGCAGCGGAACACGCGTTGACGCGGCGGCATGATGCGTGACTGCCACCAGCCCGGGTGGGTCAATACCTGCAGACACGGGTCGCTGGCATCGCTCAGCACGTCGGACAAGCGACGAAAGCGCCAGTACCCATTGGAGTCGGAACAGTACGGCACCTGGGTTTTGAAGCGCCTGGAGTAGCAGTTGACGAGGCCACCATAGCTGTCGTCGTCGCAGCTCAGATGAAAGGCACTGGGGTTGTGGAAACTGAAAGCAGCAGGGCGCTTGCCCAGAAACTGCTCGAGCAGCCCGGCTTCACGGTGAATCTGGCCATGCAATTCCTCCTGCGAACGAGTCGCGTGGAAAGCCCCATCAAAATGCAGGGCGACCTCGTGACCCAAGCGGAGCAACTCGTTCACGATCGCAAGCTGGCCGCGTTCGAGCAGATTGTAGAACTCGCTGTGCGGATTCACGAAGAAGGTCGAGTTCAGTCCTTCTTCCTGTTCGGCACGGCCCAAGGCGAGTGCCCGGTTCAAGGAATAGTCGCAGTCGTGTCGCCAGAGGACGAAGCGCTCCCCCCATGGGATGCGGCCGTAGCTGGCAGGCGTGTACGACGAGAGGCAAAGCCGAAGCAGACGACGATATGCCCCGATGGTGAAGTCCTCGTTCCGCGGTGCAGCGTTCGCAGGCTTGTTATCCACCGATATCATGGCGCCATCTCCTCCCTGACCTGAAATGGCAGTCACGAAAAGCCACGTTGGCCCTCGCGTTCACTCTCCATCAGATTGGCAAACCAGCCGCCGCATGTCCGTGCCTCGCGCGTCTCGCACGACATCCGACCACAACCTGCTGGCAAAGTCATCCGTCTGCTCAGACTGGGACTGGCCTTCAACAGTCACTCACAACCGCCTTGAAACCACCGCTGGAAATCGCATAGATGTCGGCTGCCACACCTCGGGCCCGCAGCCTGCGAATCACTGCCGGGTGGTACTGCTGACTCAAGGTGAGTATTATTGACTTTCCGTTTTCGAAAGCCTGATCGTCCGGGCGATCGATTGTCAGCGGGGTATTCGGCATCAGGCGCCCCTGGATCACCGCGTTATCATCAACAATCGAAATCCGGTCGTACCAGCGGGCCTGGAAGTCTGAAGAGTAGAGCAGGGCCGACGCAGACAACCCGGCGCCATAGAGAACGACTCCGTCGTCGCTGCGACCAATGAAAGCACAAACCTCAGAGACCACCTGCCTCAGGCCGCCAATTCTCGCACTGGGGTCGTAGGAACCGCCAGTTCTGCGGCCAAACGCACATATCAGACTTGGCTCGGTGACGCCGTTCAGAAACCGTACCTCGAAGCCGCAGCGGAAGATCAGCGCCGCGAGCGACTTGCGGCAGAAATAGTGCGGGTGCTCGTGCGCAAACATGTTCAACACACCCAGGTGCAGAAAGTGCTCGGCGTTCGGCACCTGCATGATCGCGATGCCATCGGCCTTGAGGTTCTGGTGTAGTTGCTCAAAAAAACCATCGATGTCGACGATATGCTCCAGATTGAAGCGCGAGATGATGCGATCGAAATCTCCTGTGACCGGAGTTGAACCATAATAACCATCGATGAAGCGAACATCGCCGCATTCCCGGGCGCCCGGATTGATGGCCGTGCAGCGGTATCCCTGGTCGAGGAAGCAGCGCATCTGCTCCACCTCATCACAGCCTATCTCCAGCAGACTGAGGTTTCCAGGCGGGCAGAAGACCGGCAACAGCCTGTTGAACGGCTCACGATAAAAGGCATTCAAGGTCTCGAGAGCCTTGAAAGGGTACAGATTGTAGTAATTGGCGTACAGGTTCTCGGAAAACTCGGGGTCGAGATCCGTCAGGAACACGTGCTGGCACTCGCAGCAGGCTGCGGCCCGGACCGCGCGCGCTGGGACATCGGCTGCACGATCGCTTTCCACCGGGAAAAGGATAGCGGGCAGCACACTGCCGCCTGAAATCTGGACGACTTCGGACGAGCCGCAGGCAGGACAAGCGTGCCTGCTGATCGGGTTCGGCGTCGACCTAGCCATAATAATGCTCCGTCAGGTTTCTGAGGATGAGGCCCTTGCCATAGGAGAAGCCAACAGGTACCTCCTCATGGAGCAGATGCTTGCGTACCAGGACGTCCGGCTCATTGTAGCCCACCATCGCGCGCAGCGACGTTGTTCCGGAAAACCTGGGGTTGATCTCGAAGACCTGAACCACCCTGTTGACCACGCGACACTGAATGTTGAGCGGGCCTTTAGCACCAATCGCCCTGGCGATGGCTTGGCACGTTTCGGAGACCTCCGGGAATCTGTCGATCTCGCCCTGGCTGATTCCGGAGCTGATGACCAACCACGGCCCAAGCTCTGTCCTCCCTGTCGTGTTGGCAACGCTGGTGCGAATACTGAGCTGCCCGGTCAACCTTCGCTTCACCGCGATTGAATTGATGTACGCTCCATCCATGTCATGGAGTACGCCGACCGTGTATTCGGCATCGGGAGTGCCGACGTACTCCTGTATGAAGAACTTGATGTCATTGGCACCGAGGTTGAGGTACTTGGCGAGACCGGCGAGTTCGCACGGGTTCTGCGCGATATAGACGTTGGCCGAACCGCCACCTCCCAGCGATGGCTTGACGACCACGGGAAACCAGTCTATCGATGCCAAGTCCGCATTTCCCTCGACGACGGCGAAGCGGGGAGCCTCAAACCCGAGTTCCAGCAGGCGCCTGTTCGTCTTCTCCTTGTCCATGCAGAGGTCGATGACCGGCGTCGGATTGACCGGGAGAAATACGCCCAGCGCTTCAATCTCCTGCCGATGCTTGGCGAAGAGCTTCAATTCGGGTTCACAGCCATGGAACAGGGCCTGGATCCGGTACCGTGAAATGAGGGCGAAAAGCTCGTCCATGTAGGCCGGGGAATTGGCAAGCGGCAGCACAGCTCGCTGGTCGACCATGTCGAACTGTGGGCAGGCGGGATTGGCGTCGGCCCCGGCAATCCAGTAACGCCCCTTTTCGGCAGCCCGCAGGGCTTTCAGGATCTGTTCACCGTGACCGCCGCCGCCCATTGCTGTAACCAGGACCCTGATCATTGATTGCTTTCTGTCCGGGTTGCCATGACCGTGCCCACCAGAGAAGGCGCCCGCCGAGCGAACAGACGGACGACGGAGGAGTGTACCAGATTCCGCGTCTCATCGGGCAGGGACGCGAGCGAACGGCTGATGTCGAAGCGATACAGGCAGGCTTTTCGGATTACCGGATCGAAGGTCGCGAACGAACCATATCGCCCATCATCCCGCGGCAGACCACAGCTGCCGACGTTGACGAAAGTCGTGCCACCCACGTTGCGGACGAACGGGTAATGACTGTGGCCCATGAAGACAAAGCTTTCTCTGACGACGAATCGGCTGAGATCACTGTCAGGGTATAGATACCCATTCGTGAAATCCGCCGGGCTTCCGTGTACAAACAGCAGATTCGTTCCGCCATGGCAGAGCCGACAGTGTGTCGGCCAGGACCGAATGAATGCTGTCTGTTCTCTGGTCAGGAGACCCCGGATGCGCTGATGCTGGTACGCCTGTTCACGCTGCGGATCCGTGCCACCGCTCAGCAGCATGCTCTCGTGGTTGCCGAGAAGGCATGTAACCGTCTTCCCCATTTCCTGCAGTTCGCTGATCACCCCGGCGGTCGGAAGATATCCAACGGCGTCGCCAAGGAAGTAGAAGACTCGCGCGCCAAGGTCTCTGAGATGGCCGACGGCTGCACGAAAGGCAACGGTGTTGCCGTGCGCGTCCGAAAGGATCCCGATCACAGGTAGGCCTTCATCCACGCTTCGACGTTGAGCAGCGACCAGATCAACAAACGCTGATTTTCCTCACCCCGCATGTGCTGTTCGACTAGCGCCAGCAATGCCTTGCGATTGAGGACCTCGTAGATGCGGGCATTCCTGTCCAGCAGGCTGCGTTTCACGAACTCGATGCTTTCGCCCTTGAACCAACTGGCGTCCGGTCCGGAGAAACCCTGTTTCAGGCCGCCGGTGATGGAGTGAGGAATGTGCCTGGCCATCACGTCCCTGAGAATCTGTTTGCCATCGCGCGTGCGTTCAAAATACTTCGAAGACTTGGCTCCAGGCTCGTTTTCGTTCATGCGCACGACTTCAGAGAGGTTGTTGAGCTTCAGTGAAACGGGACAGCGCGTGGCAAAGTCCACCAGCTCGTTGTCGAGAAACGGTACGCGACTCTCAAGGCCGTGCGCCATGCTGAGCTTGTCTTCCACGACCAGCAGCCCGTGGAGGAAGGTCTTGGCTTCGAAATACAGCGAGTGGTTGATGTAATCCACCGGAGAATAGAGGCTGTCGGAATGATGTTTGAAGACGTCGCGAAAGATGTCACGTGTCCAGACGTGTCTCACTTCGCCCCAGATCGGCGAGAAGACATCGCGAAGCCTCTGATTCGGCATCAGCCGCTGCCAGAACTGGTAGTACTTGTCGATGTATCGGTCGAAATCATCATTCACCACGGCCCGGTAGTAGCGCCAGGGATAACCACCGAAAAGCTCGTCGCCACCCGCCCCCGAGAGGACGACCTTGACGAACTTGGACGCCAACTGTGCAGCATAATAGTTCGGGTAGCTCTGCCCGACACGCGGCTCTTCAAGATGCCAGGCGAGCTTGGGCAGCACACGCTCCATGTCGCCGGCCTTCAGTACCATTTCGTAGTGCTCGGTCTTGAAGCAATACGACATGTACTCTGCCTTGCTGCGCTCGTCGAAACCCAACTCGAGACCGGAAGCCGAGTTGAGATCGAAGCCGCAGGTGAAAGTCTTCATGTACGGGTACGACTGCGCTGCAACTGCAGTGATTGATCCCGAGTCCATGCCGCCGCTCAGGTAGCTGCCGAGTTCCACATCCGTGACCAGTTGGCGATTGACCGCCTGCTGGAAGAGGCGATCCAGTTCACCCTCGTAGGCCGTTTTGTCCACCTTGCCCGATGGTTCGCGGAAATCGAAGTCCCAGTACTGAGAGAATTGCAGTCGAGGAGCCGCGCTCGCGAAGTCCAGCAGTGCGTAGTGGCCAGCCGGGCACAACCTGAGCCCCTGCAGCAAGGTCTTGTCGGTAAAGATATTCTGGAACGTGAAGTACTCGAGCAGGGCCTCCTTGTCGAGTTGCCGCGGAAACCCGGGCTGGGCAATGATGGCCTTCTGCTCAGATGCGAACGCCAAGGTGTTTCCGACCAGCGCATAGTACAGAGGCTTCACCCCATAGCGGTCGCGTGCCAGCATGAGCCTTCGTTCATGCCTGTCCCACAAAGCGAAAGCGAACATGCCGTTGAGACTGGCGAAGGCCCTGGGTCCCCAAGCGGCCAGCGCATTCAGGAGGACCTCGGTATCCGACTGCGAACGAAAGCTAAAACCCTCGGCTTCGAGCTCGGCGCGCAGTTCCCGGTAGTTGTATATCTCGCCGTTGTAGGCAATGACGTAACGATGGTCCGCGGAGAGCATTGGCTGATGCGCCGCGGCCGAGAGATCGATGATTGCCAGCCGGCGGTGTCCCAATCCAACGCACCCTTCGGTCCATTGCCCTTCACCGTCGGGCCCTCGATGCGCGATGGCATCGGTCATGCGCTTCAGGATGGCTGGTGAGACCGGGCGGCCGTCAAGGTTGACGAGGCCGGCAATGCCGCACATGACTCAGGCGATCCGATGCAGCGAATCGACGACATGCGCGTAGTCTGCTTCCGTCATGCGATTGTGAAGGGGAATGGCCATCGTCTGGTCGTTGCAGTCGCGAGCTGCCGGGAAGTCTTCTGGCCGCAAGCCATAGTGGCTCGCGTAATAGCCGAGCAGATGCACGGCGTGCGTACCCGGTCGCGTGGAGACCCCGAGCGACTGGAGGCGCTCCATGATCTCGTTGCGCGGCGCCGGTGCTCGGTCCGGATCGACGTAGAGAACGTACGCCTGCCAAGCGTGCTGGCCATCGGCGGGGGCCATCGGTGGCTGCAACCACTCGACGTCGACGAGCGAACGGGTGTAGTAGTCGGCCCAAACGGCCCGCTCGGCGATGAAACGATCGAGTTTTGCCAACTGCACCAGGCCTACCGCCCCCTGCAGGTCGGTCATCCGGTAGTTGTATCCGAGCAGGTTGAACTCGGGCAGAAGATAGGGGCGCGGACCGCTGTGACGCTGTTCTTCGGAGATGCTCGCACCGTGGTTTCGCAGCATGTTCGCGGTCGCCGCCAGTGACGCATCGTTGGTGGTCACCATTCCGCCCTCGCCGGTGGTGATCGACTTCCGCGGATGAAAGGAGAACGCCGCCGCCAGCCCGAGTGACCCAGCGGGTTGTCCCTTGTAGCTGGCGCCGGCCGCGCAGGCCGCGTCTTCGATGATCGGGATATGCGCGGGCAGAGCGGTGCGCAGGCAATCGATGTCCGCACACAGCCCGAACAGGTGAACCGCGATCACTGCCTTCGTTCGCGGGGTGAGCCGTTGCACGACATCGCCGACATCGAGGTTGTTGGTCCGGCGATCCACATCGGCGAATACCGGCGTTGCGCCGCAGTAAACGACCACGTTGGCTGTCGCCACCCAGGTAAACGCCGGAACGATCACTTCATCGCCCGGACCGATGCCCATCGCCGCCAGGATCAGGTGAAGCCCGGTTGTGCAGCTGGTGGTCGCCAAAGCGTGTGCGGCCGCATGCCGCGCGGCAAACGCCTGTTCAAAAGCGGCAACCTTCGGCCCTTGTGTCAGCCAGCCGGTCAGCAGCGGCTCGCGTGTCGCTTCCCACTCCTCGTCGCCGGTACAAGGAAGGGAAATTGCGATCGATCGCATGACCATCAGTAAGCGCCCTTGTTGGCTTCCCGCCAAGCGATGAGTTTCTCCAGTCCTTCGCGCAACCCGTAGCGGTACCTGAAGCCGAGATCGGCCTCGGCTTTCGCCGGGCAGCCGATGCGATTCTGCACCAACCGGCGAGCGTCATCGGCAGAGTAGGGCTTGTAGGTGACCTGCAGACTTGAGCGCTTCAGTTCCAGGATGAGGTCGCACAGTTCCTTGATGCTGGTTTGCACGCCGGAGCCCACATTGTAGAACTGGTCGTTGGCCTCGGCTTGCAGGGCCAGCACGTTGCACCGGGCAACATCCTCGACGTCGACGAAATCGTAGGCCTGCGAGCCATCACCGTTGATCACCGGCGCTTCATTGGCGTCGATCTTGTTCAGCATTATCGGGATGACGCCGGTGTAGGCAGCCGTCTGATCCTGGTGCGGTCCATAAACGTTCATGTAGCGCAGCCCGACGTAGGAAAGCCCGTAGCGATCGTGAAAGGCCCTGCACATGGCTTCGCCGGCAATCTTGGAGGCGCCGTAGAAATTCCGGTTCATGAAAGGATGAGCCTCCGTCATTGGCACCTCCACCGCATCTCCGTACACGGATGCCGACGACGAGTAGACCAGGCGCTTGACCCCGTTTCTGACGCATGCCTCGAGGACGTTGAAGGTGCCCTCGATGTTGACGTGGAAGGCGGTGCGGGGAAAGTCCTTGCAGTGCAGCAGCCACATCGCCGCCAGGTGAATGACGTAGTCACAACCGCGCATGGCGTCGTCAAGGAGATCGACCTCGCGGATGTCCGCCCCGTTCTGGTAGAGACGACACCTCGGATCCGGAAGATGAGGTGCGAGATAGTTTCGCTTGCCGCGAGCAAAGTTGTCGTAGATCAGTACTTCGCCGACGTCCGTCTTGAGCAGTTCTCCGACCACATGGCTGCCGATGAAGCCGGCGCCGCCAATCAGCAACACTCTCGCATTGTTCAACGCATTCATTTTTCGCTTTCCAGTTCTTCTATCCCAACAGCGCGCAACCGTTCATGGACATTCTCTCGCCAGGTCGCCGTATCCGGAAGCCGTGAACAAATCTACTGCGCGCCGGGTCTGCGCCGCTGCTCGTTCCCGCCTCGCATCCTGGGCAGCTCGCGACGATTCGTTCACAGGCTTGCAACCCCCGGACGCGCGTGTCCGCCCCCGACAGCGGCAAGGCTGTTCGGTCCGGCGGCATGGCGGGTCGCGCCGGATGTCACGCCCCAGCCTGCGTCATCAACTTGTCGTGCCTGGCGATGCTGCGCTGGATCAGTTCCCGGTTCGCCCGGGTCCATTCGACCGTACGGCGCAGGCCATCGCGGATGTTGACCTGCGCGCTGAAGCCCAACTCGCGGGCCGCCTTCTCGGTGGAGGCAAAGCGCTTCCCGGAGCGATCCCAGTCGCGGGCAGGGCGCAGGTCGAGTGGCGTCGTGTTGCCGGTGTACTCGTTGATGATGGTTGCCAGCTCCAGAATGCTCGTCTCACACCCGGTGGCAAGGTTATAGACACCGCCTGCGCATCCATGCAGCGCGCAGGCCATCAGGCCCCGCGCCATGTCCTCGACGAAAATGAAATCGCGACTGGCGTTGCCGCCGTTGTCGAGTGGCAGCGCTTCCCCGTGCAGTGCGCGCCAGATGAAGGTCGGCGTGACATTGCGCCAGACGGTGTGCACCGTACCACGCCACTGCCCGGCTCCGAGAATCTCGCGCGGCCCGTAGACATTGGAGAAGCGGGCCTTGACGAAGGGCAGCCCGCACCGCTGGAAGTAGTAGTTGCCGTACAGTTCGCCGATGATCTTCGAGATCGAGTAGGGGCTGTCGTGGTAAAGGGTGACCGGCTGCTCCTCGGTCGTTGCCGTCGGGGCGTCGTAGGTCTTCTCCGCGACTGCGCATGCCGCCGCCGCGTAGACGACCTTCTGCAGTCCCTTGATGTCCTTCAGGCGGTCGAAGAGCTTGAGCGAGGTATAGGTATTGTTGTCGTGGTCAGCAAACGGGTCGGCAATCGACGACTGGTTGCCGTGATAACAGGCGAGATGGAAGACGTAGTCCAGTTCCTCATCCAGCCCGGCCAGGATGTGGTCGTCGGTGATCGAACCGAAGACGAAGCGCACGCGCGCATCGGCCGGGATGTTGGCTACGTCCGCCGACAGGAGGTTGTCGACGACGATGATCTCCGCGGGATCCTGGTCCAGGATCCGATGCACGAGGTTGCTGCCGACAAAGCCGGCGCCGCCGACCACCAACACCCGCGAACCACTGAAGCTTGCACTACTCGTCATGCTGAACCTCTTTCACTGATCCTGTCCGCTGGCCTTGAGATGCGAAAAGACGTCGCTGATGCCGTACCGGTCGTACCACACCAATTGGCGCCGGATCGTGTCGGCAAAGCCGACTCTTGCCCGCCACCCGAAAGCCTCGATTGCCGCACCGGGATCGAGTGAAACGACCGGCACATCGTCTGCTGCCGGCGGCACCACGGGAACCTCGATTGCGCCGAGGCCAAGGTGCTCGGCGACCAGATCGAAGATCTCCTTGATCGAGTGCGCTTCGCCGGTGGACAGGTTGAAGATTCCGGTTGGCGCATCCTCTGCGATCGCCAAGTCCATGAAGTCGAGAAAGTCGGCCATGTCGAGAAAGTCGCGCGAGGTCTCCGAGCAGAAGCAGCTCTGGCCAGCTTGCAGGCGCTTGTAGAAAGTCGGTATCGGCCCGATGGCGAGCCGCGGCCCCGTGACATTGGCGATGCGCAGCGACAGGGTGGGCACTCCGGAAAGCAGGAGGAACTGTTCGCCTGCTGTCTTGGTGATGCCGTAACTGGTGAACGGCGCCGTCGGGTGACTCGCCGGAATGGGCAGTTCTTGCGGTCGGCCGTAGCACAGGGCGGTCTGGAAATTGATCAGGCGCCTGAGCTTGAACGCCTGCGCGGCCCTGGCGACGACGATGCTGCCGATGATGTTCGTGGTCGAGTCCTCGAGCCAGTCGTCGGGATCCTTGTAGGCAGCCGCGGCGTGGATGACGACGTCGGGCCTGAAGAGGGAGAAGCATTCATCGACGAGCTGCGCATCGGCAACGCTGCCCTCCCTGACGGTCAGTCCGGGAACCGCGGGGACAACCTCACGCCTGCCGGTGGCAAAGTTGTCGATGACGAGAATCTCGTGGCCCTTCGGCAACCAATGTTCGATGAGATTGGATCCGAGGCAGCCAGCGCCGCCAGTTATCAGGATACGCATGCCCAGCCTCTTCTAGTGCTGCTCTTGCAGGCGCAGGTGCGTGTACTCACCCAGCGTGCCGTGCTTGCGGTAGTAGTCCATGGCCGCGCCGACCGTATCCTGCAGCGGCGTGAAGGCGATCTCGCCAAAATCCTGGAAGGTGCGACTGGGGTCGAGGAGGATCGAGAAGACGTCGTCCGGCCCAAGTTCCTTGATCTCTGCCTGCGGTCGGCCCGGGACATCGAGGGCGGTGACGACCGCATCGTAGAGTTCCTGGATGGCGACGTCCTTGCCAGACGAGAAATGGTAGGCGCCGTGGCCAGTGCCGTCGACGGCCTTGAGGACGACGCGCGCGAGATCCTTGACGAAGACGAAATCGCGCCGCGCACGCGTGACGAAGCACTGCTTGCCATCCTTCAGGCGCTGGTAGAAGATCGGCAGTGGACCGGCAACGTTGCGCGGACCGACGACGTTTGCCAGACGGAAGGTCACGTAATCGACACCCGAGAGTTCGAGGTAGTACTCATTGGTGGTCTTCGAGATGGCGTAGCTGCTGCCTACCGGGTTGCGCGGGTGGTCGAGACGAATCGGTTGCTGCAGGGGACGGAGACCATAGCACAGTGCCGTCTGGAAATAGATGAAGCGACTGACGCCGAACTTCTTGGCGGCGTCGACCATGTTCGAGCCACCGACGCAGTTGGTCAGCGTGTCGTTGTACCAATCATCCGGATCCTTGTACGAGGCCGCGGTGTGAACGATGGCGTCCGGCCTGAAGTCACCGATCAGTTGCTCGATCAGCGGCTTGTTGGCCACCGAGTCGATGACGATCCTCAATTCGGGATGGTCGGCGAGGTGTTCCCTGCGCCCGGTCGCGAGGTTGTCGACGGTGACCACCTGGTCGCCCCGGGCGAGCAGCATCTCGACGATATGCGAGCCGATCTGTCCGAGCCCTCCGCTGACAAAGACCTTCATCATGCTTTCCTTGTTAAGTGTGAAATGTGGACACCGATGGGCGGACTGACCACCGTTCAGAGAAGGCGGGAGACAATCGATCTCGCCGCCATGCCGTCGCCGTACGGGTTGCCCTGCTCAACCCCGGTCCGACCGGCAAGCACCTCGCCGACTGCGGCGACGATCGCCGGACACGACGCGCCGACCAGCCGATTCCAGCCGGTCTCGACAGTCTCGACCCACTCGGTCTCGTCGCGCATCGTGATGCAGGGAACACGGTAGAAGAACGCCTCCTTCTGCACTCCGCCCGAATCCGTCAGGATCAGCCGTGCCGCCTGTTCGAGCGCCACCATGTCGAGAAAGGGCAAAGGTTCGGTGAGGGTGAGCGAATCCAGATGATGCAGCAGATCATGTTCCTCGGCAAGCTTCCGCGTCCGCGGATGGAGCGGCAGGACCACCGGCAAGCCCTCGGCGGTCCGCGCCAGCGCCGACAGGATCCCCCCGAGTCGTTCCGGATCGTCGGTGTTCTCGGCCCGGTGGCAGGTGGCAAGGGCGAAATTCCCTGGTCGCAACCGCAATCGCTGCAGCACCTCGCTGTGTTGCCGGGCTCGGTCACGATAGAAGAGGGCAACGTCGTACATCACATCGCCGACGTTGACGACGCCCTTCGCGAGGCCTTCCGCCTGCAGGTTTCTCACTGCCGTTTCCGTCGGGCAGAAGAGCAGGCTGGAGACGCGGTCGGCGAGAATGCGGTTGATCTCTTCCGGCATGCGCATGTTGAACGAGCGCAGGCCAGCCTCGACGTGGGCCACCGGCACGTGCAGTTTGGCGGCCGCCAGCGCGCCCGCGAGCGTCGAGTTGGTGTCGCCGTAGATCAGCACCCAGTCGGGCCTCTCCTGCAACAGCACCGCTTCGATCGCCTCGAGCATGCGGCCCGTCATGGCACCGTGCTGGCCACCGGAAATCTCGAGGTTGTAACGCGGCTGCGGGATGTCCAGTTCGTCGAAGAAGACGCGGGACATGTTCTCGTCGAAGTGCTGGCCCGTGTGAACGAGGATCTCGTCGATGTCCGCAGAAAAGTCATCGCGTATCACTCGCGAGACCGCAGCAGCCTTGATGAACTGGGGCCGGGCGCCGACGACGGTCAGCAGCTTCATGCCGTTGCCTGCGCCAGCGCGGCGACGATCTCTGCCTGGGTCTGTCGCTCGAGGTAGGGATGCATCGGCAGACTGACAACGCGCGCAGCCACCGCCTCGGCATGTTCCAGGCTCCCGGCGATGCGGCAGGACGCGGCGTAAGCGGGCTGCCGGTGCAAGGGCACCGGGTAATGGACGGCTGTCGGAATGCCTGCCGCGGCAAGCTGCTGCAGAACGTGCTCCCGCCTGTCCACCTGCACCGTGAACTGGCCCCAGACGCAGGTCCGATCCGGACGAACGCTCAGCCGCTGCACGTTCGGCAGATCCCGCAGCATTTCCAGATAGCGCGCGCCGACCGCCGCGCGTTGTTCGATCTCCTGGTCGAACTGCTCCAGCTTGGCGAGGACGATGGCGCACTGCAGCGTGTCCATGCGGCCGCCAACGCCAACCCGCGTATGGAAATAGCGGCGTTCCTGACCGTGCACGCGGATCTCGCGCATCGCCTTGGCGAGACCATCGTCACTGGTGAATATCGCGCCGCCATCGCCGTAACAACCGAGCGGCTTGCTGGGAAAGAAGCTCGTGCAGCCGACGGTCGACAGGTCGCAGCTCCGCGCTCCGCGGTAGGTGGCGCCAAAGCTCTGCGCCGCATCCTCGATGACGGGAATGTCTCCGTGGCGACGGGCAACGGACTGGATCTCCTCCATGTCGGCGACCTGACCATAAAGCGACACGGGCATGATGGCGCGGGTTCTTGCCGTGATCGCCGCGGCAACCAGGCTTGCGTCGATGTTGCAGGTGTCCGGCTCGACGTCGACGAAGACCGGTGTCGCGCCTGCCAGGGCAATCACTTCCGCCGTCGCGACGAAGGTGAACGGCGTCGTGATCACCTCATCTCCCGGCCCGACACCAAGTGCCATCAACGAGATGAGCAGTGCCTCGGTTCCCGACGCGCAGGTGATGCAGTGCGAACTGCCCGTGTAGCTTTCGAGCCTCTCTTCCAGTTCCCTGACTTCCGGGCCCATGATGTACTGGCCGTGATCGAGTACCCGTTGCATGCGCTCATGGATCGGGCCGCGGAGAGAGGCGTATTGTGCCTTGAGGTCGATGAATTGAATGCTCATGAGTATCCTGCTGACTTACGGTTGAAGCGGGCCCCTTCCGCGGACCGCCGGAACGCTGTCGGTTGCGACATCAATGGCCGGGCTGCGGGGCGCCTGGCGCCACTTCCCGGTCGCCATGGGCGTCCTGCACGCAACAGACCTGCCCATCCCTGAGCAGGTAGCGGACCGCCGTCGCCGGGCAACGCGCCTCCCCGTCGCCGCTGAGCGGCAGATCGAGGCGTTCGCCGTGCTGGCTGATCCAGCCAATCTGTCTCGCGGGGACGCCCGCCATCAGCGCGTAGGCGGGTACGTCCCGGTTGACCACCGCGCCGGCGGCGACAAAAGCATACTCGCCGACCGTGACGCCGCAGACAATGGTGCAGTTGGCGCCCAAAGTGGCGCCCCGTCTGACCAGCGTGTCGCGGTACTCATGCTTGCGCGATACATGGCTGCGTGGGTTGTAGACGTTGGTGAAGACCATGCTCGGGCCGCAGAAGACATCGTCCTCGAGTGTCACGTTGTCATAGACCGAAACATTGTTCTGGATCTTGACGTTGTTGCCGATGATCACCCTGTTGCCGACGAAGACGTTCTGACCAAGCGAACAATCGTTGCCGATGCGTGCCTGAGCGCTGACATGTACCCATTGCCAGATGCGGGTATTGTCGCCAACTACAGCGCCGCTGTCGATGATTGCCGTCGAATCTGCCGTAAAACCGTTCATGACCCTCCCGGATTCAGTGAATGTGGTCGGAAACCCTTCTCGCCAGCGCATGAGCGGTTGTCCACTTGCCGCCAAAGACGCTGATCAGCACGCCGTCACGGTGCACGGCGTACTCACGTGTGGCCTGCGCCGGCTTTCTGGCCGACTGGAGCAGCGGACGGACACCGGCAAAAGCCTCGAGCACCCGGTCGGACCCGCCAGAGCATGGGAAATAGTGGCCGATGACCGTCAGCAGGTAGTCCTGCTCGCCCGGGTCGCAGACCACGGGGGCGTCGAGCGCCTGCCGGACTTCAGTCGTGCCGACCAGCGTTCGTCCCTGCCAGGGAAGGACGAAAACGATTCGCGGCTCGCAGGGGACCTCCAGCACGTAGGCCTGCGGACAGGGACGATCGAGGATCAGGTGACTACCCCGCACCAGATCCAAGCGATACGGGGAACCGATTCCACTCTGCTCGAGCAGGCGTTCGGCCCACGGCCCACAGACGTTGATGAGGCGCTCATGCCGAGCCGAAGTGCCATCGGCGAACTCAATCCGGCCGCTGCGATCCACTCGTCGTACCTCGCAGTGCTCGCGCAGGACGGCGCCCGCTGCCCGGGCTTGCTCGGCGACCCACAACCCCAGTGCCTGATCGTCCATCTGGCCATCGGAGAAGCTGTAGCCGCCGAGCAGTCCCTCGCGACGCAGTTGCGGATCGGCCTGCAGGATCTGTCCGGCCGTGCGCCAGTTGGCGGCTGGCAGTGCGCTCCTGCCTGCCAGCGAGTCGTAGAGGAACAGCCCGGCGCGAATCAGCCAGCGTGAACGACGCCCGCCACGGTAGATCGGCATCAGCAGCCGCAGCGGCCGGGTCAGGCTGGGCACCCGAGCGAGCCAGCTGTCGCGCTCGCGCAATGCCTCGCGCACCAGCCGGAACTCGAGGTTCTCAAGATAGCGCAGCCCGCCGTGCAGCAGCTTGGATGAGCGTGAACTGGTCGCCGCCATCAGTCTGTTGCGTTCGTACAGGCGTACTGCGTGACCGCTCTGCTGCAACTGCCAGGCACAACACAAACCGTTGATGCCGCCACCAACGATGCCGATGTCCATCAACCGGTCAGTATTCGAGTGGCAAGGCGATCTCGCGCCCATCGCGAGCCGACAGGTATGCGGCAATCAGGACTTCAAGTGACTTCAGGCCTTCACGCCCATCGACCTCGGGTTCAGCATCGCCGCGCAGCACATCGACGACGTTGCGGTAGTACAGCGGGTGGCCAAAGCCGTAGACCGAGGTGGTCTCATAGTTGGCGGTCTTGATGTCGGCATCGTAGTCACGCTGATCGGCGAAGTCCCAGACCTGGATGTCGTTGACCGCAACGCCGCCGATGCGGACGGTTCCCTTCTCCCCGAGAATGGTGATCGAGCCTTCGAGGTTCCTCGGGTAGGTGAGCATGGTGACACTCATCGAGCCGAGAGCCCCGCTGCGCCAGCGGATATTGAGAACGCCGGTGTCCTCGACCTGGATGTCCCGTGCCAGGGTCGCCGTCATCGCGGTGACGCTGGCGACTGGGCCGACCAGCCAGTCGACGAGGTCGACATAGTGGCTGGCCTGGTTCATGAACGCGCCGCCGTCAAGTTCCCAAGTACCACGCCACTTGGCGGAATCGTAGTATTCCTGCGGCCGCGACCAGAAGACGTTGATGCTGACCATATAGACCTTGCCGAAGCGCTTCTCGTCAAACGCACGCTTGAGCATCTGCAGCGTCGAGTTGCGACGGTTCTGCTTCACCACCAGCAGCCGCACGTTCGCTTGGTCGCAGGCGCGGACCATGCGCACGCCGTCCTGCCAGCGAGTCGCCATGGGCTTCTCGGTAACCACGTTGACGCCGTGGGTGGCAGCCAGGACGGCCTGGTCGGGATGCAGGCCGCTCGGCGTGCACAGCGCGACGACGTCAAGGGCTTCATTGCGCAACATCTCTTCCATCCGCGCATAGCCCCTGACAGAGTGTTTCTCCACATGGGCCTCGAGAACAGCGCGGTCGTTGTCGCAGACGGCAGCCAGCTCGAGGTCATTGACGTGGGTCTCGATGGAACCAAAGTGATTCCTCGAGATGCGACCACATCCGACTACACCGGCGCGGATGCGGCGCCCCTGAATGGTCTTGAACATCGGCTGGCTTCCTTCATGGCGGGCGATTCGAAGTGCTGGAGCCCTGCCTGCAGGCCGAACCGTCCGTATCGCGGAAAGTCTCGCATGATACCTGCAGCAGGTGGGCGCTTCAAGGACGCCGTGGACGCTCAGGGCTCGCGGCGGCGCTTGCCACCAGCCACGAACGGTATGCGACGCCGGCCATGGGCCATCGTCTGCCAGCCGCAGCCCCCGATGAGGTCGTCGAACATGCCCGACCCCAGGCCGCAGCGCGCCGTTGCCTGGGCAACGCGCGGCCGGCGGTCGCCTGGTCGGACACCGGCGGGGAGCCTCAGAGCGGCCTTTCCCGCAGCAAGGCAAGCAGGTACTCACCGTAGCCACTCTTGGTCAGCGGCTGCGCAAGCGCCTCGAGCTGCTCGGCGGTGATCCAGTCATGGCGAAAAGCGATCTCCTCCGGGCAGGCTACCTTCAGCCCCTGCCGGTGCTCGATCGTGGCGATGAACTGCCCGGCCCCCAGCAGGCTTTCATGCGTTCCCGTATCCAGCCAGGCATAGCCACGCCCCATCAGCTCGACCTGAAGCTGCCCCTGCTCCAAGTAGAGGCGGGTCAGGTCGATGATCTCCAGCTCGCCGCGAGCTGATGGCTTGAGGCCTTTCGCCAATTCGGTCACCTGATTGTCGTAGAAATACAGACCGGTGACCGCGTAGTTCGACCTCGGTGCCTGCGGCTTTTCCTCCAGGCTCAGTACCCTGCCGCTGCTGTCGAACTCCGCCACGCCGTAGCGCTGGGGGTCATGCACGTGGTACGCGAATATCGTGCTGCCAGTCTGGCGCTCGCTTGCCCGGGCGAGCAATTGCTGAAAACTGTGGCCGTAAAAGATGTTGTCGCCAAGGACCAACGCCGATGGATCACGACCGAGAAAGTCGGCACCAATGATGAATGCCTGCGGCAGGCCGTCCGGGCTGTGTTGCACCGCATAGCTGAGATCGAGTCCCCAGCGTGAGCCATCGCCGAGCAGTTGCGCGAAGCGGGGCGTATCCTGCGGCGTCGAAATGATCAGAATCTCGCGGATCCCCGCCAGCATCAGGGTGCTCAGCGGATAGTAGATCATCGGCTTGTCGAATACCGGCAGCAGCTGTTTGCTGATGGCCAGGGTAGCGGGGTGAAGGCGAGTGCCGGAACCACCGGCCAGAATGATCCCTTTGCGCATCGTGAACAACCCTCCGGCTGACAGAAAGGGCGAGTTTAAGGCCTTTTCCCGTCGCGCCGCTCGTTGGAACGATCAGGAAACGTGCGCCGCCGATCGCAATCGGCGCTGACCAGCGCCATGCAAGGTGGAGTAACATCCCTCCCTGTTCGCATTCGGCGCCGGCGACCGGCGAAGGTGATGGGCTGGCAGATGAGCTGGAATCCCGCGCAGTACCTGAGGTTCGCCGACGCCCGGCTGCGGCCGGCACTCGATCTTCTCGCCAGGTTGGGCGAGACGGAGCCGCGGCGCATCGTCGATCTCGGCTGCGGTGCCGGCAACGTCACCCGGCTGCTCGCCGAGCGCTGGCCAGCGGCAGAGATCGTCGGTATCGACAGCGACGCGGCGATGCTCGCCCGCGCCGCCCGTACGCTGCCCGCCATCGACTGGCAGCGGGCCGACATCGCCGCCTGGCGGGCCGGCTTCAGTCCCGACCTGCTGTTCTCGAATGCCGTCCTGCACTGGCTGCCGGATCACCGCAGACTGCTGCCCGAACTGGTCGGGCAACTCTGCCCGGGCGGTGTCCTGGCGGTCCAGATACCGGCCAACTTTGGCGAACCAGCGCACCAGATCCTGCGCCAGCTTGCTGGCGAGGCGCAGTGGAACGATGCGCTTGGCAGCGTGCGCATGGGCAGCATCCTGCCACCCACCGACTACGAGCACCTGCTGCGGCCGCTCTGCCGTCAGGTGGAGCTGTGGGAAACCACCTACTGGCACGTGTTGAGCGGCGACGACCCGGTCATTGAATGGATGAAGGGAACGACCCTCCTGCCTTTCATGAAACGGCTCGATGGCGCCGCCGCCGAACACTTCCTCGCCGCCTATCGCGAGCGACTGGCTGCCGTCTATCGCCGCAGCCCGGATGGAACAACGCTGTTTCCCTTCAAGCGACTGTTCTTCGTCGCCCAGCGCTGAAGCGGGATGTACGGACTCGACCCCGTGCTGCTGGGCGGTCTCGCAGTGGCAGCCCTGCTTGCCGGTTTCATCGATGCGGTTGTCGGCGGCGGCGGCCTGATCCAGATCCCCGCGCTGTTCCAGACGCTGCCGCGCGAGCTGCCGGCGACCCTGTTCGGGACGAACAAGTTTTCCAGCATCTTCGGCACGACCAGTGCCGCCTGGCGCTATGCCCGCCGCGTCGAGATGCCCTGGCGAACGACGCTGCCGGCAGCAGCTGCCGCTTTCGCCTGCTCGTACCTCGGTGCCATGGCGGTGGCCTGGCTGCCCCCGGCCGTACTGCGGCCGCTGATCCTGCTGCTGTTGATCGGTGCCGCCGGCTACACCTTCGCGCGCCGCGATTTCGGTGGCATTCACCGACCGCAGCACACGGGGCGGCGCGAGTTTGCCTACGCCCTCCTGCTGGGTGGCGCCATCGGCTTCTATGATGGCTTCTTTGGCCCGGGGACCGGCAGCTTCCTGATCTTCCTGTTCATCCGTTTCTTCGGTTTCGACTTCCTGCACGCGTCGGCGGCAGCGAAAGTGGTCAACGTGGCCACCAACCTGGCGGCGCTCGGGTTCTTCGTCCCGCATGGCCACCTGCTCCCTTGGCTGGCGGTGATGATGGCGGCCTGCAACGTCCTCGGCTCGATCGTCGGTACTCAGCTCGCGCTGCGGCATGGCAGCGCTTTTGTCAGGCGTGCCTTCCTCGCCGTCGTCAGCGTCTTCATCGTCAAGTTTGCCCGCGACACCTTCTTTTAGACTTGTCTCGCGCTGCCCGCGGCCGCACAATGGTTACTTGCTGCCGTGCGCTCGCCGGCGGCATGGGATGCGGGCAACCACACGGGAGGAAGCATGAGAGTCAAGCTGCTGCAGGCCAGTCTGCTGGCTGTCCTGGGAATCGTTCTCGCCGCCGGCGCACGCGCCGAGATCAACGTCGGCGTGACGCTGTCGGCGACCGGGCCGGCTGCTTCGCTGGGAATTCCGGAAAAGAACACCATAGCCCTGCTGCCGACGACCATCGCTGGCCAGAAGCTCAACTACATCGTTCTCGATGACGCTTCCGACACCACGACGGCAGTCAAGAATACGCGCAAGCTGCTCGCCGAAAACAGGGTTGACGTGGTGATCGGTTCGACGACCACCCCCAACTCGCTGGCGATGATCGACGTCGTTGCCGAGGGTGAAACGCCGATGATCTCGATGGCGGCCGGGGCGCGGATCATCGACCCGATGGACGGCAAGCGTGCCTGGGTCTTCAAGACACCACAGAACGACGCCCAGATGGCCACGGCGATCGTCCAGCACATGCTCGACAACAAGGTCAGGACGGTGGCCTACATCGGCTTCGCCGACGCCTACGGCGAGGGCTGGTGGAACGAGTTCTCGAAGATTGCCGAGGCGCGCAGGATCCAGATCGTCGGCAACGAGCGATTCAATCGCGCCGACACTTCGGTGACCGGGCAGGTACTGAAGATCCTCGCCGCCAAGCCGGGCGCAGTTCTCGTGGGTGGCGCCGGGACACCGGCAGCCCTGCCGCAGAAGTCGCTCAAGGAAAAGGGCTACAAGGGCCTGATGTACCAGACGCACGGAGTCGCCAACGCCGACTTTCTGCGCGTCTGCGGCAAGGATTGTGAAGGCACCTTCCTGCCTGCCGGACCCGTCCTGGTGGCGGCCCAACTGCCCGACAGCAACCCGATCAAGAAGGTGGCGCTCGACTATGTGGCGAAGTACGAGGCCATGCACGGCAAGGGAACGGCCTCGACTTTCGGCGCGCATGCGTGGGATGCCAGCCTGCTGCTGGCCAATGCCGTGCCGCAAGCGCTGAAGAAGGCGCAGCCGGGAACGCCCGGGTTTCGCCAGGCGCTGCGGCAGGCGCTGGAGAGGACGACGAATCTCACGGGCGCGCACGGGGTGTTCAACATGAGCCCGCAGGACCATCTCGGATTCGACCAGCGGGCACGGGTGATGGTCCGGGTCGACAACGGTACCTGGAAGCTGGTCGAATAAGGCTGGCGATCACTGCGAGCCGCTCGACGGCAGTTGCTGACGCTTCTCCGGGGGCGAGAGCGTCAGCCAACGCGTGACCGTCGCGATCCCTTGTCGCCCGGGTGTGCCGCGCGGCTGTCGCCAACGGCAGACGTAACTGGATGGTGTTGATGGATTTGCAGATTGCATTGCTGCTGGGCCAGGATGGCGTCACCAACGGCGCCATCTACGCCCTGCTGGCGCTGGCGCTGGTTCTCGTTTTCGCGGTGACGCGGGTGATCTTCATCCCCCAGGGCGAGTTCGTCGCCTTTGGTGCCCTGACGCTGGCCAGCCTGCAGGCGGGGAGACTGCCGGGAACGGTGTGGCTGCTGCTCGCGATGGGGACCGCGATTGCCCTCATCGAGGGCGCGACGGCAGTGCGGGCGCGCCGCTTCCGCCGCTTGCCACTGATCCTGCTGCTCAATTGTGGCGCGCCGCTGCTCCTGGCCGCCAGTCTGCTGGCGGTCTCGCCCGCAGGGCTGCCGCTGCCGGTGCAGGTGCTGCTGACCCTGATGCTGGTGGTCCCACTCGCACCGATGCTCTACCGCCTGGCTTACCAGCCGATCGCCGAGGCATCGGTGCTGGCGTTGCTGATCGTCTCGGTTGCCGTGCATGTGACCCTGACCGGCCTGGGACTGGTGTTCTTCGGCGCCGAGGGCTCGCGGACCCCGGCCTTCACCGATGCCAGTTTCGCACTCGGCGATGCCGTGCTGCAAGGGCAGACGGTTCTCGTCATCGTCGCCAGCATCCTGCTGATCGTTGCGCTCTATTTCTTTTTCGAGCGGACGCTGTACGGCAAGGCCCTGCGGGCGACGGCGATGAACCGGACAGGCGCCCGCCTGATGGGCATCTCGGGGGACCTCGCGGGACTGCTTTCGTTCACCCTGGCCGGAGCCATCGGCGCCTTCTCCGGCGTGCTGATCTCCCCGATCACCACCATCTACTACGATTCGGGTTTCCTGATCGGCCTCAAGGGCTTCGTCGGTGCGATCATCGGCGGCCTCGCGAGTTACCCGCTGGCGGCCGCGGGCGCCGTCCTCGTCGGCTTCCTCGAAGCGTACTCATCGTTCTGGGCGAGCGCCTTCAAGGAGGTGATCGTCTTCACGCTGATCATCCCGGTCCTGCTCTGGCGGTCACTGAAGACGCGTCATGTGGAGGAGGCATGAAGCGCAGCCTGCACTCGACGATCCTCCTCCTGATCTTCATCGTCGCCCTGCTGGCGGCACCTGCCCTGTTGTCCGAGTTCCATGTCACGCTGCTGAACTACATCGGCCTTTACGCCATCGTCACCCTCGGGCTGGTGATGCTGACCGGTGTCGGCGGCCTCACTTCCTTCGGGCAGGCGGCTTTTGCCGGCCTGGGCGCCTATACCTCCGCCTACCTGACGACGGTGCACGGGGTTTCGCCCTGGCTGACGCTGCCTGCCGGCCTGTTGGTGACGGCGATCGTCGCCCTGTCGCTGGGGCTCGTGACCCTGCGACTGTCCGGCCACTTCCTTCCCCTGGGCACCATCGCCTGGGGCATCAGCCTCTACTACCTGTTCGGCAACCTGGCGGCGCTCGGCGGTCACACCGGCATTTCCGGCGTGCCGCCACTGCACATCCTCGACGTCGAACTCCGCTCCGGTCGCGACTTCTTCTACCTGATCTGGGCCATCCTGCTCGGGCTGATCCTGGCTACGCGCAACCTGCTCGACTCACGCGAAGGCAGGGCCATACGCGCCCTCAAGGGTGGCTCGGTGATGGCCGAGGCCATGGGCATCAACACACCCCGTTCAAAGATCGTCGTCTTCGCTGTCGCAGCCCTCTATGCCGCCGTCTCGGGATGGCTGTACGCCCACCTGCAGCGCTTCGTCAACCCGACCCCTTTTTCCCTCACGCAGGGGATCGAGTACCTGTTCATGGCCGTCGTTGGCGGCGTCTCGCACGTCTGGGGAGCGATTCTCGGCGCCGGTCTGATCACCGTCCTCAAGCAATGGCTGCAGGACTGGCTGCCCCGCCTGCTGGGCGAGAGCGGCAACTTCGAGATGATCGTTTTCGGCCTGCTGATGATCCTCGTCCTGCACCGGGCGCGCGACGGGGTGTGGCCGATGCTGCAACGCTTCTGGCCACAGGAGGTGCGGCGCGCGCACGCCGAAAGCGTGCCGCGCCTGGCGAAACGACCGCTTCCCGAGCCCGGCTCAGTACTCCTGGAGGTCACCGATGCGAGCAAGTGCTTTGGCGGCCTGGTGGCCAATGACCGCGTCAGTTTCCGGGTTCGCGCCGGTGAGATCATGGCCCTGATCGGTCCCAACGGCGCCGGCAAGAGCACGATGTTCAACGGCATCTCCGGTGTCGACCCGCTGAGCTCGGGTCGCGTCAGCTTTCGTGGCCAGCGTGTCGAGTCGCTGCCGGCGCGCCGGATTGCCCGCCTGGGAATGAGCCGCACCTTCCAGCATGTCCGTCTGCTGCCCGCGATGAGCGTCATCGAAAATGTCGCCATCGGCGCCCATCTGCGTGGGCGCAAGAGTTTCATTGCCGCCGCCTGCCGCGCCGACCGCGACGAGGATGCGCAACTGCTGCAGGAGGCGGCAATGCAGATCGAACGCTGTGGTCTGCGCGACCAGATGTACGAGCCTTCCGGGAACCTGCCTCTCGGCCGGCAGCGACTGGTCGAGATTGCCCGGGCGCTGGCCGCCGACCCCTGTCTGCTGCTCCTCGACGAACCGGCTGCCGGTCTGCGCTACGTCGAAAAACAGGCGCTTGCCGAACTGCTGCGGCGACTGCGCGCGGAAGGGATGGGCATCCTGCTGGTCGAGCACGACATGGAATTCGTCATGGGCCTGGCCGACCGGGTGGTGGTCATGGAGTTCGGCCGCAAACTGGCAGCCGGCTTGCCGGAGGAGATCCAGCGCAACCCGGCGGTGGTCGAAGCTTACCTCGGGGGTGTCGAATGAGTGCGCCGCTGGCGACCGAAGAACGCAGCGTCGTCCTCGAGGTGCGCGACCTGTCGGTCAGCTATGGCAAGGTCGAAGCACTGCACGGGCTGTCGCTGCGCGTGCATCGGGGCGAGATCGTGACCGTCATCGGTCCCAATGGCGCCGGCAAGACGACGCTGCTGTCGGCACTGATCGGCCTGCTGCCGCTGCGTGGGGATCTGGTCTATCTCGGCGAGCGGCAGAGCGCCGGGCGCAGTGTCGAACAGTTGGTGCGGCAGGGGATGACGCTGGTGCCGGAAAAGCGCGAGCTGTTTGCGGAGATGAGCGTCTCTGACAACCTGCTGCTGGGGGCGTTCGATCGCTACCGTGCCGGCCATCGTGATCAACTGGAAACGATCGACCACGTCTTCGACATCTTCCCGCGACTGATGGAACGGCGCGAACAGATGGCAGGCACCCTCTCGGGCGGCGAGCGGCAGATGCTCGCCATGGGCCGGGCGCTGATGGCCAAGCCACGACTGCTGTTGCTCGACGAACCAAGCCTCGGCCTGGCACCGCTCGTCATCAGGGAGATCTTTCGCACCATCGCCCATCTCAGGAGCATCGGCGTTGCCATGCTCCTGGTCGAGCAGAACGCCCGCGCTGCGTTGCAGGTGGCTGATTACGCGTACGTTCTGGAAACCGGCAACATCTCCCTGGAAGGGCCCAGCGGATCGCTGGCCAGCGATCCGCGGGTCATCGAGAGCTATCTCGGGCTGGGCGGCAGGCACTGACCGCTCGCTGCCGGTCGGCAGACCCGTCGCACACGCGGCCGACGGGTCGCCACTGCTTCACGACAGCCAGGCCTGATCGATCTGCAGCCGGGGTGACGACTGCTGCGCGGGGCGCACCTGCGTGCGGGCAACGCGCTGCAGTTCCAGGCCCCAGAGACTCATCGCTTCGGAGATGACGATCGCCTCGCCGCCGGTGAGGCAGCCGTCGGCGTTGGTGATATCGACGATCGCGCCCAGAGCCTGCTGCCGCAGGTCCGGCGAACGGATGTCGTCGAGCAGTTGATCGACCAGATCTCGGTCGAGTTCGATCTGGCCGACGTTCGGCGCGCGCGCGCACTGCAGCAGGTCGTTGCAGAACTCGTGGATCACGCGATCGAGGGTTTCCGGGGAGATGTGCAGCCGGTCACAGATTCCATCCCTGGAAAGCGACTCGATCTCCCGGTTGTCAAGCGCACCATCGGCGAGCAGGGCGAGGGCAACGACTCGTGACATGGCTTCAGCGCTGTCGGTGGTGTAATGACGCATTTGCTTCTCCTTGGTTGGCTGGTTCGACTTCCATCCGCAGCACGGCCGCGGACAGAGCAACTATGGGTTCTGTAGTCCATAAAGTCCAATAAGATATAATTGCCAAGATTATTTGTCTTGACTTATACATGCCGCGACGTCGGATCACTTTTCGCCAACTCGAAAGCTTTGTCGCCGTCGCACGCCAACGGAGCTTCTCGAAAGCCGCCGAAGAACTCCATCTGACACAGCCGGCGGTATCACTGCAGGTGAGACAGATCGCCGAGACCCTCGGTCTGCCGGTGTTCGAGCAGGTGGGTCGCACGCTCGTACTGACCGAGGCCGGCGAGGAAACGCTGCAGCTGGCGCGCGCGCTGGATGACCTCTGGACGAACTTCGAGGCAACCATTGCCGATCTCAAGGGCCTCAAGCGTGGCCGCCTGCGAGTCGCACTGGTGACGACCGCGAAGTACTTCCTGCCGCGGCTGGTGGGTGACTTCTGCCGTCGCCATCCGGACGTGCATGTCGCGCTCGAGGTTGCCGACCGCGAGCACATCGTCGCCCGCATGCGGGCCAACCAGGATGACCTCTACGTCCTGCTCTATCCGCCGGAGGATCTGCAGGTGGAAAGCCATCCCCTGGTCAACAACGAACTCGTGGTCATCGCCCCGCTCGCGCATTGGGCAGCGGGGCGACGCGTCGATCTGGCCGAGCTGCGCGGCGAGCGCTTCATCCTCCGCGAAACGGGCTCGGGTTCGCGACGGACGATCGACAACCACCTGGCGAAAACCGGAATCCGGCTGGACATCAAGCTGACCGTCAGCAGCAACGAGGCCATTCGCGAATTGGTAGCCAGTGGCGCCGGGCTCGCGGTCCTCTCGCGACAGGCACTGGGCGCGGATCCAGGGCAGCAGGAAGTGTGCATCCTGGACGTCGGCGGATTTCCGCTCCGCCAGCCATGGCTGATCATGCACCGGCGCTCGAAGCTCCTGTCGCTGCCGGCACGCGCCTTTCTCGACGAACTCCTGCGACGGTCGCAGACGCAGTGATGATGATCGGCGACGGCTGCCGTCGCCTACGGCATTGGCCGCCCGCCGGCAGCGGAGACGCCGGCTGCCGGCACCAGCGCCACGCCGTACTTGCGCGCGACACGCTGGTAGAGCTCGCGTGCCGAAATCACCCGCACATTGCGCATGTCCTTCGCTTGCGCCAGTTGCAGGTAACGCAGGCCGCGCCGCGCCAGATCGGCGTCCCAGCCCTTCTGGTCGAGGAGGGTAAAGATCGCCTTCGTCGCGTTGACCAGGAACTGCAGATTGGGTACCCGTTCTGCGGCCTCGATCAGCAATTTCACCGAACCTTCGACGTCGCCATTGCGCGCGGCGAGAACGCCGCGATTGTTCAGGTCGACGATCTCCCTGCCGACTTCGGCCAGCAGCGCCTGCCCGTCCTCTTCCTTGCCGGCTTTGGTGTAGATGCTCTGCACCTTGGCGATCATGTTGCGGTCTTCATGGTTCTCCGCAGCCACCTGGCGGAAGATCTCCCGCGCCTCCTCCTCCTTGCCGGTGGCAAGGCATGCCTGTGCCAGATCGAGGGTCAGCGCCTGCGACAGCAGCGAGCCCTTGCCGGCCTCCTGCAGCGACTTGCCCAACTGCAGCGCCTGTTCAACGGTCTCGCGGGCCTTCGCCGGGTTGCCTTCCTGGTTGGCGCAGAGCGTGTCCATGACCAGTGCGGCCAGTTCGCCCTGCTTGCTGCCCCGCCAGTCGCGCCGCAGTTGTGCGGTGATCTTCTGCGCGCCGTCGGTCTGACCCCTGTCGAGCAGGACTCGGGAAAGGTTCGTGTAGTCGTCGACATTGCTCAGGGTCGAACCGCGCCGACGATCCAGCACCTTGCCGTAGGCTTTCTCCGCCGTCTGCAGGTCGTTGTTGCGCATCGCCAGATCACCCACCAGCCGCTGTCGCGAGGCGTTGTTGGGCGACTTCGCCGCTGCCTGCAGCAACACCGACTGGGCTTCCGCCAGCTTGCCCATTTCTTCGCGGACCTCGGCGAGGAAATCATAGGCGGCAGTGAACTCCGGGAAGTCCTCGACCAGCGACTGCCCCAGACTCTCAGCCTCGGCAAACTGCTGCTGATTGCGACAGGCGACAGCCAGGCCCATTCTCGCCCAGGGCAGTACGCGTTGTGCAAGCACCTGCTGGTAAACCGCCTGCGCCTCGGCAGGACGTCCGAGCACGTTCAGAATCTCGCCCTTGCAGCGCAGCAGGTCCATCAGGAAACCGCTGTCCTGGCCCAGGAGACGGTCACAGGCCAGCAGAGCCTGCGCGTAGGCCCCGTTGTCCAGGTGATCGAAAACGGCGGCCAGGAACTGTTTCTTGTAGACGGCGCGCAGCAACCGTCCGCGCAGTTCATCCGCCGTAAAAGGCTTGATCAGGTAATCGTCGGGAGCGAGTTCAGCCACCGAAACGACGTTGTGATAAGTGCGCTCACTGGTGACGATGATGAAGACGGTCGACAGTCGCACCAGATGCTGTTGCCGCAACTCGTCCAGCAGTTGCTGACCGTCACGTCCGTCCTCCAGTTGGTAGTCGGAGAGAATGATGTCAAAACTGTTGGCCTTGACCTGCCGCAGCACCTCCGCCGAGGTGCCGGCGGTATGGACGGTCGTGACGCCGATCGTTGACAGCATCGTCCGCAGCGTGCTGCGTGCATTCGGGTAACGATCGATCAGCAGCGCGCGCTTGCGCACCAGATCCTTCCCCAGCTTGTGCAGCAGGTCAGCGGTGGTGTCCGATGGGTTCATCGGTCGCACCTTACCCGACAGTCGGAGGTCGATCAAGCATTCCCTGAATGCGCCGCACAAGACCGCGGGCTGCGTCCTGCCGGTGGGCGGGGAAGGCCGCCGAGCAGCCGCGCGATTGCCGCTGATGGTAAGATATTGCAATGCACAAGCGACGGTGCGCCGACGGTGCTTCGCCCGCTTCAGGATCGACGCTTCGACAGGAAGGCAATGGCCGAACAACAGGCAGACAAGGGTTCAATCCAGGTCATCGAGCGGATGATGGCGCTGCTCGAAGTACTGGCCAGCCTGCAGGAGCCAGCGAGCCTGAAGACGCTGGCGCAGACCACCGGCCTCCATCCCTCGACCGCGCATCGCATCCTGGCAGCGATGACCAGTTCGGCTCTCGTCGAGCGGCACGAGAATGGCACCTACGCACTCGGAATCCGGCTGCTCGAGCTTGGCAACATCGTCAAATCGCGCATCAGCATCCGACAGGTGGCGCTGCCCTACATGCAGCAACTGCACGAGTCGATCGGCGAGGCGGTCAATCTGGGCGTCCGCCACGAGGACGAGATCATCTACGTCGAAAGAACTTCGAGCGGCCGCTCGCTGTTGCGCGTGGTCTACCTGGTCGGCGGCCGGGCTCCGCTGCACCTGACGTCGGTCGGCAAGCTGTTCCTCGCCGCCGACAGTCCGGCTGATGTGCGCGCTTACGCCCGCCGCACCGGCCTGCCGGGAAAAACCCCGCATTCACTGACCCGCCTCGAAGCGCTGGAGAGGGAGCTTGACCGGATCCGCCGGCACGGCTTCGCATCCGACAACGAAGAAGCGGAGATCGGTCTGCGCTGCATCGCGGCTCCGATCCGCAATGACGAGGGCCAACTCGCCGCCGGGCTCTCGGTCTCGGCACCGAGCGAACGCCATGATCCGGACTGGGTGGTGCCGATCAAGGCAACGGCGGGCAGGATCGAACAGTCCCTCGGCTATCGCCAGCCGCTGCCGGCGTGAGTGCATGCTCCGTGCCGGGCAGCGGCAACAGCCGTTCGCCGCCAGCCAGTGCGCGATGACGGAACGGGTGCAACCGGGCTTCCTCGCGCCTGCCGTGGCGGGGAGTCTTCGTCATCGACCGCGACGGCACGACGGTCGGCGCCGCGGCTGATCGCCGCGCGGGCCAGCAGCAGCCGCGCCTCTGCTGTCACCCTGCTGCGTTGCCACCATCCGCGGCGATAATTGCCACACCTCCTGCCGAGCTGCCACCAGACCATGCCATGCGCCCCGTACCTTCGTTGCTGCCTTTCCTCTTCGTCTTCCTCTGGAGCACCGGTTTCATCGGTGCCAAGTTCGGCCTGCCCTACGCCGAACCGTTGACTTTCCTGCTCGTCCGCTACCTGCTCGTGCTCGCCCTGATGACCGCTCTGGCACTGGCGACCGGCGCCTCCTGGCCGAGCGACGGACACCAGCTGCTGCATATCGGCGTCTCCGGCCTGCTGGTGCACGGGCTGTACCTCGGTGGCGTTTTCATGGCGATCAAGCACGGTCTGCCGGCTGGTGTCACGGCACTGGTGGTGGGCATGCAGCCGCTGCTGACGGCTGCCGGCGCCGGCTTTCTGCTCGGCGAACGGGTCTCGCCGCGGCAGTGGCTGGGGCTGGTTCTCGGTCTGGCCGGGGTGGCACTGGTCGTGGCGAACAAACTCGGCGACCTGCCGCTGGCCGGAATGCTGCTGCCAGCCATCACGGCGCTGCTCGGAATCACTCTCGGCACTCTGTACCAGAAACGTTTTTGCCCCCACTTCGACCTGCGCAGCGGATCGGTCATCCAGTTTCTGCCAACCGCGATCTGCACCGCGCTCGTCGCCTGGTCGACCGAAAGCATGCTCATCGAGTGGACGGCGGAGTTCGTTTTCGCCTTGCTCTGGCTGGTTCTGGTGCTTTCCTTTGGTGCCATCAGCCTGCTCAACCTTCTGATTCGCAGTGGTAGTGCCGTCAATGTCGCCAGTCTGTTCTACCTGACGCCGCCGAGTACGGCCCTGATCGCCTGGCTGGTTTTCGGCGAGACCCTCGGCGGCCTGGCGCTTTGCGGCATGGTGCTGGCCGTCGCCGGCGTCCATCTGGCACGCGTGCCGGCCCGATGAGTCAGGCTGCCCCGCCAGTGCTGCGGATCCTGGGCGTTGATCCCGGGTTGCGCGTCACCGGCTTCGGCGTCATCGAAAGGGACGGCAACCGGCTGCGCTATCTCGCCAGCGGCTGCATCCGCACCAACGTCGGAGATTCGCTGCCGGCCCGCCTGGGAACGATCCATGCCGGACTGCGCGAACTGGTGGCGAAACATCGGCCCGACGAGGCGGCAACCGAGATCGTCTTCGTCAATGTCAACCCGCAATCCACCCTGCTGCTCGGGCAGGCGCGCGGGGCAGCGATCACCGCGCTCGTCGCGAGCGGGCTGGATGTCGCCGAGTACACCGCGCTGCAGGTGAAGCAGGCGGTGGTCGGCAACGGCCACGCGGACAAGGTGCAGGTGCAACACATGGTGCGCCACCTGTTATCCTTGCCGGCAAACCCCGGTGCCGATGCTGCCGATGCCCTGGCCTGCGCCATCGCGCACGCGCACGGCGGGCACGGACTGGGAAACCTGGCATCTGCCGGTCTGCACGTGCGCGGCGGCCGCCTGATCCTCAGGAAGACCAACGACAGATGAGGAGGAGCGCGCGATGATCGGCCGGCTGACCGGCATCTTGCTGGAAAAGAATCCGCCGCAGGTGGTGCTCGACGTGCAGGGTGTCGGCTACGAACTCGACGTGCCGATGAGCACCTTCTACAACCTGCCGGCGAACGGCGACAAGTTGAGCCTGCTGACCCACTTCGTCGTGCGCGAGGATGGGCATTTTCTCTACGGTTTTGCCAGCGAAGGCGAGCGCTTTGCGTTTCGCCAGCTACTGAAGATCTCGGGCGTCGGCGCGCGCCTGGCGCTGTCGGTGCTCTCCGGTCTGTCGGTGGGCGAACTGGCGGCCGTGGTGGCGCAGCAGCAGGTCGGCCGCCTGACGAAGATCCCGGGCATCGGCACCAAGACCGCCGAGCGCCTCCTGCTCGAACTGAAGGGAAAACTTGCCGACGCACTGCCGGGGAGCACGGCCACTGTGGCTGACGCGAACAGCGACGTCCTCAATGCGCTGTTGGCGCTGGGCTACAATGAGCGCGAAGCGGCGACCGCATTGAAGCAGTTGGCGCCCGGCATCACGACCTCGGATGGCATCCGGCAGGCGCTGAAGCTGCTGTCAAGGGTCTGAATCGACGATGAATCCCAGCCACAAGCAACTTCTGCAGATCGCCCTCGTCGCCTTGCTGCTGACCGGCTGCATCGCCGTCCTGTTGCCCTTCACCGGCACCCTGCTGTTCGCCATCGTCATCTGTGTCGTCACACGGCCGATTCGCAACCGCCTGCTGACGCTCTGTCGCGGACGCAGCAACCTGGCGGCGTTGCTGGTTTCGATCCTGCTGCTGCTGCTCCTCGTCGCGCCGGTAGCCCTGCTCTCCGGCTCTATTGCCGACGGCATCGAGCTCGCCATTCGCTATCTCAAACCACTGCTGGAAGATGGTCTGCCGGTGGAGCCGCCCGGCTGGCTGGCCACGCTGCCCCTCATCGGGCGTGATGCCGCCGACTACTGGCAGAAGTTGGTCGCCAGCCGCGAGGAGATGAACAATCTCCTGCACCAGTTCGTCGAGCCGACCCGCAACCTTGCCCTGGCGACCGCGGCCCTGCTGGCACAGGGCTTGCTGCAACTGCTGTTGGTCATCTTCTTCGTCTTCTTCATCTTTCGCGATGCGCACCTCTACGCCGATGCGCTGCATGTCGGCAGCCGGGCGCTTGCCGGCGACCTCGGCGAACGCATGCTGGCGCTGGTCGAGGGGACGGTCACCGGAGTCATGGTCGGCATCGTCGGCACCGCCGCGGCGCAGTCCGTGGTGGCGATGATCGGCTTCCTCATCGCCGGCGTTCCCGGTGTCCTGATCCTGACGGTCGCCATGTTCTTCCTGTCGATGGTGCCGGTGATCGGCGGCACCCTGATCTGGATGGGCGCCGCCATCTGGCTCTACAGCGAGGGGCAGACCGGCTGGGCAGTGTTCATGGTATTGTGGGGAATGTTCGGGATCAGCGGTGTCGACAACTTCATCAAACCCATCCTCATCTCGCGCAGCTCGAGCCTGCCGTTGCTGCTGATCGTCGTCGGTGTCTTTGGTGGTGTGCTGGTCTTTGGCTTCATCGGACTGTTCCTCGGTCCGACCCTGCTGGCGCTTGGCCAGGTCCTGATTCGTGAATGGCTGGCGCACGCCGATGCGCGATCGGCGACGGCAGACGAGGGATCGCCGCCATGATCGAGACCGACGACTTCCCAGCGGCGCCGCTGGCCCGGGTGGTGTCGGCTGCCTCGGCATCGTCCCAGGAAGACGCCATCGAGCGCGCGCTGCGACCGAGACGCCTGGCCGACTACGTCGGCCAGGCGAAGATCCGCGAGCAACTGACGATCTTCATCGAAGCAGCGAGGAAGCGCAGCGACACGCTCGATCACGTCCTCCTCTTCGGCCCCCCGGGCCTCGGCAAGACGACGCTGGCACACATCATCGCCGCCGAGATGGGTGTCAACCTGCGCTCGACCTCAGGCCCGGTACTTGAACGTGCCGGTGACCTGGCGGCCATCCTGACCAACCTCGAACCGCGCGACGTGCTTTTCATCGACGAGATCCACCGCCTGTCGCCGGTCGTCGAGGAGATCCTCTATCCGGCACTGGAAGACTTCCAGATCGACATCATGATCGGCGAGGGCCCGGCAGCGCGCTCCGTCAAGCTCGACCTGCCGCCATTCACGCTCGTCGGTGCGACCACCCGCGCCGGCATGCTGACCAACCCGCTGCGCGACCGCTTCGGCATCGTCGCCCGGCTCGAGTTCTATACCCCCGACGAACTGAAGCTGATCGTCAGCCGCTCGTCGCAACTGCTCAAGGTGCCCGCCGACCCGGCCGGCGCGCTGGAAATCGCCCGCCGCTCACGCGGCACGCCACGGATCGCCAACCGCTTGTTGCGGCGGGTACGCGACTTTGCCGAGGTCAGGGCTGCCGGTCACATCACGCACGAGGTGGCGGACGCGGCTCTGCTGATGCTCGAAGTGGACCACGGCGGCCTCGACGTCATGGACCGCAAGCTGTTGTCAGCAGTCATCGACAAGTTCGCCGGCGGCCCGGTGGGGGTCGACAACCTGGCGGCGGCAATCGGCGAAGCGCGTGACACGATCGAGGATGTGCTCGAACCCTTCCTGATCCAGCAGGGCTTCCTGCAACGCACGCCGCGCGGCCGCGTCGCCACGCCGGCGGTCTATCGACATCTCGGCCTGACGAGTCCTGGCGAGCAGCTACCCCAGGGCGAACTCTGGCAGGCACCCTGAGCGCGCCCCGATGCGGTCACAATCACTTACATTTGCCCACAGGGTGCTGCCTTAGAATCCGTGCCGGCCATGAACCACGAGCAGAAACCAACAACATTCACCTGTCGGGTGCGCGTCTACTACGAAGATACCGACGCCGGCGGGGTAATCTACTACGCCAATTATCTGAAATACCTGGAGCGCTGCCGCACCGAATGGCTGCGCTCGATCGGCTACCGCCAGACCGATCTGCTGCGTGATCCCGGCATCGCCTTCGTCGTCCGCAAGCTGACGATCGAGTATCTCAAGCCGGCACGACTGGACGACGAGTTGATCGTCGACCTCGAAGTGGAGCGCATCAGCCGCGCCCAGATCTTCTTTCGGCAGCACATCGGCTACGCCAGCGCAAACGGCGACGAGTCACGGCAGGAGTTGATCCGTGCCGCCGTGCACATCGTCTGCGTCAGTGCGGCGCAGATGAAGACCGTGTCGATCCCCGCAATCCTGCGCAACAAACTGGAAGCACTGCAATGAATGTCTCGCAAGACCTGTCGATCCTGCACCTGATCCTCAACGCCAGCGCCGTCGTGCAGGCCGTGATGCTGCTGCTCGCCGGCGTCTCGTTCATGTCCTGGTACTACATTTTCCGCAAGTGGTTCACGGTCAAGGCGGCACGGGCGCAGACGGAACAGTTCGAGCGCGATTTCTGGAGCGGCGGCGATCTCAACAGTCTCTATCAAAGCGCGATCAACGATCGCCACAGCACCGGCAGCATGGAGCGCATCTTCGAGTCCGGTTTTCGTGAATTCACCAAGTTGCGCAGCCAGAAGAACCTCGACCCGAAGGACGTGATCGACGGTTCGCGGCGGGCAATGCGTGCCACCTACCAGCGCGAGATGGACAGCATCGACTCGCATCTCGCCTTCCTCGCCTCGGTCGGCTCGGTCAGTCCGTACGTCGGCCTGTTCGGTACCGTCTGGGGAATCATGCACTCCTTCCGCGGACTGTCGAACGTCGGCCAGGCGACGCTGGCGGCAGTGGCGCCGGGAATTGCCGAAGCGCTGGTGGCGACGGCCATCGGCCTCTTCGCCGCGATTCCGGCGGTCGTCGCGTACAACCGTTTTGCGCACGAGATCGATCGCCTGTCGTCGCGCTTCGAGTCGTTCATGGAAGAGTTCTCGAATATCCTGCAGCGGCAGATGAGGTAGAGCCATGCGTTCGCGTCGCCTGAAGAACGAGATCAACGTCGTCCCCTACATTGACGTCATGCTGGTGCTGCTGGTCATCTTCATGGTGACGGCCCCGATGATGACCACTGCCAGCATCGACGTGCCGTCGGTCGGCAAGGCTGCGCAGCCGCCGGCCGAAGCGCTGCAGGTGATCGTCCGCGCCGACCGGACGCTGGCATTGCTGGCGCCAGGCAGGACCGAGCGGCCGCTGAGCCGCAGCGAGCTGGTGCAGGAGATCGCCAGCGCGCAGCGCCGAAACCCGGAGCAGGCGGTGCTCATCGCCGGCGACAAGAACGTCAGGTACCAGGCCGTCCTTGAAGTCATGGACGACCTGCAGCGGCAGCAGGTCAAGCGCATCGGCCTCCTCGTGCAGCCCTCCGACAAGTGAGTCGCTGATCTGTGGAAGCGATTCAGACCTTGCCGCCAATGCCGCCGGATGAGCCGGCGAAGTGGCCGTCGATCGTCCTTTCCGCGACCGTTCACCTGTTGCTCCTCGGCGCGCTGTTTCTCGGTGTGCAGTGGAAGAGCAAGCCGCCAGCGGCGGTCGAGGTCGAGGTCTGGCGCGCCGCACCAGCGCCGCCGGTCGCGGCCCAGCCCGAACCCGCAGCGGAACCCAGGCCCGTGGCACCGAAAGTGGAACCCAGACCAGATCCCAGACCCGAACCGAAGCCGGAACCCAGGCCGCAGGCGAAGCCTGAGCCAGCGCCGCGGGCAGTCGCCAAACCCGAACCGAAAGCCGAGCCAAAGCCGCCAGTCAAGCCGGACATCCCGTTGAAGGAGGAGAAGAAGCCGCCCAGGGAACCGGTCAAGGAAGCGCCGCGGAAGGAGGAGCCGAAGACCCGCGAGCCGGTGCGCAAGGAAGAAGCGAAACCGAAGGAGCCGCCGCGCAAGGAGGAGGCGAAGCCGAAGGCGGAGCCAAAGCCGGAGCCAAAGCCAAAGGAGCCCGACCGCCGCCCGAGCTTCGATGAGGAACTGAAGCGGGAACAGAAGCAGTTGCAGCAGCAGAAAGCCGCGCAGGAGCAGCGCGCGCGAGCCGACACCGAGGCGCGGCAGCTCAGGCAGTTGCAGGCGGAACAGGCGGCAGCCGAAGCGAAGCGTGGACAGGATGAGTACAAGGAGAAGATCCGCGTCAAGATTCGCGGCAACATCACGCTCCCGCCCGGAGTCCAGGGCAACCCGCAGGCCGTGTTCGAGGTTACCCAACTGCCGAGCGGTGAGGTGCTCGAGGTCAAGTTGCGCCGTTCGAGCGGCAATGCGGCGCTCGACGCCGCAGTCGAGCGCGCGATCCACAAGTCGTCGCCACTGCCGAAACCTGCAAAATCCGAATGGTTCGCGCGCGTTGTGGACATCCCGTACAAGCCGCGCGACGACTGAAGGCGGGGGCGTATCGTTCGTGCGCCAGGCAGCCAGGAGGCGAAGTGACCAGTCACCAGCTTGACCTCTTTCTCGATTCACGCGAGGTGACGTTGGCCAACGACGTCGTCGCTGCCTTTCGCAACGGCGACTGCGGGCGCGCGCAGGACGCGCTCGCAGCCCTGCGCGCCGAGGCTCCGGCGCGGGCCGACCTGCCGGCGTTCGACAGCCTGCTGGCTTTCCTCGAGAGGGACCGCGACACCGATTGCGCACCCCTCGACGGCGACCGCCTCGAGCAGTTGGTCGGCGAGATCGATACCACGGTGGCTCCTGCCTCCCGGGCTCTCGGCGGCGAGGCGCAGGGATTCCTCAACCGGATCTGGAGAAAGCTGGCCGCCGCCGCTGCCCGCCAGCCATTCGACCGCGCGCGACCGCAGACCCACGCCGCCGCGTTGTACCTGCGGGCACAGGCCCATGCCGAAGCCGAAGCCGAAGCCGAAGCCGCGGCCGCGGCCGCGGCGAGCAGCATCGCCGACGGTTGGCGCGATCCCGTGATCCTGCGCTGGCGCGCACTGGCCCGCTACCGCGTCGGTGGCCTGCAGTCAGCTCGCTGGCAGGTCTTCTCGCTTGCCTGGTTCGCCGCCGACGGCTTCCCCGGGCTGCTACGGGAACTCGCTGCGCCGCAGCTCGAGGACGATTGGCGCTGCTTCCAAGCGGAAGTCGAGATGCCTGACGCCACCTGGTTTCCTGCCTGGTGTCTGCTCGCCCACCCCGAGTTCGGCGCTGCGCTCGCCGGCGAGACCTCGCCGCTGGTCAGGCAGGCCGCCGAGGGCATTCCCGGGTTGCTGGCCTTCCTCGTGCTGACGGGGATTCTCGCCATCGAGCCAGGCGGCTACAGCCGCGCGCTGATCGAAGAAAGGGCCAGGCTGCGAGCCATCGACGCCGGCTTCTTTGCCGCCTACATGCGCTCGCGGGCAGCCGGGCACCGCCAGCACGGCGATCGCCGGCCCTGAAGCCGCCTGCCGGACCTGCTGCAGGATAACGTATCGTTACAAATCAGGAGCATCCATAGACGATATAATCGCGCCTTCTGTGATGGACTGCGCCATGTCTGGATTTGCAATCAAGCTGCGTTTTCTCCGCCTGTTGGCTCTCGCTGCCTTCGCCCTGCTGCTGACACCGGCGCATGGCCAATTGACGGTCGAGATCACCGGCGCCGGCGCCAACCGCATCCCGGTGGCGATTGCCGAGTTTGGTGGCGACGCGGCTTCGTCGCGCATCGTCACTTCGGTCATTCGTGCCGACCTGGAACGAAGCGGCCTGTTCCGGATGGTCGACAGCAGCGGCGTCGCCTTGACCGAGGCGACGAGTCCGGCATTCGGCGACTGGAAGAGCCGCGGCGCCGATGCGCTGGCTGCCGGCAGCATCGGCGCGAGCGACAATGGTCGGCAGGAAGCGCGCTTTCGCCTCTACGACGTCAACAAGCAGGCGGCGCTCGGTGGCTCGGCCTTCGTGACCTCGAAGACGATGTTGCGGGCAGCCGGACATCGCATCGCCGACATCATCTACGAGAAACTGACCGGCGAGCCGGGTGTCTTCTCCACCCGCGTCGCCTACGTCGTCCGCGCCGGCGCGGCGCGCTACGAGTTGCACATCGCCGATGCCGACGGCCAGAATGCGCAGGTGGCGCTGATCTCGCGGGAACCGATCATCTCGCCTTCGTGGTCGCCCGACGGCGGCCGCCTGGCGTACGTTTCCTTCGAGAACAAGAAGCCGGTGGTCTACGTTCACTCGCTGGCTTCGGGCAAGCGGGTCGTCGTCGCCAACTTCAAGGGCTCGAATTCGGCACCCGCCTGGTCCCCCGACAGTCGCCGGCTGGCGGTGGTTCTGAGCAAGGATGGTGGCTCGCAGATCTTCCTCGTCAATGCCGACGGCTCCGGCGCGCAACGCCTGACGACCGACACGGCGATCAATACCGAGCCGAACTTCTCGCCCGACGGCCAGCATCTCTATTTCACCTCCGATCGCGGCGGCAGTCCGCAGATCTACCGCATGAACATCGGCGGCGGAGACGTTCAGCGAGTCAGTTTCGAGGGCACCTACAACGTCAGCCCGCGCATTTCGCCCGATGGCAAGTCGATGGCTTTCATCAGCCGGCGCGATGGCGGCTTCCGGCTGTCGGTGATGGACCTGGCGAGTCGTCAGGTGCAGGTGCTCACCGACTCGAACAAGGATGAATCACCGACTTTCTCGCCGAATGGCCGCATGGTCCTGATCGCCACCGAGATGGGTGGCCGCGGGGTGCTCTCGGCGGTCTCCCTCGACGGTCGCATCAAGCAGCGCCTGTCCATCCCCGCGGGTGATGTCCGCGAACCGGCATGGGGCCCTTTCAACCGCTGACAACGCATTCCGATATCGAACATTGCGCAGGAGAAATTCATGAAACGACTCGTCATCCCGGCCGCCCTGGCCCTTCTGATCGCTGCCTGCAGTTCGACGCCGGAGGGCGGCGATCAGTCTGGCGCTCCGGTCGAATCGCGCGCCGGCGGACCCTCGGTGGCCACCGTGACCACGGGCGGCGTCGATGGCGGCAGGTTGCCGGCAGTCCTCACCGACCCGAAGAGCATTCTCTCCAAACGCAGCGTCTATTTTGATTACGACAGCTATGAAGTGAAGGCGGAGTACAAGGATCTGGTGACGGCGCATGCCAAGTTCCTCACCGAGAATCGCCAGTTCAGGATGCTGATCCAGGGAAATACCGACGAGCGCGGCAGTCGCGAGTACAACCTTGCCCTCGGTCAGAAGCGCGCCGACGCGATCAAGAAGATGATGGCCCTGCTCGGCGCCCGGGAAGACCAGCTCGAAGCGGTCAGCCTCGGTGAGGAAAAGCCCAAGAACGAAGGTCAGGGCGAAGCCGCCTGGGCCGAGAACCGCCGCGGTGACATGCTGTACAGCGGCGAGTTCTAGGTGTCGGCCGTGTTGCTGCGTTCGCCAGCGGCGGCCATGACCCGTCTTCTGACCCGTGTTGGCCTGTGCGCCGCGATGCTCGCTGCCCAGCCGGCGCAGGCGGGCCTCTTCGACGATGATGAGGCGCGGCGGCAGATCAAGGATCTGACGATCAAGACCGGCGAACGCCTCGATACGGTCGCCAAGGGTCAGATCGAGCTGGCCAACCAGATCCAGGCCCTGCGCGACGAGAATTCCCGCCTGCGTGGTCAGGTCGAAACGCTCACCTACGAGCTTGATGCGGCCCGCAAGCGGCAGCAGGATTTCTACGTCGATCTCGACGGACGCCTGCGCAAGCTCGAACCGATGCCAGCAGGTGGCAGTGACCCGAAACCGGCAGCGGACGACGGCAAACAGCCGGCCGACCCGCCGAAAAAGGCGGCCAGTGACCCGGCCGCCGAAGCGCGTGAGTACGAGGCGGCATTGAACCTCTTTCGCGCCAACAAGCTGAAGGAGGCGGCAGCGGCCTTCGAGACCTTTGCGCGCGCGCACCCCGACAGCAGCCTGACCCCCAACGCCTACTACTGGCTGGGTAACGCCCAGTACTCACTGCGCGACTGCAAGAAAGCGATCGACGCCCACCGCGTCGTCGCCAGCAAGTGGCCGGCCAATTCGCGGGCGCCCGAAGCCTTGCTCAACATCGCCACTTGCCAGCAGGAACTCGCGGACGCCAAGGGGGCGAAAGCGACGCTCGAGGCGGTGGTGGCGAAGTATCCGGACAGCGCCGCGGCCACCACGGCCAGGCAGCGCCTGAAGAAGTAGGCCGGTGACGGGCTCCGTCAGAGGGCCTGCGCTGAAGATCAGCGAGATCTTCCTTTCGCTGCAGGGTGAAAGCTCGCGCGTCGGCTTGCCGACCGTCTTCGTCCGCCTGACCGGTTGCCCGCTGCGCTGCGTCTGGTGTGACACGGCGTATGCCTTCCAGGGTGGCCGGACCATGCCACTGCCGGAGGTGCTGGCGGTGGTCGCGAGCTACGGCGTCCGTCACGTCTGCGTCACGGGCGGTGAGCCGCTGGCGCAGCACAACTGCCTGATCCTGTTGCGTGAACTCGGTGACGCGGGTCATTCGGTCTCGCTCGAGACATCGGGGGCGCTCGATATCGCCGGCATTGACCGGCGCGTGTCGCGCATCGTCGACCTCAAGGCTCCCGGCTCCGGCGAATGCGCGCGGAACCGATGGCAGAACCTGGAGCTGCTGACTGCCCAGGACGAGCTCAAGTTCGTCCTGCGCGACCGGGTCGACTACGAGTGGGCTCGCAGCGAGGTTGTCGAGCGCAGGCTGGCAGACGTCTGTCCGCTGCTTTTCTCGCCGGTCGCGACCGAACTGCCCCCAGCCACACTCGCCGGGTGGATCGTCGACGACCGCTTGCCGGTGCGCTTCCAGTTGCAACTGCACAAGATCCTCTGGGGCGACGAGCGCAGCCGCTGAGGCGGGGCTGCGACCAGACAGCGGCCGCTGTCCGGGGATTCAGCGGCCGCTCACTGCTGCCGGAGACGACCCTGCCCTGCGGGGCGTCAGGCTCGCAGCCAGCTCCGCCACGGTTCGTCCGGCACGAACGCCAGCACGCGACCCTCGTGCCGGTCGGCAATCAGCACCGAGCCAGCGGCGAACAGGGCGCCATCCACTTTCGCCACCGCGACCGCGCACGGCCGGCGCAGATCGGCATGCCGCAGCATGCCGATCGTCCGGCCCGCATTGGACACGAAGCGCAGCGCGCCGGCCTGCAATCCCGTCGAGTCGCCAGGCTCTGCCACGACAAAACCCTGCCGGACAGCGTCAAAATCTTCGAACAGCCGCAGCGGCGCAATCTCGATGACCTCCGCTGGGCCCGCACTGCCATCCGCGTTGATCGGTACACGCCCGAGGACGGCCGAACTCAAGCCGTTGCCGGTGTAGCAAAGGCTGCCGTCAACCAGCTTCAGGCCGTTCGGCTTGCATCCTGACGGGCGGTACCAGAGTTCAGCCCTGCCCGGGACGTCCCTCACGCCATGGGCACCAATGCGGTAGATGGCTGCGCCGAGGCCGGGTGCGCTGTTGGCAAGGTAGAGCAGTCCGGTGCCTGGGTCGATGGCGATACCATTCGCCAGGACGTTCGCAGGCAGTCCGCCAGGAGCGAGATCCTGCGGCAGCGATGACAGTCGGTCGGCAAAGGCGAGCGGTATCTGCCTGAGGTCGCAGCCGAGAATCCAGGACTCGACGCGAAAGGTGAACGCCGCCATGTAAAGCTGCAGCAAGCCCCGCACAGTCTGCTCAACGCCATTGAGGTCGCTGAGGACCGTCCTGACCAGCGGATTGTCGCTCTGGTGGACGTGCGCACAGGCGAGGTAGAGACGATTGCCATCAGCGGCGAGGCCATTCTTCATATGGTTGCGCGGCACGCCATCGACCGTCACTTCGATGAGCCTTCTCTGGCAGCTTCCGTCGGCAGCGGCGAAGAGTTCGTACACGCCATCGTGCGCGCTGACGAACAGTCTTTGGTCCTGCGTCAGGACCAGGCTTTCGACGTTCGACAACTGGCTGCAGAGCGTGCGCAGGGAACCGTCGACATCTGGGGGTTGCGAAACGAGAGACGTATAGAAGGAGATCATGAAGAACCTCTGGAAGCCGGTGCTTGCCACCCTGAGCCACCGCATCGGGCGGGGGCGGCCGGTGCCGCCCGCTCTTCGCCGCGTTTCAGCAGGCTTGATCAGCCCACCCTGATGAAGCGATTCTCCAGCCGTTCCATGATCTCGCCAAATAGATTATACTTATCAGACGGTTGTTCGCGCGAGGAAGCTGCGCACGCAGGCTGCGCCGCGGCGAAGCGTCGCCATACCTTTCCCACCAGCGCTGCAGCCGGGGCCATGGGATCGCTGTCAGTGCGCATCGGCCCGGCCTGGGTGACCGACGTCTGGCCAGGAGCAGCAACGGTACTGCGCGCTGCTCCCTGCAGGTGCTTCTCCCGGCCCACTGTAGTACGATGAGCGCTTCGCGGGGCCCTGATCGGTCGACTCAGCGGGATGGCTGTCGCAGCCAGGCCGCGGTGGCAGAGATGAGGCCAGTGCCGTATCGACGGTAAACGGGCCGATCGTTCTGGCTGATGATGGTGGCTCCTGTCTGGACTCTCATGCGCGATGCACGGCCCTTGATTCACGTGCGCCCGGCGCCCGGCATCGAACGCCGGGCGATCGCAAGGCCCATCGCGGCCGCGCCAAAGCGCTTTCCGCACTCCGCTCGCAACGCCCGATCCAGTCCCGTCGGCGAAAGCGTTCGCCCATGTTCTGCCTGCCATCGTGTCGGGCGGCACGCGCTCGTGGGGCGGTCGCGCCGAGGTCTCGCGCTCCTGCAGCGTCGGCAAGGGGCCGGCGGTGCGTAAGTTGCTGCCCGAGCGTCTCTCGAACGCGCTGATCGACATGCCGCGCCGGAACAAGCAGGCATTGCTGCTGGCCGGCGATGCCGTGCTGCTGATTGCCTCGCTGTGGGCCGCCTATGCCCTCCGACTGGGTGAAATCTTCCAGCCCAACCGTCCGCAACTGGTGCTGATGGTCATCGCCCCGTTGCTGGCGATGCCCGTCTTTCTGAAGATGGGCTTGTATCGCTCGGTGATCCGGTACCTTGGTGAGCAGGCACTCTGGTCGGTGGTCAAGGCGATGTCGCTGGCAGCACTGCTCTGGGCCGGCCTGGCATTCATGACGCAGATGACCGGTGGTCAGGGGGTTCCGCGCGCGGTACCGCTGCTGTACTGGCTCATCGGTACCGTTCTCGTCGCCGGTTCGCGTTTCTCGGCCCGCTGGCTGCTGTGGTTTCCGGTGCGCAGCCGCTTTGCCGGACGCCAGGTTCTCATCTACGGTGCCGGCGAGGCCGGACGGCAACTGGCTGCTTCGCTGCGTCGCGGCCGGCAGCTGTTTCCGGCCGGCTTTCTCGACGACGATGCCACACTCCAGGGCAAGGACATGGGGGGGTTGCGCGTCTATGCGCCCGAGCAGCTCGAATCGCTGATCAACCGCTTCGACATCCATGATGTCATCGTCACCCTGCCGTCCGCCTCGAACGCCCGTCGCCGTGAGGTCGTCTCCGAGCTCGAGCAGCATCCGGTGCGGGTGCGCATCCTGCCATCGCTGACCGACATCGCCAGCGGCCGGCACCTGGTCAACATGGTGCGCGAGGTCGATATTGGCGACCTGCTCGGGCGCGACCCGGTGGCGGCGGATCCCGCCTTGCTCGGCCGCTGCGTGCGCGACAAGGTGGTCCTCGTCACCGGTGCCGGCGGCTCGATCGGCTGCGAACTCTGCCGGCAGATTGCGGCGCTGGCACCGGCGCGCCTCGTCCTTCTCGAAGCGAGTGAACATGCGCTGTACCAGATCGACCGCTTGCTGCGATCGATCGGTGTGGAGGAGGTGGTTCCCACCCTCGGCTCGGCTGGCGATTTCGATCTGGTGTCGCGGTTGCTCGCCACGCACCGGGTCGATACGATCTATCATGCTGCCGCCCACAAGCACGTGCCGCTGGTCGAAGCCAACGTGCTGGAGGGAGCGCGCAACAACGTCCTCGGCACGCTGACCGTTGCCCAGGCGGCGTTCGACGCGGCAGTCGCGACCTTGGTCCTCATCTCGACCGACAAGGCGGTGCGCCCGACAAACGTCATGGGCGCGAGCAAGCGCCTCGCCGAACTGGTGGTGCAGGACTTTGCCCGCCGCGCCAGTGTTGGCGGGACCGGCCAGCGCTTCTGTGCCGTGCGCTTCGGCAACGTTCTCGGGTCGAGCGGTTCGGTCATTCCGTTGTTCAAGGAGCAGATCGCCCAAGGGGGACCGGTGACCGTCACCCATCCGGAGGTGACGCGCTACTTCATGTCGATCCATGAGGCGGTCGAACTGGTGATCCAGGCCGGCAGCCTGGCGGCTGGTGGCGAGATCTTCCTCCTCGACATGGGCGAGCCGGTCCGGATCGTCGATCTGGCCCGCAACATGATCCGCCTGGCAGGGCAATCGGTGCGCGATGAGGCCAATCCCGACGGCGACATCGAGATCGTCATGAGCGGTCTGCGCCCAGGCGAGAAGCTCTACGAAGAACTGCTGATCGCCAGCAGCAACGCCGAGGGGACATCACATCCGAAGATCATGAAGGCAGCCGAACCCGGGCTGGAAGCCGAGGCGCTGGCCGGGCTGATCGATGCCCTGCGGGCGGCGATGGCCATCGGCGACGCAGCGGCAGTGCGGACCATGCTGATGCGTGTCGCCGGCGATCGTCGCTGAACGCCAGCGTCCGCTCCGCCCGCCAATCATCCGGACGCTGGACGACGGGGCCGATCGCCAGGGTTGCCGACCCGCCCTCCTCGCCCGATGCTGACCCGACGCGATTTTTTCGTCGTTTCGGTTGACTTGCGTCAGCACCACGGCTGCCGCGACCGCTAAGCTTGCGCAATGGATCGCGATCCGCGATGGTTGCCGGAGATGGTGGTGGCAGACGAGTGCTTCGATGCGACAGGTGTGGCAGCGCTGCTGCAACCCATCGTCGACCGTCATCGTCGCGAACCGGACCGCTTGTTGCAGATTCTGCGCGAGGCGCAGGATGTTCTCGGCTACCTGCCGCGGACCGCACTGACCGCCATCGCCAGCGCCGTCGAGCTGCCACGTGCGCGTGTCGAGGGAGTTGCCGGCTTCTACTCGTTTCTCCATCTGCAGCCAGTCGGACGCTATCGCATCCTTTTCTCCGACAACGTGACCGACCGCATGCTCGGCAGCATCGAACTGATGGACCGCCTCTGCAACCGGCTCTGGATCGAGCGTGGCAAGGTTTCGGAGGACGGACTGGTCAGCGTCGATACCACCTCGTGCACCGGCATGTGCGATCAGGGGCCGGCGCTGCTGGTCAATGGCCAACCGCTGACGTGCATCTCGGCCGAGCGGATCGACCGCATCAGCGAACTCGTCCGGTCACAGGTGGCGGTGGCCGACTGGCCGCGCGACTGGTTTCTCGTCGCCGACAACATCCGGCGCCGGGATGTTCTGCTGGCAACCCACTGGTCGGCCGGCGAGGCGATGCGGGCGGCAGTTGCACGCGGACGCGAACGGCTGCTCGACGAGATGAAGCTGTCCAATCTGCGCGGGCGCGGCGGCGCCGGTTTCACGACACACACGAAGTGGGAATCGGCACGCCGCGCGCCCTGCCGGGACCTGCAAGGCAGCCGCTACGTCGTCTGCAACGCCGACGAGGGAGAGCCCGGCACCTTCAAGGATCGCGTGTTGCTGGCGAGCCATGCCGACCTCGTCTTCGATGGCATGAGCGTTGCCGCTTTCGCCATCGGTGCCGAGAAGGGCTTGCTCTACCTGCGCGGCGAGTATGCCTGGCTGCTGCCGGCGCTGCACGAGAACCTGGCGCAGCGGCGGCAGAACGGCCTGCTTGGCGTGGCCGTTTGCGGCCAGCAGGACTGGACGTTCGACATCGACATCCACCTCGGTGCTGGCGCCTATGTCTGCGGCGAGGAGACGGCTTTGCTCGAGTCGCTCGAAGGCCGCCGTGGCGTACCCCGGATTCGCCCGCCCTATCCGGCGGAGCAGGGCTACCGCGGTCAGCCGACGGTGGTGAACAACGTCGAGACCCTGTGCAAGGCAGCGTTGATCGCGCTCAGGGGTGGCGCCTGGTTTGCCGGTCTCGGCAGCAAGCAGTCGACCGGCACCAAGTTGCTGTCGATCGCCGGCGATGTCGAATCGCCCGGGGTCTATGAATACCCCTTTGGCGTCTCCATCAGCCAGGTGCTCGACGACTGTGGTGCCGGCAATGCGCAGGCGGTGCAGGTTGGCGGTCCATCGGGTAGCTGCCTGGCGATGCACGAATTCACTCGCCGCATCGCCTTCGAGGATGTGCCGACGGCTGGCGCGTTCACGGTTTTCGGCGCGCAGCGCGACATGTTCGAGGTCGCCCGCAACTTCGCCCATTTCTTCGCCCACGAGAGCTGCGGCTTCTGCACGCCCTGCCGGGTCGGCACGACACTGGTCGCCAACTGCATGGACAAGATCGCCAATGGCAATGGTTCGCAATACGACATCGGCGAGATCTTCCGCATCCATCGCCTGCTGCATGCCGCCAGCCACTGCGGACTCGGCCAGACGGCGTGCAATCCGCTGTTCGACACGCTCAACAAGTTTCGCCCGGCCTACGAGCGGCGACTGCGCTCGCTCGACTTCGCGCCGGCCTTCGATCTTGACCAGGCGCTGTCGGTCGCCCGCCAGATGACCGGGCGCGACGATCCGGCGGCGCATTTCAGCCTTGCCGCCGGGCTGCAGCGAGCCGATCCATGAACGCACCGAGCCTCTTCCTCGACGGCCTGCCGGTTCCCTTCAGCGCCGGCCAGACGATCATGGAAGCGGCAACCGTCGCCGGGATCTTCATCCCCCACCTCTGCCACCACCCAGAGTTCAAGCCACAGGGGAGCTGCAAGTTGTGCACCGTCAAGGCCAATGGCCGCTACGTGTCGGCGTGCACGATGCCGGCGAAGGACGGGATGGAGGTCGAGAACAACTCACCCGACCTCAACGACAAGCGGCGGACGCTGTTGCAGATGCTCTTCGTCGAGGGCAACCATTTCTGCCCGTCTTGCGAGAAGAGCGGCAATTGCCTGCTGCAGGCGCTCGCCTACGAACTCGAGATGCTGACACCGCATTTCACGCAGTTCTATCCCGACCGGCCGGTCGATGCCTCGCACCCCGACGTCCTGCTCGACTTCAACCGCTGCATCCTCTGCGAGCTGTGCGTTCGCGCCAGCCGTGACGTCGATCACAAGAACGTCTTCGCTCTCTCCGGACGCGGCATCGGCAAGCACCTGATCGTCAATGCCGAATCCGGTCGTCTGGCAGACACCGGTTTTTCGCTCGCCGACAAGGCGGCGCATGTCTGCCCGGTTGGCGTCATTCTCGAGAAGCGGCAGGGTTTCCTGCAACCGATCGGCTGCCGACGTTACGACCTGCAGCCGATCGGCATGCAGGTCGGGCGCCCGCCAGCAACCGGCAGCAACGGGCAGGGGAGCTGAGATGAACCCGCCCGTCGGGCAACGCAAGCTGCGCCTCGCCACGACTTCGCTGGCCGGCTGCTTCGGCTGCCACATGTCGCTGCTCGACATCGACGAGCGCCTCTTCGCACTGCTCGACCGCGTCGATCTCGATCGCTCGCCGCTGACCGACACCAAGCACTGCGGTCCCTGCGACATTGGCCTCATCGAGGGCGGCATCTGCAACGCAGAGAACGTCCATGTCCTGCGCGAGTTCCGCCAGCAGTGCAAGGTGCTGATCGCCCTCGGCGCCTGCGCTGTCAACGGTGGCCTGCCGGCGCAGCGCAACCATCTCGACCTCGGGCAGTGCCTGCAGGAGGTGTACCGGACCGGACCGGGAATCGTTGGCGGTCAGGTGCCGAACGACCCCGAACTGCCGCTGCCACTCAACCAGGTGCATCCGGTTCACGAAGTCGTGCGCATCGACTATTTCATCCCCGGCTGCCCGCCATCCGGCGATGCCATCTGGAAATTCCTGACCGACCTGCTCGATGGCCGCACACCGCGCCTCGGGCATCCGTTGCTGCATTTCGACTGAGCGCGCGCATGGCGACGGCGGATTTTGCCCTGGAGACGGCGACCAGCGACGGCGGCAGCCTGCGGCGGGTTGCCATCGACCCGCTGTCGCGCGTCGAAGGGCACGGCAAGGTCACGCTGCTGCTCGACGAAGCCGGCCAGGTACGGCAGGCGCGACTGCACATCGTCGAGTTCCGCGGGTTCGAGAAGTTCATCCAGGGCCGCCCGTACTGGGAAGTGCCGGTGATGGTGCAGCGCCTGTGCGGCATCTGCCCGGTGTCGCATCACCTGGCGGCGGCGAAGGCGCTCGACCACATCGTCGGCGCCGACGATCTGCCGCCGACCGCCGAGAAGCTGCGTCGGCTGATGCACGCCGGCCAGATCCTGCAATCGCATGCGCTGCATTTCTTCCACCTCTCGTCGCCCGACCTGCTCTTCGGTTTCGCCAGCGATGCAACGCGGCGCAACCTCGTCGGCATCGCTGCGGCACATCCCGAGATCGCCCGCCAGGGTGTCCTGCTGCGCCGCTTCGGCCAGGAAATCATCCGCCTTACCGCCGGCAAGCGCGTGCACGGTACCGGCGCCATCCCCGGCGGCGTCAACCGCGCGCTGAGCCGCGAGGAACGTGCGGCGCTGCTGGGCGAGATCTACCAGGTCATTGCCTGGAGCCGGCAGGCCGTGCAACTCGTCAAGCGGCTGCATGCCGCCGATCCGGAACTCTATGACCACTTCGGAACCTGCCGCTCGAATCTGCTCTCCATCGTCGGCGCCGGTGGTGTGCTCGACTTCTACGATGGCCGCCTGCGCGCCCGTGACGCCGATGGTCGGCTGCTCGCCGACGCCGTGCACATCCGCAACTATGCCGATCTGATCAGCGAGGAAGTGAAGTCCTGGAGCTACATGAAGTTCCCGTTCCTCACCGCCATCGGACCGCAGGAAGGCTGGTACAAGGTCGGCCCGCTGGCCCGCATGCAGAACTGCGACGCGATCGCGACACCGCTGGCGGAAGCCGAGCGGCGCGAGTTCATCGCCCATGGCGGCGGCCGCATCGTGCACGCGCCGCTGGCCTACCACTGGGCGCGGATGGTCGAGATGCTGCACGCCGCCGAAGCGATCAAGGATCTGCTGCACGATGACGACCTCTCGGGCAGCGAGCTGCGAAGCAGCGGCACGCGCCACCACGAAGGTGTCGGCGTCATCGAGGCGCCGCGTGGCACGCTGATTCACCATTACCGGGTCGACGACGACGATCTGGTGACGATGTGCAACCTGATCGTGTCGACGACGCACAACAACCAGCCGATGAACGAGGCGGTGCGTCGTGTCGCGCAGCGCTACCTGAACGGCCAGGAACTGACCGAGGGCCTGCTCAACCACATCGAGGTGGCGATCCGCTGTTTCGATCCCTGCCTGTCGTGCGCCACGCACGCGCTGGGCAGGATGCCTCTGCAGCTCGAGTTGCAGGATGCGTCCGGACGGGTGGTCGCGCGGCAGGGCACTGCACCGACCGACCTGTCGTCCGCCGGCGGCAGAGCCTGAAGCACAACGGCAGCGATGGTCGCGCGCGCCCCGGTCGTCGTCCTCGCCTGCGGCAATCCGAGCCGCGGCGATGACGCGCTCGGGCCGCTGCTGCTCGAACGACTGCACGACTGGCTGCTGACGACGGGTCTCGCCGGGCGCCATGAACTGATCGGCGATTGCCAGTGGCAGATCGAACACGCGCTCGATCTTGCCGGCCGCGAACTGGTCCTCTTCATCGACGCGGGCGCCATGACGCCGGCACCGTTCGTCTTCGAACCGGTGCAGGCGAGCGGCCATGTCGCGCCGGGCTCGCATGCGCTGTCGCCAGCGGCGCTGCTTTCGGTCCTCGCCCGGATCAGCAGCGATCCGCCACCCGCCGCCTTCGTTCTCGCCGTCCGCGGTGAGCGTTTCGAGCTGGGCGCGGCTCCGGGCTGCCGCGCGCTCGCTCACGCCGAGGCGGCCTTCGCGTTGCTGCAAGAACTGTGTGGCGCCGCCAGCACCGCGCACTGGCAGGTTCTCGCCGATCGTCACCAGCGGCCGCCGGCAGGCGCTGGCGGCGCCCCCTGAGCGGGTCGCTGCATGGCCAGTGCCAGCAGTTCGAGGACGGCCCCACACTCACCGTCGATCTTGAGTTCGAGGAAATGGTCGGCCCGCGTCACGCCGCGATTGATCGCCAGGACCGGCTTGCCCTGGCGATGGGCGTAGTCGGCGAGGCGGAATCCCGAGTAGACCATCAGCGATGAACCAACGACCAGCAACGCCTGCGCCGCATCGATCGCTTGCGTCGCCGCGGCGAGCCGATCGCGAGGAACACTGTCGCCGAAGAAGACGACGTCCGGCTTCAGCGCGCCACCGCAGTCCGGGCAGCCGGGGACCCGGAAGGCGCTGACGAAGGGATCGGTCACCTCGGCGTCTCCGTCCGCAGCGGCGCGCGTTGCGGCGGATGCCACGCCGGGGTTCGCCGCCAGCAGCCACTGCTGCACCGCGGCGCGCGCAAAATGCTGGCCGCAGGCGAGGCACAGCACCCTGCCGATGCCGCCGTGCAACTCGATCACCCGCCGGCTGCCGGCCTTCTGATGCAGGCCATCGACGTTCTGCGTGATGACCGTCGAGACGATTCCCAGCTGCTCCATCCCGCGCAGGACGCGATGCCCGGCCGCCGGACTGGCCAGCCCGATGCGTGGCCAGCCGACGAAGCTGCGCGCCCAGTAACGCTGGCGCACCGACGCTGCCGTCAGGAAGTCGCGATGCTGGATCGGCGCTGGCTGCTGCCACCGCCCATGGCGGTCGCGATACGCCGGGATGCCACTCTCCGTGCTCAGGCCGGCGCCGGAAATCACGACGACCGGCAGGCGTCGCAGCCCGGCCGCGAGCCGGTCGATGGCCTGCTCGCCGGGTTCGACGCCGCTGTCGGCGCAGCCATGCGTGGCGCCGCTCGCCGGCGTCTGGGTTGTCGCGGCGCGGAGCAGCCGACCGGGACCGACGCGCAGGTCGGCGCCCGGCCCGACATCGGCAGCCGCTCGGCCAGGCAGGGTGCTGACCGGAAGGGATGCCCGATCGGTACCGACCCTCGGCTGCACGGCCGAACCCAGATCGTCGGTGGCGGCAGCGTCCGGACTGTTCATGATCATGCTCCTGCAAGGTGCGCGCCACCACTGGCAGCGAAGAGCGATCCTCTGGCCGACGGCAGCGCCCGGCGCGAGCCGGTCGTCCGGCTGTCCTTGTCCTGCCACTGGCGCTGACGACGGCAGTTTTCTGCAGGCATTGTGCGACTTTTGTAACGGACTGTCAGTGGCAGTCGCCCAGAATGGCATCCTGAGCGTTGTTTGCCTGACTGGCGGATGTCGAGCCGGTGTACACGGAAGGGAAAGCCATGCCTCATCAGCCGCACATCCAGCAGCGCTGCGGTCGTTCGCTGCGCTACATCCTTCAGTCGCTGCGGGTCACGCTGCCGGCTGCCGCCGACCCGGTAGCACGGGTCGGCCGCCTTGCCAGGATCAACGGCCCGGTTTTCCTGACGCGGGCTGCCGGTCGCGGGACCGAGGCGGCGATTGGCAACTGGCCGCTGCAGAGTGGCGATCTCCTGTCCACCGGCGCCGGCGGCCGCGCCGAGGTCGAGGTCGGCTCCACTCTCCTGCAACTGGATGCCGACAGCGTTCTCGCGCTTGTCCGGGTCGACGATCAGCAGCTTGCCCTGCGCCTGCGGGCGGGCAACCTGATCGCCCGCTGCCGGTCGCCGGAGATGGCGAGACAGTTTGCCATCGAATGCGGCGGGCTGCGGCTCGAGCTGTGCGACGCGGGCCGCTACCGTTTTGCTGTCGGCTGCGACAGCGCCACGGCAACGGCCTGCGAAGGGGCTCTGCGCTGCTTCACCGGCGACCGCTCGCGAGTCATCGGCGCCGGGAAGTCGCTCTGCCTGAGCGACGATGGCGACGCCGAGCACGAGAGCCTGGCGGCGAGCAATGACGCGTTGGCGCTCTGGAGTCTCGATCGCGAGGGCTCGTTTGGGGCAAGCGATGGCTTCCGGCATGTGTCGCCGGAGCTGACCGGGGCAGGCGACCTCGCCATCCATGGCGACTGGTACGAGACGCCGGCCTACGGCGCAGTCTGGTTCCCACGCAACCTGCCCGCCGACTGGGCACCGTACCGCTCTGCCAGCTGGACATGGCTGGAGCCGTGGGGCTGGACCTGGATCGGCGATGAGCCCTGGGCCTTCGCGCCTTTCCATTACGGACGCTGGGCCTGCTTCCGCGGTGCCTGGGGCTGGCTGCCGGGCCACCGGATGCAACTGCCGGTCTACGCGCCAGCGCTGGTGGCGTGGAGCGATCCGGTCGAAGCTGCCAGGCCGCCGTGCAGTAGCCAACCAAACGCCGTCTGGCGGCCGCTGGAGCCGCATGAGGCGTACACCCCGACCTACCGCTGCAGCAAGCGCTACCTGTGCCGGCTCAACGCGCCCCAGGCCAGCAACACTGAGCAGCTGAGCGAGGTGGGACGAGAGCTGCTGGCGACGGTGCGCACGCTCGCCCGTCAACCCACGCGGCTGCGGGAGAACATCGCCAGGGGTTGACGCAGAGGACGCTACCGCCGGTCCGCAGCAGCCGACAGGGCCCACCGGCCGAGCGGTGGCACCCGCGCTGCCGGTTGCCAGTCCAGGGATGGCCAGATTCAGCAGTTGCGTGCCCAGTTGCTCGAAGCGGTCAGCGCCGAGACGCGCAGCGCTGCCACCGGCTACGCGTTTGCCATCGCCGAGTGGGTCAACGCCAAGGCGCAGCTCGTGCGCGCCGCCAAGCCGGCGATCGCTGCTGCCGACGCCGAGAAGCAGTTCCGGCTGCTGGCGGGCGCTGGCGGCTTCGATCTCGTCTATGCCGGCTACCCGGACCAGCGGACGGCGTTTTCCGAACCGCAGCAGCTGCCGCCGGGATACGATCCGACGGCGCGGCCATGGTACAAGGATGCGACCAGCGCCGGTGAGGCGAGCGTCATCGTCACCAAGCCTTACCAGGACGCGGCGTCGAAACAGCTCGTGATCTCCTTCGCTTCGCTGGTGGTCGGCGGCGGACGACCGGTCGGCGTCGTCGCTGCCGACATCAAGCTCGACCGCATCGTCAAGGAAATCCTGGCCATCCGGCTCGACGGCGATGGCTTCGCGTTCCTGCTGCATCAGGACGGCACGGTCCTTGTCCATCCGCTGGCGGAAGCGGTCCTGAAGCCGATCAGCGATCGGTTTCCCGACCTGACGCGCGAGCAGATCGGCAAGGCGGCGAGCGAGGGCAGGATGTTCGAAGCACGGCAGCCGGATGGTGATCGCTACCTTTACCTGTCGCCGATCAAGGGCAGCGACTGGGTACTGGGCATCTCGCTCGCTAAATCCGTCGTGCTGGCGCCACTGCAGCCGCTGCTGCTCACCCTGCTGGTGGTCCTGCTCGCTGTCGGTGGCATTGCCGCCCTGGTTGCCAGTGGGGTGCTCAGGCAACTCTTGCGCGGGCTGCATCAGGTGCGCGACAAGATGATCGAGATTGCGCGCGGCGGTGGCGACCTGTCGGCACGTCCGCAGGTTGCCGGGAGCGACGAGATTGCCGATACCGCCAACGCCTTCAACAGGTTCCTGGAACAGTTGCAGAGCATGTTCCTTTCGCTGAAGCAGGAAGCCGCGGGCCTCGCCGATGGCGTGCGGCAGGTCGACGCGGCGATGGACGAGCTGACGCGGCAGGCGGCACGAGTCTCCGACAGTTCGACGGCGAGTGCCGCGTCGAACAAGGAGATCAGCGCGGCGGCATCGCAGATCGCCGACTACGCGGGCGAGGCCGACAAGCTGATGCGCGAAACCGGCGACCTGTCGCAGGCTGGTGCGAGTGACGTCAGTGCAATTGCCGCGGAATCCGCCAGATCGGTCGGCGAAGTGGAGCTGCTGGCACAGGTGATGACCAGCCTCGACGGCCGTTCGCAGGAGATCAGCGGCATCGTCAACGTGATCAAGGGGATCGCCAATCAGACCAACCTGCTGGCGCTGAACGCCGCGATCGAGGCGGCGCGGGCGGGAGAACAGGGGCGCGGCTTCGCCGTTGTCGCCGACGAGGTGCGCAAGCTCGCCGAGAGCACCGGCAAGGCGACCATCGAGATTGCCGCGATGATCGAAGCCGTGCGTCGCGAAACCGGCGACGCCGGGGCAACGGTCTCCTCGTCGGTCGAAGCCGTACGGCGCAACGTCGAGCTTTCACAGCTGGCGGCGAGGCGCATCGACGAAATACGGCAGCACATGAACGACGCCATTGCCCGTGTCGGCAGTATCGCCTCGTCGACGCGCGAGCAGCGCGCCGCGACGACGGCGATGGCCGAGACGACCCTGCAGATCGACAACCTCGTCCGCGCCGAGGACGGAGCAGTGCAGGAGGCCAGGCAGGCCCTGCGCGGGCTTGCCGGCAATGCACGCAAGACGCAGGAACTGCTCGATCGCTTTCACGTCTAGCAGTCCGTTCGGTCAATACCCGGCGGCTTGAGCCGGAGTGGCTGCGGAAGGGGCCGCCAGTGATCCCGAGCACTGCCGGCTTGGAACGGCGAGTTGCCGCGGGGAAGCTGGGCGGCCCCTGCTCCCCTGCTTGCCCGGTTGACCTTGCTTGCCTGGGCGGGGGATACTGTGCGCGGCTCCGTTGCATTTCCTGTCCTTGCTGGGAACCGGGCGGCCGTTGCGATCACCAGGTGCCGTGCTGGGCCTTCGTACCCACAATTCCTCGCCTGCTGGCAAGGTTCTGGGTGCGCATGAGAACGGAGACGATATCGTTGTGCGCAGGGCTCAGCCGCAGCGGCACGGTGGCCGCAGGGCCAATTTTCTTTTGAATCAGAGCAACAGGCGACGCAGGTTGGCTGCTGCTCGAATCGCGCCAGCGTCTTGCGGCTTCATCCCTTCGATTACCAGGATCGTCCCATGCCAGCAAGTCCTGAGCAACGCAAGCAGCTGAAGAACCTCTACCAGCGGATTGCAGACAAGCCTCTGGAACCTGGCAGCCCCTACTACGAACCGATCTACGGGCATGCCGGATGTGACGACCCGGTGGCCCTGATGCAGAAGAACATCGAGTTCAGCGACACGGAGAGCGTGCAGATGTTCTCCGGTTTCCGTGGTTCGGGAAAGACAACCGAGTTGTTCCGCCTCAAGGAATCTCTTCAAGAGCAGGGCTACGTGGTCCTCTACGGCGACGCCCTGAAGTACCTGAATCCGGCCCAGGAAATCGACATTTCGGACCTTCTCATCGTTCTGGCCGGAACCTTCAGCGACGCCCTGGACGCGGAGAATCTGGCGGATATCGGGAGGGATTCGTACTGGGATCGAATCGTCAATTACCTCACAACGACCAATGTCGAACTCGACGAAATCGGTTTGAAGAGCGGCGCCGAGTTCAAGCTCAGCCTGGAAACGGTTCCCACATTCCGCCAGCGGCTTCAGGAGAAGATGGCCAGTCGCATCGGTGAACTCAAGAAGACGGTGGACCGCTTTTTTGAGGACGGCATCAAGGCCATCCGTGCGAAGCGGGGGGACGACATCCCCGGAGTGGTGTTCATCTTTGACCAGATGGAGCAAATTCGTGGCTCACTGGCGAACGAGCAGTCCGTCATTCACAGTGTTGAGCGCCTGTTCTCCCAGCACCTGAAACTGATGGAGATTCCCTACCTGCACATGGTTTACACGGTGCCGCCCTGGCTCAAGTTCATGCTGCCGAACATGGTCCGCATCGAAATGCTCCCGAGCATACGACAATGGAACAACGACCCGAGTCGCAGCCAGTACCCAGACGGCTGGAAGGCTCTGCGTTCACTTGTCTTCCGGCGGTTTGGCAGCCAGGACTTCGGCCAGTTCTTCGGCGCGTCCGGCTCACAGCATCCGCTTGCGGACCGACTGATCGCCGTTTGCGGCGGGCACTTCCGCGACCTCTTGCTGCTGCTGCGTGAAGCCGTGCTGCGGGTTCAATCCCTCCCCATTTCAGAAGACGTGATTCAATCCGCGATTACCGCCGCCACGAGCAATTTTCTCCCGATCGCCATTGATGACGCCAAATGGCTAACCCAGATTGAACACGTGCGCGGGCCTGTCCTCCCTTCGACCGGTGAGAAAGATGTGAACCGCCTCACCCGCTTCCTTGATACCCACTTTGTGCTCTACTTCGCCAACGGCACGGAGTGGTATGACATCCACCCGCTGATCCGGGATGAGGTAGCCGCCATCGCGACACGCCAAGCGGCGAAGCCTCCGCCCGCCGGCGCATGATTCCAGAAGCCCAGCGCCGCTGGGAAGAGGTGGCCCGGCGCTACGACCTACCCCGCCAGGCGGAGTGGCAGAAGCTCCTCAATCATTTCGATCTGACCGAAGGTTTTTCCCTTGTCATTGTCCTCGTGGCGGATGCTGATGGCGCGGCGCTTTGCAAGCGAGAGCTGGAGCGGGTTTTCGGGCGTGAGAGTAAACAACTGCTGGCCCTCGACCTGCCCACCACAGCGGCCTTGCTCGAACTTCCCGGTCTGCTCCTCGCTGCAAAGCCTCTGCCAGAGACCGCGTGCCTGTGGATCGAGGCCGTTGATCCGGACTACTCCAGGACCTATGCCGAATCGCGCGACGCGTGGCGATCTGCCGTCGCGCGGCTCAACGCTTTCCGCAATACCCTGCGCAAGCAGTTCCATACGGCTCTGACCTTCGTCGGAGCGCCTTGGCTCCAGGAAGTCCTGCGCGAGGTCGCGCCCGATATCTGGTCCGTCAGGACCCTCGTCGTCCGCATCGAGCCACAACGCGAGGCTGGCCGGATCGAGGGCGCCGAGAGTTCGGTTCGGCAGGTTCCGCGTTCGGACATTGGGAACACGACCGAGGGGGGCGATCCGCTGTTTGCTCTCAAGGAAGCCGAGAAGCTGCGCCGTATTCCGGGCAAGGAACTGGCTCTTGCCCAGTTGCTCCAGCGGGCAGGTGAGGGTTTCATCGCCCGCGATCAGTGGCGTGAATCGGCCCAAGCCCTGACCGAAGCTCTGGCGCTAAGGGAGCGCGCGGGTGCGCCACCACGCCATCTATTGGAAACGCTGAACGCTCTGGCCGTGGCCAGTTATTCGTTGGGCGAAGTGAAGCGCTCAATTTCCTGTAGTCGGCGGGCCTTGGTGATCGGGCGCGACATCGGGGACCGGCTCGCGGAGGGCGCTAGTCTGGGCAATCTGGGCAACGCCTACGCCGCCTTGGGCGACGCGCGCAAGGCCATCGAGTTCCACGAGCAGGCCCTCGTCATTGACCGCGAGATAGGCGACCGGCGCGGAGAAGGCGCCGATCTGGCAAATCTGGGCCTCGCCTACGGCGCCTTGGGCGATGCGGGAAGGGCCATCGAGCTCTACGAGCAGACCTTAACCATTGCTCGCGAGATCGGGGACCGGCGCGGGGAGGGCAACACGTTGGGCAACTTGGGCAACGCCTACTGCTCGTTGGGCGACGCGCGTAAAGCCATCGAACTCCACGAGCAGGCCTTGGTCATTGCACGCGAGATCGGGGACCGTCGTGTCGAAGGCAACGCGCTGGGCAATCTGGGCAGCGCCTACTATTCATTGGGAGATGCGCGCAAGGCCATCGAGTTCCACGAGCAGGCCTTGGTCATTGCACGCGACATCGAGGACCGTTGGGGGCAAGCCAACTCGCTGTGGAACTCTGCGTTGGCACTCGACAAGTCCGGTGAGCGGGCGCAGGCCATCGCCCACGCCGAAGCTGCGCTGCAGATTCACGAGGCCATCGAGGACCCGAAGGCAGCCAATGTCCGCGCCCAGTTGGCTGCGTGGCGAGCCGGCAGTTGAGTAGTATCGACGGCGCTTACCCCTGGTGCAGGAGCTTGCATCGGTTCTGCAGGCTCGGTCGTCGTGAGGCGCGGCCGCGAGGGGCGCGGCCGATTTACCGGCATCTTGCCGGCCTCCCCCAGCAAATGAACCTAAAAACCGCAGTTGCCAGCGTGCAAACCGGCTGAACCTCAGGCAATGTGTGGCTTGTTGACGGACGATAGAGGTCACCAAATGGGTGAGGCGAAACGGAAGCTGGAGAAGCACAAAGAAATGGT
>JAGFNJ010000102.1 GCA_017592775.1 Candidatus Accumulibacter conexus | reverse complement strand
CGCATGCCCTGATCTGCTTCCTGGCACTGCTGCTCTACCGCGTGCTGCGCCTGCGCCTGAAAGCCAAGGCCAGCCCTTTCTCACCGGAGCGTGCCTTGGAGATCGCTCGCCGGATCCAGTACCACCACGTCACGCTGCACCAACGCCAGTCCGCGTCCGGCCTGTCCGCCATCACCCCTCAGCAGAAGGAGCTGTTCGAAACCGTCGCCCTGCCCGAGCCCTCCGCCAGACGCCTGTAGTGCCAATTCGGGAACCGTGAATTGCGCACAAACAATCACTTAGCCGTATTTTTGTCGAACTCGGGGGATCTCGGCCGGGTATGGAGGTAGGATTCAGGAATTGGCGGTAGCACTTTATTTCTCTGCCCGAGAGGTTGCTCTGGGCGTGGTCGGGCAGCGCACGTTGCCAAGGAGTGAGAGGGTGTTGAGACAGTCATGGCTTCCGGGTTTTCCTGATGGTGCGCAGAAGGTGGGGGAAGGGTTGGCGATTCTGGAGAAGGATGCCCAGGTGACGTACTTCGTCGGGGGAGACAACTATTTTTCGCACGCGGTCGGAGACCAGGCCAGCCGAAGATTCGCGCTGACCAGCCTGATGGAGAACGGGCACGTCAAGGCGGTGGAACTGGAAAGGGCCCCGCTGAGCATCCCGCACCGCACTTTGATGAACTGGGTGGGACAAAGCCGCAAGGCTGGGCCGTCGTCTTTCTTTCGGCCGGCGGAGCCGAGCAAGCCGCGGATCATGACGCCGGAGAAGAGTGCGGAGTGCGCGCGGTTGTTGAGCGATGGAAAGCGACCCTCTGAAGTGGCGCGGCAGATGGGCGTCAAGGAGTCGACGCTGCGCAAGGCGATCGGTCGCCAAGGCGTGCCGCAGTGGGCGTCACGGCCGCAAGAGCGGGTGGAGTCGGAACCGGCGAGTACCAAGAGTGAGCGCAGCCGGGCGGATGCCGAAGCCGCCGCGGGGATGGGAACCGCCTGCACGCGCGCGGACGATCGGATCCGGGCGGCGCTGGGGGTGGCGACCGGAGCGACGACGCGCTTCGAAGCGAGCCATGATGTCGCGATGGGAGGGCTGTTGGCTGGCCTGCCGGCCTTGTGCGCCAACGGGCTGCTGACCGGCCTGGGTCGCCATCTCAGGCTGCCACGGGGATTCTACAGCGCCTTGCACATCCTTCTCGTCCTCGGCTTCATGGCGCTGGGGCGAATCAAGCGGCCGGAACATCTGCGACAGACGCCGCCCGGAGAGCTGGGCAAGGTCATCGGCCTGGACCGGGTGCCGGAGGTCCGCACCCTGCGGGAAAAGATCAGTGTTCTGGCCAAGACAGGCGACCCTGCGGCCTGGATGCGGGAGCTGGCAAAGAACTGGATGGAAAGCGAGCCAGAAGAAGCCGGTTACCTGTATGTCGATGGCCATGTTCGCGTGTATCACGGCGAGCAAGCCAATCTCTCACGACGCTACGTCTCGCGCGAACGCCTGTGCCTGAGGGGCACCACCGACTACTGGGTCAATGATGCCCTGGGTCGCCCCTTCTTCGTCGTGTCGCAGCCGCTCAATGACGGACTCGCCGAGACCCTGCTCCAGGACATCGTCCCGCAACTGCTGGACATGGTCCCGGGACAGCCGACGCCGGCCGAGCTGGACGCCGACCCGACGCTGCACCGGTTCGTGATGGTCTTCGATCGCGAAGGGGCCACCCAGAGTCTCCTCGGCAGACTCTGGAAACAGCGCATCGGCGCGCTGACCTACCGCAAGAACGTCAAGGATCTCTGGCCCGAAGACGAGTTTCAAGACCACGAGGTCCGCCTGCCGGCCGGCGGCAGCAGCCGGATGAAACTGGCGATGCGCGAAACCCGACTCGGCGCGGACGCCAACAGCCTACCCGTCACCGAAGTCCGTCGGCTGACCCAGACCAGACATCAAACGGCCGTAATCACGACCGCCAGGCAACTCGGAAACACCACCATCGCGGGCCGGATGTTCGCCCGTTGGTGCCAGGAAAACTACTTCGCGTACATGATGGAACACTATGATATTGATGGACTTGTCGAGTACGGAGCCGAATCTCTTCCCGGCACTCACCAAGTCATCAATCCCCGCTGGCGGGAACTCGACAAGGCCGTCAGGCAAACCCGCCAGAGCGGACGAAGGCTCCAGGCCGAACTCGCCAGGACGGCGCCGAACGATGGCGGGGAAATCCAGAAGAACGCCGAGTCGGTTGAAGCGCTACAAGCCGTTCAGGAGGAGCTCAAGCAACTTCTCTCAAAGCGCAAGGAGACCTCCCGAAAAGTGGCGATCGATAGCCTGCCCGAGGCCGAGCGGCCGACCCAACTGCCGCCGCTGAACAAGATCCTCTGCGATACCATCAAAATGGTCGCCTACCGCGCCGAGACCGCGATGGTGGCGCTGCTACGCCGCGACTTGAAGAACGAGGACGATGCGCGCGCGCTCATTCGCGAGTTGTTCGTTTCCGCTGCTGATATCCAGCCCAACGCCGCGGCCAACACGCTGACCGTCAAGATTCACCGGATGGCCAGTCCAGTCCATGATCGTGCCATCGCCGCTCTCCTGGACGAACTCACCGTATAGTGGTCCCCGGATTTGAGACAGTGGTTTAAGCTAGGCGCTGGCATAGGGAGCGAGAAGCGATGAGCGAAGTGAAGACGCGCAAGGTGCACACCCCGGAGTTCAAGGCGAAGGTGGGTCTGGAG
>JAGFNJ010000101.1 GCA_017592775.1 Candidatus Accumulibacter conexus | reverse complement strand
CCGGCGGGTCGCTGCCCTATGAAAGCTGGCTGACCAACCTCCGCAACTCGGTCACCGGCCCGGTGGCGTTCGCACTGGCGATGATCGGCATCGTCGTTGCGGGTGGCGTGCTGATCTTCGGTGGCGATCTGAACGGCTTCTTCCGCACCTTGATCTTCGTCGTTCTCGTCATGGCCCTGCTGGTTGGCGCGCAAAACATGATGAGCAGCTTCTTCGGCCGTGGCGCAGAAATCGCCGCCCTCGGTGCAGGCGGGTTCGACCCGGTCCAGCTTGCCGGCGGGATCGCTCCGGGAAGGCTCGCCTGAGCATGGCGCTGCGCAAGATCCCCATTCGGCGGGCCGGTAATCGGGACAACCTGTTCATGGGCGGCGATCGTGAACTGGTCATGTTCTCGGGTCTGCTGGCTTTCGCGCTGGTCTTCAGCGCACAGGAGCTGCGGGCCACGGTCGTCGGGCTGCTGCTCTGGTTCGGCGCGCTCTACGCGCTGCGGATCATGGCCAAGGCAGACCCCCGGATGCGCCACGTGTACCTGCGGCACCGGCGCTACAAGCCGTACTACCCGGCGCGCAGCACGCCCTTCCGGGACAACACGACCAGCCAGGGGAAGCAGTACCAATGATCGCCGGAATTGCCTTCGCCATTGCCACCCTCGGCGCCTTGCTGCTGCTCGTGCTTTACGCCCGCATCCGTGCGGTCGACGAGGAACTGAAGCTCAAAAAGCATCGCTCGCGGGATGCCGGGCTGGCCGACCTGCTCAACTACGCCGCGATGGTCGACGACGGCGTGATGGTGGGCAAAAACGGCGCCTTCCTGGCTGCCTGGCTGTACAAGGGCGCCGACAACGCCAGCAGCACCGACGAGCAACGCGAGATCGTCTCGTTGCGCATCAACCAGGCGCTCTCCGGTCTCGGCAATGGCTGGATGGTGCACGTGGACGCAGCGCGGCTGCCAGCACCCAACTATCTCGATCGTGGCACCTCCCACTTTCCCGACGGGGTGTCGGCAGCGATCGACGAGGAGCGGCGGCAACTGTTCGAGGGTCTGGGCACCCTCTACGAAGGCTACTATGTGCTGACGCTGACCTGGTTCCCGGCGCTGCTCGCGCAGCGCAAGTTCGTCGAGCTGATGTTCGACGATGACGCCAAGGCACCCGACCACAAGGCGCACACCCACGGCTTGATCGAGTTCTTCAAGCGCGAGTGCGTCAGCATCGAGTCGCGGCTGTCGTCGGCGGTGGAGCTGCAGCGGCTACGCGGCCACCAGGTGGTCAACGAGGACGGTTCGGCAGTCACCCACGATGACTTCCTGCGCTGGCTGCAGTTCTGCGTCACCGGCGTGAATCATCCGGTGCAGTTGCCGAGCAACCCGATGTACCTGGACGCGCTCATCGGTGGGCAGGAACTGTGGACCGGCGTCGTGCCGAAGGTCGGCCGCAAGTTCATCCAGGTCGTCGCCATCGAAGGCTTCCCGCTGGAATCGACGCCGGGCATGTTGACCGCCCTCGGTGAGCTGGCCTGCGAATATCGCTGGTCGTCGCGTTTCATCTTCATGGATACGCACGAGGCGGTAAGACACCTCGACAAGTTCCGCAAGAAATGGCGGCAGAAGATTCGCGGCTTCTTCGACCAGGTCTTCAACACCCACCTCGGGCCGATCGATCAGGACGCGCTGTCGATGGTCGCCGATGCCGAAGCGGCGATTGCCGAAGTCAATAGCGGCCTAGTCGCGCAAGGCTACTACACCAGCGTTGTCGTGCTCATGGACGAGGATCGCAGCCGCCTGGAAGCGTCTGCCCGCCAGGTGGAAAAGGCCGTCAACCGCCTCGGCTTCGCCGCCCGCATCGAGACCCTCAACACCATGGACGCCTACCTCGGCAGCCTGCCCGGCCACGGCGTGGAAAACGTCCGCCGGCCGCTGATCAACACCATGAACCTGGCCGATCTGCTGCCGACGAGCACCATCTGGACCGGCAGCAACGCTGCCCCCTGCCCGATGTACCCGCCACTCGCGCCGGCGCTGATGCACTGCGTCACCCACGGCGCGACACCGTTCCGCCTGAACCTGCACGTGCGCGACCTTGGCCATACCTTCCTGTTCGGCCCGACCGGCTCCGGCAAGTCGACCCACCTCGGCATCCTCGCTGCGCAGCTTCGCCGCTACGCCGGCATGTCGATCTTTGCCTTCGACAAGGGCATGGCGATGTATCCGCTCGCTGCCGCCATCCGCGCCCAGACCCAGGGTCGCAGCGGCCGGCACTTCACGGTGGCGGCCGACGACGATCAGTTGGCCTTCTGCCCGCTGCAGTTCCTCGAAACCAAGGGCGACCGCGCCTGGGCGATGGAGTGGATCGACACCCTCCTCGCCTTGAACGACCTGCACACCACGCCGGCGCAGCGCAACGAGATCGGCCATGCGATCCTCAGTCTGCACGCCAGCGGCGGCCGCACCCTGTCGGAATTCTCGGTCACCATCCAGGACGAAGCGATCCGCGACGCGATCCGTCAATACACCGTTGATGGTGCCATGGGGCACCTGCTGGACGCCGAAGAAGACGGCTTGTCGTTCTCCGATTTCACCGTCTTCGAAATCGACGAATTGATGAACCTCGGCGAGAAGTACGCGCTGCCGGTACTGCTCTATCTCTTCCGACGCATCGAGCGCGCCCTGCACGGCCAGCCGGCCGTGATCATGCTCGACGAGGCGTGGTTGATGCTCGGGCACCCGGCCTTTCGCGCCAAGATCCGCGAGTGGCTCAAGGTCTTGCGCAAGGCCAACTGCCTGGTGCTGATGGCCACGCAAAGTCTTTCCGACGCCGCCAATTCAGGCATTCTGGATGTGATCGTCGAATCGACCGCGACCAAGATCTTCCTGCCCAACCTCTATGCC
>JAGFNJ010000100.1 GCA_017592775.1 Candidatus Accumulibacter conexus | reverse complement strand
CCGCCCCATCCGTTTGGCATCGCGTCTGTGATCACCTCAAGCGGATTCTCGCTGGTATCGAGGAGCCACCAACGCATCGGTTGCTGGGAAATTATGCGGATGGAGTCGGCTAACTGCGGTTTTTAGGATGACCTCGCGCTCGCGCGTCGTCAGACGGCCGAGGCGGGCGCTGAGCGAGTCGGCGTCGGAGGCGGCGAGACGCTGCGTCGCGTCGAGTTTCAGCGCCTCGACGACGCGGTCGACCAGCTCGTTGTCGTTGAACGGCTTCTCGACGAAGTCGAAGGCTCCCCTCTTCAGCGCCGCCACCGCCATCGGCACGTCACCGTGGCCGGTGAGGAAGATCACCGGCATGCGGCAGCCGCGCTCGCAGAGGACCTCGAAGAGTTCGGGCCCGCTCATGCCGCCCATGCGGATGTCGAGCAGGATGCAGCCGGAGAACGAAGGGTGCCAGTCGGCGAGGAAGTCCTCCGCCGACGGGTAGCTCAGGCAGGCGACGCCGCAGGACTCGAGCAGCCAGGCCAGCGAGTCGCGGATGGCGTCGTCGTCGTCGATCAGATGGGCGCAGGGAGTCATTGTCGGTTGATCGGCAGGGTGATGACGAATATCGAACCGCCTTCGGGGTTGGCTTCGATCCACAGGCGGCCGTGGTGGAACTCGATGATCGAGCGGCAGATGTTGAGACCCATTCCCATGCCGTCGGCCTTGGTCGAGAAGAGCGGCGTGAACAGCTTTTCCAGCAGTTCGGGCGGGATGCCGGGGCCGCGGTCGACGACCCGTATTTCCATCTGCGTATCGACCTGGCTGAGCTTGATCGTCAGTCGCCGGCGCTCCGCCGGCAGCCCGGCCATCGCCTCGATACCGTTGCGCATCAGGTTGAGCAGCACCTGCTCGAGCATCACCGGATCGGCCAGCAGCTCCGGCCGCATGCCCTGGATCTCGCGCACGATGCGCACGCCGCGGTTCCGCGCCGCCGCCTCGATGAAACCGACGCTGTCATCGATCACCTCGGCGAGGTCGCAGGGGGCGAGCTTCGGTTCGCTCTTGCGCACGAAGTCATGCACGCGCCGGATGATCTGGCCGGCGCGTTGCGCCTGCACCGCCAGCTTGCCGAGTGCGTCCCGGATCTGCTGCGGATTGAAGTTTCCGGAGTCGAGCTTGTTCAGGCAGCCGGCGTTGTAGCTGGTGATCGCCGCCAGCGGCTGGTTCAGTTCGTGCGCCAGGGTCGAGGCCATCTCGCCCATGGTCACCAGGCGGGCGGTGACCTGCAGCTTCTCCTGCTGCTGGCGGGCGACCTCCTCGGCCTGCTTGCGCGCCGTGACGTCGATGATCGACCCCATCCAGCCGCTCTGCCGACCGTCGGCGTCGATCAGTGGCGCTTCGTAGATGAGCGCGTCGAAGCGACTGCCGTCCTTGCGCATCAGGCGGATCTCGAAGCCCTCGTGCGGCGCGTTGCCCTGCAGGATCTTGTTGTGCACCTGCAGCGTCCGTTCCATCTCCTCGGGTGCCCAGTAGGGCATCGGTGGTGCCCTGCCGATCAGCTCTTCGGCCGTGAAGCCGACCATGCGCAGGAACGAGGGATTGACGTAAGTGACGCGGCCGTCGAGATCACGCGCACGCATGCCGACCATCAGCGAATCCTCCATCGCCTTGCGGAAGGCGTACTCCGAGCGCAGCGCCTGTTCCGCCGAAAGCCGCCGCTGGATCAGCCCGCGCACCGCCCACAGGCTCCAGAACACCGCCGCCGCCAGGACGATGACCAGGGTGGCGATCAGCGTCTGCGCCAGATTGCCCGGGCTGCGGTAGGCGGTCACCTGCAGGACCATGCCGTAGCCCGGCGGGTCGAGGCTGATCGGGTGGGTCAGCGTCGTCGGCGAAGCGTCGACGCGCGACTTGCTGGCGAGCAGGCTGCCGTTGCCGTCCACCGCCCGCACCTGATACTTCTCGGCAAACCACCACGGGATCTGGTGTTTCAGCAGCCCGTTCAGCGAGTACACCGCGAGCAGTGCACCGCGATATTCGCCGTCATCGAAGATCGGCACATAGACCTCGAACTGGGCTGCCTCGATGGTGCGGAAGGCATCGCTGTAGATCGGCTTGCCGAGGCGGGCGAGTTCGAGCGAGCGGCTGACCGGGTTGTCGCCGAACGCGGAGTCGCCGTCGCGGGGCAGGGTCAAGGTCGGCATGCCATGCACCACCTTCGCCGCCGGGTTCAACCACAGCACCTGTCGCAATTCGGGGCTGTTCCGCAGGAGGTGGCGTGCCCGCAGGTCGAACAGCTCTGCCGGTCTGCCCGTCCGTGTCAGGTCGAGCGCCAGTTGCTGCATCTGATCGGCGTTCCCTTCGAGGTGGAAGCGCAGCGTCTGCTCGAGCCAGAGGACATCGGCGATCAGCGTCGAGCGCTGTTCGTCGATTTCGCTGCGATGCAGCAGCCAGAGCAGCGCAATCAGCAGGACCAGCAGCGATCCCGTCGCCAGCTTGAGGGCGAAGAGATACCAGGCCGACCACCTGAGCGGCGGCGGCCGCCTTCGGTCGTACTGGTAGGGAAGGTGCGCCTGCTTCATCGGCGGACATCTTACCGAAGTTCGTCCCCTGCCGGGCGGCGGGTGCAGCAGTTCTCATTTCAAACCCACGCAAGGCGGCTGTTGGCGTAGGTTCGCGCACGAGGATTCGCAGACTTGGGCGACGAAGATTGAGGAAAGCCCCGGCTTTTCTAAAAATAATGCTGGTAAACAGTACGTTATGGTGTTAACCTCGAACTTGATCGAAGTATTGATGATTTTCAGGTGCCCAGCCCATTTCAACCGTTGCCCCCATCCCCCTGCCGAGCCCTGCCGTCGCCTTGATCGAGAAGGTTCGGGATGCGTTCCGGGCTTTGCCCGACGGGCGCAAGCAGAGCAACGCCCGGCGCTATGAGATGGAGGATGCGGCCCTGTCGGCCTTCGCCGTGTTTTTCTCGCAAAGTCCGTCCTTCCTCGATAGCCAAGTCAGGATGCAGAAGCAGTTGGGGCGGAACAATGCCTCTTCGCTGTTCGGGGTGCATGAGATTCCCTGCGATAACCAGATTCGCAATCTGCTGGATCCGGTGCCGCCGGAAACG
>JAGFNJ010000010.1 GCA_017592775.1 Candidatus Accumulibacter conexus | reverse complement strand
GTGGAAGGCGAAGATCGTCCCGGATGTGACCGAGAAATCATCCTGGCAGCCCGCACAGCGCCAGATCTTGCGGGTCGGGCGGAAGTAGTGCCGGTGCGCCATGCCGCAGTGCGGGCAGACCACCTGCCCTCCTTCGCCCCAGCGCAGCTGGCGGAACAGGGCCAAGGCTTCCTCGTCACTCATGGCCAGAACCTGGACCACGGACAGGCTACGGGCTTCGGCTTTCAGCAGGAAATGTAAACTCATCGCACTGGCTCCTGGGGGTGGGTCATGAGGATCAGTGTAGGGCTCTGCGGGCTCACAGAGCGCGCCCGAAAAAAAGAAAAGTCGTCGCCAGCGCCGCGCCCGGCAGAGGCCTGGGGTGGTTGCTCCATAATGCCGATCATCTTGGTGTTCAACTTCTCCCTGCGCAGGGTGCTGCTGTTCTCCGAACGAGGAAGGGCGCTGGTACAGGTGCGATGAACGGTGCATCGGTATCAACTCGTCGATCGGCCGCACTCTTGCCGCTGCCCAGTCGGCTCTGGGTCGGGTGGCTCGGATGGCCACTAAGGGCCGATGGGTCAGGGCCTCGTTCGCAGTTGAGACGACGGAACCGCTTCGCTGATTGGCTCTTGCTGCGGGGGAATGGTTGCGTAACAGCCATCTGCACAATGAACTACGAGGTTGTCTGAGAATGAGCAGAACTGTTGTCATCATCGGTGCAGGTCCGGCCGGGCTAACCGCGGCTCTCGAGTTGCTCCGAGGTTCCGGGATGCAGCCGATCGTCCTGGAATCTCTGGACGACGTCGGCGGCATCTCGCGAACGATCAACCACCGCGGCAACCGAATGGATATCGGCGGCCACCGCTTCTTCTCCAAGTCGGACTGGGTGATGGATTGGTGGCGAAGCATTCTTCCGCTGGCGCCCGAAAACACAGCCGATGGTATGAGCGTCATGCCGGACGGCGATCGCCACTTCCTCGTTCGCCCGCGCCTGTCGCGAATCTACTTTCTGCGCAAGTTCTTCGATTACCCGATTTCGTTGAGCGTCGGAACGATGCGCAATCTCGGCGTGCGCCGGTTGGCCCGGATTGGCTTCAGCTATCTGTACGCGTCGGTTTTCCAGCGGAAGCCCGAGCGCAACTTGGAGGACTTTTTCGTCAATCGCTTCGGCGGCGAACTGTATCGCACCTTTTTCAGGGATTACACGGAAAAGGTGTGGGGCGTTCCCTGCGGGGAGATCAGCCCGGAGTGGGGGGCGCAGCGCATCAAGGGCCTGTCGATCAGCAAGGCAATCGTCCACGCGCTGCGCAAGATCCTTCGTGGATCAGGTGATGGATTGGCGCAGAAGGGTATCAACACCAGTCTGATTGAGCGCTTCCTCTATCCGAAATACGGTCCCGGCCAGATGTGGCAGGTGGTCGCCGAAATGGTGCGCGAGGCTGGCGGAGAGATCCGGCACGGTCTGACGGTCACGAAACTGCGCCACGACACAGGACGGGTCGTGGCTGTCGTTGCCGAGGATCGCGAAGGCAGGACGATCGAGTTGGCGTGTGATTTCGTGATTTCCACGATGCCCCTGCGTGACCTGATCCTCGGATTGTCACCGCCAGCTCCGGAGCAGGTCAGAAGGGTCGCCGCAGGCCTCTGCTATCGCGACTTCATCACCGTCGGCGTCCTCGTACGCAGGCTGCGGCCGAGTCGCGGGAGCCTCGCTGGTCATCCCACCAACCTCATTCCGGATACCTGGGTCTACATTCAGGAGCCCGACGTCAGGCTGGGTCGGCTGCAGATCTTCAACAACTGGAGCCCGGCAATGGTCAGCGACTCCGCCACCGTCTGGCTTGGGCTTGAGTACTTCTGTCAGGAGGGCGACGATTTGTGGCGGCTGCCGGACGGGGAGATGGGCCGCTTCGCGATTGCCGAACTCGCGCGAATCGAGTTGATCGATGCGGCCGACGCCCTCGACTTCCGCGTCGTCCGCGTGCCGAAGGCTTACCCCGCGTACTTCGGCACCTACGACCACTTCGACGTGCTGCGACGGTACGCCGACGGGATTGCCAACCTGTTCCTTGTCGGTCGCAACGGCATGCACCGTTACAACAATCAGGATCACTCGATGCTGACCGCACGTTTGGCTGTCGAGGCGATCGTTTCAGGATCGTCGTCGAAGGAGGGGATTTGGGCGGTCAATGTCGACGACGAGTACCACGAAGAGAAGTCCGCGAGCGACGGCAGGAACACAGGGCCGGGTGTCTGAGGCACCGTGGCGATTGGATGGAGAGGAGGTTCCGCGCGAGATCCGGCGCTCATACGAGATCTGCTGCACAGAGCGCGTCATTGCGACACATCGCGCTACTCCCCTATGAAAGGGGGAGCCGGGAGATGGGGTGACCTTCCTTGAGAGACGTCTGACGCGCGAGGTATGCGGGCAGCCGCACCGAGGTTGAACGCTTCTCGCGTGAGCAGACTGGCGAGTCTCCCGGCGGGGACCCTTATCGCTTCTGCAGCGGGTACGGCAACGCTGTAACGAGCTGGCCGATGGTCGATCACGGGGTGGCCATTGCTCGCAATCGCGCGGCACCCGATGATGCTCCCGGCGACGGCTTCACTCGTCGATGACGACGCTGGTATACACCTCCTGCACGTCATCGAGGCTCTCGAGCACGTCGATCAGCTTCTGCATGCGCAGCGCCTCGTCACCCGCAAGCTGGGTCTCGTTCTCCGCCTTCATGGTGACGCTGCCATACTCGGCGGTGAAACCGGCGGCGGCGAGCGCTTCCTTGACCGCCATGTAGTCGTTGGCGGGCGTGATGACTTCGACCGAACCGTCGTCGTTGCTCAGGACGTCGTCGGCGCCGGCGTCGATGGCCGCCTCCATCAAGGCCCCCTCGTCGGTCCCGGGGGCGAAGAGGAGCTGGCCGCAGTGCCTGAACTGGAAGGCGACACAACCATCGGTGCCGAGGTTGCCGCCATATTTGTTGAAGGCATGACGGACCTCGGCGACGGTGCGTGTGCGGTTGTCGGTCAGGCAATCGACGATGACGGCGGCGCCACCGATGCCGTAGCCCTCGTAGCGGACCTCGATGTAATCGACGCCTTCAAGCTCGCCGGTTCCCTTCTTGACCGCGTTGTCGATCTTGTCCCTGGGCATGTTGACCTGCTTGCCCTTGTCGATCGCCAGCCGCAGGCGCGGATTGAACGCGGGGTCGCCACCGCCGGCCTTGGCGGCAACGGTGATTTCCCGTGCGATCTTGGAGAAGGATGCGCTGCGCTTCTCATCCTGCTTGCCCTTGCGGTGCTGGATGTTGGCCCATTTCGAATGTCCTGCCATGCTGCCCTCTGAAGAATTCCGCGACATTGCGGCCACGCCCCGAGCAACAAAACGGGCCGCAAATGGTCGATAATCAAGGCCGGCATTCTAGCACTTCCGCCGCACCATCCTTTCCCGTCATCGCTTTCCGGAGTCGTCCATGGTCTCACCACTTCTCGTCGCCAGGCACGAAGGCACCGAACTGGCGCTGCTGCCGGCACTCGCCAACCGTCACGGCCTGATCACCGGCGCCACCGGGACCGGCAAGACGATCACCCTGCAACTGCTTGCCGAACGCTTTTCCGCCATTGGCGTACCGGTCTTCATGGCCGACGTCAAGGGGGATCTGTCGGGACTGGCCGCTGCCGGCAGCCTGACGCCGAAGCTGCAGGAACGGCTCGACGCGCTCGGCGTCGATGATCACGTGCCGGCGGGTTGCCCGGTCGTCTACTGGGACGTTTTCGGCGAGCAGGGACATCCGGTGCGGGCGACGATCTCGGACATGGGGCCGGTGCTGCTTGCCCGACTGCTGAACCTCAATGACACGCAGTCCGGTGTCCTGCAACTGGTGTTCCGCATCGCCGACGACAATGGCTTGCTGCTCCTCGATCTCAAGGATCTGCGGGCGATGGTGCAGCATGTCGGCGAGAACGCGAAGGACTTCACCACCGAATACGGCAACGTCTCGGCGGCTTCGATCGGCGCCATCCAGCGCGGGCTGCTGAACCTCGGCGAGCAGGGTGGCGATGTCTTCTTCGGCGAGCCGATGCTCGACATCGGCGACCTGATGCAGACCGACGATGGCCGCGGCGTCGTCAACATCCTTGCCGGCGACAGGCTGATGGCTTCGCCGCGACTGTATTCGACCTTCCTGCTCTGGCTGCTCGCCGAGCTGTTCGAACAGTTGCCGGAGGTCGGTGACGTCGACAAGCCGAAACTGGTCTTCTTCTTCGACGAGGCGCATCTGCTCTTCAACGAGGCGCCGGCAGCGCTGCTGGAGAAGATCGAGCAGGTGGTGCGGCTGATCCGCTCGAAGGGAGTCGGCGTCTATTTCGTCAGCCAGAACCCGCTCGACATCCCCGACACGGTCCTCGGCCAGCTCGGCAACCGGGTGCAGCACGCCTTGCGCGCCTTCACGCCGCGCGACCAGAAGGCGGTCAAGGCGGCCGCCCAGACGCTGCGCGCCAATCCGAAGTTCAACGCCGAGGAGGCGATCACCGAGTTGGGTGTCGGCGAGGCACTGGTTTCGTTTCTCGACGAGAAGGGCCGGCCGAACGTGGTCGAGCGTGCCTTCATCCTGCCGCCGGCTTCGCGGATTGGCCCGCAGTCCGCCGAAGAGCGGCAGGCGGTGATCAAGGCTTCGGCCATTTACGGGCATTACGAGAACGCCGTCGACCGCGAATCGGCGTACGAGAAGCTCAAGGGCGCCGCGGCGCAGCAGCCCACGGCCGGGCAGCCGACTGCCGGCGGGCAGGCGCCGGCGGCTGGCGGTAGTGGCTGGCTCGGCAGTCTCGGCGATCTGTTCGGCGGCGGTGGCGGCGGTCGCGGGCGTGGCGATTCGGTGGTCGAGACGGCGGCCAAGAGCGCGGCTCGGGCGATCGGCTCGCAGGTCGGTCGCGAGATCATCCGCGGTGTCCTCGGCTCGATTCTCGGTGGCGGGTCGCGCCGGCGCTGATCGGGCCGCGTTTACGCACGATCGGGATCTCCTGTTAGAATCCCGCCATGCGTCGCCTGCTCGCGTTAATTCTCATTCTCATGCTGCCAATCCAGTCGGTCTGGTCATTGGCGCAGGCGTACTGGCACTTGGACGATCCGTCGGTCACGATCGGATTCCATGAGCACCACGAACATGGGCATGGCGAGCATGATGCGCACGACCACGATGGCGACCTGCCTGGTTCGGGTGCCGCTGTCGTCGATGCGCAGCACGCGCACAATGGTGAAGGCCATCACGAAGGTCATTCCCATACCGTCTTCAACATGCTCGTGACCGAAACGAGCGTCCCTCCTGCGGCCGCCATGCGGCACGTCGCCCCATCGCGGCCGCCGTCGTCCTTCACTTCGCACATTCCGCCGCTCTTCGACTGGCCCCCGGCAGGCGTCTGACGCCGGCCGGTTCCCGTCGCCCGCGCCACGCTCCGTGGCGTAGACCTTCGTCGCCCGCCGGCAAACCTCGCTCCGTTTTCTTGCCACGAGGACTCCGATGCGACACCTTCTATCCGTATTGCTGCTCGCGCTGCCAATGGCCGCGTGGACGCAGACCCCGTCCCTGACGGAAGCCGAGGCCGTCCGCCGCGCGCTTGCGCGCAGCGAGCTGGCCAACCTCGAACAGGGCGCGCTCGAAGCCGCGCGCGCCGATGCGCTTGCCGCCGGGCAATGGCCGAATCCGACGCTCGACTACAGCCGCGAACGTCTGCGCGGCAGCTCGAACGCCACCGAAGAGAGCTGGCAGATCTCGCAGGCCTTCGATCTTTCCGGTCGCCGCGGTCTGCGTCGGGAAGCCGCCGAACGGCGCGTCGAAGCGGTCTCCTCCGGCAACGAGCAGCGCCGCCACGAACTGGCCGCCGAGACCCGCCGCCGCTTTCATGAAACGCTGTACCGGCAGGAGGTGGTGCGGGCCGGCGAAGCCTGGGCGCAGCAGTTTGTCCGCGTCGAGCGCGTCATCGACAGGCTGGCGCGTGCCGGCGAGGCGTCCGGCTTCGACCGCCGACGCCTGCTGCGCGAACGGCAGACCGCCGAAGCGCGGCTCGCCAGCGAGCGCGGCGAACTCGACCGCGCGCGCGCGCGCCTGCTGGCGCTGATCGATTCGTCGGGCAAGGAGGCCGGCGAAATCAGCGGCGCCCTGCTGCCTGCGGCACTGCCGCCGCTCGACGCGGGGCTGAGCAGCCTTAACCGCCGGCCCGACCTGCAGGCGCTCGCCCGCCGGGCTGAGGCGGCCGACCTCGACGGCCGCGCAGCCGCCCGTGGCTGGCTGCCAGAGGTCACCGTCGGCGTCGGGCCGAAGCGCGTCGACGACGGCTCCATCCGCGAGCACGGCACCGTCGTCTCGCTGTCGCTGCCGCTGCCGGTGTTCGACCGCCAGCAGGCGGGCGGGCAGCGCGCGGCAGCGGAGGCGGTCCATGCACGCGGCGAATACGGTCTCGTCCGTGCGCGCGCCGAGGGCGAGTTGCGTGGCCTGCACCGGCAGGCAGAACGCCTCGTCGCGGCGGCGGCCGATTACCGTGCGCGCGCCACCGCCGTGTCGGCGGACCTGCTGCGCATCGCCGAAGCCGCCTACCAGGGCGGAGAGACGTCGCTGCTCGAACTGCTCGACGCGTATCGCGGCGCGCTGGAAGCGACAACGACGGTCCTCGATCTCGAATGGAAGGCGCGCCAGGCGCGCATCGACTACGACCTGCTCACCGGGAGCATCTCCGAATGAACAAGACCCTCATCGTCGCCCTCTGCGCGGCGCTCCTCCTCTCGGCCTGCGGCGACGCCGGCCAGCAGCACGCGAAGGACGGCAGCCATCCGGCCGCGGGCGACGCCGGCCACGGTCATGCGCCGGGCGGCGAAAAGATCACCCATTTCAGCGAGCGCACTGAACTCTTCGTCGAGTTTCCGCGTCTCGTCGTCGGCGAGAAATCGGCCTTCGCCGCACACCTGACGACGGTCGCCGACTTCCGCGCGCTCGCCGTTGCCAAGGTTTCCGTGATCCTTTCCGGCGGTGGCCTGCCGGACGAGGTTTTCGTCAACGACAAGCCGAGCCAGCCCGGCATCTTCCGGCCGGAGGCGCAGCCGCAGGCGGCCGGCGAACGCGAACTGACGATCGAGGTGGCAACGCCGGAATTCACTGTCCGCCATCTGCTTGGGCCGGTCACGGTCTACGCTGACCGCAAGGCTGCCGACGCCGAGCACGGCGAGCACGAGGAGGAGGGCATCGCGTTCACCAAGGAGCAGCAGTGGAAGGTCGATTTCGCCACCGCCGAGGTGCTGCAGAAGCCGCTGCGCCCGGTGATATCCGCTACTGGCAGCGTCCGCGGCCGGCCCGACGGCGAGGCCCTGATGCTGGCGCCGGCGCCCGGCCGCGTGCTGGCGGCTGGCCCCTTTCCGGTGCTGGGCCAAGCGGTGAAGAAGGGCGAGTTGCTCGCCACCTTTGCGCCGAGTCTCGGTGGCGACGCCGATCTCGCGACGCTGCAGGCCGACGCGAAGAAGGCGGCGATCGAGCTTGACCTCGCGCAGCGCGAACGCGCCCGCATGGAAAGTCTGTTCAAGGAAGAGGCGGTTCCCGAAAAGCGCCTGCTTGCGGCACAGGCGGGAGAAGCGTCGGCACGGGCGAATCTCGCCGCGGCGCAGGGCCGCGCCGGCCAGTACGGCGGCGCCGGCGGCGTGCCGCTGCGCGCGCCGGTGGCCGGCGTTCTCGCCGACGTCCGTGTTGCGCCCGGCGCCTACGCGCAGGAAGGCTCGGCGCTCTTCCACATCGTCGACCGCAGCGCGCTGTGGCTGGAGCTGCGCGTTCCTGAAGCCGAGGCGGCGCGCCTGGCGACGCCAAGCGGCGCCGCCTTTCGTGTCGATGGCATCGGTGACAGCTTCGAGATCGTGCCGGGCAGGAACGGCCGGCTGATCGCCGTCGGTGCTGCGGTGGACCCGACGACGCGGACCTTGCCGGTGTTGTTCGAGATGACCGCTCCCGATGCGCGCCTGCGCATCGGCATGGCGGTCAAGGCGCAGGTCTTCGCTGGCCCGGCGCGCGAGGCCGTGGCGGTTCCCGTCTCGGCCGTGCTCGACGAGAATGGCATTGCGACGGTGTTCGTGATGATCGGCGGCGAGTCCTTCGTCCGGCAGTCGGTGCGCGTCGGCGTCTGCGACGGCGACTGGGTCGAGGTGGTCGAGGGGCTGGAACCGGGGCAGCGCGTCGTGTCGCGCGGCGCCTATCTGGTCAAGCTGGCCGCGAGCAATACCGGCCAGATCGGCCACGGCCATGCGCACTAGGAGACGAAAATGACCCCCACGCTCGGTGTCCACGGAGGGTTTGCCTGCCGGGCAAGACCCTTCGCTTGGCACGGCGCAGTGCGCCGTGGATTCCCGCCCTCAGCCCTCCGCTGGGGGGCAAGGCTCCCTTGGGGCTGCCCATCAGGAGGCATGACATGATCGGACACATCATTGCCTGGTCGCTCAGGAACAAGCTGTTCGTCGTTCTTGCCGGCGTACTGCTGCTCGGCTGGGGCGGCTGGCAGGCGGCCCGGACGCCGGTCGATGTCTTCCCTGATCTCACCGCGCCGGCGGTCACCGTCGTGACCGAGGCGCACGGGATGGCGCCAAGCGACGTCGAGAGCCTGGTCACCTTTCCCATCGAGACCGCGCTGAACGGCGCGCCCGGCGTGCGACGCGTGCGCTCGGCGACGAAGATCGGCCTCGCCGTCGTCACGGTCGAGTTCGCGTGGGGTACCGATCTCTACCAGGCGCGCCAGGTCGTCGCCGAGCGCCTGCAACTGGCACGGGCGACGCTGCCGCCGGACATCCCGGCGCCGGCGATGACGCCGGCGGCGTCGATCATGGGCGAGATCCTGTTCATCGCACTCGCTTCCGAGCAGCATGACGGCATGGCGCTGAAGACCACCGCCGAGCAGGTGCTGAAGCGTCGTCTGCTGGCCGTTCCGGGAGTCGCCGAAGTGTTGCCGATCGGCGGCGACAGCAAGCAGTTCCAGGTGACGGTGAAACCCGAGAGGCTTGCCGACTACGGACTGTCACTGCAGGATGTGATGCAGGCGCTGCGCGACGGCAATGAGAACGCTTCGGCGGGCTTCTACGTCGAGTCGGGGCAGGAGTACCTGATTCAGGGGTTGGGCCGCATCGGCACCATCGACGACATCGGCGACACCGTCGTCGCGCTGCGCGGCGGCCAGCCGGTGCTGGTGCGCCATGTCGCCGAGGTCGGCATCGGCGCCGCGCCAAAGCGCGGTGTCGGCTCGCACAACGGCCGCGCGGCGGTGGTGCTCGGCATTCAGAAACAGCCGGGGGCCAACACGCTGGAACTGACCGACCGTCTCGACCGCACGCTCGAGGAAATCCAGTCCGGGCTGCCGGCGGGCATGAAGATCGAGCGGCACATCTTCCGCCAGGCCGATTTCATCCGCATCTCGATCAACAATCTCTTGGCGGCGCTTGCCGAGGGCTCCGTGCTGGTCATCGGCATCGTCTTCGCGTTCCTGCTTTCGGCGCGGGCGACGGCGATCACGCTGCTCGCCATTCCGCTGTCGCTGGTGGCCGCAATCCTGGCGATGAAGGCGCTCGGTGCGACGATCAACACGATGACGCTGGGCGGCATGGCGATCGCGCTCGGCGCGCTGGTCGACGACGCGATCATCGTCATCGAGAACATCGTCCGCCGCCTGCGCGAAAATCTGGCGCAACCCGAGGGCGAGCGGCAGGCGGCTGGGCACGTGGTGTTCGCGGCGACCAAGGAAATCCAGGGGTCGATCGTCTTCGCCACGCTGATCATCATGCTGGTGTTCACGCCGCTGTTTTTTCTCTCCGGTGTCGAGGGACGGCTGATGGTGCCGCTCGGCTTCGCCTACGTCGTCTCGCTCGCCGCGTCGCTGGCGGTGGCGATCACGGTGACGCCGGTGCTGGCGGCGCTTCTTCTGCCGCGCTCGCGGATCGTCGTGGACAACGTCGAGCCGCGCTTCATCCATGCACTGAAGGCCGGCTACCGGCGGCTGCTCGAACACACTCTGACGCGCTGGCGGTCAGTCGCCGCGATCAGCGCCGGCGCGCTGCTGCTGGCGCTCGTCGCGCTCGCCTTCGCCGGCCGCGCCTTCCTGCCCGACTTCAACGAAGGCACGCTGACGGTGGGCACGGCGACGCTGCCGGGCACCGCGCTGGAGGAGTCCGATCGGCTCGGGCAGACGGTCGAGCAGATCCTGCTCTCGCATCCGGAAGTGATCGCTACCGCACGTCGCACCGGCCGCGCCGAGGGCGATCCGCACGCGATGGACGTTTCCGCGTCGGAGATGGAGGTGACGCTGAAGATGGGTGAGCGCAGCAAGGAGGACTTTCTCGCCGCGCTGCGCGTCGATCTGGCGGGCGTACCGGGGACGCAGATCGTCATCGGCCAGCCGATCTCGCACCGTATCGACCACATGCTCTCCGGCAGCCGCTCGAACATCGCGGTGAAGATCTTTGGCCCCGACCTCGCCGAGCTGCGCCGGCTGACCGGCGCGATCAAGGCGGTGGCGCAGGGCGTGCCGGGCACGGTCGACGTCTCTGACGAGCAGCAGAGCGACATCCCCTTTCTCTCGCTGCACTTCAAACGTGACGCTCTGGCGCGGCACGGGCTGTCGGTGCGCGAGGTGGCGGAAACGGTCGAGGCGGCGTTCTCGGGCGTCGCCGTCGGCCGTGTCCAGCAGGGGCAGGCGGCCTACGATCTCGCCGTACGCTTCGACCCGGCGCACAAGGCCAGCCTCGACGCGCTGCGCGCGACGCTGGTGGCGACGCCGGCGGGTGCACGGCTGCCGCTGTCGGCACTGGCCGAGGTGCGCAACGAGCGGGCGCCGTACTTCATCACGCGCGAGAACGTGCAGCGCAAGATGGTGGTGATGGCCAACGTCGCCGGCCGCGATCTCGCCGGCGTCGTCGACGACATCCGCCGCCAGGTGGCGGCCAAGGTGCCGCTGCCGGCTGGCTACCACGTCGAGTACGGCGGTCAGTTCGAGAGCGCCGAGGAGGCCGGGCGGACGCTGGTGCTGCTCGGCATCGGCGTCACCGTCGGCATCTTCCTGCTGCTCTTCGTCGCCTTCCACAGCGTGCGCGACGCGCTGCTGGTGATGCTGAACCTGCCGCTGGCGGCGATCGGCGGCGTCATTGGCGTCTTCGTCGCCGGCGGTGTGCTCTCGGTGGCGTCGATCATCGGCTTCATCACGCTGTTCGGCATCGCCACCCGCAACGGCGTGATGATGATCGCCCACATCCATCATCTGATCGAACACGAGGGTGTCTGCGACGCCGCCGAGGCGGTCAGGCGCGGCGCCGAGGAGCGCCTGGTGCCGATCCTGATGACGGCGCTCGCCGCCGGCCTCGCGCTGGTGCCGCTGGCGCTCGCCGCTGGCCAGCCGGGCAGCGAGATCCAGTCGCCGATGGCGGTGGTGATCCTGTTCGGCCTCGCGAGTTCGACGCTGCTCAACATGCTCGTCGTGCCGGCGCTCTACCTTCGCTTCGGCGCGGTCCGGCGCGAGCTGGCGAGCGGCCGGATCGCGCGTCGGCGGGCGAGCGACGTGGTGGTCGAAGGTTGATCCGATTTCGCGCTGCCAGACACCGTCTGGCCCTTCGATGCCCTTCACTCGGTGGGCTGCTCGCGGCGAACGGAGCCGCCAGCCACCAGCCGGCCCCGCCGCTCGTCGGGAGCAGCCTCGCGAAGCAAGGCGCATCGAAGCATGAGCGGACGCCACCTGCGATCTTGCGATGATTCTTTTCTGCTGAAGGAGCTGTGATGAACAACCTGAAAGGCCTGCTGTTCTCCGTGCTGATGCTGACCATGGCGCCTGTCTTCGCCGGCGCCGGCCACGACCACGGTCCGAAACACGGTGGCGTCGTCCGCGAGGTGAGTTCGATCACCTACGAACTGGTCGCCCGCAGCGATTCGCTGACGCTCTACGTCCACGACCACGGCAAGCCCGTGTCGACCGAGGGAGCCAAGGCAGTGGTGACGCTGTATGCGGGCAGCGAGAAGACCGGCGTCGCGCTCGAACCGGCCGGCGACAACCGCATGGCAGCGAAAGGCAGCTTCAAGGTCGGCGTCGGCGTGCGCGCCACGCTGAGCGTGACGCTTGCCGGCAAGCCGGAAGTGCGGGCGAACTACAACCTGAGGTGAGACTGCTCCCATCCGCCACCTTGGCGCTGGCGCTTGCCGGCCGAATCGGCCTCGACATGGCGCTGGTTGTGCCTGATCGCGCGCAGCCCGCTCAGGCGGGCCGCGCGCCGACGATCAAAGCGTGAGTTGCAGGCGAACGCCCGCGACGGTCGAGTCGGGCAGCTGGAAGCCCGGGTTGAAGATGCGCTGGAGCAATGGCTGGACGACCAGCCCGGGAAGCAGTGGCGCCTGGTAGGTGATTTCGACCACCGTCTCGTTGCTTGAGGTCAGCGGTGACCCGGATTCGTTGGCCAGCAGGGCACGCCCCTGCGGATCGGCGTGCGCGCGCGTCGCCGCAATGCCGAAGACATCGTCTTCGCGACCGGGGAACGGGCCACGGAAGCTCATGCCGGCACTCAGCGAGTAGCCGATCGTGCTGGTGCGCCCGTCGGTGAAACCGTAGCGGGCGAAGAGGCTCAAGTCGCGCTTCGTTCCGGGGACGCGATGGACGGTGTGCTCGGCCAGCAGGTAGGCACCCCAGTGCCGCGAGCCGAGTGGTTGGTCGTTGGCATCGACCGCGGTCAGTTGCTCGAAACGTGGCGCATAGCGCCAGGCGCCGAGGGCCACCTTGCTGATCGGCGTGTAGTCATCGTCATCGCCGGCCGGGCCGAAGTAATCGCCCAGGAGCCCTGCCTGCACGGGACTGAAGCCGACTTCGCCGATCAGCAGGCTGCCGGTGCTCTTGCGCCAACTGATGTTGGGGCCGGCGGTGTCGATGCGCTCGCTGGGAATGCCGCGGCTGATGGCGAGCATCGCGTACCAAGCCGGGTCGGGGTCGATCCGCAGGCGGGCACCATAACTGCTCGTGACGTAGATCGACGGGCCGGCCAGACTGCCGAAGTCTGCCATCTCGGGGGCCGGGCCGAAGGACGGGTGGAGGAACACGCCAGACGAGTCGGTGACGTAGAATTCGCTGTCGAGCGGATAGAGACCGGCGCGCAACGACGCCTTGCCGTCGAGGAACGACTGCTGCAGCCAAGCCTCGAAGATGCCGGTCCGGTTGACCGGCGCCTCGATATTGTCGACGCCCATGAAGCTGCCGACCTCGTTGCGGTTCACGCGCCCGCCGCTGTTGCTGATCAGGGCGAGATAGGCCGAGCCGCCCCGCCAGCCGAGCAGTTTCTCGCCGTCGAGCGCGATGGCGAGGTTGATGTTGCCCATGTAGCCGCCGCCGCGCTTGAGGCCGCCGCTGTTGTTGCGCAGGTAGTCGGCGGTGTAGACGAGGTCGACCTGGACACCGGCGTCGAAAAGCCGCTGTCGGGTGCCGCCCCAGTCACCGCTGAGCGTACTCGCCTGCCAGTCCGGCGCCTTGCCTTCGTTGTCGTCGTTGCCGGCGCTCTGCCCTGACGCGGACGGCTGATCGTCGCTGGCCGACGCCGCGGCCGCTCCCGCGCCGGCGGCCAGCCCGGGGATTCCGGACAGCAGCAGGCAGGTGAGCAAGGCCGCCAGTCCCCTGGTTGCAAACGATTTCTCCCGCATCTACATTCCCTGCCTCCTCTCTCGGTGAAAATGGATCCAACCCGGTCTGCTCCGCTGCCGGTCGTCGATCGACCGACGCGCTGCAGAATGCGTCAATGTTGCCTGTGGCGTCCGCTGGTCACCAGCCACGAATCGCGATTTGAACACGGTTATGTTGCAGATGCAACCGAGTATACTTCAGGGATGCCTCTGCTGTTGGTGCGGCGCAACCAATCGGCCGCTGTCGGCCAGACGGGACGTGTGTTGTCTCATGTGCAGGCAGTTGCGCTGCGACCAAGGCGAACAGGCGCGGCCCGGCAGGTGAGGCGCGCGCCGTGTCGTGCCGGGCGGTCGTGCCGCCCGCCAGACGTTCAGCGGTCTGCTGTGCCGCTGCTGCCGATGACCACCACCTGGCTCTGCGGTCGCTGCCGCTGACCGGCTGCACACCCGGAGCAGCCACTGCAGAGGCTCACGCCCGTCGGGCGCTCGGCACCACTGCTTGCGGCCAGTCCTCGACGCCGCAGCAGCATCGGCCAGCGCCGGGTCAGAGCCGGCAAGAGGGCGGTGGCAAGAATCGCCTGGCCGAGATGGGCGATGGCGGCGACCAGCGCGGCGTAGGCGGCGACTTCCTCGAACATGTCAGCCTCCGGTGAGGATGAGGGCGACGCGGTAGGTGACGAAGGCGGCGCCATAGGCCAGTGCGAACAGATAGGCGGCCATCAGCAAGGGGTAACGCCATGAATTGGTTTCGCGGCGGACGACCGCCAGCGTAGACAGGCATTGCGGCGAGAAGACGTACCACGCGAGCAGTGCGAAAGCCGTCGGCAGCGACCAGCCAGCCGCCAGCATGGGCAGCAGTTGATCGGCCACATCATCGCCGGCAGCCGACAGCGCATAGACCGTGCCGAGGGCGCCGACGGCCACTTCCCGCGCCGCCATGCCGGGAACCAGCGCGATCGAGATCTGCCAGTTGAAGCCGATCGGTGCCAGGACGACCTCGAGCGCGCGACCCAGCATGCCGGCGTAGGAGTACTGGATGGCAGGGCCGCTGGCCCCTTCGGGCGCTGCCGGGAACGACGACAGGAACCACAGCACGACCATCAGCGACAGGATGATGCCGCCGACGCGCCGGATGAAGATGCGCGCACGTCCGAGCAGGCCGAGCAGCAGGCTGCGGCCATGCGGCCAGCGATAGGTAGGCAGTTCGAGCATCAGTGGCGACTGCACCCCCTTGCCGGCAGCCAGCCTGAGGACGCCGGCCACCGCCATGGCACTGGCCACGCCGCCGACGTAGAGGCCGAAGAGCACCAGCCCCTGCAGATTGAAGACGCCGGCGACCGTCGTCTCGGGAATGAACGCGGCGATGATCAGGGCGTACACCGGCAGGCGCGCCGAACAGGTCATCAGCGGTGCGATCATGATCGTCGTCAGACGGTCACGCCAGCTCGAGATGGTGCGCGCCGCCATGATGCCGGGAATGGCGCAGGCAAAGCTCGACAGCAACGGAATGAACGATCGCCCGGAGAGGCCGACGGTACCCATCAGGCGATCGAGCAGGAAAGCGGCGCGCGGCAGATAGCCCGAATCCTCGAGGGCCAGGATGAACAGGAAGAGAATCAGGATCTGTGGCAGAAAGACGAGGACGCTGCCGACGCCGGCGATGATGCCGTCGACCAGAAGGCTGCGCAGGATGGTGTCCGGCATCCAGTCGCCGACAGACCCGCCGATCGCTGCCACACCTTCCTTGATCAGCTCCATCGGCAGGCTGGCCCAACTGAATACCGCCTGGAACATCAGCAACAGCGTTGCCGCCAGAATGAGCATTCCCCAGACCGGGTGCAGGACGACGCGGTCGATCCGGTCGTCGAGGCGCGTGTCGACGGCCGGCTGGCTGACGGTCGCGGCCAGGATGCGTCGCACCGCGCGCTGCGTCGCGCTGACGTCGGCGACATCGGGCGGCAACCAGGCTGGCGCGGGCGCTCCCGACGCGGCGAGCGAGGTCTCGAGCTGGCGGATCAGCTCATTGGCGCCACCCCCCTGGATGGCGACCGTGCTGACGACCGGCATTGCCAGCTCGCGGGCGAGCGCCGGCACATCGATGACGATGCCGCGTCGCTTCGCCAGGTCGGTCATGTTCAACGCGAGAATCATCGGCACGCCGAGGCGCCTGACTTCGAGAACGAGCCGCAGGTTGAGCTTGAGGTTGGTGGCGTCGCTGACGCAGACGATCAGGTCGGGACGCGGCTCGTCGTCGAGCCTGCCGAGGACCACGTCACGGGTGATTTCCTCGTCGATGCTGAGCGCGTTGAGACTGTAGGCGCCCGGCAGATCGAGGACGCGAAACTTGCGGCCGGCTGGCGTCGTGAACTGTCCTTCCTTGCGGTCGACCGTGACGCCGGGATAGTTGGCGACTTTCTGCCGGCTGCCGGTGAGGAGATTGAACAGTGCCGTCTTGCCACAGTTCGGGTTGCCGAGCAGGGCGAGGCGCAGGGTTGCCGTGGCGGCGCTCATGGCGCTGTCTCGCACACCGGCGTGACCAGAACCCGCTCGGCTTCGAAGCGGCGCAGGGCGAACATGGTGTCGCCGACCCGCACGGCCAGCGGCTCGCCGCCGGGGTAGCCGCGAGCGACGACGCGCACGCGCTCGCCATCGATGAAGCCGATCTCGAAGAGTCGCAGGGCGGTCTCCTGCTCCACCGCCCCGCCAGCGGCAGCAACCGGGCCGCTGCTTACCGTTCCTTCCTGACCCATCGGAAGCTCAGACAGGGTCATCAATCCCTTGGCCGTCATGGTGCCGGGTTCCTTTCTTCAGGTTCATCGTCTTCGTGTTCGTGCGCCGAAGCTCGCGGCCCAGACCATGGTCGTCGGCACGGCTCGGGAGCAATGGCGCTACGGGGCTGTGCCGGTTCGGGCAAGCCGCAGATCGGCAACTGACGATAGTGTATGAGAAGCATTCGCATTTGTCACGCATCTTGTACGAGTGCGTTCGCGGGTTGCCGGGATCGCCAGCGTGCAGCGAGACGGTGACGTACAGCCAGGAGTGGCGGCGCCGCCGCCACGACCGTCGGCCGCAGGGATTCCGGTTGGCCGGCACGACCCCGGGAGCCGATCAGGCGACGATCAGGCGGGCGGCGCTGCGCAGGCGGTGACGCAGCCAGCCGAGGCCAAGTGCCGGCAGCGCGGCCTGCAGACGTTCGGGGTGGGCGGTGGCGAGCAGGGTCAGGTCGCCACCTCCGAGGGCCTCCGTGCCGGCAAGGCGGACGCATTGCCGGGCGACGGCGTCGGCCACATCGACCAGCGCCGCCCGCTGGTCGATGATCGGCTGCAGTACGGGTGCGAGAAACGTGTAGTGCGTGCAACCGAGGACGATCTGGTCGACCCCTGAATCGAGCAGCGGGGTCAGGTGCCGGCGAGCCTCGGCGGCGAAATCGGGGTCGTCGAGCTGCAGCGTTTCGACACGCGTGGCCCAGCCAGGGCACGCCTCGACATGTACGTGCACCGACCCGGCGTGTTGCCGGATCAGGTCTGCCAGCCGCTCGCTGCGTGCCGTCGACTCGGTCGCCAGGACCGCGATGCGGCCGCTGCGGGACAGCGCGGCTGCCGGTTTGACGCCGGGTTCGATGCCCACCACCACCTGTTCGGGAAACTGCTCGCGAAAGGCCGCCACTGCGGCCGCGGTCGCCGTGTTGCAGGCGACGACGATGACGCCGCAACCCGCGTCGACCAATCTGCCGCCGATGCGCAGAACGCGCCTGCGGATGTAGCCATCTTCCTTGTCACCGTAGGGCAGATGAGCGGTGTCGGCGAAATAGATCAGGTCCGCGGTCGGCAGTTCGCGGGCGATCGCGGCGAGAACCGAGAGCCCACCAAGACCACTGTCGAAAACGCCAATCATCGAGCGCCGCGGCAGCGCGTGGCAACCCGCGGTAGCGCCCGGGCGCTGGCCAGGTCTGGCGGCTGACCGATAACCGGCAGTCGGATCTGCGCCACCGTCACCCCGCGTCGGCCGTCACCGGCGGCAGTCGAGTGGCAATCTTCGTTGCGCTTGCCGTCGGCGGTTGCCACTTCGCCGACACGCGCAGTTCTCTTGGTGCTCAACCGGTTCGCGGCCGACTAGCGGGCGGCAACGATCGCGACTTCGACCAGGAAATCGTGGTGTGCCATCCTGGCCTCGACGCAGACCCGGACCGGCGCCGTCCCGCGCGGAATCCAGCGATCCCACACCGCATTGACCGCGATGCTGTCCTCGATGTCGCGCAGGTAGATCGTCGCCATCAGCAGGCGGGACTTGTCGCTGCCAGCCTGCTGCAGAAGTTTCTCGATTCCGGCGAGGACCTCATGCGTCTGGGTGGCGACATTGCTGTCGAGAGTCTGCGGTGTCTCGACGAGATAGATGGTGTTGCCATAGGCGCAAATGTCCGAATAACGCTGCGTCGTTCCGTGCCGTTCGATCGCCATGCCTCCTCCTCTGTTAGCCGACGGTCATCTTTCCTTCTTCTCCGTTGCAGCCGGGTCTGCGCGCATCGACGGCACCTCCTCGCGCAGTCGATCCGGCGATTGCCGGCGGGGCGGGATCCCGCAACGGCGCTGCCGCCGTTGCGCATCGGGCGTGGCGGCAGTGCCGACCCCGCGCGCCCTGCCGGCCGTGGTTCAGGCAGCGACCACGGCAATCTTGCCGATCCGCGTCTGCCACTCCCGCGGTCCGGTTTCGTGCACCGACGTGCCGGTCGAATCGACCGCCACAGTGACCGGCATGTCCCTGACCTCGAACTCGTAGATCGCCTCCATGCCGAGATCGGCAAAGCCCACCACCTTTGCCGTCTGGATCGCCTTGGCGACCAGGTACGCGGCGCCGCCGACCGCCATCAGGTAGGCCGAGCGGTGCTTGCGTATGGCGGCGATCGCCGTCGGCCCGCGCTCGGCCTTGCCGACCATCGAGATCAGGCCGGTTTCGGCGAGCATCATCTCGGTGAACTTGTCCATGCGCGTCGCGGTCGTCGGACCCGCCGGGCCCACCGCCTCATCGCGCACCGGGTCGACCGGACCGACGTAATAGATCACACGGTTGGTGAAGTCCACCGGCAGCTTCTCACCGCGGGCCAGCATGTCCTGGATGCGCTTGTGAGCGGCGTCACGGCCGGTCAGCATGTGGCCGTTGAGCAGCAGGGTCTGCCCGGGCTTCCAGGCGGCGACTTCGGCCGGCGTCAGCGTGTCGAGGTTGACCCGGGTCGAGGTCTCGGTGTTCGGCGTCCAGTTGACCTTGGGCCATTCGTCGAGATCAGGCGGCGTCAGCACCGCCGGACCGGAGCCGTCGAGGTGGAAGTGGGCGTGGCGCGTCGCCGCGCAGTTCGGAATCATCGCCACCGGCAGGCTGGCGGCATGCGTCGGGTAGTCGAGGATCTTGACGTCGAGGACGGTGGTCAGGCCACCCAGGCCCTGGGCGCCGATGCCGAGCGCGTTGACCTTCTCGTACAGTTCCAGGCGCAGTTCCTCGACACGATTGCTGGCCCCGCGGGCGATCAGTTCGTGCATGTCGACCGGCGCCATCAGCGATTCCTTGGCCAGCAGCATCGCCTTCTCGGGCGTGCCGCCGATGCCGATGCCGAGAATGCCGGGTGGACACCAGCCAGCACCCATCGTCGGCACCGTCTTCAGAACCCAGTCGACGATCGAGTCGGACGGGTTGAGCGCGTAGAACTTCGACTTGTTCTCCGAGCCGCCGCCCTTGGCGGCGCAGATGACTTCGACGTGGTGGCCGGGGACGATCTCGCAATGGACGACTGCCGGCGTGTTGTCGCGCGAGTTCCGGCGCGCTCCGGCCGGATCGAGCAGGACCGAGGCGCGCAGCTTGTTGTCCGGGTGGTTGTAGGCGCGGCGGACTCCCTCGTCGCACATTTCCTGCAGCGACAGGGTGGCGTCCCAGCGGACATCCATGCCGACCTTGAGAAAGATCACCGCGATCCCGGTATCCTGGCAGATCGGCCGGTGGCCTTCGCCACACATTCGGCTGTTGGTGAGGATCTGGGCGATCGCATCACGGGCAGCCGGGCTCTGCTCGCGCTCGTAGGCGGCGCCAAGCGCCTTGATGTAGTCGAGCGGATGGTAATAACTGATGTACTGGAACGCGTCGGCGACGCTCTGGATGAAGTCTTCCTGCTTGATCGTGGTCATTTCAGGCTCTCTCTCGGTGAATGGCAGCAGGCTGTCTGCGGCTGCCGATGTCGGTTCACTCTCAGTGGCGTGCGCCATGCGCCGGCTTGCTCAGCGCCACCGTCGTCGTCATGAGGCGGTCGACCCAGGCCATCGCCAGCGCCGACAGCAGGAACACGACATGGATCACGACCTGCCACTTGATCGTGTGCTCGCTCATGTTGTCGGCGTTGATGAAGGTCTTCAGGAGATGGATCGACGATATGCCGATGATCGCCGTCGACAGCTTGATCTTCAGCACGCCCGCATTGACGTGCGACAGCCACTCGGGTTGGTCCGGGTGGCCATCCAGATCGAGCCGCGAGACGAAGGTCTCGTAGCCGCCGATGATGACCATGATCAGCAGGTTGGCGATCATCACGACGTCGATCAGGCCGAGCACGACGAGCATCACCTCGGTTTCGGTGATGCGCGTGCTGCTGAAAAACAGGTTGTGGATCAGATGCCAGAGTTCGAGCATGAAGAGGTAGACGTAGGCACACTGGGCGATGATCAGTCCTACGTAGAGCGGTGCCTGCAGCCAGCGGCTCCAGAAGATGAACGTTTCCAGGCGGTCTATGGTAGGTTTGAGGGAACTCATGCGCTTGCCGGGGCGTGGTGACGATGCGCGATTCTAGCACCAAAGATTGACCCTTTTTGCGCGTGTGGGGAATCGCCGCCGTGTAAGTCGGATGTAAGATTCACGGAGTCTAATCGGCAGCGATTGGCGTCCCTGCAGGCAGCCCCGGGGGGTGCCGCCGTGCGCGGCGGGTGCTGCCGCGTCGTGCCCCGGTCACGCCACTTGTTGTATCCGAGGTTGTATCCGAGGTTGTATCCGAGTCGTCTGTCGTTTTCCAATAATCAGAGGAGATGGGATATGTCACTGAACGAGGCCGTAAACTTCTTCGAGCCCTCCGCCGACTTTGTCAAGCAGGCGACCATTTCGGGAATGGACGCCTACCGGGCGCTCTGCGCCGAGGCTGACAAGGACTACACCGGTTTCTGGGGCCGGCTGGCGCGCGAACACGTCTCCTGGAAGAAGCCGTTCACGCAGGTTCTCGACGAGTCCAACGCCCCCTTCTTCAAGTGGTTTGCCGATGGCACGCTGAACGTTTCGTACAATTGCCTGGACCGCAACGTCGAAGCCGGTCTTGGCGACAAGGTGGCGATCGTCTTCGAGGCCGACGACGGGGCGGTGACACGGGTGACCTACCGGCAGTTGTTGTCGCAGGTCAGCCAGTTCGCCAACGGTCTGCGTGCCCGCGGCATCAAGAAGGGTGATCGGGTTCTGATCTACATGTCGATGGGTGTCGAGGGCATCGTCGCCATGCAGGCCTGTGCGCGTATCGGCGCCATTCACTCGGTCGTCTTTGGCGGCTTCTCCGCGCAGTCCGTCCGTGACCGCATCAACGACGCCGGCGCCGTGGCGGTGATCACCGCCGACGAGCAGTGTCGCGGCGGCAAGAATCCGCCGCTCAAGCCGGCCGTGGACGAAGCGATCGCGCTGGGTGGCTGCGAGTCGGTACGCGACGTCATCGTCTTCCGCCGTACCGGTGGCGCCTGCAACATGGTCGCCGGCCGTGACATCTGGTGGCACGACGTCATCGCCGGCCAGTCCGACGTCTGCGAGCCGGAGTGGGTCGAGGCCGAGCATCCGCTGTTCCTGCTCTACACCTCGGGTTCGACCGGCAAGCCGAAAGGCGTGCAGCATTCGACCGGCGGCTATCTGCTGCACGCGATCGTCACCATGAAGTGGACCTTTGACCTGAAACCCGAGGATCTGTTCTGGTGCACGGCCGACATCGGCTGGGTCACCGGTCACACCTACATCGCCTATGGCCCACTGGCCTGTGGCGCGACGGAGATGGTCTTCGAGGGAATTCCGACCTACCCCGATGCCGGCCGTTTCTGGAAGATGATCCAGGAACACAAGGTGAACATCTTCTACACCGCACCGACCGCCATCCGTTCGCTCGTCAAGGCCGCCGATACCAATCCGGCGGTTGCTCCGACGCAGTACGACCTGTCGTCGCTGCGCCTGCTCGGCACGGTTGGCGAGCCGATCAACCCGGCTGCGTGGCAGTGGTACTACGACAGTGTCGGCGGTGGTCGTTGCCCGATCGTCGACACCTTCTGGCAGACCGAGACCGGCGGTCACATGATCACCCCGCTGCCGGGCGTGACGCCGCTGGTGCCGGGTTCCTGCACCCTGCCTTTCCCGGGTATCCAGGCGGCAGTCGTCGATGAGACCGGCACCGAACTCGACTGGGGCAAGGGCGGTCTGCTGGTCGTCAAGCGGCCGTGGCCGGCGATGATCCGCACCATCTGGGGCGATCCCGAACGCTTCAAGAAGTCCTACTATCCGGATGATTTTGCCGGCAAGCTCTACCTCGCCGGCGACGGCTCGATCCGTGACATCAATACCGGCTATTTCACCATCACCGGCCGCATCGACGACGTGCTGAACGTCTCCGGCCACCGTATGGGCACGATGGAGATCGAGTCGGCGCTGGTGTCGCATCCGATGGTTGCCGAAGCGGCGGTGGTTGGTCGTCCGGACGATCTGACCGGTGAAGCCATCTGTGCCTTCGTCGTCCTCAAGGGGCCACGCCCGACGGGTGAGGCAGCGAAGAAGATGATCAAGGAGTTGCAGGACCACGTCGGACGGGAGATCGGACCGATCGCCAAGCCGAAGGACCTGCGCTTTGGCGAAAACCTGCCGAAGACCCGTTCCGGCAAGATCATGCGGCGCCTGCTGCGTTCTCTGGCCAAGGGTGAAACGGTTGCCCAGGACGTCTCGACCCTCGAGAATCCGGCGATTCTCGAGCAGTTGCGAGGCTGAGCGAGCGGGGCTCCGAAGGACGGCCTCCGGCGGTGGGCGCGAGCGGCGGTTGCCGCTCGCGCACCGCAACCTGAACGTGCCCGGTGCTGCGGCGGGCATTGACCCGAAGTGGCGGGTGCCAGGCAGGCCGTACCAGGCCGGTGGCGCCAAGGCTGCCGGCCCGTCCGTTTCTGCCGGTCGAGGAGCAGCATGAGCAACAGTGCGATGGAGACGCTGGTTTCGGCGTGCATCCAGTTCCTGCAGGCTTACCCGCCCTTCGATCGGATGGAGGCGGCGGCGTTGCGCTTCCTTGCCGAGCGCGTCCGGCTGCTGCATTATCCGAAGGGCGCGCGCATCCTGTCGACCGAGATGGGCGTCGCGCCCGCCCTGTACATCATCCACCGCGGACGTGTACGGGCGAAGTCCACCGTCGGTCTCGGCAGCGGCGAACCGACTTCGTCCACCCTCGGGCCGGGCCAGGCCTTCGCCATCGGCGCGCTGATGGCCCAGAGACCGACGTTCGGCGCCTACGTGGCGAACGACGAAGTCTTCTGCTATGAACTGCCGGCCGACGATTTCTTTGCACTGACGCAGAAGAGTTCGGCGTTCAACCTGTTCTGCACGCAGCACATCGCGGGCCTCCTCAAGCAGTCGCAGCAGCAATTGCAGTTGCAGTTCGCGCAGCGCGCCGCCGAGCAGAAGACGATGAATTCGCCACTCGCGGCAGTGGCCAAGCGCGAGGTGGTTTCGGTTGCGGCGACGGCATCGATTCGCGAAGTCGTCGAACTGATGGCCGCCCGGCACCTGGGTTCGATGGTCGTCGTCGATGAACAGGAGGCGCCGGTCGGCATCTTCACCCTGTCCGACGTCCTCAAGCGCATCGTTCTTCCCGGCACGTCGCTCGAGCAGCCGATCGCCAGCGTCATGTCGCCGGCGCCGGCCACCTTGCCGTTGGCAGCGAACGCGCACGATGCGGCCTTGCTGATGGCGATGCGCGGGATTCGGCACGTGCTCGCGGTCGATGAGGGCGGTCGCTTGCGTGGCGTGGTGTCGGAGCGCGATCTGTTCAAGCTGCAGGGGGCGGGGTTGCGCCAGATTCGGCATGCGATCGATGCCGCGAACAGTATCGAAGTATTGCAGCATGCGCGCCGCGACGTGCGGCAACTGTCACTGACGATGCTGGCCGAAGGTGTCGGCGCAGCGGAGATCACGCAGTTCATCTCGACCCTCAACGACACCGTGACGCGCCGCATCATCGAACTCAATCTCGAGCGGCACGACCTCTATGGCATCGACTGGGCCTGGTTGTCCTTCGGTTCCGAAGGGCGGGACGAGCAGACCTTCACCACCGATCAGGACAACGGGATCGTCTTCATCTGCACCGACATCATGGATCGTGAGTTGACGCAGTTGCGCTTTCTCGAGTTCGCGCGCGATGTGAACGCCGATCTGGATCGCTGCGGTTTTCCCTTGTGCAAGGGCAACATCATGGCAAGCAACCCGGAACTCTGCCTGACACTCGACGAGTGGGAGGAGCGGTTCGCGCGCTGGGTCCGTACGCCGGAGCCGCAGGCCTTGCTCAACGCGACGATCTTCTTCGATTTCCGTCCGCTCTTCGGCCGCTTCAATCTCGCTCACCGGCTGCGCCTGGCGCTGTTCAGGCAGACCCGCGGCAATCCGCTGTTCCTGCGCATGCTCGCCGAGAATGCGCTGAGCGTCGCACCGCCTCTCGGACGGATCCGCGATTTCATCACGGATGCCGACCCGGAGCATCCGGGTACCATCGACCTGAAGAAGTATGGTGTCCGCCTGTTTACCGACGCGGCGCGCGTCTTTGCGCTGGCGAATTCGGTCGAGGCGACCAATACCGTGCAACGACTCAGGCGTGCCGGCGCGGTCATGAACATCGCTGCTGACGACCTGGCGGCGAGCATCGAGGGCTTCAACTTCGTCCAGCTCCTGCGGCTGCGCCATCAGCATTTCGAGCAGGAGCAGGGGCGGCCGGGCGACAACCTGATCAGGCCGGATGACCTGAACGAGATCGAACGCCGCGTCCTGAAGGAGGCTTTCCGCCAGGCACGCAAGCTGCAGGCTCGCCTCAAGCTCGATTACCAGATCTGAGCATGAACTGGTTCTCGCGCTTCCTCCGTCCCGCGCACGATGCCGGTGCAGCCCTGGACGCTCGGCAGGAGCAACTGCTGGCCGACTGGCGGCAATTGCCCGATTCCGACCAGCGGCGTTCGCACTACCGCAGCCGCTATGTGGTGATCGACGTCGCGGTGAGCAGCGGCGATGCGCACGCCGCTCGGCTGCTTGCGATTGCCGCAGTGGCGGTGGTTGATGGCCACATCGCTTTCCAGGATGCCTGGCAACTGCTGCTGCCGGATGCGGCGCAGGCGCCGGGTGTGGCTGCGTCACCGCCGGCCACCGCGACCGAGGTGCCGGCTGACTCGCCGATGGCGGATGGCTTGCTCTCCTTCCTCGGCTTTGTCGGCAAGTCGCCAGTGGTGGCCCATAACGCCCGTTTCATCAGACGGGTGATGCAGAGGGCCCTGGCCGAGTACCTCGGCGTGCGGCTGCGACTGCCGTGGCTGGACCTGGCGTGGATCCTGCCTGATCTCTTCCGCGAGGTTGACGCCGGCCCGGAGCGGCTCGACGCCTGGCTCGAGCATTTCGGCATCGCCAGCATCAAGCGCCATGATGCGCTATCGGACGCCTTTGCCACCGCGCAGCTGCTGCAGATTGCCTTGGCCCATGCCGCCAGCAAGGGTTTCGATACGCCGGCCAGCCTGCGCGAACTGGAAAAGGCGCGTCGGCACCTGCATCAAAGCGCCTAGCGACTGCCGGCCATGGCCGACTACATGGTGAGGCTGCGGCGTTACTACGTTTCCTACACGGTCGGGTTCTTCGCCTTCGTCCTGATGCTGGCGGTACTCGAGCGTTATGGCATGCCGCCACGCTGGATTGGCTACTCCTTCTTGCTGCTGACGATCTTCCTTTACGCGACGATCGGTGTGCTGGCGCGGACCGCCAGCGTGGCCGAATACTACGTCGCCGGGCGGCGCGTACCGGCAGTGTACAATGGCATGGCGACCGGTGCCGACTGGATGAGTTCGGCCTCGTTCATGGGGCTGGCGGGAACCCTGTACCTGTCGGGCCATCAGGGGTTGGCCTACGTCATGGGCTGGACCGGCGGCTATGTCCTGGTGGCGCTGCTGCTGGCACCGTACCTGCGTCGCTTTGGCCAATACACGATCCCGGACTTTCTCGCCGCCCGCTATGGCGGCAATCTGGCACGGCTGGTGGGTGTGCTGGCGACCGTCCTGGCATCCTTCGTCTATGTCGTCGCACAGATCTACGGCGTTGGCCTGATCACCAGCCGCTTCGTCGGCCTGCAGTTCGAGATCGGCGTCTTCGTCGGTCTCGCCGGCATCCTGGTGTGCTCGTTCCTTGGCGGCATGCGTGCGGTGACCTGGACGCAGGTGGCACAGTACGCGATCCTGATCGTTGCCTATCTGGTGCCGGTGACCATTCTCTCCTACGAGGTGACCGGCGTTCCGCTGGCGCAGCTGACCTATGGCCGCGTTCTGCAGCAGGTGCAACAGTTGGAGGAGAAGATCTTCGATGAGCCGGGCGAGGTCGCGGCGCGCCGCCTCTTCCGCGAACGTGCCGATGCCTACCACGATCGCATCCTGACTCTCCCCGAGTCGCTGGCAGAGGAGCGGCGCGAGCTGGCGGCAAGGATCAACGCGCTGAAGAACGACAACGCACAGATGCGCGAAGTGGTGGCGCTCGAACGGGAGCGCAGGGATCTGCCGCGAAACAGCGAGGATGCGCGCAACTACTGGGAGACGCAGATGCGTCAGGCGGCGCAGCGGGGAGCTGAACCCGATCACCACATGACCGCCTATCCCGGCCAGGGCGAGGCGGTGAACGAGGCGGCGCGCACGAACTTTCTCACCCTCGTCTTCTGCCTGATGATCGGCACGGCCGCCCTGCCGCACGTCCTGACGCGTTACTACACCCCACCCCGGGCGTTCGCGATGCGCGTCGTTCGGTGTTCTGGTCGCTGCTGTTCATCCTGGCGCTGTACCTGACCGCACCGGCCTATGCCGCCTTCGTCAAGCATGAGATCTACTCGCACCTGGTTGGCTCGCCGATCGCGCAACTGCCGCTGTGGGTGAGTTCGTGGGGGAAGATCGGCATGGTGTCGATCGAGGACATCAACGGTGACGGTATCGTGCAACTGGCGGAGCTGGTACTCAACCCGGATGTGATCCTGCTGGCGACGCCGGAGATTGCCGGCCTGCCCTATGTCATCTCCGGTCTGGTGGCGGCCGGGGCGCTGGCGGCCGCACTGTCCACTGCCGACGGCTTGCTGCTGACGATCGCCAGCGCCCTGTCACATGACCTCTACTACAAGATCTTTCGTCCGCAGGCGACGACGCAGTGGCGGCTCGTCGTTTCCAAGTCGTTGCTGCTGGTCGTGGCGGTGCTGGCTGCCACTGTCGCGTCGCAGAAGCCGGCGACGATCCTGTTCATGGTGGCCTGGGCATTTTCGCTCGCCGGGGCAGCCCTGTTTCCGGCGCTGATCGTCGGCGTCTTCTGGAAAAGGGCAACGCCTGCCGGGGCAGTCAGCGGCATGCTGGTCGGCTTGCTGCTGACGCTCTACTACATGGTGCGCGTGCACTTCGACTCGATTCCCTGGCTGCGCCTCGAGGGCATCGGCATGGAGCCCTGGTTCGGGATCCAGTCGACTTCGGCGGGTGTCTGGGGCGTCGCCGCCGGCTTCGCGACGATCATCGTCGTCAGCCTGCTCGGCAAGCCGCCGAACAAGGAAACGCAGGACTTCGTCGAAAGCGTTCGCTACCCGGAGATCGATCGCTGATGGTTTCGTCGCCGATGCCCGCCGCTGCGGCGGCCGACAGCCGGCATTGCGGTTGCCGGCCGTGGAGCGATGATGCAGCTCGATGACCGGCAGCGCGCCTACTGGCGCCGCAACCTTCGCCTGACGGCGTGGCTTCTCGGCGTCTGGTTTTTCGTCTCCTTCGTCATCAGCTACTTCGCGCGCGAACTCGAGCACATCCTCATCCTCGACATCCCGCTTGGTTTCTACATGGGAGCCCAGGGGGCGCCGCTGATCTACCTGTTGATCGTCTGGTGGTACGCGCGGCAGATGGACGGGCTCGACCACGACTACGGCGTGCAGGACGCCGACGGCGAGCAATAGGGGCGGCGTCGGCGCCATCCTCGAGTTTGCCGTCGCGCCCGCTCGCGGCACGGCTGGCGGCGCCTGCTGCGGACTTGCGCGCGCCGCCGGCACCAGCCGCCGCGGCGAGCCGCCGCGGTCTCCCCAGCGGCGGCACATGCTACAATCGCGGTCCGTTCAAGGTCGTGAGGCGTATACGATGTTTTCAGTCAGAGACACCCTGGCGCAGGTGGACCCCAAGATCTGGCAGGCCATCCAGGACGAGAATCGCCGCCAGGAAGAGCACATCGAGCTGATCGCCTCGGAGAACTATGTCAGCCATGCGGTGATGGCGGCGCAGGGTTCACAACTGACCAACAAGTACGCCGAGGGTTATCCCGGCAAGCGTTACTACGGCGGCTGCGAGCACGTCGACGTTGCGGAACAGCTGGCGATCGACCGGCTGAAGAAGCTGTTCGGCGCCGAGGCGGCAAACGTTCAGCCGAATTCCGGTTCGCAGGCGAATCAGGCAGTGCTGTTGGCCTTTGCCAAGCCGGGTGACACGATCATGGGAATGAGTCTGGCCGAAGGTGGCCATCTGACGCATGGCATGCCGCTCAACCTCTCCGGCAAGTGGTTCAATGTCGTCGCCTACGGCCTCGACCGGCACGAAGCGATCGACTACGCCAGGATGGAAGCGCTGGCGCGCGAACACAAGCCGCGCATTCTGATCGCCGGCGCTTCGGCGTACTCGCTGTGCATCGATTTCGAACGCTTCGCAGCCGTGGCGAAGGAGATCGGTGCGATCTTCATGGTCGACATGGCGCACTACGCGGGCCTCATCGCTGCCGGTTGCTATCCCAACCCGGTGCCCTGTGCCGACGTCGTCACGTCGACGACGCACAAGACGCTGCGCGGCCCCCGCGGTGGCGTCATCCTGATGAAGGCGGAGCACGAGAAGGCGATCAACTCGGCGGTTTTCCCGGGTTTGCAGGGCGGCCCCCTGATGCACGTCATCGCCGCCAAGGCGGTGGCTTTCAAGGAGGCCCTGTCGCCGGCTTTCCGCGACTACCAGGAGCAGGTGCTTGCCAATGCGCGTGTCCTGTCGCGCGTTCTGGCGGAAGAGCGCGGGTTGCGCATCGTTTCGGGTCGCACCGAATCGCACGTCTTTCTCGTCGATCTGCGGGCCAAGAACATCACCGGCAAGGACGCTGAAGCCGCTCTCGGCGCGGCGCACATCACGGTCAACAAGAACGCGATTCCGAACGATCCGCAGAAGCCCTTCGTCACATCCGGAATCCGCATTGGTTCGCCGGCGATGACGACGCGCGGCTTCACCGAGATCGAGTCCGAGCAGGTGGCGCACCTGATCGCCGACGTCCTCGATGCACCGGCTGACGAGGCGATGCGGCGCCGGGTGCGGGCGGACGTGTCGACCCTGTGCAGGAAATTCCCGGTGTATGGCGGGTAGCCGGGATGAAGTGCCCGTTCTGCGGCGCTGCCGAGACGACTGTCGCCGACACCCGGATCAGTGACGACGGCGACATCGTCCGCCGGCGGCGGCGGTGTCTGAAGTGCGACAAGCGCTTCACCACGCACGAGCGGGCCGAGCTGCGGATGCCGCAGGTCATCAAGAAGAACGGGTCGCGGGTCGATTTCGACCGCGACAAGCTTGCGGCGAGCCTCGGACTGGCATTGCGCAAGCGGCCGGTGAGCAACCAGGCGGTGGAGGCGGCGATCAGCCGCATCGAGGAAAAACTGCTGGCGCTGGGGGAACGCGAAGTGGCTTCGGAGAAGCTCGGCGAGATGGTGATGCGCGAGTTGAAGAAGCTCGACAAGGTGGCGTACGTCCGTTTTGCCTCGGTCTATCGGAATTTCGAGGACGTGGACCAGTTCTCCAAGGTCATTCGTGAGGTATCGCGGTCGGCCCAGCCGCTCGGTCGCTGATGCAGCCCGCGTTCAGCGCGGCGGATCATGAGTTCATGGCGCGGGCGCTGCGCCTTGCCGAGCGCGGTCTCTGGTCGACGACTCCGAATCCGCGCGTTGGCTGTGTCATCGTTCGCGACGGGCAGGTTGTCGGTGAGGGATGGCACGTGCGGGCCGGTGGTCAGCATGCCGAAGTGCATGCGCTCCAGGTAGCCGGTGGCCGGGCTCACGGCGCCACCGCCTTCGTCACCCTGGAACCGTGCAGTCACCACGGCCGTACGCCGCCTTGCGCCGAAACGCTGCTGGCAGCCGGAGTACGGCGGGTCGTTGCCGCGATCGAGGATCCGAATCCGCTGGTTGCCGGTCGCGGGCTGGCGACCCTGCGGCAGGCAGGTGTGCGTGCCGAATGCGGCTTGCTTGCCGGCGAGGCGCGCGAACTCAACATCGGTTTCGTTGCGCGCATGACCCGTGCCCGACCTTGGCTGCGACTGAAGCTCGCCGCCAGCCTGGACGGCAAGACAGCGCTGCTGAACGGTGCCAGCCAATGGCTGACGGGCGCGGCGGCGAGGCAGGATGGCCATCGCTGGCGGGCCCGCGCGTGCGCCATCCTGACCGGCATCGGCACGGTGCGCGACGACGATCCGCAGCTCAACGTCCGCGATGTGGCAGGAGTGCCTGGCGAGGTCCGTCAGCCGCAGCGGATCGTCGTCGACAGTCGCCTCGAACTGTCGCCGGACGCCCGGGTCCTGCGCGGCGGCGGTACCCTCGTCGTTGCTGCCGTGGCTGACGCTGCCCGCAGCGCGGCGCTGACGCAGCGGGGTGCCGAAATCCTGCTGCTGCCCGGCCCCGACGGCCGGGTGGATCTGGCCGCCTTGCTCGCCGAACTGGCCAGGCGCGGCGTCAACGAAGTCCATGCCGAAGCCGGCTTCGTACTCAGTGGCGCCTTGCTGCAGGCGGGGCTGGTCGATGAACTGCTGCTCTATCTGGCACCCTGTCTCGTCGGCGATGCGGCGCGCGGCATGTTCGCTCTGCCGCAGCTCGCTTCGCTGGCCGACAGGAAGCCGCTGCTCATCCGCGACCTGCGGGTGATCGGTCAGGACCTGCGGCTGCTGGCGCGCTTCGGTTGAACGCGGACGGCGCACAGACGGCGCACTGGGGATCCTGGCCGAAGCGGACACTGCGCCATTCCATCGCCAGACCGTCGAGCAGCCACAGTCGTCCGAGGATGATTTCGCCGGCGCCGGCGATCAGTTTCAGCGCTTCGGCCGCCTGCATCGCGCCGATGATGCCGGTGAGCGGTGCAAACACCCCCATGACGGCGCAGCGCACCTCATCGACTTCGCCGCTTTCCGGAAACAGGCAGTTGTAGCAGGGGCCGTCGCCACGCCGGCTGTCGAAGACGGCAAGCTGGCCGGCGAAGCGGATGGCCGCGCCCGAAACCAGGGGCTTGCGATGTCTGACGCAGGCCCGATTGACGGCGTGCCGCGTGGCGAAGTTGTCGCTGCAATCGAGCACCACATCGGCGTCGGCGACCAGCGCCGCCAGTGCCTCGTCCGAGACACGGTGGGGCACCGCTTCGACCAGGACGTCGGGGTTGATGCCGCGCAGTGCCGTCTGGCCGGAGGAAACCTTGGTCTGGCCGAGACGGTCTTCGCTGTGCAGGATCTGGCGTTGCAGGTTGGTCAGGTCGACCGTGTCGCCGTCGACCAGGGTGATCCGGCCAATGCCGGCGGATGCCAGGTAGAGCGCTGCCGGCGAGCCGAGGCCGCCGGCGCCGATGATCAGGGCTTTCGCATCGACCAGCCGTTGCTGACCGGCGATGCCTATTTCGTCGAGCAGGATGTGTCGGCTGTAGCGCAGCAACTGCCGGTCGTTCATCGCGCAGAGCTACTTGTACTCCCGCCACTCCGGCGGCGTGTCGTCGTGATCGCCGTGTGGGTGGCGCTCCCAGGCGTGGGTGTAGGCTTCGGACTGCGAGCGTTTGAGGGGCCGCGTCGGCGTCTGCAGATTGTGCAACTGGGTTTCCTCGACATAGTGGATCAGCGCCCGCACCATCTTGCTCAGCAGGGTGTTGTCGAGGTGGTGGCCGCGGTCTTCAAGAGAGCTTTCCAGTTCCTGCAACGAGTGTTGTCGCAGGTCGTAGGCGACGCCCACTTCGCGGGCCTGCTCGCGCGGTTCGACCAGTAGTTGCTCGAGGCTGCTGAGGTAGGCGGCAGCTTCGGGGACCTGGCCAGGGGGAAGCCTGGCGAAGACGATGGTCCGCTGCTTGCGGATCGGCGGGGGTGCTGGCGCAGCTGGTCGTTTCACCTTCGCTGTCCGCCGCCACGAGTCAGCGCGCAGTCTTCATGATCTGCATGCCCTTCAGCAGATTGAGCGCCTGATTGAGCTGATAGTCCTTCTTCGACGCCAGTTCGCGGCTCGGCAGCTCGGCAGCTTCGTCCGCTTCCTCCTTCGGCGCGCTGCTCTTCGGCTTCGCCGGCGCCGGCGCCGGCTTGGCGGGCTTGGGCGGCGATTCCTTCACCGCCGTGCCGCCATCCTTGTCGTTGTCGAGATGATGCTCGAGGTTGGCTTCGCGCAAGCGCTCGGCCGAGGTGCCGTTGGCGGTTTCCTCGACGACGATGTCGGGGACGATTCCCTTGGCCTGGATCGAGCGGCCGGACGGGGTGTAGTAGCGCGCGGTCGTCAGCTTGATCGCCGTGTTGCCGGGTAACGGCAGGACGGTCTGCACGGATCCCTTGCCGAAGGTGGTGGTGCCGAGGACGACGGCGCGCTTGTGGTCCTGCAGCGCGCCGGCAACGATTTCCGATGCCGATGCCGAGCCACCATTGACCAGCACCACCATCGGTACCGTGCGCGCCTCGGCCGGCAGGTTGCGGATGTAATCGTCCCTGCTGCCACGCAGGTAGTCGCCGGGCGAGGTCGAATACCGGTGCTTGGCGTCGGGCGCACGACCGTCGGTGGAAGTCACCAGCGTTTCCGGCGGCAGGAAGGCGGCGGACACGCCGACGGCACTGTTGAGCAGGCCGCCGGGGTCGTTCCGCAGGTCGAGTACGAGCCCCTTCAGCGACCCATTCCGGAACAGCTCGTTGAGATGCTTGACCACCGCCGCACCAGTGTTCTCCTGGAAAGAGGTGATGCGCAGGTAGCCGTAACCATCCTCGACCAGTTTCGACTTGACGCTCTGCACCTTGATCACTTCGCGCGTCAGCGTGACATTGATCGGCTTGGCATCTCCCTTGCGGATGATCGACAGCCTGATCTGCGACTTCGGCTTGCCGCGCATGCGCTTGACCGCTTCGGTCAGGGTCAGTCCCTTGACCAGCGTGTCGTCGATCTTGAAGATCAGGTCACCGGTCTTGATTCCCGCCCGATAAGCCGGCGTGTCCTCGATCGGCGAAACGACCTTGACCAGTCCGTCTTCCATGCCCACCTCGATGCCGATGCCGCCAAACTCGCCCTGCGTCCCCACCTGCAGATCCTTGAACGCGTCGGCATCGAGGTAGCTCGAGTGGGGGTCGAGGTTGGAGAGCATGCCGCTGATGGCATGCGTGATCAGTTTCTTGTCTTCGACCGGTTCGACATAGCCACTCTTGATGGCATTGAACACTTCGGCAAAGGTGCGCAGTTCCTCGATGGGCAGGCTGGCTCGCGTCTCCTTGTCCGCGATCGCCGAAAACTGCAGGCTGATCAGGACGCCGCCCAGCAACCCTGCGCCGACCAGACCGGCCTGTCTCAACTTGCCCATTTGTCTCACTCCAGTGCGCATCATGTCGTGTGCGTCGTAAAATCTGTATCAGAGGTTGCGAGAAGGACCGCTGGCGAATCTGCCGCGGTGCCTGCTCGCTCGTGACCGGCAGTTCGTCCTGATCGCGGCGATTTGTTCACCAGCCCTCAGTGTCTGGCGCTGACCCAGGCCATCGGATCGAGCGGTTTGCCCTGATGGCGCAGCTCGAAGTATAAACCGGATTCCGGATTGCCACCGCTGTTGCCGACGGTCGCGATCACCTCTCCCGGGCGCGCCTCGTCGCCAACGTTCTTCAGCAGCGAATCGTTGTTGGCATAGATCGAGAGGTAGCCGCTGCCGTGGTCGACGATCAAGAGATTGCCGAAACCGCGCATCCATTCTGCGAACACGACCCTGCCGGCGGCGATGCTGCGCACCTCGCTACCACTGCTGGCGAGGATGAAGAGGCCTTTCCACGTGCTTCCCTCCTGTCGTGGGGCGCCAAAGCGATTGCTGACCGCTCCCCGCGTCGGCAGGCGCAGTTGTCCCTTCAGCCGTGCCAGACCGCCCGCGCCGGGTGTCGCGGCCACTTCGTCGCCACGGCCTGCCGGCACCGGCGGCGCTGCCCTCACGTCGCCTGCCGCCGGTTCTGTCGGCGATGTGGGCGCACGCTCCGCGGGCTCGAGGTGCCTTGCCTGCTCGCGCCGCTGCGCTTCGCGGCGGGCCTCGACCGCCTGCGCGGCGATGATTCGCGACAGCCGGTCGACAAGCTCAGCCAGTCGCTTCTCGTCGCGTTGCAGGCTGCCGATCTCGCGCCGCTGTGCGGCGATCTGCTCCGACACCCTGGCCAGTGCCAGTTGTCGCTGCTGCCGCTGCTCGACCAGCCGGGCGTGTTCCTCCCGCTGACGGGCCTCGCTGGCAGCGAGCAACTCGGCCTGTTGTCGGGCCTCGCGGGCGAGCGCCTGCTGGCGCTGCAGCGTCGTCTCGATGTCGCGCAGGATCTCGCGCCGCGCGCGGCCGATCGTTTCCAGATAGTAGAGATCGCGCGCCAGCTGATTCGGGTCATCGCCGTTGAGGAACATGCGCACCGGATCTGGATTGCCGCGCAGGTACTGCCGGTGCAGAAGCCTCGCCAGTTGCTCCTGCTGTGCGCCGAGGACCCGGCCGAGATCGTTCGACTGTTTCTCCAGCTCGCTGAGCCGCCCCCGGAGCCGCGCGGCCCCGGTTCCTGTCTCGTACAACTGGCGCTGGGTTGCCGAGATGGCACTTTCCGCTTCCTGCAACTGATCGACGGCGTCCCTGCGCGAACCTTCGGCGGCGGCCATCTGCTTGCGCAACGTGTCGATCTGGCTGCGCAGCGATCTCAGGCTGCCCTGTTTTTCGGCGATCTCGCCAGCCGATGCCGCGTCGACGCTGGTCGGGCTCTGACGGTTGCTGGCCATGGCCAGCGGCGCCAGCGTGACGATCAGGAGGCAGAGAAGCGCACGACGGATGCCGCCACCGGCGGCGGTCGCGGCGGCTGGTTCCGGATTCGCAGTTGCCGTTGAGGTGCCGCTTTCCAGTAGCGTCGGCCATTGGCTCCCGAAGGCGACGACGACGCTCCTCTTCCCACCCCGGAGGGTGTCCTCGTTGCTGCGCGAGAAGTGCTCGCGGCTTTGTCTGGTACTCGCCAATGAACGACGCTGGTCCTGCAGTAACGTGAGAAGGTTGCGCCCGAGAGTTGGCGCGAGGCACCACGAGACACCGAAATGCGGGGGGCACTCCGTAGATCAGGCTTTTCTTTTATAATGCGCGATTATATGATAAACCGCGAAGCCGGCGTGACGTGCCCATCAAGACCAGCCTGATCGACAAGCAGGAGCACATTGAGCAAGCGGCGCGCGCGCTGAAGGCGATCTCGCATCCCTTGCGGCTGAAGATCCTGTGCGTGATCGGTGATCAGGAGGCGTGCGTGCAGGAGATCGTCGAGGCGGTCGGCACTTCGCAGAGCAACATCTCGCAGCATCTCGCGATCCTGCGCGAGAAGGGTGTGTTGCTCGCGCGCAAGGAGGCCAACCGCGTCTTTTATCGGGTCGGCGATGAGCGGACACTGCAACTCATCGGCATGATGCGAGAGGTGTTCTGCGGCGGCTAGCTGCGCTGCCGGCACGCAGCGTCAAAGCCACTCTTGCGAGCGTCAGCGGCGTCTCGTGGTCCCTATCGGTTTCTGGAGCCTGTGTTGGAATTCGTACAACAGAACATTCTTCTCGTCGCCGTCGCAGTCGTCAGCGGTGGCATGCTGCTGGCGCTGACGTTCCGCAGCCCGGGTGGCGCGAAAGCCGTCACGGCCAATCAGGCGACGATGCTGATCAACCGTGAGAACGCCCAGTTGATCGATGTCCGCGACTCCAACGAGTACGTCGCCGGGCACCTCATCGACTCGCGCAACATCCCGGCGGCGTCGCTGGCCGAGCGTGCCGGCGAACTCGAGCAGTTCAAGGAAAAGCCGATCATCCTCATCTGCCAGTCCGGCACGCGTTCGCAGGCTGCCTGTGCAACGCTGGCCAAACTGGGCTTTGCACGCGTGCACAACCTCGAAGGAGGCATCGCTGCGTGGAGTGAGGCGGGTCTGCCGCTGAAGAAGGGGGCGCGTCGATGACTGTTCTGGCGCCGGTGCTGATGTACTCGACCGCTGTCTGCCCCTATTGCATCCGAGCCGAGCAACTCCTGCGCGCACGTGGCGTGGTCGAGATCGAGAAGGTGCGAATCGATCTCGATCCCGCACGTCGCAATGAAATGCAGGCGCGCACCGGCCGCCGCACCGTGCCGCAGATTTTCATTGGCGCGACGCACGTTGGCGGTGCCGACGACCTGGTCGCGCTCGATCGTTCCGGCAAGCTGCTGCCGCTCCTTGCCGGCGAGAGTGCCTGAGCGCCTGTCGTCAGGCTTCCTTGATCCTTTTTCCACCTTTGGCTGAAAGCTGACATGAGCGAACAAGAAAACCCCGTTTTTGCAATCGAGAAAATCTACATCAAGGACTTTTCGCTGGAGGTGCCCAATGCGCCCCAGATCTTTCTCGAGCGCGAGTCACCAAAGGTCAGCATCCAGTTGCAGAGCAATGCGCAACCTATCGGTGAGGGCATTTTCGAGGTCACGCTGACGACCACCGTGACGTCCAAGATCGAGGAGAAGACCGTCTTCCTCGTCGAGGTGGGACAGGCGGGCATCTTTCGCGTGCAGAACGTCCCGAGCGAGAACATGGATCCCCTGCTGTCGATTGCCTGTCCCAACATCCTGTTCCCGTACGCGCGCGAGGCGGTGTCCGATGCGGTCACCCGCGCCGGCTTCGCGCCCGTGATGCTGCAGCCGGTGAATTTCGAAGCGCTGTACATGTCTCGCCTGCAGCAGCAGCAGGAAGCGGCCGGGGGCGCCGCCGGCGAAGCGACGGCCTGAGCGATGCAACGCCTGCTCGGCGCGCTGCTCGCTGCCGGACTGGCGGCGCCATCGCTGGCAGTCGAATACCGCACCGTCGACGTGCCGACGGTGCTCTATGACGCGCCGTCGCAGAAGGGTGCCAAGTTGTTCGTCATCCGGCGTGGGACGCCGGTCGAACTGGTGGTGAACCTGGAAGGATGGTCGAAGGTGCGCGATGCCGAAGGGGGGCTGGCCTGGATCGAGGCGCGGCACCTCGTCAAGCGGCGGACGGTCATCGTCACGACGCCGCGCGCGCAGATCCGGCTGAATCCCGAGGAGTCGGCGCCGACCGCCTTCGAGGCCGCCAGAAACGTGTCGCTGGTGTATCTCGAGACAGCCCCCGGCGGCTGGGTCAAGGTGCGCCATCGCGACGGCGAAACGGGCTTCGTGCGCGTCAATCAGGTCTGGGGTCTGTGATCTGACGGTCCGTGCTGCTGCCGACGGCCGGGCATCGCCCGCGGTGGTCGGCATGTCCCTCGCGCGTCGCGCCCCGCAGCAGAAGCGGGACTGATCCTCCGGCAGGAAAGGTTGGCGGCGCCGCGCCTGCCCCGCGCCACCCTTCCCACTCGTCCGTTGGCCGTCAGCCCGGCCGCGTCATCACGCTTGGCCGGCAGCGCAGAGGCGCGGCGGCGCCATCAATCCGCAACCTGCGCCTGCCATGCTGCGCCCGCCATTCACTCGATGTCGATTTGAGCAATGCGCGCCGGCCGCTGCGGCGTGCAGGCACGAAACGTGCTTGCGTTGTCTGTGCGCAATCGCTGCAAAGGAGGTATCCACGAAGATGAACAAGAGTCTGTTTTCTCGTTACACGCTTGCCGGCCTGCCGCTGGCCAACCGTATCGTCATGGCGCCGATGAACCGCAATCGCGCCAGTGACACACAACTTGCGCCGACCGCGGTGAGCGCGCGGTATTACGCTCAGCGGGCGTCAGCCGGGCTGATCGTTGCCGAGGGGACGCCGGTTTCTCCGCAGGCGCGTGGATGCGCCCGCACCCCGGGCATCTACACGCCGGCGCAGGTTGCCGGCTGGCGCAACGTGACGCGCGCGGTGCACCGCTCGGCTGGCCGCATCTACCTGCAGCTGTGGCATGTCGGGCGCGTCGGCCACTGCAGCCTGCGGGCGGATGGTTCGCCACCCGTCGGACCCAGTACGATCGGCCTGAGTACTGACCGGGTGCCGGTCCTGGCCGGTGGCCCCGAGCCGGTTCTGGTTCCCTGCCATTCACCCCGTGCCCTGCGCACCGCCGAAGTCCGCGAGGTGGTCGCCGATTTCGCGCGTGCCGCAGCCAACAGCCTGGCAGCCGGTTTCGACGGCGTCGAGATCCATGCTGCCAATGGCTATCTTTTCGACCAGTTTCGCTGCCCCTACCTGAACGATCGTCACGACGAGTACGGCGGCACGACGAGCAGGCGCTGGCGGTTCCTGCTCGAAACGGTGGCCGCAGTCGCGTCGGTGGTGGGGAGCGAGCGCGTCGGTGTGCGCATCTCGCCGCTCGGGTTTGCGCATGAGATGCAACCCGATCCGGCGCCGCTTTTCAGCTATGGCCAACTGGCCTCTCAGCTCGACCGCATGCGGATCGGCTACCTGCACGTCTATGACCAGTCCGGAAGCTGGATCCATGATCGCGACAACGAGTTGTTGCAGCACCTGCGGGGGTGTTACGGCGGGAGCATCATCCTCTGCGGCGGATTCGACCGGCAGCGCGCCGAAGCCGCATTGCGGTCCGACAATGCCGATCTGATTGCCTTCGGCAAGCACTTCATCGCCAACCCGGACCTCGTCGAGCGCCTGCGCATCGGCGCGCCGCTGGCTGCCTTCGACTCGAGGACGGTCTACAAGGGGGGAGAACGCGGCTACATCGATTATCCGTCGCTCGAGGAGGAGGCAGTCGGCGAAGCCTGAGACGAAGCAGCGGCTGCCGCGCTGGCTGGCCCCGCGTCGTCTCGCCGGAGACATCGTTGTCCGTGGTGGCCGCCCGGTTGCCGGTGGCGTTCGCGCCCAGCGCGGATCCTTTCCTGCTGGCGCTGCCGGCGCGCAATCGCGGACGCCCTGCAGTTCCGACGATACTTGCGCCGATCGCCTTATACTGGCGAGCGGACGCGCATGCCCGCGGTCGCCCCGGCAACCGATTCCTTCAGGAGACAACCCGTGCCTCTTTCCTCTCATCCCATGGCCTCTTCGCTGCGCGCTTCGGATACCGGCAAGGTAGTCTCCGCCAGCGAGGCGGTGCGCCTGATTCGTGACGGCGACACCGTCGCGACCGGTGGTTTCGTCGGCATCGGCTTTGCCGAGAACATCGCCGTTGCCCTCGAGGAGCGCTTTCTTGCCAGCCAGAGCAGCGACAGCGAGGGCCTCGGCCGACCGCGCAACCTGACCCTCGTCTATGCCGCAGGGCAGGGCGACGGCAAGGAACGGGGGCTCAACCATTTCGGCCACGACGGCATGCTCGAGCGGGTGATCGGCGGCCACTGGGGGCTTGTGCCGAAGCTGCAGAAGCTGGCGGTGGCCAATCGTGTCAAGGCCTACAACCTGCCGCAGGGGGTGATCGCGCACCTGTTCCGCGACATCGCCGCCGGCAAGCCGGGAACGATCACCCGCGTCGGGCTCGGCACCTTTGTCGATCCACGTTTCGGTGGTGGCAAGCTGAACGCGTCGACCACCGAGGAACTCGTCCGCGTGCTGCCTATCGACGGCGAGGAATACCTGTTCTACAAGGCCTTCCCGATTCACGTCGGAATCATCCGCGGCACCACTGCCGATCCGGACGGCAACGTGACGATGGAACGGGAAGCACTGACGCTGGAAGCGCAGGCGATCGCGATGGCGGCGCGGAACTCGGGTGGCGTGGTCATCGTCCAGGTCGAGCGGATCGCCGAGCGCGGCACGCTCAACCCGCGGCAGGTGAAGATCCCCGGCGTCCTGGTTGACTGTGTGGTCGTCGCCGAGAAGCCCGAATACCACATGCAGACCTTTGGCGAACAGTACAGCCCGGCGTTCGCTGGCGAGATCCGCGTGCCGCTGTCGGTCATTCAGCCGATGCCGATGAGCGAACGCAAGATCATCGTCCGCCGCGCCGCGTTCGAGCTCAAGGCCAACGCGGTGGTCAACCTCGGGATCGGCATGCCCGAAGGGGTGGCCAGCGTCGCTGCGGAGGAAAAGATCGCCGACCTGATGACGATGACCGCCGAACCCGGAGTGATCGGCGGCATCCCTGCTGGCGGGCTCAACTTCGGTGCGGCGACCAATGCGCAGGCGATCATCGACCAGCCGAGCCAGTTCGATTTCTATGACGGGGGAGGGCTGGACCTCGCCTTTCTCGGCCTGGCGCAGGCGGACCGCCAGGGCAATCTGAATGTCTCCAAATTCGGCCCGCGTCTGGCCGGCGCCGGTGGTTTCATCAACATCTCGCAGAACGCCAGGAAGGTGGTTTTCGTCGGCACCTTCACCGCCGGCGAACTCGAGGTGACGGTCGAGGATGGCAACCTGCGCATCCTGCGGGATGGCCAGGCAAGGAAGTTCGTCAACGAGGTCGAGCACCGCACCTTCAGCGGTGCCGAAGCGCAGCGGCGCGGCTTGGCGGTGCTCTACATCACGGAGCGCTGTGTCTTCCGCCTCTGTTCCGAGGGTCTCGAATTGATCGAGATCGCCCCTGGTGTCGACCTGCAGCACGACATTCTCGACCGCATGGACTTCGTGCCGGTGATGCACTCGGCACCGGCGCTGATGGATCCGCGCATCTTCCGCGACGAGCCGATGAAGCTGCGCGCGCAGATGCTGGCGCTGCCGCTTGCCGACCGCCTTTCCTACGATGTGGCGAAGAACATCCTCTTCATCAACTTCGAGGGACTCGACATCCGTAGCCCGGCCGACATCGAGGCGGTGCGACGGGCGGTGACCGAGCGACTGGCGCCGGTCGGTCACCGGGTATACGCGGTGGTGAACTATGACCGGTTCTCGATCCTGCCCGAATTGGTCGACGCGTACATCGAGATGGTCAAGGGCCTGATGGAGACCTGCTATCACGATGTGACGCGCTTCACCTCGAACACCTTCCTGCGTGCCAGGCTCGGCGAGGCGCTGGAAAAGCGGCAGATCGCCGCGCGCAGCTTCGGCACCGCCGCCGAAGCGGAAGCGCATCTCGGGCGCCGCTGAGCGACCGGTCCTTGCTGCCGTTGTCCGGAGAAGAAGCATGCAAAGGCTGCTCGCGATCATCGGCCCGCTGCCGTTCATCGGTCTGGCGATCGTCGCTGCCGGTCTGGCGCTGGCGGTTGCCGTCTGGCTGTTCGACACGCTGTCCGGGGGCCTGCCGGCGGTCACCAACTCGGTCTGGCGCTACGCCCTGAGCGGGCTGCTGCTCGCCTTCTGCTACTTCGCCTACGGCCTGACGCTGCTCGTCGTGGCACCACTGCTGAATTTCCTGCTCGGTGGGCGGTTGCGGCCGTACCGCGGCTCGGCCGTATCGCTGACCGCCCTGCGTTGGTATGTGCACTGCACGCTGACGCTGGTGGTCCGTTATTCCTTTCTCGAGTTCGTCACCCCGTCACCCTTTGCCCAGCTCTATTACCGGCTGATGGGGATGCGCATCGGGCGCAACGTGACGATCAATTCGACTGCCCTTGCCGATCCGTCGCTGATCGAGATGGGGGATGGCGTGACCATCGGCGGTTCGGCCAGCATCATGGCGCACTACGCACAGGGCGGTTATCTGGTGATCGCGCCGGTGCGAATCGCTGCCGGTGCGACCATTGGCCTGCGGGCGATCATCATGGGCGGCGTCGAGGTCGGCGAAAAGGCCAGGGTTCTTGCCGGCTCGTTCGTCCTGCCGAACACGTGCATTCCGGCGGGAGAAACCTGGGCCGGCATTCCGGCGCGGCGGATTGAACTCGAACGCGCCGACGCCGGCAACGGAGCCGCCTGAGCGATGCCGGATCTGGCGGCGTGGGATGTCGTTGCCTGGCGGTTGCTGGCCGTTGTCGGCGGCCTCGTTGGCTGGTTCGTCACGCAGCGGCTGATCGGCGAGCGTCGTCTCGCCGACGGCGTGATGTACGACCAACTGCACCGCATGACCGCCGGTGGCAACGCCTGGCTGCACGAGCATCCGGGCGCTGCACGGGCGGTGCTGATCGGCAGCTCGCTGGCGATCGATGTCGTCACCCTCTTCGTTCTCGGCTACGCCCTGCTCGGACCGAACTTCAGTCCGTTCCTCGGCCTGCTCAGCCTCTTTGCGCTGCGCCAATTGAGCCAGGCGCTGGTTGCCCTGCCGCCACCGGACGGCATCATCTGGCGTCATCCAGGTTTTCCCTCGCTCTTCGTGACCTATTCCGTCGGCAACGACTTCTTCTTTTCGGGGCACACCGCGCTGGCTGTCTATGGCGCCATCCAGGTGGCGACCCTCGGCATTCCCGCGCTGACCCTTGTCGCCGCTCTGCTGGCAGTCGTGCAGATGTTTCTCGTCATCCTGCTGCGGGCGCACTGGACACTGGACGTGCTGGGCGGACTGTTTGCCGCGCTGCTGGTTGGCGTCCTCTCCTGGCCCGCCTAGGGCTCGTCGGTCGCGCCGGCCTGCTGTCGCTGTTCGCCGCCGGAGCGGCGAAGCCGGCGGGAGCATGCGCGAATCCGGGCGAGGCCTGCCGTTGCCCCGCCACAGACGATGAAGAGTACGCAGGCATGGCCGGCGAGTGCCGGCGAGCGGTCGTAGGCCAGGGCCAGACTCGCACCGCAGGCGGGCTCCACGAGCAGGCGGTGGTCGGCAAGGAATCGCTCACAGGCGCTGAGCGCCGCGGCATCGGAGACGACCACGCTGTGCACCGGGTGCGTCTGCGAACAGGCGAACGCCTGCTCGCAGACGCGTTTGGCGCCGAGCGAGGTGGCGATACTGGTGATCTCCGCGAGCTCGACGATTCGGCCCGCGCGCAGGGAGCGATGGAGCGACTCGGCGCCGGCGGTCTCGACGGCGATGACGGGGATGTCGCCAAGGCGGTTGCGGCGCAGCCCTTCGATGACGCCGGCGAGCAGCCCGCCACCGCCGACCGCCACGACGATGGCGTCGGGCAGCAGCCCGCAGCGGGCGATCTCGTCGATCAGCGTCGCGTGGCCACGCCACAGCAGCGGATCGTCAAAGGGGTGGATGAAGGCGTCACCTGCCGCCAGCAACGACAGCGCAAGGCCGTTCGCCTCCTGCCAGGATGGACCATGGACGATGACCTCCGCCCCTTCCAGTCGCAGCAGCTGCCGCGCCCGGGCGGAAGTGCTTCGCGGCACGACGACCGTCACCGGCAGCGACAGCTTCCGGCCAGCATAGGCCACGGCGAGGCCGGCATTGCCGCCCGAGGAGGATACGAAGCGGCGCGCACCAGCGCGCAGGTGCTCCTCGCAAGCGGCGCCGATGCCGCGAATCTTGAACGACCCGGGCGGCTGCAGTGCTTCCAGCTTGAGCCACACGGAACGGCGGCTCAGCAGCCCGAGGCTGCGCGACTCGATCAATGGTGTTTCAATGTGCAGGGGCATCGTCTTCTCTTGCCGGGTTCGTCGGGCACTCGCCAGTCGCGGTGGGTTCCGCGCGGGCCACACGGCCGCTGCAAACGGTCGGTCGCCCCCTGGTGAAGGATGGAGATGGCCGGCGACGCCGCCGATTATCGCCGAGGAACGCCTGCTCTGATCGGTCCGGCATTGCGGCCGCAACGACGCGGAGGCGGCAGGAACCGTCGGCGAGGGAGAACGACGGTGTGCCCGGTGCGCGACACCGGCTTGCAAGAGCCGTTGCTTTCTGATATCTAGTCGTCTTTTTTCAAACGGGCGGGGTCTTCGAACATGGCTGAAGAATTGCTCCAGAAGCATTTCACTCCGTATGTCCAGGAAGCTGGTGAAGAGTACATGAACAGCGACCAACTGGCTCATTTCCGTGGCATCCTGGAGGCCGTCAAGCTGCAGTTGATGGAGGACATCGAGCGCACGGTACATACCATGCAGGACGAGGCGACGGTCTTTGCCGATCCCAACGACCGTGCCAGCCAGGAAACGGACATCGCGATCGAGTTGCGCAACCGCGACCGCGAGCGCAAGCTGATCAAGAAGATCGAGGACACCATCGAGCGTATCGCGAGTGGCGACTACGGCTACTGTGCTGCCTGCGGCGTCGAGATCGGCATCAAGCGGCTGGAGGCACGACCGACGGCAACCCTCTGCATCGACTGCAAGACGCTCGAGGAAGTACGCGAGAAACAGATCGCCAAGTAGCCTCCGCCAGCCAGGGAGCGCGGACCGGCGGCATGGCTTCGCCGCATTGCCCGCCAACCGGCTTCTGCGGACGGTTCCACCAGTGCCGAGCGCAGTACCGGCTTGGTGGCCGCCGGCAGGTTCAGCGGCGAGGCAAGCGAGTCTGCGCCACGGACTGCACCCGCGGCGCTTGTCCCGGGGGCGACCCGACGGGCCAGAACCTTCCGCGACGGCCGGCCGGCACCGCCGGCATGGCAATACGCCGGCAGCCCCTTGTGCCGACCTTCGCCCGCCCCTGCGCCGGCACCGATGCAACATCTTGCTGGCGCGACGACCAGCACCTCCGGACACTTCAGCACCATGACCTACACCGCCGAATCGATTGCCGTCCTCAAGGGGCTCGAGCCCGTGCGCCATCGGCCGGGGATGTACACGCGCACCGATTGCCCGCTGCACATCATCCAGGAGGTGATCGACAACGCCGCCGACGAGGCGCTCGGTGGCCATTGCCGGCGAATCGGCGTCACCCTGCACCGTGATCACTCGGTCAGCGTGCAGGACGACGGGCGCGGCATTCCGGTCGAGATGCATCCGCTCGAGAAGGTGCCGACCCTGGAAGTCGTGTTTACCCGGCTGCACGCTGGCGGCAAGTTCAACAAGGACGACGGGGCTTCAGCCTACCGCTTTTCCGGTGGCCTGCACGGGGTTGGCGTGTCGGTGACCAACGCGCTGTCGACACGCCTCGAGGTCGAGGTCGTGCGCGACGGTGCACGCCATCAGATGGCTTTTGCCGGCGGGGCAGTCATCGAGCCGCTGCGCCGGGTTGCCGATGCACCGAAGAAGGCGACCGGCACGCGCGTGCGGGCGTGGCCGGACCCGGTCTTCTTCGATTCGCCGATCATTCCCCAGCCGCAGCTCGAGCGCCTGCTGCGCAGCAAGGCGCTGCTGTTGCCCGGCCTGCAGGTCGTGCTGACGGTCGAGGATGGCGCGACGAGCGAGTGGTGTTTCGCCAACGGCATGGTGCAGTACCTCGCCGAGCAACTCGACGGCGAGCCGGTGGCACCGGTGTTCAGCAGCGAGAAGTATGCTGCCCGCGGTGACGAGAACTTCCCGGTCGGCGCGGGTGCCGCCTGGGCGATCTGCTGGGCGGCCGAGGGTGGCTTGGTGCGCGAATCGTACGTCAACCTGATTCCGACCCCTGCCGGCGGCACGCATGAAGCTGGACTGCGGCAGGCGACGCTCGATGCCATCCGCAGTTTCGCCGAACACCATACGTTGCTGCCCAAGGGCGTCAAGCTCGCCGCCGAGGACGTCTTCTCGCACGCCAGTTTCGTGCTCGCGGTACGCATGCTCGACCCCTCGTTCCAGGGGCAGACGAAGGAGCGGCTGAACTCGCGCGATGCGGTGGCGCTGGTGGCGCGCATGGTGCGCGACAGCCTCGAGCTGTGGCTCAACGAGCATCCCGAGGCGGCGAAGCGGATCACCGAGCTGGCCATCCGGGCGGCGCAGGCGCGCACGCGTGCCGGCCAGAAGGTCGAAAAGCGCAAGCAGTCGGGGGTGGCGATCCTGCCGGGCAAGCTGTCGGATTGCCAGAGCGAGGACGTCAGCCGCAACGAGATCTTTCTCGTCGAGGGAGACTCGGCCGGCGGTTCGGCAAAATCGGGGCGTGACAAGGAGGTGCAGGCGATCCTGCCGCTGCGTGGCAAGGTGCTGAATACCTGGGAAGTCGAAGCCGGCAGTCTGTTCGCCAACCGGGAGGTGCACGACATCGCCGTGGCGCTGGGAATCGATCCACATCCGGCGAGCGCGCCCGACTCCGTGCTGATCAACCTGCGCTACGGCAAGGTGGTGATCATGACCGATGCCGACGTCGATGGCTCGCACATCCGCGTCCTGCTGTGCACCCTGTTCTATCGTCATTTTCCGCGGCTGATCGCGTGCGGGCACCTGTACTTCGCGCAGCCGCCGCTGTACCGTCTTGACGTACCCGCGCAGGGCAAGACGCGGCCACCGCGCAAGATCTATGCGCTGGACAGCGCGGAACTCGAGGCCTCACTGGATCGCCTGCGCCTCGAGGGCGTCAAGCGCGAGGCGGTTGCCATCTCGCGCTTCAAGGGCCTCGGCGAGATGAACCCGGAGCAGCTCTGGGAGACGACGATGTCGCCCGATACGCGTCGCCTGATGCGCATCGGCATGCCGGGTGGCGAGGTGGCACGGCCGGTGATGCACATGCTGATGGCGAAGGGCGAGTCGGCCGGCCGGCGCGCGTGGATGGAAGAAAACGGTGCCCTGATCGGCGCCGAGCTGTGATCGGACGAGCGAAAGTGAGCCGCAAGTGAGGAAAGATTCGACCCCCGACCTGTTCGCCGACCTGCCACCATCGCCGCCGGCGGCGCCGCCGCAGCCGCCGGCGCCGCCCGGGGCGGACGACGACAGCATCCTGCTGCACGAGTCGGCGGCCCGCGATTACCTGGAGTACGCGGTGGCGGTGGTCAAGGGACGCGCGTTGCCGGACGTCAAGGACGGTCTGAAGCCGGTACAGCGGCGGGTCCTCTTCGCCATGCGCGAACTCGGGCTGTCGGCGACGGCGAAGCCGGTCAAGTCGGCGCGGGTCGTCGGCGACGTCATCGGCAAGTACCACCCGCACGGCGACACCTCTGCCTACGATGCGATGGTGCGCGTCGCCCAGCCCTTCATGCTGCGCTACCCGCTGGTCGACGGGCAGGGCAACTTCGGTTCGCGCGACGGCGACAACGCGGCAGCGATGCGCTACACCGAGGCACGCCTGACGCCGATTGCCGACCTGCTGCTGGCCGAACTCGGCGAGGGAACGGTCGATTTCCAGCCGAACTACGACGGCTCCTTCGACGAACCGGTCTGTCTGCCGGCCCGCCTGCCCTTCGTCCTGCTCAACGGGTCCTCGGGCATCGCCGTCGGCATGGCGACCGAGATGCCGCCGCACAACCTGCGCGAGGTCGCGGCAGCGGCAATACAGCTGATCGAGCAGCCGCAGACCGGCCTCGAGCAACTGCTGCAGCACATACCCGGGCCGGATTACCCGGGCGGCGGGCAGATCATTTCCTCGCCGGCCGACATCGCTGCCGCCTACGGCAGCGGCCGCGGCACGCTGCGCGTGCGGGCGCGCTACGAGTTCGAGGAGATGGCACGCGGCGCCTGGCAACTGGTTTTCCGTGAGTTGCCACCCGGCGTCTCGTCGGCGAAGGTGCTGGCCGAGATCGGTGCGCTGCTCAACCCGCAGGTCAAGCCGGGCAAGAAGACCATAGACCAGTCGGCGGCGCAGCTCAAGACGCTGATGGCGTCACAGCTCGACCGTGCGCGCGACGAGTCGGGCAAGGACGACGACGTGCGGCTGGTCTTCGAGCCGAGCAGTTCGCGCATCGACCGCAACGAGTTCGTGGCGCTGCTGCTGGCGCACACCAGCCTCGAGACCTCGGCACCGATCAACCTCGTCGCCGTCGGCATAGACGGCCGCCCGTGCCAGAAGTCGCTGCCCGAACTGCTCGGTGAATGGTGCACCTTCCGCATCCGGACCGTGCACCGGCGGACCGGCCATCGCCTGCAGAAGGCCGATGATCGCATTCACATTCTCGAAGGCCGGCACATCGTCTTTCTCAACATCGACGAAGTGATCCGCATCATTCGCGAATCCGACGATCCCAAGGCAGCCCTGATCGCCCGCTTTGCGCTCTCCGATCGGCAGGCGGAAGACATTCTCGAGATCCGTCTGCGGCAACTGGCCCGCCTCGAGGGCATCCGCATCGAACAGGAGCTCGAGCGGCTGCGCAGTGAGCGCGAGGGCCTGCTGAAACTGCTGGGCAGCGATGCGCTGTTGCGGCGCCAGGTGATGCGCGAGATCAAGGCCGACGCGGAGAAGTACGGCGACGCGCGGCGGACGGTCATCGAAGCGGCGGCGACGGCTTCGCGTTCCGAGGTGGCAGCCGTCAGTGATGAAGCGGTGACCGTGATCATTTCCGAGAAGGGCTGGGCGCGTGTCCGGCAGGGGCATGGGCTCGATCTTGCCGGCGTGGCCTTCAAGGACGGCGACCGCGCGGGGTCGGCTCTGGAGTGCCGTTCGGTCGACTCGCTGGTGATCGTTTCGAGCGAGGGGCGGGCGTTTACCGTGGCGATTGCCAGCCTGCCCGACGGTCGCGGCATGGGCGCGCCGCTCTCTTCGTTCGTCGACCTCGGCAGCGGCCGGATTGCCCATGTCCTCACCGGCCAGCCGGACGATGCGATCCTCATCGCCAAGACCTCTGGCTATGGTTTCATCTGTACCTACGGTGACCTGCTGTCACGGCAGAAAGCCGGCAAGGCCGTCGTCAGCGTCGAGGATGGTGCCAGCATTCTGCCGCCGCTCCGCCTCGCCGGCAGGGACCACCTCGGTGCGCTTTCCAGCGACGGTCGCCTGCTGGTCTTTCCGCTCGAGCAGATGAAGCGCCTGGCCAGCGGCAAGGGGGTGCAGATCATCGGCCTGCATGCGGGAGAATCGCTGCGCGCGGTGATTGCGACCAGCGGGCCGCGGCTGGCGATCCGGGGAAGCGTACGCAATCGGCCGAAGACGCTCATGTCGGAGGACAGACACCTTGGTCAACGCGCCCGCCGTGGTTCGCCGGTCGGGCAGATCAGCAACATCACGCTGGACCACTGGCCGGGTTGAGCTGTGGTCAGCGGCGGCCTTCGCTGAAGGAGAGAGAGTATGCGCAGCAGGACCAACGGATTTCGCTTCATTGCCGCCGGTGCGGCGTGCGCCGTCGTGGCCGGAGCCGTGCTCGCGGAGCAGGTGGGGTGCGTGACGACCGAGTGGAAGCTGGTCGGTGCGAACCACCGCGTTTGCGTCGAGAGTTTTCCCGACCCGAAAGTGCCGGGCGTCACCTGTCACGTCAGTCAGGCGCGAACCGGCGGCGTCAGCGGTTCGCTCGGCCTGGCCGAGGATCCCTCGCAGTTCGCGCTTGCCTGCCGGCAGACCGGTCCGATCAGTCTGCCGGAGAAGCTGCCGAAGGAGGCGACGGTCTTCTCGGGCGATACATCGATCCTGTTCAAGGAAACGCGCGTCGTCCGGATGTGGGACGAGGCGAACCGGACGCTGGTCTATCTGGCGATCAGTCGCAAGTTGATCGACGGTGCACCGGCGAACAGCATTTCGACGGTGCCGGTGATGCCGTGGGGCGGGCGCTGATGGTGCGCATGCGGCTTGCCGGAAGCCGGCGATGCCTGGGACGAGCGCTTGCGCGCGCGCCGATGACGCGGCGACGGGGCGCTTGACCGTGGCCGCGCAGCCGGAACTGGACGTCAGCCGCCTCGGCCAGGTATTCACGCCGCCGGCGATCGTCGACGTGATGCTCGCGCTGGTGCGCAATCGTGGGCGCGTGCTCGAGCCCGCCTGTGGCGACGGTGCCTTTCTGCAGCATTTCCCTTTTGCCGTCGGCGTCGAGATCGATCCGCGGCATGCGCCGCCGGGCGCGCGCATCATGGACTTCTTTGCCCTGCCCGATGCGGAGTCGTTCGCCACGGTGATCGGCAACCCGCCCTATGTACGCTACCAGGACATCGCCGTCGCGACCCGCCGCCTCGTCCGGCGCAGCGTGCTCGATGGACGTGCCAATCTCTACCTGTTCTTCATCGAAAAGTGCCTGCGGCATCTCGCGCCCGGCGGTGAACTCGTCTTCATCACGCCGCGCGATTTCCTGAAGGCAACGTCGGCGGTGCCGCTCAACCGCCTGCTGTACGCGATGGGGACGATCACCGATTTCGTCGAGCTCGGCGATTCCAGGTTGTTCGACGATGCGACCCCGAATTGCGCCATCTGGCGTTTCGAGCGCGGCAATTTCACGCGCCGGACCCGCTACGCGGCACAGGGCGTTGCCGATGGGCTGGCAGGCCTGGCGCGGCTGCAGTGGGACGAGCGGCACTTCGTCGAGAGCGGTGGGCACCTTCTGTTCACACGCGGTGATTACGAACTGCATCTGGCCGACATCGCGTTCGTCAAGGTCGGCGCAGTCTCGGGCGCCGACGACCTCTACGCCAGCGAGCTGTATGGCAACCGCGACTTCGTCTGCTCGTCGACGGTGCGCAGCGGTACGACGCGGCGCATGCTCTGGTGTGAAGCCGGCGAACCGCCGCCGGCGGTCCTGCTGCCGCACAGGGAGCGCCTGATCACGCGCCGCATCCGACCCTTCGACGAGTCCAACTGGTGGCATTGGGGCCGCGGCTACCATCAGTCGGCGCTGCCACGAGTCTATGTCAACAGCAAGACGCGCAGTGCGCGACCCTTCTTCTGCCATCCCTGCCCGAACTATGATGGCTCGGTGCTGGCGATCTTTCCGCACGATCCGCTGCTTGCCGTGCAGCAACTGGCGGATGCGCTCAACAGTGTCGACTGGACGGACCTCGGTTTCGTCTGTGATGGCCGCTTCCTGTTCACCCAGCGCAGCCTCGAACAGAGTCCGCTGCCCGGGCCGTTGCGAGCCCTGTTGCCCGCTCGGAGTGTACAATGAACGATCGCCGCGCCGCTCTTGGCAGTCAAGCGTTGCGCCCCCTGGCGTCGACCAGGCCGGATGTGCACAATCTCGAGGAGAAATAGTACAGCCCATGGTCCCACGTCTGAAAACTGCGCTTGACGGTCCGCTGCTGGAGATCGAACGGCGTTTCCTCGACCTCATGCCCGACATCGAGCGCTGGTTCCGCGGTCAGTGGCAGGAGCACACGCCGCCGTTCTATGGCTCGGTCGATCTGCGCAATGCAGGTTTCAAGCTGGCGCCGGTTGACATGAACCTGTTTCCCGGCGGCTTCAACAACCTCGACGCCACCTTTCTGCCGCTCTGCGTCCAGGCCGCGATGACGGCGGTGGACCGCATCTGCCCGGACGCGAAGCGCTTGCTGCTGATCCCCGAAAACCATACGCGCAACCTCTTCTATCTGCAGAACGTCGCCCAGATCGCGAAGTTCCTGCGCCTGACCGGCCTCGAGGTTCGTCTGGGATCGCTGCTGCCCGGCATGGACCAGCCAACGCCGGTGGTGCTTGCCGATGGCACGACGCTGCTCCTGGAACCGCTGCAGCGCAGTGGTTCGCGGCTCGGACTGAGCGGCTTCGAGCCCTGCGCCATCCTGCTCAACAACGATCTTTCGGCGGGTATTCCGGAGGTACTGCGCGATCTCGACGAGCAGTTCGTCCTGCCGCCGCTGCACGCCGGTTGGGCGTTGCGCCGGAAATCGAACCACTTTGCCGCCTACGACGAGGTGGCGGGCGACTTCGCACGGCTGACGGGCATCGACCCATGGCGGATCAACCCCTACTTTTCGGTCTGCAGCAGTGTCGACTTCCATCAACGGCAGGGGGAGGAGTGTCTCGCTGCCAATGTCGACGCGGTGCTCGAACTGATCCGCGAGAAGTACCGGCAGTACGGGATCGCGGAGACGCCATACGTCGTGGTCAAGGCGGACGCTGGCACCTATGGCATGGGGGTGATGACGGTCAAGGATGCGTCGCAGGTGACGGGCCTCAGCCGCCGGCAGCGCAACAAGATGTCGGTGATCAAGGAGGGCCTGGCGGTGTCCCAGGTCATCATCCAGGAAGGCGTGCACAGCTTCGAACGGGTCGGTAGCGGCAGCGAGGAAGGGGTCGCCGAACCGGTGGTCTACATGATCGACCGCTTCGTCGTCGGTGGCTTCTACCGCGTTCACAGCGGGCGTGGCCCGGACGAGAACCTGAACGCGCCGGGAATGCATTTTCAGCCACTTGCCTTTGCCACCAGTTGCTCGCTACCTGACCATTGCCAGAACCCGGATGCGGCGCCGAACCGTTTCTATGCTTACGGCGTGGTCGCCCGGCTGGCACAGCTGGCTGCTTCAGTCGAGCTCGAACGTACTGCCCCCGTCAAGGAGCCGCTACCGTGCGCATAGCATTCATCGTCGACCGCCTGCAGTCGCTGAAGGCCTACAAGGACACGAGCATCGCCATCATGCGCGCGGCGCAGGCGGCCGGACATGCCGTGTGGACGATCCAGCAGGAGGCCATCCACTGGTCGCCGCTGCATGGTGTGTGTGCCGAAGCGGTGCACATCGAGATGCTGGCCGACGACGCCGACTGGTTCGTCGAGGTCGATCGGGACGTCGTCGCCCTGCGCGATTTTCGCGCCGTGCTGATGCGCAAGGATCCGCCCTTCGACATCGAATACGTGACCACCACCTGGTTGCTCGAGCGGGCGGAAGCCGAGGGTGCGCGCATCTTCAACCGGCCGCGTGCCCTGCGCGATCACCCGGAAAAGCTGTCGATCACCGAGTTCGCCCAGTTTGCGGTGCCGACGACGGTCGCCCGTGACGCCGGCATCATCCACGCCTTCATCGAAACCGAGCGCGACGTGATCCTGAAGCCACTCGGCGGCATGGGTGGCAGCGAGGTCTTTCACGTGCGCCACGATGACCCGAACCGCAACGTGATCGTCGAGACACTGACGCACGACGGTGCGCGAACGATCATGGCACAGCGCTACATTCCCGAGATCGCCGCTGGCGACAAGCGCATCCTGCTCGTCGCCGGCGAGGTGGTTCCGTACTGCCTGGCGCGGATACCGAAAGCCGGCGAGACGCGGGGCAACCTGGCGGCCGGCGGCAAGGGTGTGGCGCGGCCCCTGAGTCCGCGTGACCTCGAGATCGCGACGACGCTGGCGCCGGTGCTCGCGGCGCGTGGTCTGCTGCTGGTCGGTCTCGATGTCATCGGTGACTGGTTGACCGAGATCAACGTCACCAGCCCGACGTGCATGGTGGAAATCGCCGAACAGACGGGTTTCGACACTGCCGCCCTGTTCGTCGCCGCGCTGGACCGTCGGTGCGTGGCCGCAGCCTAGGATTCGCCGGCGTTCTGCTCTCGGTCCTCGTTGCCGCCTGCAGCAGGGCGCCGCTGCACCAGCAGGAAGCATTCGTTTTCGGCACCCGCGTCGAAGTGCTGATCGCCGGCATGCCCGACGCACAGGCACGGCCGGCAGCGGCCGCGGTGCTGCGCGAGTTCGATCGCCTGCATCGCACCTACCACGCCTGGAAGCCGTCCGAGCTGAGCGCGCTCAACGCCGCCCTGGCGGCTGGCAGACCGCAGGTGGTGAGCAAGGAGATGGCCGAACTGCTGGCCGATGCGCAGCGTCTGGCGCGGCTCAGCGACGGACTGTTCGATCCCGGCATCGGTCGTCTGATCGGTCTCTGGGGCTTCCAGTCGGACGAGCTGCCGGGCAGCCTGCCGGACGAGACGGCGGTGGCGGCCTGGTGCAGCGCGCGGCCGGGGATGGCCGATCTGCGCCTGGTCGGGCAGCACGTGAGCAGCCGGCAGCGCGAACTGGCGCTCGATTTCGGCGGCTATCTCAAGGGGGTCGCGCTCGATCGCGCGACGAGCATCCTGCGCGCGCAGGGGGTCAGCAATGCGCTGCTGAACATCGGTGGCAACGTGATGGTTCTCGGCACGCGCAATGGCCAGCGCTGGCGGGTGGGCATCCAGCACCCGCGGCAGCCCGGGCCGATGGCGACGGTCGAACTCGACGATGGCGAGGCGGTCGGCACCTCGGGCGATTATCAGCGCTACTTCGAAGTCGAGGGCAGGCGCTACGCGCATCTCCTTGATCCGCGCAGCGGCCGGCCAGCGTCCGGCACGCAGGCGCTGACAGTGCTGGTGACTGCACGCCCGGCCGCCGGAACCCTCTCAGACGCTGCCACCAAGCCCTTGTTCATCGCCGGCAGCGACTGGCCGCATCTCGCCCGCCGCCTGCAGGTGGCGCACGTCCTGCGTGTCGACGGCGACGGACGCTGGCAGATCAGCCAGGCGATGCAGGGCCGCCTGCAGTTCGTTGGTGCGCCGCCGCCGGCGCTCGAAGTCGTGCCCTGATGCATGTCGCCGCGATCGCCGCCGAGAGCGCGGCCGAATGGCTTAGAATGGCGACCTGTCGCGAAGGATGCTGCAATGATCGGTATATTTCTGGTGACGCACGGGACCCTCGGCGAGAGCCTCATTCAGAACGTCTGTCACGTGCTCAACAAGCGGCCGCCGCTGATCGCGCAGCTTGGTGTCGCGGCGCAGGACGACCCGCTCGACATCCTGCCGCTGGCGCGCCTGCTGCTGAAGGAGGTGGACGGAGGCGAAGGCGTCCTGGTGATGACCGATGTCTTTGGCGCCACGCCGGGCAACTTGGCCCTCAAGTTGCTGGAGCCGGGTCGTGTCGAAGGTGTCTCCGGGGTCAGCCTGCCGATGTTGCTGCGGGCACTGACCTATCGCGAGCGGGGAATGGAAACCATGTTGCAGAAGGCGGTCAGCGGTGCTCGTGATGGCGTGGTCCGGTTGCCACCGGTGTTGGGCAGTGGAGCAGGGGAGAGCTGAATGGTACGAAGCGAAGCCGAAATCCTCAACAGGCTCGGGTTGCACGCGCGCGCTTCGGCCAAGCTGACGCAGCTTGCCGGGGGCTTTGCCAGCGAGGTCTGGATGGAGAAGGGGAGTCGCCGGATCAACGCCAAGAGCATCATGGGTGTGATGATGCTGGCGGCCGGCAAGGGGTCCACGGTGGTCGTCGAAACCGACGGTGCGGATGAACTGGCGGCGAATCAGGCGATCCTCGAACTGATCGCCAACCGCTTCGGAGAGGCGGAGTGAACCCGGCATGAGCTTCACCCTGCATGGTCTGCCCGTATCGGCTGGTATCGCGATCGGCCAGGCACACCTGATGTCGCACGCGACGCTCGAGGTGTCCCATCTGGTGATCTCGCCGCGAATGGTGGATAAGGAGGTTGCCCGCTTCGAAGCAGCGCTGGCGCGTGTGCGCGAGGAATTCGCGGCGCTCAAGGGTCGCACGCAGCACAGCTCGGCGGAGTTTGGCGCCTTCATCGACCTGCACTCGATGATCCTGGCCGACCCCGAACTGGCCGAGGCGCCGAAGGAACTGATCCGCGAGCGGCGCTGCAATGCCGAGTGGGCGCTGGTACAGCAGATGGAAGTACTGGTCGATCAGTTCGAGAAGTTCGAAGACCAGTACCTGCGCGAACGCAGCTACGACGTTCGCCAGGTCGTCGAGCGGGTGATCAAGGAACTCGTCGGCCAGCCGGGTCGCGTCGCCCTGAAGTCGAGCAAGGGGCTGAAGGAGGAGAATCTGATCGTCGTTGCGCACGATCTCTCGCCGGCCGACGTCATCGCCTACAAGGAGCATCACTTTGCCGCCTTCGTCACCGACGTCGGTGGCTCGACCTCGCACACCGCGATTCTTGCACGCAGCCTGCGCATGCCTGCCGTGCTCGGTCTGCACAACGCCAGGCAACTGATCCGCGACAAGGAAGTGCTGATCGTCGACGGCACGCGTGGCGTGCTGATCGTCAATCCCGACCCGCGGATACTCGAAGAGTACCGGCTGCGGAAGACGCAGATCGAGCTCGAGCGCTCGAAGCTCAGGCGCCTGAAAACGGCGCGCTCGGTGACGCTCGACGGTGTCGACATCGATCTGCACGCCAACATCGAACTGCCCGGGGATGTGGCGAACGCGCTCGACGGCGGTGCCGAGGGCATCGGCTTGTTCCGCACCGAGTTCCTCTTCCTCGATCGCGGCGACATGCCGACTGAAGACGAGCAGTTCGAGGCCTACAGCACGGTGGTCAGGGGGATGGGCGGACGGCCGGTGACGATTCGCACCTTCGATCTCGGGTCCGACAAGGACCTGCACCCGGAGAAGGCCTTCGGCGAGCGCCTGCAGAGCAACCCGGCGCTCGGTCTGCGCGCCATTCGCCTGTCGCTGGCCGAGCCGAAGATGTTTCAGACGCAGTTGCGCGCCATCCTGCGCGCTTCGAAGTACGGCAAGATCAAGCTGTTGATTCCCATGCTCTCGCAGGCGCACGAGATCGACCAGACGCTGGCGGCGATCGAGCGGGCGAAGTCGAGCCTGCGCGGTGAGCGGGCCGCCTTCGACGAAGCGATCCAGGTTGGCGCGATGATCGAGATTCCGGCGGCCGCTCTGGCCGTTGGTCTGTTCCTGCGCCGCATGCACTTCCTGTCGATCGGCACCAACGACCTCATCCAGTACACGCTGGCCATCGATCGCAGTGACGAACAGGTCGCGCCGCTGTACGATCCGCTGCATCCGGCGGTGCTGATGCTGCTGGCGCACACCATCGCCAGTGCGGAGAAGGTCAATATCCCGGTTTCGATCTGCGGTGAGCTGGCTGGCGACCCGACGCTGACGCGTCTGCTGCTGGGCATGGGGCTGCGGCAATTCTCGATGCATCCGGCGCAGATTCTCTCGGTCAAGCAGACGATCATGCAGAGCAACTGCGCCGAGTTGGCACCGATCGTTCGCCGCCTGCTGCGCCATGAGGAGCCGGCGAAGATCCGTGAACAGCTTGCCCGGCTCAACGGGTAGCGATGCGATGGTGATGTCATCAGAGAATTCCGTCGGCGTCGTCGCCGCACAACGAGTACGGTTCGCTGCGCCGTTGCTGCTCAAGAGCGGTGCCGAACTGCCCGGCTTTGAACTCGTCTTCGAAACCTATGGCACGCTCAATGCCGAGCACTCGAACGCGGTCCTGGTCTGCCATGCGCTTTCCGGCAGTCACCATATCGCCGGCCACTACGCCGACGATCCGGAGAATGTCGGTTGGTGGGACAACCTCGTCGGTCCCGGGAAACCGCTCGACACGCGGAAGTTCTTCGTCGTCGGCGTCAACAACGTCGGCGGCTGCTATGGCTCCACCGGACCGCTGTCGGTCAATCCCGAGACCGGCAGGCGTTACGGCGCCGACTTTCCGATGGTGACGGTCGAGGACTGGGTGGCGGCACAGGCGCGCCTGGCGGACCACCTCGGCATCGCCACCTGGGCGGCAGTCGTCGGCGGCAGTCTTGGCGGTATGCAGGCGCTGGCGTGGTCGCTGCAGTTTCCCGCGCGCATCCGGCATGCGCTGGTGATCGCCTCGGCGCCCAAGCTGTCGGCACAGAACATCGCTTTCAACGAGGTGGCGCGGCAGGCGATCGTTTCCGACCCCGATTTTCACGGCGGCCACTATGCCGAGCATGGCGTCATCCCGACCCGCGGGCTGCGGCTGGCGCGAATGGTCGGCCACATCACCTATCTTTCGGATAGCCAGATGGGCGAGAAATTCGGTCGCCAGTTGCGGCATGGAGAGCACAAGTTCAGTTACGACGTCGATTTCGAGGTGGAGTCGTACCTGCGTCATCAGGGCGACAAGTTCGCGCGTTTCTTCGACGCCAACACCTACCTGATGATGACCAAGGCGCTCGACTATTTCGACCCCGCCTATGAGTACGAAGGCAACCTTGCCGCCGCCCTCGCACGTGCGACGGCCAGCTTCTTCGTCGCCAGTTTTTCGACCGACTGGCGCTTCGCGCCGGCGCGTTCGCGGGAGATCGTTTTCGCCCTGCTGCACAATCGACTGCACGTGGCCTATGCCGAGATCGAGTGTGATGCCGGACACGACTCGTTCCTGCTCGACGATCCGCACTATCACGCCCTGTTGCGCGCCTACCTGGAGAACATCGCCGTATGACCGAACACGAGCGAAGGGTCAAGGCGGAACAGCGGGAGCGTTTCGACTTTGCCGTCATTGCCGGCTGGATTCCGCCCGGCGAGCGCGTTCTCGATCTCGGGTGCGGCGACGGCAGGTTGCTGCGCTACCTCAGCGAGACACGCGACGTCAGTGGCTACGGGGTCGAGATCGATGGCGACAGTGTTCTCGGCTGCATCCGCAACGGTGTCGACGTCATCCAGATGGACATCGAGTGCGGGCTTTCGGGCTTCGAGGACAAGTCTTTCGATCACGTGATCATTTCGCAGGCGCTGCAGGCGATGCATGCCACGGAGGGCATCCTCAACGAAATGCTGCGTGTCGCGGACGAGGCGGTGGTCAGCTTTCCCAACTTTGCCTACCGCAACAATCGTGCGGCGATCGCTGCCGGACGCATGCCGGTCACCGAGGATCTGCCATACGACTGGTTCGATACGCCGAACGTGCGTTTCTTCACCATCGCCGACTTCGAGGATCTCTGCGCGCGGCTCGGCATCGACGTTCGCGAGCGCCTGACCTTCGATGAAGCAGGCCGCGAGGTCAGCGAAGACCCCAACCTCAACGGCAGCCTGGCCTTCTATCGTCTCGGACGCGGCAGTTGATGATGCCGGATTGGCTGCGCCTGCTGCTGACCAGGCGGATGCTGATCTGTGTGCTGACCGGCTTCAGCTCCGGCATGCCGCTCTACCTGCTGCTCAACCTGCTGCCGGCATGGCTGCGCAGCGAGAGCGTCGATCTGAAGACCATCGGCCTGTTTGCGCTGATCCAGTTCCCCTATACCTGGAAGTTCCTCTGGGCGCCGCTGCTCGACCGCTATCGTCTGCCACTCGGTCGGCGGCGTGGCTGGATGCTGCTGTCGCAGATCGGTCTCCTGTTGTCGATCGGGCTTCTCGGCGGCCTGTCCCCGGCGGCCAACCTGACGTCCGTCGTCTGGCTGTCGGTGGCGCTGGCCTTCCTGTCGGCAACGCAGGACATCGCGCTTGACGCCTTCCGGCGGGAGATCCTGAGTGACCAGGAACTCGGCCTCGGCAACTCGGTACATGTCAATGCCTACCGCGTAGCCGGGTTGGTGCCAGGTTCCCTGTCACTCATTCTTGCCGATCTGCTGCCCTGGGCACAGGTCTTCTGGATCACTGCCACCTTCATGCTGCCGGGAATGGTGATGGCGCTGCTGGTTGCCGAACCGGCGGTCTCCGGCGCGCCGAAGACCCTGCGCCAGGCGGTGGTCGAACCTTTCCACGAGTTCATCGGCCGCCAGGGCTGGTCGGGTGCGCTGCTGGTGCTCGGTTTCATCTTCCTCTACAAGCTCGGCGATTCGCTGGCGACGGCGCTGTCAACACCCTTCTACCTCGACCTCGGCTACAGCAAGACCGACATCGGCGTCATCGCCAAGCATGCCGGACTCTGGCCAGCGGTCTTTGGCGGCCTGCTCGGCGGTCTCTGGATGGTGCGGCTGGGGATCAACCGTGCGCTCTGGCTCTTTGGCGTGGTCCAGATGGTCACCATTCTCGGTTTCGCCTGGCTCGCCTGGCGCGGGGTGCAGACGAGCATCGACGGTGGCGACCGGGCGGCGCTGGCGAGCGTGATTGCCGCCGAGTATCTCGGCGTCGGGCTCGGTACCGCAGCCTTCACCGCCTTCATCGCGCGCGCCACCAATCCAGCCTTCACCGCCACCCAGTTCGCCCTGTTCACCAGCCTGGCCGCAGTCCCGCGCACCTTCATCAATGCCGGTGCCGGCGCGCTCGTCGAGGCGGTCGGCTGGTTCAGCTTCTTCATCCTCTGCTTCCTGCTGGCCGCGCCAGGAATGGCCCTGCTGCTGAAGGTTGCGCCGTGGAACGTGACGCCACCATCGCCGCGGCCCTGATCGCTGCCGCCCGCGACCTGTCCGTCCAGTTGTCGCGGCTCAGCTTCGGGCCGCCAGTCAGCCACGTCTACGACCCGCTGAGCTATGCCTGGTCTGGCTACGAGAGCTACCTTCGCCGCCATGCCGCCGGCTTGCGCAAGATCCTCTTTCTCGGCATGAACCCGGGTCCCTTCGGGATGGTGCAGACCGGCGTTCCGTTCGGCGAGGTGGCCGCGGTGCGGGACTGGCTCGGCATCCGGGTGGACGTCGCGAAGCCCATGCTGGAGAATCCGTGGCGGCCGATCGAAGGCTTCGCCTGCACCCGCTCGGAGGTCAGCGGGCGGCGGTTGTGGGGCTTGTTCCGCGAGCGCTTCGGCAGCGCCGATGCGTTCTTCGCCGAGCACTTCGTTGCCAACTACTGCCCGCTCGCCTTTTTCGATCGCGGCCGCAATCTGACGCCCGACAAGCTGCCGGCAGCCGAGGCCGGGCCACTGCGTGCCGCCTGTGACGCGCACCTCAGGCTGGTGGTCTCGATCCTGCAGCCCGACTGGGTGATCGGCATCGGTGCCTTCGCCGAGGAGCGGGCAGCCATGGCTCTCGCCGGGACGCCGGTGCGAGTTGCTCGGGTGCTGCATCCGAGTCCGGCAAGTCCGGCCGCCAATCGCGGCTGGGCGGCAGCAGCCACCCGGCAGATGCAGGCACTGGGAGCGTGGAGCTGAGGCTGTGTGTTTCGCCCGGGCGGGAGTCGGGCTGTCGCCGTGGCGATGTGGCGGTGGCGCGCCGCAGTTGCCTGCCGCGCTGCCTAGGCGCGCTTGACGACGCCGAGGTCCGACAGCTCCCGGCGAAGCATGCGCCAGGTACGCCAAGCGAAGAAGCCGCGTCTGCTCCACCGCCAGACGCGGCCCGGCCGCAGGATGACCAGCACGGCAACGCCCGTCGCGACCAGCTCCGGATGCCGCTTGAGGTAGTCGCCACACTGGCGTGCGCCGGAGACGACGCGGTCGGCCGTTCCCATAGCCTCGCCCAGCGGCTGCAACTGCTGCGCCAGCAACTGGCGCTGACTGCTGATGCGCTCGAGCAACCGGCCGCGCTCGACGGCGAGGTCAATCAGCTCTTGATTCATTGCGCGCAGCACCCTGCAACAAACGGATGTCCTGCTCGAGCTCGGCGATGCTGCTGGTGAACAGGTGCCGGCGCCCGCGCGAGGCGCGCCGCAGTGCGAGCAGGGCGACACCACCGCCAATCAGGAAAGCGGCGCTGAGAACGCTCAGCAACACCAGCCGCTGCTCCCAGAAGAGAACGGTCAACAGGCCAATCACCAGAATCGTGCCGACGATCAGGCAGAAACTCGCCACCTGCGCCAGCAGCAGCAGACGGATGGCGCGCAGCTTCTCCTCGCCGAACTCGTTGCCGAGCAGTTCGAGACGTGTGCGGCCGGTTGCCAGCAGTGTCGCGGCGCCGTTCTTGGTCGCCGCCAGGATGCCGCCGCTGACACCGCTGGAGCGGTCGCTCATCGCGTCCGCGCTGATCAGCGACGGCCGATGATCACGCCAAGCAGCAGGCCGACGGCCGCAGCGAGGCCAACCGCGCGCCAGGGGTTCTCATGCACGTAATCGTCGGTGGCGCGGGCGGCTGCCTTGGTGCGGTCGACCAGTGCCGCTTCGGCGTCAGCCAGCCGGATGCGGGCGTCGCGCAGCCGCTCGCCGAAGCGCTCGCGCAGATCGCCCATCTTGTCGCCCGCAACGCCGGCGGTGGCGCGCAGGATCTCCTCTGCGTCGGCGACCACGACCTTCATGTCGGAGACGAGTTTCTGTTTGTTGGCGGTGGAAAGATCAGTGACTTCAGACATTGTGGGCCTCACAGTGGAAGGTGATGACGGGAAGGACACGGCTGCTACGGGGGCTCTCTACGAGACCTTCACATTATAGAAAACGCCGGCGAAGATCAATGTCTGTCGGAAGTTGCCAGCGTGTAGTCGTAATCGATCGTCAATGGGGCGTGGTCGCTGAACCGCTCCTCTTTGTAGATGGCGGCGCGTCGGGCCGTGCCGGCGATGTTTGCCGTCGCCAGCTGGTAGTCCAGCCGCCAGCCGACATTCTTCGCCCACGCCTGGCCGCGATTGGACCACCACGTGTATGACTCGCCGGTAGCCTCCGGGTGCAGCCGTCGGTAGACGTCGCACCAGCCGTCCTCATCCAGCAAGCGGCTGACCCACGCCCGTTCCTCGGGCAGAAAGCCGGAATTGCCACGGTTGCTGCGCCAGTTCCTGAGATCGATCTCCTGATGCGCGATGTTCCAGTCGCCGCAGACGATGATCTCGCGGCCGCTGCCGGCGAGGCGCTTCAGATGCGCGCCGATCAGCGCCATGAAGCGGTACTTGGCCTGCTGGCGTTCAGCCGAGCTGGACCCGGACGGCTGGTAGAGGGAGACCACCGACAGCCGGCCGAAATCGGCACGCAGGTAGCGGCCTTCCGCGTCGAACTCGGCGCTGGCGAGGTGATCGATCACCCGATCGGGTTGCGTCCGGCACCACAGGCCGACGCCGCTGTAGCCCTTCCTGCCGGCGTGGCGGTAGTAGGAATGCAGTCCGGCGGGTGCCCGCATCTGCTCGTCGAGGTCCGTTGCGTCGGCGCGCAGCTCCTGGACGCAGACGATGTCGGCATCCTGCATGTCGAGCCAGGGCAAAAGCCCCCGCCGCCAGGCCGAGCGAATGCCGTTGAGGTTCAGCGTAATGATGCGTAACATAGCTGTCCGGCGCCGTGAGCGGCTTTCATCGAAAACAATCACATGGATTTCCGACAGCAGTTCATCGAATTCGCAGTGGCGCAGGACGTGCTCCGCTTTGGCGAGTTCACAACCAAAGGGGGCCGGCTGTCGCCGTATTTCTTCAATGCCGGCCTGTTCAACGATGGCGCTGCGCTTGATCGGCTGGCCGAATTCTACGCCAACGCGATCACCGTCAGCGGGATCGTTGTCGACGGCCTGTTCGGTCCGGCCTACAAGGGCATTCCGCTGGTGGCCGTGGTTGCGGTCGCCCTCGCGCGGCGCGGACTCAATCTGCCGTTCTCCTTCAATCGCAAGGAGGCCAAGGATCATGGTGAGGGCGGCAGCATCGTCGGCGCGCCACTCGCCGGTCGCGTCCTGATCATCGACGATGTGATCACTGCCGGCACCTCTGTCCGCGAGTCGGTCGAGCTGATCCGCGCCGCGGGTGCTTCGCCGTGCGGTGTCGTCATCGCCCTCGACCGCATGGAACGAGGTCAGGGTGAGTTGTCGGCGGTGCAGGAGGTCGAGCGGGATTACGGGATGCCGGTGGTCGCCGTCGCGACGCTGGACGACCTGATGGGTTTCCTGGGCAACAGTGCGCAACTGCGGCAGAATGAGGCGGCGGTCGCTGCCTATCGGCGACAGTATGGTATTGCGCGTGCCGCCTAGCAGAAGCCTCTTCCTGCTGGCGGCACTGGCTGGCGCGTCGCCGGCGCTGGCCGGCGTGACGATCTTCTGTTGTCACGATGAAGCGGGCAAGCAGGTCTGTGGTGACATCCTGCCGGCCGTTTGCGTCGGGCGCGCGTATCGCGAGATCGGCGTCTCCGGCAGGCCGGTGCGGACGGTCGAGGCGCCACTGACTGCCGAGCAGCGCGCGCAACGGGCGGCCGAAGAGCAGCGCCGCCGCGAACAGGAGCGGTTGCTCAGCGAGCAACGACGCAAGGACCAGGCCCTGCTCAACACCTACGGCAGCGAGAAGGACATCGAGGTGATGCGGACGCGCGCCGAAAGGGACATCGCCGCGGCCATCAAGGCGGCCGAGGAGCGCATTGCCGAGGTACGTCGTCAGCGCAAGCGCTTCGAGGATGAGGCCGAGTTCTACAGGAACCGGCAGTTGCCGGTCGACGTGGCGAAGGGATTGCGCGATGCCGACCAGGAGATCAGGGCGCAGGAGTCGGTGATCGAATCGAAGAAGAAGGATCGCGACGCGATACGTCTGAAGTACGACGACGATCTGCGCCGCTTCGTCGAACTCTCGAAGCGGCCGCCTGCGGGACGGCCCTGACGGCCGCCGGCAAGTTCCCCGAAAACCAGCCGCCGACCGCCCTTTCAGCCGAGCTTCTGGCGCAACAATTCACTGACGCGTTGCGGGTTGGCTTGGCCGCGCGTTGCCTTCATCACCTGACCGACCAGGGCGTTGAAGGCCTTTTCCTTGCCTGACCTGAACTCGGCAACCATGCCCGGGTTGGCGGCCAGCAACTCGTCGACCAGCGCCGTCAGGGCGCCACTGTCACTGATCTGCTGCAGCCCCTGGCGGGCGATGATCTCGTCGGCAGAAGCGCCGTGCCCGCCGCTGCAGAGTTCGTCGAAGACCTTGCGGGCCATGTTGGTCGAGATCGTCCCGTCGGCAATGCGGGCGATCAGTCCACCGAGCTGCGTCGCCGAGATCGGTGACTCGCCGATTTCGCGGTCTTCCCGGTTCAGTCGTGCCGCCAGGTCGACCATGACCCAGTTGGCGCAGGCCTTGGCGTTTTCCGTTCCCGCGGCGGCGACGGTCGCTTCGTAGTAGTTCGCCAGGTCGAGCGACGCGGTCAGGACACGGGCGTCGTAGGCGGACAGCCCGCCATCAGTCATCAGCCGCTCACGCCTGGCAGCCGGCAGTTCGGGCAAGTCGGCACGAACCTGCTCGATCCACTGCCGGTCGATGACCAGTGGCAGCAGGTCCGGGTCGGGAAAGTAACGGTAGTCGTGCGCGTCTTCCTTCGAACGCATCGCCCGCGTCTCGCCGCTGGCGGGGTCGAAGAGCACCGTCGCCTGCTCGATGCAGCCGCCGTCCTCGATGGTGGCGATCTGCCAGCGCACCTCGTAGTCGATCGCCTGCTGCATGAAACGGAAGGAATTGAGGTTCTTGATCTCGCGCCGGGTGCCCAGACGGCTTTCGCCAGCGGGTCTGACCGACACGTTGGCATCGCAGCGGAACGAGCCTTCCTGCATGTTGCCATCGCAGATGCCGATCCAGCGTACCAACGCGTGCAGTGCCCGGGCATAGGCGACGGCTTCCGCAGCGGATCGCATGTCGGGCTCGGTGACGATCTCGAGCAGCGGTGTTCCGGCGCGGTTGAGGTCGATTCCGGACCGGCCCTGGGCGGCTGCACCGAGTCCTTCGTGCAGCGATTTGCCGGCATCCTCCTCGAGGTGCGCCCGCGTCAGGGAGATCGTCTTCTCGTTCTCGCCGACCTGGATCGGCAGACTGCCGCCACGTACCACCGGCAGCTCGTACTGGCTGATCTGGTAACCCTTGGGGAGGTCCGGATAGAAGTAGTTCTTGCGCGCGAAGACCGATCGCGGCGCGACCTCGCCGCCGACCGCGAGACCGAAGCGGATCGCGCATGCGACGGCGCCCTTGTTGAGCACGGGCAGGACGCCGGGGAGCGCAACGTCCACGGCATTGGCCTGCAGGTTGGGTGCGGCACCGAAGGCGGTCGAACTGCCGGAAAAGATCTTCGCCCTGGTCGACAGCTGTACATGCGTTTCGATGCCGATGACGACTTCCCACTGTTTCATCTCTGCTTGCTCACTCTTCAAGGGCCGGCTCCGCGGCCAGGCAGTCGCCTGCCGCGACCGGTTGGAACGGTGTCGCCGACCCGGCGGGCTGCCAGACCGGCAGGTGGTGCAGCTCAGGCATGGCCGGCCGGGCGCTGCCGGTGCCAGTCGGTGACTTGCTGGTAGCGGTGGGCAACGTTGAGCAGCCGAGCCTCGGTGAAGTAGTTGCCGATCAACTGCAGTCCTGCCGGCAGGCCGTCGGCAAAGCCGCAAGGGATCGAAATCGCGGGCAGCCCGGCCAGGTTGACGGCGATGGTGTAGATGTCGGAGAGGTACATCTGCACCGGATCGGCCGCCCTCTCGCCCAACCTGAAAGCGGTGCTCGGGCTGGTCGGGCCAAGGATCACGTCACACTGCCGGAAAGCCTCGGCAAAATCATTGGCGATCAGTCGGCGGATGCGTTGTGCCTGCAGGTAGTAGGCGTCGTAATAGCCGTGCGAAAGGACATAGGTGCCGACCAGGATGCGGCGCTTGACCTCGGCGCCGAAGCCCTGCGCGCGGCTCTTGCAGTACATGTCGGTGAGGTCGGTGTAGGCGGGCGCGCGGTAGCCGTAGCGGACGCCGTCGAATCGTGCCAGATTCGAACTCGCCTCGGCCGGTGCGATGACGTAGTAGGCGGCCACCGAGAGATCCATGCTCGGCAGACTGACCGGCACCGTGTCGGCGCCGAGTTGGCGGTATTCGGCGATGGCTGCTTCGACCAGCTGCATGACGTCGGGGCTGCAGCCTTCGCCGAAGAACTGCTGCGGCAGGCCGATGCGCACTCCGGCGAGGGGTCTGCTGGCGGCGGCTGCCGTGAGTTCGCGGGCGAAATCCTCGCGTGGGCGGTCGAGGCTCGTCGAGTCGCGTTCGTCGAAGCCGGCCATGCAGTTGAGCAGCACCGCGCAGTCGGCGGCCGATCGGGCGAGCGGACCCGCCTGGTCGAGCGACGAGGCGAAGGCGATCATGCCGTAGCGCGAAACGACGCCGTAGGTCGGTTTCATGCCGGAGAGGTTGCACAGCGCGGCCGGCTGGCGAATCGAGCCGCCGGTGTCAGTGCCCGTGGCCGCCGGTGCCAGGCGCGCCGCAACTGCCGCCGCCGAGCCGCCGGACGAGCCACCGGGAACGCGATCGAGTGCCCAGGGATTGGCGGTCGGACCATGACAGGAGGTTTCGGTCGACGAACCCATGGCGAACTCGTCCATGTTGGTCTTGCCGAGCAGCACCGCACCGGCCTGCTCGAAGCGGCTGATCACCGCCGCATCGTAAGGACTGACGAAGTTGCTCAGCATCTTCGAGCCACAGGTCGTCAGCCAGTCCCTGGCGCAGAAAATGTCCTTGTGGGCGATCGGAATGCCGGTCAGCGCCTGTGTCTCGCCCCGCGCCAGCCGGTCGTCGGCAGCCCGCGCCTGCGCCAGGCTGCGCTCGGGCTCGACGGTGATGAAGGCGTTCAGTTGCGGGTCGAGACGGGCGATGCGATCGAGGTAGATTCGCGTCAGTTCGACGCTGGAGATCCGTCGGCTGGCGAGGGCCTGCGCGATGTCGGTGAGACTGAGCTCGATCATTCGATGACCTTTGGCACGAGATAGAGGCCGGCCTCGGCTTCCGGCGCGATCGCCTGGAAGGCGGCACGCCAGGCCCGTTGGTCGTCTTCGGTGACGCAGTCCGGGCGCAGGCGTTGTGCAAGTTCCTGCGCATGCGCCATCGGTTCGATGCCCTGCGTGTCGACTGCCTGCATCGTCTCGATCAGGCCGAAGATCCCGTTGAGCTGGTCAAGGGTGCGGCGGGCCTCGATCTCGTCGATTTCGATGCGGGCCAGATGGGCGATGCGATGGACCTGTTCGAGGGTGAGCGACATGGTTACGAAATCACTAAGGTGGTAAACGAGGGAGCCATATAAGGTATCATAAAAGTTTTTCCCACCGCAGCCCCTGACCGGGGCCATCACGGATTTCGCAAGCATGTTCAGTTTTCTGCGCAGTTACTTCTCGAATGATCTGGCGATCGACCTCGGCACCGCCAATACGCTGATCTACGTGCGCTCGAAAGGGATCGTTCTCGATGAACCGTCGGTCGTCGCCATCCGGACCGAGGGTGGACCCAGTTCCAAGAAAACCATTCAGGCGGTCGGCAGATCGGCGAAGGAGATGCTCGGCAAGGCGCCCGGGGCGTTGACCGTCATCCGGCCGATGAAGGACGGCGTGATCGCCGACTTCACCGTCACCGAGCAGATGCTCAAGCAATTCATCAAGAAGGTACACGATTCGCGCCTGCTGTCGCCGTCACCACGGATCATCATCTGCGTGCCGTCGGGCTCGACGCAAGTCGAACGGCGGGCGATCCGCGAGTCGGCGATTGGCGCCGGTGCCAGCCAGGTCTTCCTGATCGAGGAGCCGATGGCAGCTGCCATCGGTGCCGGCCTGCCGGTCTCGGAGCCGACCGGGTCGATGGTCGTCGACATCGGTGGCGGGACGACCGAAGTCGGTGTCATCTCGCTCGGCGGCATGGTCTATGCAGGCTCGGTGCGGGTCGGCGGCGACAAGCTCGACGAGGCGATCATGAACTACATCAGTCGCAACTACGGCATGCTGATCGGCGAGAACACCGCCGAGAACATCAAGAAACGGATCGGATCGGCGTTTCCTGGTGCCGAGGTGCGCGAGATGGAGGTGTCGGGAATCAACAAGGCCGAGGGCATTCCGCGCAAGTTCACGATTTCCTCGAACGAGATCCTCGAGGCACTGACCGAGCCGCTGAACAGCGTCGTCTCGGCGGTCAAGTCGGCGCTCGAGAAGACGCCGCCCGAACTCGGTGCCGACATTGCCGAGAAGGGCATGGTCCTGACCGGTGGTGGTGCGCTGCTGCGCGACATCGACCGGCTGCTGATGGAAGAGACCGGTCTGCCGGTGATCGTTGCCGAGGAACCGCTGACCTGCGTCGCCCGCGGCTGCGGTCTGGCGCTCGAGAAGATGGACAACCTCGGCAGCATCTTCGCTTCCGATTGACCGGTGGCGGCGGCATTGCCGTGCGCTGCCAGTTGCCAGGCCTGAGTGATGGAACATCAGCCGCCACCGTTCTTCAAGCGCGGGCCGGCGCCCTTGGCGTTGCTGTCGTTCTACGTCGCGATCGCCGTCGCGCTGCTGGTCATCGACGCGCGCCTGCAGGCGCTGGACGTCGTGCGCCAGGCGTTGTCGTTGTTCACCCATCCGCTGCAGCAACTGGCGCATCTGCCGGCGCATTCGGTCGCCGGCGCCGGTGACTATTTCGTCAGCCTCGCCCACCTGCGCGAGGAGAATGCGCGCCTGCAGCAGGCGCGCATCGAGAAGGCGACGACCTTGCTGCGCACGCAGCAGCTCGAAGTCGAAAACGAACGCCTGCGCAAGCTGCTTGGCGTCAGGGAGCGGCAGCAAGCCAGCGGCCAGGTGGCGCAGATCCTGTACGCGGCACGTGATCCCTACACGCGACGGATCGTCATCGACAAGGGACAACAGGACCAGATTGCCGCCGGGCTGCCGGTGATCGACGATGCCGGTGTCGTTGGCCAGGTGACACGCGTCTTCCCTTTCGTCGCCGAAGTGACGCTGATCACCGACAAGGAGCAGGCCGTGCCGGTGCAGATCGTCCGCACTGGCCAGCGCTCGGTGGTTTTCGGACTTGGCAACGGGCAGCTCGAACTGCGTTTCCTGCCAGCCAACGCCGACGTGCAGAATGGTGATGTGCTGGTGACCTCGGGGCTTGACGGGATCTTTCTGCCGGGTTTCCCGGTCGCCCGGGTGGTGCATGTCGAGCGTGACACCTCGTACTCTTTTGCCCGCATCTTCTGCATGCCGCTGGCGGGTGTCGAGAACTTCAGCGAGGTGATCGTCCTCGAGCAGCGGCCACCGGTTGCCCTGCCCACCGAACTGACCCCGGCGGCCGGCGGCCGTGAGGCGAAGGCGGCCAAGTCGACGCAGGCACGCAAGAAGCGGCTCAGGAGGGACTAGCAGCATGCAGACCAGTTATCGTTCGTCGGCTCGCATCCTCCTGCCGGTTCGCCCGTGGTTCATCGCCTGTAGCCTGGCAGTGGCGCTGCTGCTGAACCTGCTGCCGACTGCCGCCTGGCCGGGTTTGCCCGACTGGCTGGCACTCGTGCTGGTCTTCTGGAGCGTCCGCGAGCCGCGCCGTGTCGGCATGGGGCTCGCCTTTCTCGCCGGTATCGCGATGGACGTCGCCGATGCCGGCCTGCTCGGGCAGCATGCACTGGCCTATGTCCTCGCGGTCTATGGCGGCGGCGCGCTGTCGCGGCGGATCCTCTGGTTTCCGCTCGCGCAGCAGGCGCTACACGTCCTGCCGCTGTTGCTTCTGGTACAGTTGGTACAGGTGGCGGTGCGTCTCGTTGCTGGCGCGGATTTCCCCGGTTTCGGCTACTTTCTGGGGCCGCTGCTGGCCACGCTGCTCTGGCCTGTCCTGACCTTTGCACTCCTGTTGCCGCAACATCAGCCGGTCGACCATGATGCCAATCGCCCGCTCTGAGAACCCGCCCACGGTCCTGCCGCAGCCTTCCAGGGGGCGGTCGGCGGTGGCGACGCCGTTGCCGCGCTGAAGGAGTTGGTCGTGCGCGCTCGTCAGTCGCAGCTCGCCGCTCCGGATCGCGAACTCGAGCGCTTCCGTTTTCGCGTCGGTCTGGCCGGTTTTGCCGTCTTCGCCGCCTTCGTCCTCCTCGCTGCCCGTCTCTTCCACCTGCAGGTCGTGCAGCACGATTACTACTCCACCCGCGCCGAGGACAACCGCATCTCGCTGGTGCCGATCGTTCCCAACCGGGGGGTCATCGTCGATCGGCAGGGGACGGTTCTGGCGCGCAACTACTCGGCCTTCACCCTGGAGATCACACCGTCGCGGGTCGACGACCTCGAGGCCACCATCGACGGCCTGAGCAAATTGATCGAAGTCCTGCCCAAGGACCGCAAGCGCTTCCGCCGCCTGCTCGAGGAAAGCAAGACCTTCGAGAGCCTGCCGATCCGCTCGCGGCTGAGCGAGGAAGAGGTGGCACGCTTTGCCGCCAATCGCTATCTCTTTCCCGGCGTCGAGGTCAAGGCGCGTCTCTTCCGCCACTATCCCGAGGGCTCGGTCGGTGCCCATGCCATCGGCTACATCAGCCGCATCAACAAGCGCGACCTCGAGATCATCGACGAGAAGGAGCAGACGAACAACTACAAGGGCACCGACCACATCGGCAAGTCCGGGGTGGAGCAGAAGTACGAGTTTCAGCTGCACGGCGAAACCGGCTACGAGCAGGTGGAGATCGATGCCGGCGGTCGCGCCGTGCGCAGCCTGTCGCGCAGCGCCCCGGTGCAGGGCAACAACCTGACCCTGACGCTCGACATCAAGCTGCAGGAGATGGCGGAGAAGGCTTTCGGCGACCGCCGCGGCGCGCTGGTGGCGATCGAGCCGGCGACCGGCGGCATCCTGGCCCTGGTGTCGGTGCCGACCTTCGATCCCAACCTGTTCATCGACGGCATTCGCAGCGACGACTGGGATCAGCTCAACAATTCACCCGACAAGCCGTTGCTCAACCGCGCCCTGAATGGCGCCTATCCGCCGGGTTCAACCTTCAAGCCGTTCATGGCGCTGGCGGCGCTGGAGACGGGCAAGCGGACACCCGGGCAGGCGATCTCGGACCCGGGGTTCTTCAACTTTGGCGGCCACCAGTTTCGTGACGACAAGAAGGGCGGACATGGAAGCGTCGACATGCACAAGTCGATCGTCGTCTCCTGCGATACCTACTACTACGTGCTCGCCAACGACATGGGGATCGATGCCATCGCCCGTTTCATGGGCCAGCTCGGCTTCGGGCAGCGGACCGGCATCGACATCGAGGGCGAATCGACGGGGGTCCTGCCGTCACCGGAGTGGAAGAAGCGCCGTTTCCGGCGCCCCGAGCAGCAGAAGTGGTTTGCCGGCGAAACGATCTCGATCGGCATCGGCCAGGGTTACAATTCCTATACGCCGATCCAGCTGGCGCAGGCCACCGCGACCATCGCCAACAACGGCATCATGTACCGCCCGCACCTGGTCAAGTACATCACCGACAGCCGCACCGGCGAGAAGACGATGATCGAGCCCGAGCCCCTGCGCGTTCTGCCGTGGAAGCGGCAGAACATCGAGGTCATCAAGCGGGCGCTGGTCGGGGTCAACATCGCCGGCACCAGCGCACGTGCCTTTGCCGGCGCCGGCTACACCTCGGCCGGCAAGACCGGAACGGCGCAGGTCTTCAGCCTCAGGGGCGCCGAGTACAAGGAGTCGCGGGTGAAGAAGGAACTGCGCGACCATGCCCTGTTCATCGCCTATGCGCCCGCCGAGCAACCGAAGATCGCCGTCGCCGTGCTGGTGGAGAACGGCGGCTTTGGCGCCCAGTCGGCGGCGCCGATCGCGCGCATGGTTTTCGATTACTACCTCCTCGGCAAACTGCCAAAGGGGGCGGCGAGGGAAGACGATGTCGAGGAGGACTGACTGATGTCGCAGCAGTTGCTGCAGCGGGCCTGGGTGCGCCTCGTCGGGCATGTCGACGGCGTCCTGCTGTTGCTGACGCTGGCGCTGATGGCGGTTGGCCTGACGACGGTCTACAGTGCGACGGCCGACAGCAGCAGCCGCCTGCTGGCGCAGGCGCTGAACATGGCGATTGGCCTCACCGTGATGTGGCTGGTCGCGCAGCTGCCACCGCAGAAGCTGATGCGCTTTGGCGTTCCACTCTATCTGGCCGGCGTCGTCCTGCTGATCCTGGTCTTTCTCTTCGGCATCAGGGTCAACGGCGCCAGGCGCTGGCTGTCACTCGGCTTCACCCGTATCCAGCCCTCCGAGGTGCTGAAGATCGCCGTGCCGCTGATGCTCGCCTGGTACTTCCACAAGCACGAGGCGATGCTGAAGGCGCGTCACTACGTCGTCGCCTGCCTGTTGCTGCTGGTTCCCTTCGCGCTGATCGCCAAGCAGCCGGACCTGGGAACGGCGATCCTCGTCGGCGCCGCCGGTTTCTACGTCATCTTCCTCGCCGGCCTGCCGTGGAAGGTGATCGTCGGCCTGCTGGTGGCTGGCGCCGCCGCTGCTCCCTTCGCCTGGACGATGCTGCACGACTACCAGCGCAAGCGCATCCTGACCCTGATCGATCCGACCAGCGACCCGCTTGGCGCCGGCTATCACATCATCCAGGCGACCATTGCGATCGGTTCGGGCGGCAGCTTCGGCAAGGGCTGGCTGGAGGGGACGCAGACCCATCTCGAGTTCATTCCCGAACGCCATACCGACTTCATCTTCGCCGTCTATGCCGAGGAGAGGGGTCTGCTCGGCAACACTGTCCTGTTGCTGCTCTACCTGTTGCTGATCGGGCGTGGCCTGATGATCGCCGCCAATGCGTCGACGCTCTTCGCCCGCGTTCTCGCCGGCTCGATCACGCTCAGCCTGTTTACCTACGTCTTCGTGAACGTCGGCATGGTCAGCGGCATCCTGCCCGTCGTCGGCGTGCCGCTGCCGTACATGAGCTACGGTGGGACGGCGCTGGTGACCCTGTCGGTGGGGGTCGGCATCCTGATGAGCATCCAGACGCACCGGATGCTGGTGCGGCAATGAAGCGCGGCGCGTTGTCCCAACGGCTTTGGCCGGCAGCTGTTTCCTGCTGCCTGGCGCTCCTGCTGGCCGCCTGTGGCGGGCAACCGGCGCGGCCGCCGGAGCAGGTCGCGCGCAGTCCGGAGCAGGCGAGGGCGCCGGCGAAGCTGCCGCGCAAGTCGAGCGTCGTGCAGAAACGCGGCGGCGCCTACTACAAGGACGACGGCCCGGGTGACGAGATTCCCGACAATCTCGACGACATAGCCGATGCCCAGCCGCGCCTGGAACCGCTGCACCGCTTCGCCAACCGGCCTTATGTCGTCCTCGGCAAGGCCTACGAACCACATGCCAGCCTGCGGCCGCACCAGGAGCGCGGCATTGCGAGCTGGTATGGGAAGAAGTTTCATGGCCTCAAGACATCGATCGGCGAACCCTACGACATGTTCGCGATGACCGCGGCGCATCCGACGCTGGCGATTCCCTCGTATGTCCGGGTGACGCGGGTCGGCAACGGCAAGTCGGTGGTGGTGCGCGTGACCGACCGCGGACCGTTCCACGCCGACCGGGTGATCGACCTGTCCTACGCCGCCGCGCACCGGCTCGGCTACGTCGACGATGGCAGTGCGCTGGTGCAGGTCGAGGCCATCCTGCCCGAGGGCGCGACGACGATGAGCTATGCGCAGGTGATGGCGGCGCCGGCGCCGGCCGTTTCCACGGGCGGCGCGGCCGAGCGCGACGAGATCGAGCTGCTCGCCGTTCGCCTCGGTCTCGATGCAGCGCGGGCGCCGGCGCGCGCGGTGGAGCGGCCAGCCGCGCCGGTGGCAGCGGCGGCGGCTCCGGCTGCAGCCAGCACCGGCGGCGGCATCTTCCTCCAGCTCGGCGCCTTCGCCAGTGCCGACAATGCCGACAGCCTGCGCCTGCATCTGCAGCGCGAACTCGACTGGCTGAACGAGGGCGTGCAGGTCAGCGCCGCGGGTGGCCTGCACCGTGTCCATCTCGGGCCATACCCCAGCCGAGCGGACGCCGACCGGGTTGCCGAACGGATTCGTCTTGCCCTGGGCTACAAGCCCACCTTCGTCGTTCGCTGATCAGGCGGGGCCGGGTCCGGGGTCCGGATCGAGCGGCCGGAACATCCCCTGCACGATCTCCCTGCCCTGGCCGAGCTGGACGAGCTGGCTGCTGATTTCCACCGGGATCAGCTTGCCGTCGGCGGCGACCACCGCACTGCGCAGCACCTCAGCCTCGCCGCCGCTGCCGAGCTGGCGGCAGAGATCGCGCAGTTCGACTGCATCGTCGCGCCGGCAGAGTTCGCCGTGCAGGGCGCCGAGGAGGTCCTGCCAGCCGCGCCCGAACAGTTTCTCCGCCTGCGGGTTGGCGTCGATGATGGCACCGGTCCGCGCGTCGGCGATCAGGATCGCATCGCGGGCGCCGTTGAAGAGGGCCTGTCGCAGGTTGAGCGCGTCACGCAGCTCTTCTTCCCGGGACAGCAGCTCGTGCTGCAGCAAGGCGAGGCTGACAAGGCTGGCGATGGCGTGTACGAACAGCCGCTGCACGGAAGTCCAGGCGGAATGCTGGCCGACACGTTCGATCGAGAGAACGCCCTGCAACTCGCCATCGGCGTGGATCGGCGAGTTGATCAGGGCACTGATGCCGTGCATCAGCAGATGATCGCGCAGGAATTCCTGGGTTGACGGATGCTTCAGCGCGTCATCGGCGATGATCGGTTCACCGAGGCTGAGCGCCCGGAAGTACTCGGGGTAGCGTCTGGCATGCAGCGTGAAGCCGTTGCTGTGACGGTCGTGCGACAGCTCGTAGAGGTCGATGCACTCGAGCTGCTGGCGCTGGTCGCACAGGCCCCACAGGCTGACCCGTTCGATGTTCAGCGTCTGCGCGGTGGTGGCGGTGAGCTGGCGCAGCACCTCGTCGAGGCGGTCGCCGTGAAAGCCGCGCCTTGCCAGTTGGGCGAAGGCGCCCTGCAGGTCAAGGGAACTCGCTAGCGGTCGAAAGGGAGGCTGCATGAAGGTCGAGTCGGTGGCGGTCCGGACTTGGCGGGCGCGGCTGGAAAAGTGCCGCCATCGTACGTCCCACGCCGCCACGCGGGCTGTGGAGTAAGTCACGGCAGCCCGCATCGAGTGGGCAGCCGTGCTTACAAAAGGCGTACAGGCCGTTGCGACGCCGTTGCTATAATCGCGGCTTTTTCCCGGACCATGCCATGTCCAAGCTTCGCTCACTCCTGTTGCTGATCCTCTGTTTGCCACTGCTGGCGGTTGCCCAGCAACTGCCGACACCGCCGTCGCTGGCTGCCAGATCCTGGTTGCTGGTCGACGTCGCTTCCGGTCAGACGCTCGCCGCACAGGCGCCCGAGCAGCGCCTGGAACCCGCATCGCTGACCAAGCTGATGACCGCCTACCTGAGCTTTGCCGCCATCAGGCAGGGGATGCTGAAGGTCGATCAGACCGTTCCGGTATCACAGAAAGCGTGGAAGACCGGCGGCTCGAAGATGTTCATCCAGGTCGGCACGCAGGTCAAGGTCGACGATCTGCTCAAGGGCATGATCGTCCAGTCGGGCAATGACGCCTGCGTGGCACTGGCAGAGGCTATTGCCGGCGACGAGGAGAACTTCGCGCAGATGATGAATCGCGAGGCGCAACGGCTCGGCATGAAGGATTCGAGTTTCCGCAATGCCAGCGGCCTGCCCGATCCGCAGCACTACACGACGGCGCGCGATCTGGCGCTGCTGGCGGCGGCGCTGATCCGCGATTTTCCCGAGGATTACGCCAAGTACTACTCGCTCAAGGAGTTCCGCTACAACAACATCACGCAGCCGAACCGCAACCGGCTGCTGCATATCGATCCGACCGTCGACGGCCTGAAGACCGGCCATACCGAGGCGGCCGGCTACTGCCTGGTGTCGTCGGCCAAGCGTGGTCCACGGCGGCTGGTGTCGGTGGTCCTCGGCGCGGCATCCGACAACACGCGCACGCAGGAGTCGCTGAAGCTGCTCAACTACGGCTTCCAGTTCTACGATGCGGTGCAACTCTACGCCAAGAACGAGGCGGTGGCGACGCACAAGGTCTGGAAGGGCCAGCAGGCGACGGTCCGGGTCGGTTTCACCAACGACCTGGTGCTGACCGTCCCGAAGGGCTTCGGGCCAAGGATTCGCAGCGAACTCGTTTCGCCGCAGACGCTGATCGCGCCGATTGCGGCCGGACAGGTGCTCGGCACACTCAAGCTGAGCCTCGACGACAAGCCCTACGGCGAGTACCCGGTGCTGGCACTCGAGGCGGTCCCGGCGGCTGGCATCATCGGGCGAATGATCGACACGATCCGCCTCTGGTTCAACTGATGGGCGTCGGTCGCCGTGTCTCGCCCGGGCGATGGAACGTGGGCGCCGATGGTTGACGAGCGCCAGAGCCTGCTCGAGTTTCCCTGTGCCTTTCCGCTCAAGATCATGGGCCGGGCCGAGGACGGCTTTGCCCAAGCGGTGCTGGCAGTGGTGTTGCGGCATGCGCCCGACTTCGACGCGGCGACGATGGAGATGCGCGCCTCGAGCGCCGGCAGGTACCTCGGCCTGACCTGCACGATCAACGCCACCAGCCGCGAGCAGCTCGACCTCCTGTACCGGGAACTGAGCGCGCATCCGCTGGTCAGGCTGCTGTTGTGAGCGACGGTCGGCAGCAACTGGCGCAGGCCGGGCAGCTGCCGCTGTGGCTTCGCCAACTCGGGCGCTGCAGCTATCAAGGAGCCTGGCAGGCGATGGCGGCATTCACCGCCGCGCGCGACGCGGCGACCGGCGACGAACTCTGGTGCTGCGAGCACCCGCCGGTGTTCACGCTCGGCCAGGCAGGCAAGCCGGAGCACCTCCTGCACGATCTCGGCATCCCGCTGCTGCAGACCGATCGCGGCGGGCAGATCACCTACCATGGCCCCGGTCAGGTGGTGATCTACCTGCTCCTCGACCTCGCCCGGCGCCGGCTGAAGGTGCGCGAGCTGGTGGTGATGATCGAGCAGGCGGTGATCGACCTGCTGGCCGAGAATGGCGTCACCGCGGCGCGGCATCCTGGCGCGCCCGGCGTCTACGTCGCTGCGGCCAAGGTCGCCGCGCTCGGTCTGCGCGTGCGCCGGAACTGCTGCTACCATGGCGTCAGTCTCAACGTCGACATGGACCTGTCGCCCTTTGCGGCGATCAACCCCTGCGGCTTCGCCGGCATGCCGGTGACGCAGACCAGCGATCTCGGCGTCAGGCTGACGCCGGCGCAAGCGGCAGCGGCGCTTGCCGAACACCTCGCGAGACAACTGGAGCGCAAGCAATGAGCACCTGCAACGATGGCCAGCCGGGCAGTGGCGCGACGAGGGTCGCCGGCGTCAAGGAAAAGGGCGAACTGAAGACGGCGCGCATTCCGATCAAGATCGTCCCGCAGACGCCGCAGCGCAAGCCGGACTGGATTCGCGTCAAGGCCGGCAACGAGAGTGGCCGCTTCGGCGAGATCAAGAAGATGCTGCGCGAGCAGAAGCTGCACACGGTCTGCGAGGAAGCGGCCTGCCCGAACATCGGCGAGTGCTTTGGCCGTGGCACTGCGACCTTCATGATCCTCGGCGACATCTGCACGCGTCGCTGCCCGTTCTGCGACGTCGGTCACGGCAAGCCACTGCCACCCGCCGCCGACGAGCCGGACAGCCTCGCCGACAGCGTCGCGCGGCTGCAACTGCGCTACGTGGTGATCACCAGCGTTGACCGCGACGACCTGCGCGACGGGGGCGCACAGCACTTCGCCGAGGTCATCGCCGCCGTGCGCCGGCGCTCACCGGATACCGTCATCGAGACGCTGGTGCCCGATTTCCGCGGCCGCATGGAGATTGCCCTCGATGTTCTTGGCGGCGCACTGCCCGACGTCCTCAACCACAACCTGGAAACCGTGCCGCGGCTCTATCGGCAAGCCAGGCCGGGAGCCGATTACGCGCACTCGCTGGCCTTCCTCAAGGCGTTCAAGGCGCGCCATCCGCAGGTGCCGACGAAGTCCGGACTGATGGTCGGCCTCGGCGAGACCGACGACGAAATCATCGCGGTGCTGCACGACCTGCGCGCCCATGACGTCGAGATGCTGACCATCGGCCAGTACCTGGCGCCATCGCTGCACCACCTGCCGGTGCAGCGCTACGTTCACCCCGAGGTCTTCAAGAGCTACGAGCAGGCCGCCCTGGCCATGGGTTTCACTGGCGCCGCCTGCGGGCCGATGGTGCGCTCCAGCTACTGGGCGGACGTGCAGGCGCACAGCGCCGGGGTCGCCTGACGGCCGCCGGGCGAGTCACAACCTCTCAGTTGTAGCGCACGAAGCGCGCCGGGTAGAGGGCTGTCGCCCAGCCCAGGAGGAGGTATTTCGCCGTCTTGCCGACGGCGACGGCGACCAGGATGCCGGGTGTCGACAGCTCGGCGAGGGCGCAGAAGAGCAGCGCCGGCGTCTGCGGCAGCGGCCCACCGGCAATGACCATCAGCGCCAGCAGCCCCCAGCGCTGCAGCCATTCGCTGGCCGTCTGCCAGGCAGCGCTCTCCACCAGTTCCGGATAACGCGAGAGAACCAGTTCCGAGCCGAGAAAGCCGAAGATCTCGACCAGTACCGCGGCGCCGCAGCCACTGGCGATGCCGCAGCAGAAGCCGAGAGCCCGCCAGCGCCGGGGTGACAGCAGGACGGCGGGGATCAGCACGGCGACGAAGGGAAAAGCAAAAGTCACCGTCGCGCCGAAAGCGATCGCCGTCACCACCGCCGTGTAGTAACGATGGCCGACGCTGCGCATCAGCAGCCGGCGCAACCAGTCCGGCAGGACGTGCGTCTTCATGTGCGCCGCGCCCGCTGTCTCTGCCGGCGCCTTGTGCGGGTGGCCGCAGGCAGGCTATGCTTGCCTGATTGACGCTTGACGGCGCGCGAACTGTCTTGAGAACCCATTGTTGTCAATCATGCACACTTGGTCAGCGATGGCCGGAATTGTAGGCCCAATGCGGTCTCTTGCGACGCTTCGCGTGCACCGCGGGCGAGCGGGGCTGCCGACGGGATTGACCCGGCGCAGGCAGCCGTGAGGCTGCCGTTCGCCGTCCTGGCCCTGCTGCATTCGGCGGTTGCCCTGGCGGAGGACTTTCCTTCGCTCGGACCGCACGGCCGTTTCGTCGAGTCGCGGCTGGTCGTTGCCGGCCGGGCGAGCTTCTACTCGACCGCCTTCCATGGCCGCCGGACGGCATCGGGCGAGGCTTACCAGCATCACGTCATCTCGGCGGCGAGCAACCGCTTTCCCCTCGGCACCGTGGTGGCCGTGCGGCGCGTCCCTTCCGCGCGTTGCGTCGTCGTCCGCATCAACGACCGGATGGGCCATCGCAAGCGGGTGATCGACCTGTCGCGCGAGGCGGCGGTCCGTCTCGGGATGATCGACGCCGGTGTCGTCGACGTCGAGGTGACGCCATTGCCGAAGTTCCTCGTCGGGCATGAGAGCGCCTGCATGCTGGCCTTCCAGCCGCCGGCGCACCTGCAGGCGCAGGACGGCCCGGGCCTGCGCGGCCCCGAACGGTGAGGCGCGCCGTGCCGGCGAACAGGTTGCCGGCGACGGGCGAGCGGGCAGATCGGTGCCGCACCCGCGCCGGCACACTGCTGCAGTTGACCTGACTTCGCAAAGTCAGGAACATTCGCGCGGTCGGTCGGCACTTCGTGGTGCGGCGGCTGCGCGCAGGAGGGAAGACAATGGACGACGCGGTGCAGGTTGAGATCCCCAGGGCCAAGAAATCGGTCGCCCTGTCCGGCGTGGTCGCCGGCAATACCGCCATCTGCTCGGTCGGGCGCAGCGGCAACGACCTGCACTACCGCGGCTACGACGTCATCGCGCTCGCCGAGGATGCGAGTTTCGAGGAGGTCGCCTACCTTCTGCTTTACGGGCGCCTGCCCAGTCCGACGCAGCTCAATCAGTACCGCAAGAAGCTGAAGACCCTGCGCGGGCTGCCGGTGATGCTGCGGCCGATGCTCGAGAATCTGCCGGCCTCGGCGCATCCGATGGATGTCCTCCGCAGTGGCTGTTCGGCGCTGGGAACCATCCTGCCCGAAGCCCAGGACCACAATCCCGGGGCGGCACGCGAGATTGCCAACCGGCTGATCGCCGGCTTCGCCTCGATGCTGCTCTACTGGTATCACTGGTCGCACAACGGCCGGCGCATCGACACCGAGACCGACGACGACTCGATCGCCGCCCATTTCCTCCACCTCCTGCGCGGCAAGGCGCCACCGCCATTGCATGCGCGCAGCCTCGACAAGTCGCTGGTGCTGTACGCCGAACATGAATTCAACGCCTCGACCTTCGCCGCGCGCACCATCACCGGTACCGGCGCCGATCTGTATGCGGCGATCAGCGGCGCCATCGGCGCGCTCAGTGGCCGCCGGCACGGCGGCGCCAACGAGGTCGCGTTCGAGATCCAGAGCCGTTACGACGACGCCGCACAGGCCGAACACGACATCCGCCGCCGTCTCGAGAACCGCGAGATCATCACCGGCTTCGGTCATCCGCTCTACACCATCGCCGACCCGCGCAGCAAGGTGATCCGTTCGGTTGCCCGGCAGCTCTGCATCGATGGCGACAACCTCGTCCTGTTCGACATCGCCAGCCGCATCGAGGCCGTGATGTCGGAGCAGAAGCGGATCTTTCCCAACGTCGACTGGTTTTCGGCCGTCGCCTACCACATGCTGGCGGTGCCGACGCCGATGTTCACGCCGCTCTTCGTCATCGCTCGCACCAGCGGCTGGGCGGCGCATGTCATCGAGCAGCGGATCGACGGCAAGCTCATCCGGCCGTCGGCCAACTACGTCGGGCCGGAGGTACAGGACTTCGTCCCCCTTGCCCGGCGTTGTTGAGTCCGTGCAACCCGGAGCCGACGAGGCAGCGATGAGCACGCGAATTCCCGCCAGCCGCCCCGATCCCGACCGCGTTCTGGTCGACATCGCCGACTACGTCCTCGACTACCGCATCGACTCGCGCGCTGCCTTCGAGACGGCGCGCTACTGCCTCATCGATGCGCTCGGCTGCGCGCTCGAAGCGCTCGACTACGCGGCCTGCAGCAGGTTGCTCGGGCCGGTCGTTGCCGGCACCGAGGTGCCGCACGGCGCCTGCGTCCCCGGTACGGACCATCGGCTCGATCCGGTGCGGGCGGCCTTCAACATCGGCACCATGATCCGCTGGCTCGACTTCAACGACACCTGGCTGGCCGCCGAATGGGGCCACCCTTCCGACAACCTCGGCGGCATTCTCGCCACCGCCGACTGGCTGTCACGCACCCGCGTGGCGCAGGGCGAGGAGCCGCTGCGGATGCAGCAGGTGCTCGAGGCGATGGTCAAGGCCTACGAGATCCAGGGCATCCTGGCGCTCGAGAACAGTTTCAATCGCGTCGGTCTCGACCACGTGGTGCTGGTCAAGGTCGCCACGGCGGCCGTCTGTACCTGGCTGCTCGGTGGCGACCGCGGGCAGATCATCAATGCGCTCTCGCAGGCCTTCGTCGATGGCCAGCCACTGCGCAGCTACCGCCATGCGCCGAACACCGGCTCGCGCAAGTCCTGGGCGGCCGGTGATGCGACGGCGCGCGGCGTGCAGCTCGCCCTGCTGTCGCGCCAGGGGGAGATGGGTTATCCGACGGCGCTGACGGCGCCGAAGTGGGGTTTCTATGACGTGCTCTTTCGCGGTCAGGCGTTCCGCCTGCCACGCGCCTACGGCAGTTACGTCATTGAGAACATACTCTTCAAGATCAGTTTTCCGGCCGAGTTCCACGCCCAGACGGCGGTCGAGTGCGCTCTCGACCTGCAACCGCAGGTCGCCGGGCGGTGGCAGGAGATCGAACGCGTCTTCATCCGCACGCACGAGTCGGCGCTGCGGATCATCGACAAGCAGGGCCCACTGCACAATCCCGCCGACCGCGACCACTGCCTGCAGTACATGGTCGCCGTCGCGCTGCTGCGCGGCCGCCTGACGGCCGCCGACTACGAGGACGACGCAGCGGCGGATGCCCGCATCGACCTGTTGCGGGCCAGGATGGTGGTGAGCGAAGAGCCGAGGTTTTCGGTCGACTATCTCGACCCGGGCAAGCGTTCGATCGCCAACGCGCTGCAGATCTTCTTCACCGACGGCAGCCGGACGCCGGAAGTGACGATCGAGTATCCGCTGGGTCACTGCCGGCGGCGCGCCGAAGGCATTCCGGTATTGGTCGACAAGTTCCGGAGCAATCTCGCCCGCCGCTTTCCGCTCGCGCAGCAGGAGCGGATCCACGAATCGTCACGGGATGTCCGCCAGCTCGGGCAGATGGCGGTCCACACGTACCTCGATCAGTATGTGCCCTGAACGGCGGCAGCCGTGTCGTCGGCCGCCGGGTCGGTCTGCCGCCATCCCGGTGGCGTCGGGCTGGCTACCAGAGGAGAATGCAAAATGAGAGGAAACCTTGGCGCGATCGCACTGATCCTGATCGGTGCGCTGCTCCTGGCGATCAACCTGGGCCTGTTGCAGGTCGATTTCGCCCGCCTGCTGAGTACCTGGTGGCCGTTGCTGCTGATCCTGCTGGGTGTCGGCATGTTTCTCGCCCCGGGTACCGGCGACCGCGGCCGGGGGCAGCGCTAGTGGCATGGGCGTCGGCCGACCGCCGCGCCGGCAGCGGGTGGCCGACGCCCCGGCCATCACAGCTCCCGCTGCTTCGTCAGCCGGTGCCGGGATCGTCGCGCAAGGTCGCCGATGCCGGGCGTGTGCGCGCGACGCGGCAGACTCGCCGCACGGCCGATCCGTTCACCACCACTGAGCCGCAGCCATGCAGCTTGCCGTCCGCGCCACACTGACGTCCGCCATGCAGCGCCTGCGTGGCCGCCGCCGGCTGTTGGGGCTCGGCGGCCTGCCAGGAATCGCGCTGGCAGCGGAAGACGTTCGCACCCTCGCCGGTCCGGCGGAGTTTCGCAGCACGCTGCTCGAGCAGATCGCCCAGGCGCGCAGGCGGATCGTCCTCGCCGCCCTCTATCTGCAGGACGATGCTGCCGGGCGCGAGGTGCTCGAGGCTTTGCATGCTGCCAAGGCCCGGCATCCCGGGTTGCAGATCGCCGTCTTCGTCGATTGGCACCGGGCGCAGCGCGGCCTGATCGGCAAGGCTGCCTCCGCTGGCAATGCCGCCCTGTACACCGAGATGGCGCGTCGGCATGGGCCGGGGGTGGCGATCCGCGGCGTGCCGGTGCAGACGCGCGAGTGGATGGGTGTCATGCACCTCAAGGGCTTCGTCATCGACGACAGCGTGCTCTACAGCGGCGCCAGCCTCAACGACGTCTATCTGCATCGTGGCGATCGCTATCGGCTCGATCGTTACCACCTGATCAGCAGCCGCGCGCTGGCCGACAGCATGGCTGCCCTGATGACGCGCGTGCTCGGCAACAGCGCGGCGGTATCGCCGCTCGACTGCGAGCCGCGGCAGAAGACTGCCGCGCTGCGTCCGGCCATCGGCCGCTTTCGCCGGCAACTGGCGACGGCCCGCTACAGCACGCCGGCGACGGCCTGCGTGGGCGAGTTGAGCATTACGCCGCTGCTCGGCTTCGGCGCCCGCGACAACGAACTCAATCGCGCCATCCTGCAACTCGTTCAGCGCGCGCGGCGGCACCTGCTCCTGTTCACTCCCTACTTCAATCTGCCGGGGCCGCTGCGGCGGGCGATCGAAGCCAGGATCAGGCAGGGCTGCCGGGTGACGATCATCGTCGGCGACAAGACGGCAAACGATTTCTACATCCCCAGCGACGAAGCCTTCACGACGATCGGTGCGCTGCCCTATCTCTACGAGGCCAACCTGCGCCGCTTCTGCAAGCAGCACCAGGACGCGGTCGATCGCGGTCTGCTCGATCTCTGCCTCTGGCGGCACGAAAACCACAGCTATCATCTGAAGGGGCTGCTGGTCGACGACGACTACGCATTGCTTACCGGCAGCAACCTCAACCCCCGTGCCTGGCGCCTGGACCTCGAAAACGGCCTGCTGATCCACGACCCGCAGGGCCGGCTCGCCAGCCAGCATCGGGCCGAAGTCGAGCGCATCCTGCAGCATTGCCGCCGTCTCGACCACCATCGTTCGCTCGAGTCGGTCTCCAGCTACCCGGAGCCGGTGCAGCGAATCCTCAAACGCCTGGCGCACACCCGCGCCGACCGGCTGCTCAACCAGGTTCTCTGAACCGCCCGTTGCCGTTCATGCCGTCGTGCAGAAGGCGCGGCGGCAGCGCTGCCCGCCGCGCCCGCGCCGGTCGTTCCACTCGCGTCGCACCTGCCCGGTTGCCGTTGCCGGCCGCCGGCTGGCAGGCTGATACCGGATCACTTCTTGCGGATATCGGCTGCCGGCGAGCTTGATGCCGACGATGTGCCACCGAAAGGAGTTGCCGGTGCAGCGGGTTTTGGCGGCTGCTTCGGTTTCTTGGCTTCGCGGTTGCCGCGCAATTGACTCTTGGCCATGGACTGCTCCTTGGGGGTGCTGCAGTTGTTTGCCGGATGTGGCGCGGTCCAGCATACGCGTTATTGCCCGCCAGAAGCGGATCGCGTTGCGAGATTCCGCTGATTTCGCTGCGCCGCAGGTCGCCACCACGTCGCCGCGGTCGTCCCCGGGCGCTGCGGCGTGTCAGCGCTGCCGCAGCGGATCGAGCAGCGACGTCAGGCCGTTGTGGTCCAGTTCATGCATCAGCGCCAACAACTGGCCGAGCCGGCCTGGCGGGAAGCCGCGGCGGGCGAACCAGTGCAGGTAGTTGCCGGGCAGGTCGGCGAGCGCGCGCCCCTGGTACTTGCCGTAGGGCATGCGGTAGCTCAGCAGCAACGGCAGATCGTCGCTGTTCATCGCCGCCGACCAGCAGCCACCGCAGCGCCATCCGCTGCCGCCGCGATGGCGGTGAGGATCGCCTGCAGCAGCCGCCAGCAATGGCCGACGGTGGCGATCTCGACGCGTTCGCCGGGCGCGTGTGCGCCGCGGATCGTCGGCCCGAAGGAAACCATGTCGAGGTCCGGGTAACGGGCAACGATCAGGCCGCATTCGAGGCCGGCGTGGATCACCTGCACCGTCGACTCGCCGCCGAACTCGCGCGCGTAGACCGAGCGGCAGAGGGCGAGCAGCGGCGATCCGGGATTCGGCGCCCAGCCCGGGTAATGGCCAGCCTTTTCGGCAACCGTTCCCGAAAGGGCGAAGAGACTGACGATCTCGTCGGCCAGCGCCTCGCTGCCGCTGTCGAGCAAGGAGCGGATCATGAAGTTGCACGAACCCGCGTCGGCGGTGATCGCCACCATGCCGAGGTTGTTCGACGTCTCGACGACCCCCGGCAGTTGCAGGCTGTGTCGTCGCACGCCGTGCGGCGCGGCGTGCAGCGAGGCGAGCCAGATCGCCTGCTCGGCGACGGACAGCATGCCTTCGGCGGCAGCGGCAGTGCAGTCGATGCGCAGGCGGTCATCGACGCCGAGCAACTCCTGCCGCAGTCGCGCCTGCCAGTCGTCGAGGCCGGCGGCGAGCGCCGCACCGAGGCCGGTCGGCAGCGCCACCGTCGCCGCCGCCTCGCGCGGCAGCGAGTTGCGTGCCGAGCCGCCGGCGAGCCCGACCAGGCGCAACGGCCAGCGACGCTCGAGGTCGCGCAGCACCCGCACCAGCAGCTTGATGGCATTGCCGTGCAGGGCATGGATGTCGACGCCCGAGTGCCCGCCGCGCAGGCCGTGCAGTTCGATTCGCCAGACCTCGCAGGTGGCCGGCAACTCTTCCGCCGCGCCCGGCCGGTGGACGTTGACGTCGAGGCCGCCGGCGCAGCCGACGAAGAACTCGCCCCACTCCTCGGTGTCGAGGTTGAGCAGCAGTCGCCCCTGCAGGAGTCCGGGCGCCAGACCATGCGCGCCACCCATGCCGGCTTCCTCATCGACCGTCAGCAGGGCTTCGAGTGGCCCGTGTGACAGCGAGGCATCCGCCAGGGCGGCGAGGATCAGCGCGACGCCGATGCCGTTGTCGGCACCCAGCGTCGTCTCTTCGGCGACCAGCCAGCCGTCGCGGCGCTGCGGCCGGATCGGGTCGTGGGCAAAGTCGTGCGCGCTCGCGGAGATCTTCTGGCAGACCATGTCGAGGTGTGCCTGCAGGACGACGCCCGGCGCGCGCTCGCGGCCGCGGCTGGCCGCCTTGCGGATCAGCAGGTTGCCGGCCGTATCGACGATCGTCTCCAGGCCGCGGTCGCTGGCCCAGCGCCGCAGTTCGTCGCGCAGCGGCCCCTCGCGCTTGGGCTGGCGCGGGGTACGGCAGAGCGTGGCAAAGTGCTGCCAGACGGCAGCCGGCTCCAGCTCGGAGAGGTCGGGGTCGATGGCGGCAGGCATCATGCTCGGGTTTGTCTCGCAGGAAGCGGCAGCGGCAAGCTGCCGGGTGGCGGACAGGATACGCAAAAGGGCGCTTCGCTGCCAGCGCGGGCCTTGCGGTCTTGCGGTCGCCGGCCCACGAACTGCCGGCGCGCCGCCCGCTGGCGCTGCGCCGCCGGTCGTCCGCTGTGGGCACTGCGCCGGCGCCTCGTCCAGCGCCGGCATCGCCATCGTGTCGTGGTCTGTGGCAACATGCGTTGCCCGCATCCGACGCCGGCGGCCGCTGGCAGTGGCTGCCACACCCGGTCGCACGTCCCTTGTCCCGGAGCCCGTCTTGCCCGCCAACCTATCGCTCAGCAGCATCCCGTCGGCCAGTGGCATTCCGCGTCAGGTCTGGCAGCGGCTCGGTCCGGCTGGCGACCCATTCCTCAACGCCGATTACCTGACGATCCTCGAAAGGCACGGGGCAGCGGCCGCCGCAGCGGGCTGGACGCCGTGCCATCTGCTGGCGACCGCTGCCAACGGCCAGGTCGTCGGGCTGCTGCCGCTGTACGGCAAGCGTCATTCGCACGGCGACTTCATCTACGACTGGGCGTGGGCCGCAGCCTGGCGTCAGCTCGGCCTTCCGTACTACCCGAAGCTGATGAGCTGCCTGCCGCACACGCCGGTCGGCGGGCCGCGGCTGCTGGTCGCCGACGGGGTGCCGGGAACGGCCGTTCGGCAGGCGCTGGTTGCTGGCGCAAAGGCGCTGGTGGGCCGGCTTGGTGCATCCTCATGGCACGTTGCGCTGCCGACCGACGACGAGGCCGAGCTGCTGCAGGGCGAGGGCCTGTTGCTCAGCCACGATGTCCAGTTCCACTGGCTCGATCCGGGTTGTGGCGACTTCGACGGCTATCTGGCGACCTTCAGCGCCGCCAAGCGGCGCAAGGTTCGCGCCGAACGCCGGCGCGTTGCCGAGAGCGGGCTGACGATCGAGACGCGGCATGGTGATCAGGTCGAACCCGCCGAGTGGCCACTGCTTCATGCCCTTTACGCCAGCACCTTCGAGCGCTTCAACAATCACGCCGCCTTCTCGGCCGACTGCTTCGCCGACCTGGCGGTCGCGCTCGGCCGCCGGATGGTCGTCTTCATTGCCCGTGTGCAGCGTGCCCCGGTCGCCGTCGCGATCTGCTTTCGCAGCGATGAGGCCCTGTTCGGGCGCTACTGGGGCTGCAACGGCAACCACCCCGGCCTGCACTTCGAACTCTGCTTCCATCAGGGAATCGACTACTGCCTGCGCCACGGGTTGCGCCGCTTCGAGCCCGGTGCCGGCGGCGAGCACAAGCTCGCGCGCGGCTTCCAGCCAACGCTCGTCCGTTCGGCGCACTGGATCGCCGATCCCGGAATGCGCCAGATGCTTGCCCGCCATCTGGCGTTGCAGAAGGAATCGGTGGTCGATTACCGCGACGAGGCTGCCAGCCACCTGCCGTTCCGCCGCGACGCTCGACGGCAGGAAGACTGAAGGATGCGTCGTGGCAGCTAAGGCCGCGTCGGAAAACTGCAGTCGACCTGCCTGCCCGTGCCATCGAGGCGGCAGCGGCTGATCGCCCTGCCGTCGGCATCGATCAGCGTGCCGTCCCAGCCGTCGGTCGCACGTTCCAGCAGCAGGAAGCTGTAGCGGTTGAGGACGATGCCGCTGCTGGCGGCGATGCCATCGTGGAGCCTGCCGTCGGGCTGTGACTGCTCCCTGCTGCCCGGCGTGGCACCTTCGTACAGTGGCGACTCCGGATCGAAGGCTTCGAGCTGCGTGCCGCTGGCGCCGACGATGACCTGCGCCGGCCGCCCGCCGCTGCCGGCGAAGTTGAGCGTTGCGAAGGCGTGCTCGTGGCCCGAGAAGACGAACTGCAGGCTCGCCGGCAAGCCGCTGCGCGCCAGGCTCTGCAGCGCGTTCGGCGGCGCTGCCGCAGGCAGCAGGTCGTACCACAGCGGCTTGTGGATCAGCAGCCACAGCGGCCGCCCGGTCGGCGCCGTCGTCAGCGCCCGCAGCGTGCGCTGCAGGATGGCGAGATCGTCCGCCGCCCGCGCCAGCGGCAGGTAGTCAGCGAACGCGGCATTGTCGGCGACGACCAGCGTCAGCCGCTCCCCCAGCTCGATGCGGTAGGCGTCGGCAGTCAGGTTGTTGCCGAGCACCGACTGGCTGGCGGTCCTGTACGCCTGGTTGGCGCATTGCTGGTAGGGCAGCGGTGACAGGAAACGCATCCATCCCTCACCGCCGCGGTCGCAGTTCTCGTGGTTGCCGCGGACGACGATCCAGGGCGCGGCGGCGAGCAGCGGCTGCGCCGGGGCAAGGAAGTCGGCCTGCCAGCCCGCCCAGCCGTAGCCGATGGCGACACCCTGCGCGCGCACTGCCGCGCAGCGTGCCGGATCGTCGCAGTATTCGCGGTAGTGATAGTCGCCGAGGTGGATCACCAGGTCGGGCCGCGTCGCTGCCGCGGCGGCAGCCAGTCGCGGCCACGGCCAGTCGCGCGCGCTGGCGCAGTCCTGGATCGGATCGGCGGGGCCGCTGGCCGGCACCTTGATGCGGCAGCCGGTGTCGCCGACGATGACGATGCGGCGCGGGTCGGCGGCAGGCAGCGGCAGCGCATCGTGGCCGATGCGCGCCTGGCGTGCCGCCGGCAGCGTCGCCTCGCAGGCGGTGACGGCGAACTCCGGCCGGAAAGCCGGGTTGTCCGGCGACGGCCGCGGTGCCCCGCTCGCCGTCGCGCCAGCGCGCACCTGCAACGGCACCCGGGCGCCGTCCACGATCGCCGTCGGGCAGTCGCCCGCGCCGTCGACGATGCTGCGCAGGCTGATGCGGCCGTCCGGCCCGAGCTGCGTCCAGCGATGGAGGGTAGCGTCCTCGCCAGCGGGCCGCGTGGCGCAGCCGGCAAGCAGGCAGAGCACCGCCAGCAGCGTCGCGCTGCGGCAGCCGGCACGATTGGCGGCAAGCGGCCGCGGCGGTCGGTTGGGGAACGTGGGCATGCGGGGTTCTCTCTGGTGCGCGCAGTGGTGGGGTGGCATCGGGCGCTGCGGCTATTGCAGGTAGGCGGCAATGGCGCGCAGCCCGGCGAGGCCGCCGGCAGCCAGCGCCACGCCCTTGCCGGGTGGCAGTTGCGGCTCGCTCGGGTTGATGCGGATCAGCCTGCCGCGGCTTTGCTCGCCGAGCATGCGCACCGTCGGAATGTTCGTGCCGGCACCGATCTCGATCACGAGCAGGCGGTCGACCTGGCGCAGCCAGATGTGCAGGCGACTTTCCTGGTCGTCGGTGCGTTGGGCCAGCCATCCCCAGTCGCCGAACATGAGGATGTTCGGCCGCGCGATCGCCCGGCAGCGCGGGCAGCGCGGAAAGTCCGAGCGGAGCAGGCACTCCTCCTCGTCCACCTGCGGCTGGTAGTCGTCGGCCGGCCAGATGCCCTGGTGACAGGCGTCGAGGCATTGCAGGTGATGGATCGATCCGTGACACTCGACGATCCGTTCGGCGGCGAAACCCGCTTTCTGGAACTGGCCATCGACATTGCTGGTGAACACGAAAGCGCCCTGCGGCAGGCCTTCGCCGATCCGGCGCAGGATGGCGAAGCCGGCGTGCGGCACGGTGCGTCGGTAGAGATTCAGGCGATGGCCGTAGAAACCCCAGGCGAGCGCCGGCCGGGCGGCAAAGGCGGCCGGGTTGGCGATCTGCTCGAAGCCGATGCGGGCGCGCCCGAGTGCCGGGTAAACGCCCCAGAATCCCCCGGGTCCACGAAAGTCCGGCAGGCCGGAATCGACGCCGATGCCGGCGCCGGCAGTGATCAGCAGCCCATCGGCCTGGCGGATCAGTTCGCCACAGGCGGCAGCGGCGTCCATCTACAGCCCGCGCGCCCAGGCCGGCCGCAGCGGTGCTGCCGCCGGGTCGGCGATCGCCTGCCGCAGCTGGCGCAGCAGGCGCGGCTTGTCGGCGTCGAGGGTGCCCTTGAGCACCAGCCAGTTCGATGCGTGGTCGCTGCGAAACACCGTTCGCTCGAGTTCCAGCCGTTCGAGAAAGCGCTCCATCTCGACGAACAGCTCGCGCTGGCTCAGCGGTCGCCAGTCCGCGAAGGCGCTGCGGAAGCGTTCATCGCCGAGTGGAAAGCTGACCACCAGCGTCGCCAGGTACTCGGGCTGCGTCGCGTTCGCCAGGCGTGCCGAGTTCTCGGCGTGGCGCAGCGAGAGCTGTGGTCCGGCGAGGCCGTTGAGGATCATCACCGAGCGCGTGATGCCCGCCTGGCCGAGCCGCTCGAGCGCGTCCACCGTCGAGGCGAAGGTCTCGCCCTTGTGCACGCGCTCGAGGACCTCGTCGTCGCCCGACTCGGCGCCGACGTAGGCGATCGACAGGCCGGCGGCAGCCAGTTCGCGCAACTCGTCGGTCGACTTGCGGCGCAGGTTGCGCGGCAGGCAGTAGCTCGAGACGCGCCGGACCGCCGGCAGGTGGCTGCGGATGGCCTCGAGGATGCGCAGCAGGCGACGGGTCGGCAGCACCAGCGCATCACCGTCGGCGAGGAAGACGCGCCGCACGGCATGACCGCAGCGCTCGCCGGTGAGCCGGATGCTCTCCAGGACTTCCTCCTCGGCGCGGGCGCGGAACTGCTTCTGCGGCGCGGTGTACATCTCGCAGAAGGTGCAATGGTTCCACGAGCAGCCATCGGTCACAGGCAGGATCAGCGACTCGGCTTCGCTCGGCGGCCTGAAGACGGGTTCGACGTAGCGGATCGGGATGGGCGGCAGCATGGTCGGCGGGTCCGGAAAACGCGGCAACAGGCGAATACTAGCGCGCTTTCGCTGCCTGGCGGGGCGCCGCCGCGGCCCGCCGCGACGGCCGGCGATTGCCGGCCGCAGTGACGCCCGCCAGCGAATCGGGCGCTCAGTCCGCTGCCTGGGGCTTCGGCTGCGGCGCCGCCTCCGGGCCTGCACGCACGAGCGCATAGTCGGTGCTGCGAACGCCGCGCAGCAGCATGCCGGTCTCGTCGGACGAGATGCCGAGCGCTTCGAGGCTCTCCGCCGCCAGGCGCAGGCTGGCCTCGAGCGTTTCCGGAAAGGCCAGGGTCACTCCCGCCTGCAGCAGCGCGTCGCAGGTGCTCAGGTCACGCGCGCGGGCAACGATCTTCGTCGCCGGCGCATGCGCGCGGATCAGCGTCGCGGCGCGCAGCGCCGTGTGCTGGTCGTCGATCGTCAGCACGAAGAGTTCGACCTGTTGCAACGCGGCGCTGGCCAGCAGTTCCGGATTGCCGATGTCACCGTAGAAGACGGGATGACCCTCGCTGCGCCACCTGGCGACGAGTACGGCGTCGGCGTCGAAAGCGACGAAGGGGATGCCCAGCGACGACATGATCGTTCCGACCGTGTGGCCGACGCGGCCGTAGCCGGCGATCACCACCCGCGGCGGCGACTCGTCCCCGCCAGTCGGGTAGTCGGGCTGCTGGTCGACAGCGAGCGACCGGTCGTCCATCCGCTGTGCCAGCCGGTTGCCGATCTTGACCAGGACCGGCGTCAGCAGCATCGTCAGCGAGATGACCGCCACCGCCATGACGAACACCAGGTCGTCGATGACCCCGAGCGCCTTGGCGGCGCCGAAGACGACGAAGCCGAACTCGCCACCCTGGGCGAGCATGAAGGCGACGCGCACCGCGGTGCCGCGGCCGTTGCCGAAGATGCGGCACAGTCCGTAGAGCACGACCACCTTCAGGCTGACGATCGCCAGCACGTGCAGGGCGAAGGTGAAGGGGTGCTGCGCGAGCGCCGCGAGGTCGACCGACATGCCGACGGCGACGAAGAAGAGGCTCATCAGCAGCCCCTTGTGCGGTTCCAGTGTCGCCTCGATCTGCAGGCTGTAGCGCGAGGTCGACAGCATCATTCCCATCAGGAAGGCGCCGAGCGCCATCGACATGCCGGCGCGGTCCATCGCCATGGCGGCAGCGAAGACCGCCGCCATGGCGGCGAGGAAGAAGGCCTCACGGTTGTTCTGCCGCGCCAGCCGGTCGAGCAGCCGGGGCACCAGGTAGCGCCCGGCGACGATCACCAGGGCCACCATCGTCACCGCCACCGCGAGCTGCTTCCACAGCGCCATCTCGCCGGGCAGCGGTCCGTTGTCGGCGAGTACCGGTACCACGGCCAGCAGCGGCACCACCGCCAGATCCTGCATCAGCAGGATGGCGAAAGCGGTCTGCCCGTGGCGGCTGGCGAGTTCGCCCTGATCGCGCAGCATCTGGATGACGAAGGCGGTCGAGGAGAGGGCGAAGCTGGCGCCGAGCAGCAGCGCCACCGACCAGCTCGCCATGAACTGGCTGAAGTAGGCGGCGATCACCAGCGCCGAGACGACGATCTGCAGCGATCCGAGCCCGAACAGCGTCCGCCGCAGGTCCCACAGCCGCCGCGGTTTCATTTCCAGGCCGATAAGGAAGAGCAGCAGCACGACGCCGAGTTCGGTGAAGTGACGCACATCCTCCACCTCGCTGGTGACGAACGGACCCGGCGTGTGCGGGCCGACGATGACGCCGGTGACCAGCAGCCCGAGAATCGACCCGAGACCGAAATGCCGGAAGACGGCGACGGCGATCGAAGCCACCACCAGGAGCAGTACCGCGGAATAGACGAACGACTTTGGATCCACTCTTCAGCCTCCTATTTCGGGGACAGCCTGCTGTTTCGGGGGCAGTACATTGATTGTTTCGAGTTCCTCCCTGGGACGCATTGCGCACGTTCTCGGGTTCAGTTCTGCGACACGTGGCGCACAACGGGCGCAACGCCAGGGTTGCGGTTCGTGTTGACGCATTGACATCGCGCAGCAGGTCGCCAACCCATGGGCCCTCGGGTCACGCCGGCAGGTACGCCGCCGGTGACGAAGGGACGGCCACGCCTCTTTGGTCATCCACTGGCCACGCCATCCAGCCGCAACCCCAGTATGGCCGCATCGCGTGTCAGAAGCGTCAATCGCTCGTCCTGCGCCTGGGCGATGAGCAGTCGATCGAATGGATCGGCATGCGCGCATGCGAGGCTGCGCACGGCTTCGATGTGGCGCGGCAGGATTGGCAGCAGGAGGAAACCCTGTGCTGCGAGTTGTTCCGTGATTGCGCCTTGTGGCAGAGGGAGTTTTCCTCTGACATTCTTGAGCACCATCTCCCAGACGCTGGCGGCGCTGACCACGATCCCGGATGTCTCGATGAGGCCTTGCGTGGTCTGCCCCAGACGCGCGTCGGCTGTCATCCACCAGTAGATCAGGTGGGTGTCGAGCAGGTAGCGGTTCACGTTGACTGGTCACCGGTGAGCGCATCGACGATGGCTGCGTTGGTCGAGGGCGTGTCCCAGTCCGCCTCGGCTGCTGGCAAACCGGCCCAGGCGCCGGGTTTGCGCGCGCGCTCCGGCGCGTCGACCTTGACCAGTCTGACGACTGGGACGCCCTTGTTGGCGATGATCACTTCCTCACCCGCGAGCGCGGCCTGCACCAGTCTCGACAGTTGGCTCTTGGCTTCGAGCATGTTGTATTGCATGTCTGAGTCCTTCCTGGAGGTTGTCTCACGAGAGCAGTCTAACCCTTCCTGGCTAAGTTGGCCAACGTCTTTGGGGCGAGGCAGTGCACCAATTTTGCCTTCGCACCCGACCCACGGGCAGCATGCGTGCGAGCCGGCGACGCTTCAGCGGCCGCAACACTGCCGCATGGCGGCTTCCGGACACGCAGAGCCAAACCGCCCTATTGCGTCGTCCCTGATCTGAAGCTCTGCAGCCATGCTGAAGCTGCATGAGGCCGCGCGTGGCAGCGCCTTATATGGCCAGGCAAGCTGCCATGCTGCGCATCGCTTTGATTGGCCCGCACGTACTGGGCTACACGCGCCATGAGAGCCCAGCCATCTTCCTCGGCCACATTGGCATGGGCGCGCAACAGCTGGGTCTGCAGCCGCAGCGGATCGAGCGGCGCGGCCGCGACGGCGGCGCTGGTGCCGGGCGTCCGAGCGGCTACCGCTCCTGCAGCTGCCATTCCGCCGGTCGGCAGTGGGGCAGCCTCGACTGCCTCCGATTCGGCAAGGGATCATGGTTTGCGTCTGTACCTCAGCCGCCCGGAAAGCCGATGCACGACGGCTGCCTCGGTGTTGGCGATGGCGAGATTGTAGCGGCTTCCCGCCCCTGCTTCGCAGGACGTGGATGGTCCTCGGGGCACCATCCGGCTTCCTGGCCCGGTGCTTTCGCATTAAGATCGGCCCCTGCCGGTGGACTGGGCGCGCGTGTCGAAAGCCCACCAGGATCGAGCGAAAGGAGTTTCACCGATGCCGTACGCAAGAACCCTGGCCGCCATCGTGCTGGCCGTCGTCGTTGCCCCGTGGTCGCTGGCGCAGACCAGCCTGAAGCTGCCGAGCGGTGACGATGATTTCCGCGAATTGATCGAAGAGCCGCGCGGCGGGCCATGCGAGCGCTGCGGTGTCGTGACGGCGATTCGCCAGCAGACGCACGCAGGGCCACGGCAGCGGCCGCCGGCGCCGGCGATCGCTCCCAGCCTGGTGACCGCGCCGATCATCGGCACCGGCACCGTCGTCGAGGATGCGCGGCAGGTGAACGCGCCGCTGCTCAGCTACGTCGTCACGGTGCGCTACGAGGATGGCAGCTACGCCTTCATCGAACAGCACGACGAGCCGACGGTCCGCAAGGGCGACCGGGTGCGGGTCGTCGAAGGGCGCGTCGAGTTGCGCAACGACTGACTGGTTGCGGCCGGCAGCGCTGGCGCGCCGAGTGGCGATCGCCGGTCGCCATCCGGATTCGCGTGCCGCGGCTGCCGCTCGCCGACGGCCGGGCGGCCGCCGTCGCAGAAAGCGCTTGACAGCGGTCGCGGCAAACGGCAATCATTCGCATCGGTCCAGAACGAAAGCGGAGGCGCGAAGAAGATGCCGGCATCGCTTGCGCACATTCATCCCGGGACGCCGATGGGCGCCAACTTGGTCGCCGACGGCGCGACGTTTCGCCTCTGGGCGCCGGGCGCGCTGGCGGTTTACGTGACCGGCGACTTCAACGACCGCCGCCGTGACGACGCGAGCCTGCTCAGTCGCGATGCGAACGGGCACTGGCGCGGCTTCATTCCCGGTGTGCGCGATCGCGACCGCTATCTCTACCACGTCGTCGGAACGGGCAGCGAGGGCCCGAAGCGCGACCCCCATGCACGCGAGCTGGAAGTGCCTTATCCCGGCGAGTGCGTCGTTCGCAGCAGCGATTTCCCGTGGCACGAGACCGGCTACGTGACGCCGCGCTTCCACGATTTCGTCATCTACCAGTTGCACGTCGGCGCCTTCCATGCGCCGCGCCTGCCACGTCAGGGCGGCACTTTCCTCGATGTCGCGCGGCTTCTCCCCTACATCGCCGAACTCGGGGTGACGGCGATCCAGTTGCTGCCGATCCAGGAGTTCCAGACGCGGTTCAGCCAGGGCTACAACGGCACCGACTACTTCTCGCCGGAGATGGATTTCGCCGTCGGCGATGCCGAACTCGCACCGTACGTCGCCGCGCTCAACAGACTGCTCGACGCGCGGCAGCTGAGGCCCTATCAGGTGGAAGATCTGCGCGGCGAGATGAACCAGTTGAAGGCGCTGATCGACCTCTGTCACGTGCATGGACTGGCGGTGATCCTGGACGTGGTCTACAACCACGCCGGTGGCGACTTCGGCGACCAGAGCATGTACTTCCTCGATCGCCAGCCCGTCGCTGGCGGCCATCGCAACTCGCTCTACTTCAGCGATCGCGGACATGCGGGCGGGCTGGTGTTCGATTTCGGCAAGCCGGAGGTGCGCGATTTCCTGATCCAGAACGCCCGCTTCTTCCTCGAGGAGTACCGCGTCGACGGGTTTCGCTACGATCAGGTCAGCGTCATCGACCACGACGGCGCGCCGCATGGCTGGAGCTTCTGCCAGGATCTGACGGCGACCCTCGACCACATCCGTCCGGGTGCCCTCAACCTCGCCGAATACTGGAACGTCAACCCGTGGATCGTCCGTGCGCGGCCGCAGGGCGCGGGGTTCGACACCACCCTCACCGACGGGCTGCGCATCGCGCTGCGCGAGGTCATCGGCAACGCCAGCCAGCCCGACGAGCGGCCGTTGCCGATGTCGCGCCTGGCGGCGAACCTCTGGCCCGCGGGTTTCGACGCCTCGTGGCAGTTTGTCCAGGGGCCGGAGAACCACGACATCGTCTTCGCCGGCCGCGAACTGCGCATCGCGCGCCTGGCGCAGCCGGACGATCCGCGGTCGTGGTACGCGCGCAGCCGGACGCGCGTCGCCAACGGCATCAGCCTGACCGCGCCGGGAATCCCGATGCTGTTCATGGGGCAGGAGTTCCTCGAGGACGAGCAGTGGTCGGATGACCTCGAGTCGCAACCGCAATTGCTGCTGCACTGGGCGGGGCTCGCCGGCGGCGACCGGCAGATGCTCGATCACCTGCGCTGCATGCGAGAGCTGATCGCGCTGCGCTGGCGTTTTCCCGGCCTGCGCGGCGAGGGCCTGCGGGTAGTGCATGCCGACGACGGCGACCGGGTGCTCGCCTTCCATCGCTGGGTTGTCGGGCAGGGCGACGATGTCCTCGTCGTCGCACACCTGGGCAACTTCAACCGCTTCGGCTACCGCATCGGCTTTCCGGGCGGCGGCCGCTGGCGTGAGGTCTTCAACAGCGACGTCTACGAAAACTGGGTCAATCCGGGTGTCGTCGGCAACGGCGGCGCGATCCATGCCGAGCCTTGGGCCCTGCAGGGCTTCGGCTTTTCGGCCTCACTGCTGCTGCCAGCGAACAGCATTCTCGTCTTCGCCCGCTGAACGGGGCGCGCAGAGGCGGCGGCGCGATCGTGCCGCCGCGGTGGTTGTTGATGGTGCAGCGTTGTGCTTCAACGCACTGACCCGGCAGCAGTCGGGCTGTCGGATCCGGTCTGAGGAGGGAGTCATGGTGCCAGTTCTGGCGGTCGATAACGAATATCTGTTCGGCCTCATCGGCAAGTTCCTGGCGCGCGAAGATGCGGGACCGCGCCACGACTACGGCCACCTTGGCGCTGACCCGCGCGCCGGGATCCTCGAGCCGTGGCGCTTTCCCTGGGTCGACGCCGTGTACGATCCCGACGATGCGGCGCAAGCCTACAACGCGGTCACCTTCGTGCACGCGGCGGCCGACCGCCAGCCCGGGCATGCGGTGCAGGTCGCCGGTAGCTTTGCCGACCTGCACACGCCGCTGCCGCTGCTGCCGCTGGCCGACACCCACTACGCGACGCTGACGCTGCGGATCCGCAAGGGCGAGGTACATCACTACCGCCTGCGCATCGACGGCGTCTGGCAGGTCGACCCGATCAACCCGCAGCGGATGATGCTCGACAACGGCGTCGAGTGGTCGCGCTTCTTCACCTGGGGCGCGACGCGGCGGCTGGTCCTCGAGCGCTGGGAGTCGCGGTTGCTGCAGCGGCTGTGCAGCCACATCCTGCCGTTTCACACGGCCGACGGCGAAACCTTCTTCAAGCGCGTGCATGACGCGCAGGGCCCGGCGAATCGCGCGCCGCATGCCTATCGCCTCGACGAGAGCGCCGGTGCGGTCAATTTCATCGACAAGCTGCTCGCCCGCGAGGAGGCCCATCACCTGGTCGATTACCAGATCTGCCTCGAACTCATCGACGGCCTGCTGCGCCAGCGCAATCCGGTGATCGAGCCCTGGAAGCTGCCGCGCGAGGTGTTTGCCGAACTCTACCGGGAGATGGCGACTGCCAGCGTCGCCGGCTGGAACTACGGCCGCTATGGCAATCCGCGCTACTTCCTGCAATTGCTGCGTCGGCACACGCTGACCGGGGTGTTTTCGCATCCGCGTTACGGCGGCAATGCCATGACCCTGGGCTGGAAGTACCTCGAAGAGCGCTACCGCGATGCCAGCGGCGCGACGCTGTTCGACTGGGGCCGTGCAATCGAAGCGCCGCTCGGGCGCAATTCCGCCTACAGGGGGTGAGATGGAGCGATTCGACGTAGTCATCATCGGCAGCGGCGCCGGCGGCGCACCGATCGCCGCCCGTCTGGCGCGTGCCGGACACTCGGTGCTGGTGCTCGAGAAGGGGCCGCTGCTGCGCACGCAGGAAGAGCATCCGCTCGGCGTTTCGGACTTCAAGCGGGACGAGCTGTTCGCCACCGGCGCCGAGAAGCGGCTGACGCTGAGCGGCGTCGCCAACCATTTCGACTCGTTCTACAGCAGCCACGTCGAGCCCGACCTCAATGACGAGCCGCACATCTACGAGGGGGCCGACGGCCTCGACCGTGCGACCATCGAGGGCTACACGGCACAGGTGGTCGGCGGCGGCACGCAGCTCTACGGCGCGGTGTCGCTGCGTTTCTCGGAACTCGATCTGCGTCTCGGCAGCTTCAACGCCGGTCGCAGCGACATCGTCGGTGACCCGAACGGCGATGTCCGGCGCGAGGCGCGCGACTGGCCGATCGACTACGCGACCCTCGAACCCTACTACTGCGAGGCGGAGCGGCTGGTTGGCATCAACGGCACGCGCGCCAACCAGGGCAAGCCGTTCTCGGCCGACCACTACCAGACACCGTATGCGCCGAACCCGATCAGCGCCTACGTCGCGACCGGCATGGACGCACTCGGCCTGCCGCGCTACCGGACGCCGCTGGCGGTGATCACCGAGGATCACGCTCCCTCCGGCCGCATCGTTCCCGCCGCTGCCGAAGCGGCGAAGACCGGCTACGTCAACCGTTACGGCGATCCGCTCGGCCTCAAGTCGAACACCTGGGTGGCGCTGCTGCGGCCACTCTCGGGAATGGCCAACTTCACACTGCGGGCGAACTGTGTCGTCACCCACCTCGAGATGGCGGGCGACCGCATCAGTAAGGTGGTCTATCGCGATGTCGCCGGGCGGCCGGTCGAGGTGGCGGGCGGGCTGGTCGTCGTCGCCTGCTCGGCGATCGAGTCGGTTCGCCTGCTGCTGCTCTCGGGTGAGCGCGATCCGGCGTTCGCCGCGCGCCTCAACGGCAACGGCCTCCTCGGCCGCCATTTCCTGACCCACTGTTTCGGCGGTGCCGAGGCGATCATGCCCGGTCGCTTCGACAAGAGCGTCTCGCTCGATTCCGACTGGGCGACCGACGCCTGCGCCAGCGAAGACTTCATTCGCAGCCAGGGACTCTGGGCCGGCGGCGCCATCTACAACAACACCTCGGACCAGGCGCTGCCGATCTCGCTCGCACGCACGCACGGCAGCCAGGACATGGACACCATCTGGCAGACCTTCGTCGACGATACCGCGCTCACCGGCGACGCGCTCAACGCCTTCTTCGACGCCAATTTCGGCACCCGTCTCTCGGTCAGCTTCATGGCCAACCAGGTGCCGCTGTTCGACAACCGGATCGAGCTGCACCCGAGCATCCGCGACAAGTGGGGCCGTCGCGTTGCCTACATCCGCAAGACCTGGCACAGCCACGACGTGCACCTGATGAACGTCTTCGCCGAGCAGTGCCGGCGGATTCTCGCCTTCGGTGGCGACGGCGGCAAGGGGCAGTTCCCGGTCAGCGAATTCGGCGCCATCTACATGGCGGCGAACGCGCGTGCCCGCATCGCCAACCACATCCTGGGCGGCATGCGCTTCGGCAGCGACGCGGCGGATTCGGTGCTCGACCCGAACTGCCGGGCGTGGCAGTTCGACAACCTCTACGTCACCGACGGTGCGTTCATGCCGACTTCCGGCGGCGCCAACCCGACCCTCACCATTCAGGCCAACGCCCTGCGCGTCGCCGACCAGTTGCTCGCCCGCCTCTGAGCAACCCAACCCCGCGCGCGGGCCAGGTGTTCCTGAAGAAACGACGATGCGCTACAAGGTGAACGGCGACGCCGAGATGACCGACACGTCATTGGTGCGAGTTCGCGGCGTTAGCCGACGCC
>JAGFNJ010000001.1 GCA_017592775.1 Candidatus Accumulibacter conexus | reverse complement strand
TTCCAACCAAGCAGGGTTTCTCCAAGCTCTGCGACGACGGCGGCGAAGGTGGTGCCTCTTGGCCGACGGGTCAGTTCCCGCACGCGGTCCTTGAGCTTGTCGAGGGCCTTGTCGGCCACCTTGAGCCGAGCACCGTTGCGGCTGACCGCGAAGCCCAGGAACTTGCGGTTCATGGGCCGATCGACCGCGCTTTTGCCGCACCTGCGGTGCGCCTTACCCCACCACAATGGATTCACTGTGAGCCGCAGCGAGTCACTGACAAAGCGTGTCACGCTGGCCATCACCCGCTCACCCGCACGCTTGCTCTTGACGAGGATGTTGCAGTCGTCGGCGTAACGGGCAAAGCAGTGGCCGCGCCGGTCCATATCCACCACCCAGTGGTAGCCGGCTCGGATATTGGCCTGGACGGCACGGACGGCCTGGTGGGCCGAGCGCTTCGGGCGGAATCCGTAGCTCTGTGGGTGAAAGTGCGGTTCCCATAGCGCCGAGATGACCTGCGCGATGGCCTGCTGCATGAAACGGTCCAACACCGTCGGGATGCCCAGCGGGCGTTTCTTCCCCTCGGCCTTGTCGATTTCCACGCGCTTGACCGGTTGCGGACGGTAGCGGCCCGCTTCCAGTTGCTCGCGGATTTCCGCCCAGTGGTGTCGGAGGTAGTCCGGAAGCGCCTCAACGGTCATGCCGTCGAGACCCGGCGCGCCCTTGTTCTGGCGCACTTGCTTCAGGGCGCGTCGCAAATTGGCCCGATCCAGCACCTCGGCCGGCAACGCCTGGGAAGGAATCGACTCGGGGTTCCCTGACAATCCAGCGACGAGTTCATCCTGCGGGGTAACCGCAGCCTGCGGGGGCAGGTGGTCAGATGCGATCCCGTCTCTCTGCGTCACGGTCCTTCGTCTTTCATCGTTCGGGCCTTCGGTGGGAAGCGCCACCTACTTTGCCCTCGGCTGACTTCTCCACGGTATTCAGCGCCAGTCACCCAACGTCCAGCCTCGCTGTTCTGAGGCACCGGGGAGATCTCCCGGGGTAAGACTCGTTACCTTCGCTGCATGGACGCTGGATTTACAACATGCACCCCAACCGCAGATGGAGGGCTTCGCGGTCCCGTGCCCGCTCGCCCCGGATGCATCACGCCTCATATCCGGTCTTTGTTCATCGCCCCGCAGCTTTGGATTGGGCTTCCAACCGCTCGCAGAGCTCGCGTCGTTCCAGCGGCCAAGAGCAAAGCAGTTTGCTCTTGGAAACCCCGCTTCCACCCTCCGCACCTCGCCTCACGACGGCGCACTTGCCCTTCTCCTTGCCTTCGGCTCTGCGTAGCGGGGTTCGACGCACCGCAGGTGCGGCAAAACCTGGCCATAGGACTTGCACCTATGAAGTAACGCGCCATGCCCGGCGCACACGTTGGAGTTCACGCGACGTGCGACAGCCGCAGGCTGGCGCACGTCGCGTGCAACGACGGGTTGCACGATCTATTCGTTGGGCGCCTGTACCAAAGAGTACACCATCAGCTTGCAGATGTGCTGCGCCGCTTCGGGGATCGGCTCGCCGCTGACTTGGCGCTCGGCAGGGGGCGCTCGGTGAGACGGCCGGTGACGTATTTATGGAGAACGCTGGCGATCAGCGTTTGATACGGAACGCCTTCTTCGAGTGCCCTGACCTGAATGTCACACAGATCCCCCGACGACAGACGGATGTTCACACGGCGGTCTTTGATGGCAGTGGCACGCGCAGCCGCCTTGAACTTGGCAAGCTCTGCCTTGGTCGCGACCGAGTTAAGCTGTCCCCTGTCGAACGCAGCAAGAACCTCTTCTTCGTAGGCATCAGTCTTCGGCATCGGCGTCACCTTCGTTTAGATAGTCCCGAGTCGCTTTGCGACTGGGGATGATTGTCTTGAGAAAGAAGTAGTCTTCCTCCTCGACGAACGGCACCAAGTAAGCGTAGTTGTCCGCAGCGACGACGAGGATGCGCTGTCGCGGGTACTTCGCTTGGTTCGGATGGGCCAGGATGTCGAGCAGCCCGCCGGACTCGATTGCCACCACGACGCTCTCGAACGAAATGCCCCGATCAACCTTGAGCGCTTCGTTCTTCTCTGTGCCCCACCGGAATGGCTTCATCACGGCATGCTACACCGCTGTGTGCCTTTTGTCACCAGACGACGCCTGCGACTGAGACGCCCAACCTGGCGTTCAGCGGCGGGCGCGAGAGGGAGCACGGCGACCGACGCGCCCGTCCATTGCAACGGCGTTATGCAGCGCGTGTTGTATAGACGCGCTCCAGACTATTGAAGTGGTTTCGCGCTAAGGTGATTGCCGCTTTCCCTCGCTCTCGATGCTCTTCCTCATGCCAAATAATGTTGCCGCACTCCCAGGCCAGAAACTCAACAAGTGCCAGACAGTCGAGGCATATTTCGGGCAACCCAGAAACTTCAAGCGACCAAGACCTTGGCAAGAAGTGAACGAAGTCGTTCCGCAGGGAATTGAGTTTCTTCACGCTACGGCCCAGCGTGCGCGAAGGAATGACCTTCTTTGAATGGACGAAGAAAAGCATTGTGTCGGACAGGACCTTCTTGTAGCGATTGAGAAATGAATCCAGCTTTTCAATAGGGTACTGGCCGCCGTCTCGATATGCAGTCAGCCATTTGGCTGCAATGTCATCTCTGAGCGGGCGCAATCCGTCCGAACCCCGCAACGCCAAAACCATGGAGCCTTGAACTGTGTTGTGTAGCGCAAGGACAACCCACCTCCAATAGCCGATGTCTTTCTCAACTCGCTCCGCCCACTCTGCTAGCGCTTCCAGTGCGGAAGCGGCTTCCTCGTGCTCGTTGGTCCGGAGCGAGTGCTCAGTCATGGTAGCGGTGCAAACGTTTAGTGAACACCGATCGGGGTGTAGACCCCGTCCTCGGCAGGTGCCTGCGCAGGTGCGATATCGCCTGCCGAGTGGTGTATACTGGATATATATCCATGCATCTCGCTGATCGTGAAGGACTTCCGAGACATGAACACCCCTCCCGCTACGCCAAACACACCTCCGGATCCCCAATACACACCAAGCGGCGCCGGGAATTCCACCCCGGAGCCCCGACTCCTCGATCAGGTGCGCGCCCAGATCCGCCTGCGCCACTACGGCATACGAACCGAGACACAGTATGTCCAATGGATCAAGCGTTTCGTGCTCTTCCATCACAAGCGCCACCCGCGCGAGATGGGGGCAGCCGAGGTCGAAGCCTTTCTCAGCCATCTCGCGGTGGAGGGGCATGTCGCCTCGGCAACACAGAACCAGGCGCTGTCGGCATTGCTGTTTCTCTACCGCCAGGTGCTCGGCGTCGAGCTTCCCTGGCTGGACGACGTGGTGCGCGCCAAGCAGCCGGAGCGCTTGCCGGTCGTGCTGAGCCGCAGCGAAGTGCAGCGGGTGCTGGAGCGGATGGATGGTGTCCACGGCCTGCTTGTGCGCCTGCTCTACGGCACCGGAATGCGCCTGATGGAAGTGATTCGCCTGCGCGTAAAGAACGTGGATTTCGCGCAGGTCGAGATTCTGATTCGTGACGGAAAGGGAGCCAAGGATCGCCTGACGATGCTGCCGGAGGCCGTTGCGGCCGATCTGAGTGAGCACCTGCAGCGGCGGTGGCTGATTTTCGAGGACGATCTGTGGCTGGGCAAGTCCACGGTCTGCTTGCCCGACGCACTGGAGCGCAAGCGCCAGAAGGCGAGCACGTCCTGGCCCTGGCAGTATGTCTTCGCTGCCCGGAGTCATTCGGTCGGTCCGCGCAGCGGCGTCGAGCGCCGCCATCATCTCGACGAGAAGTTGCTGCAACGCGCAATGAAGAGGGAGGTAAACGTCGCCGGCATCGACAAACCGGCGACGCCGCACACCCTGCGCCACTCCTCTGCGACGCATCTGCTCGACAGCGGCCACGACATTCGCACCGTGCAGGAACCGCTCGGCAGCGCCGACGTCGCGACGACGATGATCTACACGCACGTGCTCATGCGTGGCGGGCGCGGCGTTCGCAGCCCGCTCGATGCGCTGCTCTGAGCCCGTGTCGGCCTGATGTCCCCAGCCTTCGAGTCCTCGCGTTCGCGGCGTGCCGGTGCCGCCCGGCAACGCGAGCATGCCCTCCGGTTTCCTGTGCCGCGATGAGCGCGAAGCCCGTTCCCGCCGCCGCCCGCAGGCCAGCCCCACGCGCCAGCCCCTTCGCCGACTGCCTGGCGGCCGACCAGCGCCGTCTGCGCGCGCTGGCGCGCGACCTGCGGCACGTCTTCGGCGCCCGGCGCGACGCCTTGCAGGCCGAGAGCGAGCGCCTGCTCGAGCGCTCGCGGGCGGCGGTCGCCGCACGCCGCGCGCGCCTGCCGCAGCCGGAGTTTGCCGACGACCTGCCGGTCAACGCCCGCCGCGACGAGATCGCGGCGCTGATCGCGCAGCACCAGGTGGTCATCGTCTGCGGCGAGACCGGCTCCGGCAAGACGACGCAGATCCCGAAGATCTGCCTCGAACTCGGTCGCGGCACGACCGGCCTGATCGGCCACACGCAGCCGCGGCGAATCGCCGCCCGCGCCACTGCGGCACGCATCGGGCAGGAGCTGCAGAGCGAGCCCGGCCGCCTCGTCGGCTACAAGATCCGTTTCAGCGACCGCAGTTCGCCGGATGCCTTCATCAAGCTGATGACCGACGGCATCCTGCTCGCCGAGACGCAGGGCGACCCCTGGCTCGAGCAGTACGATACGCTGATCATCGACGAGGCGCACGAGCGCAGCCTGAACATCGACTTCCTCCTCGGCTTCCTGAAGCAGTTGCTGCCGAAACGGCGCGAGCTGAAGCTGATCATCACCTCGGCGACGATCGATGCCGAGCGTTTTTCGCGCCACTTCGATGAGGCGCCGGTGATCGAGGTGTCGGGCCGGCTGTACCCGGTCGAACTGCGTTACCGCCCGCTGCAGACGGTGGCGGGCGACGGCGCGACCGGCACGGCGAACGGCGCTGCTGCCGACGACGAGCGTGACCTGTACGACGCCATCACCGACGCCTGTGACGAGCTGCATCGCAGCGGGCCGGGCGACGTTCTGGTCTTCCTGCCCGGCGAGCGCGAGATCCGCGAGGCGGCCGAGGCGCTGCGCAAGCACCACCCGCCGCATACCGAGATCCTGCCGCTGTACGCCCGCCTGTCGGCGGAGGAGCAGAGCCGCGTCTTCCGGCCGCACGTCGGGCGGCGCATCGTCCTGGCGACCAACGTCGCCGAGACCTCGCTGACGGTGCCGGGGATCCGCTACGTCGTCGACACCGGTCTGGCGCGCGTCAAGCGCTACTCGTACCGCAACAAGGTCGAGCAGTTGCAGATCGAGAAGATCGCCCAGGCCGCCGCCAACCAGCGTGCCGGGCGCTGCGGCCGCGTCGCCGCCGGCGTCTGCATCCGGCTCTACGAGGAGCAGGATTTCGCGCTGCGGCCGGCCTACGCCGAGCCCGAGATCCTGCGCTCGTCGCTCGCCGGCGTCATCCTGCGGATGAAGGCGCTGCGCCTCGGCGACATCGAGGACTTTCCCTTTCTCGAGGCGCCACCGCGCAAGGCGATCAGCGACGGCTACCAGTTGCTGCTCGAACTCGGCGCCGTCACCGCCGAGCACGCGCTGACGCCGGTCGGCCAGGAACTCGCGCAGATGCCGCTCGATCCACGCCTCGGGCGGATGATCGTCGCCGCACGCGCCGAGGGCTGCCTCGCCGAGGTGCTGGTGATCGCCGCCGCGCTGGCGGTGCAGGATCCGCGCGAGCGGCCGCAGGAGCGGCAGGGGACGGCCGACGCGGCGCACCGCCGGTTGGCCGACGAGCGCTCCGAGTTCGTCTCCTGGCTCAAGCTCTGGCACTGGTACGCGGAGGAACTGGCGCACCGCAAGTCACAGCGCAAGCTGCTCGAGGCCTGCCGCGAGAACTTCCTTTCCGCCCTGCGCATGCGCGAGTGGCGCGACGTCCACAGCCAGTTGCACGCCCTCGCGGCCGAGCATCGCTGGCAGGAGAACGAACAGCCGGCGAGCTACGACGCGATCCACCGCGCGCTGCTCGCCGGGTTGCTTGGCAACATCGGCTGCAAGTCCGAGGAATCGGCGCACTACCTCGGCGCCCGCGGCATCCGCTTCCTCGTCCATCCGGGATCGCCGCTGCAGAAGAAGGCCGGCAAGTGGATCGTCGCCGGCGAGATCAGCGAGACGACGCGCCTCTTCGCCCGCTGCGTCGCGCGCATCGAGCCGCAGTGGCTGGAGCAGGTCGGCGCGCACCTGCTGAAGCGGAGCTGGTTCGACCCGCACTGGGAAAAGAAGGCGATGCAGGCAGTCGCCTTCGAGCGCATCACGCTGCACGGCATCGTCATCGAGCCGCGGCGGCGGGTGAACTTCGGGCCGATCAACCCCGAAGAGGCGCGCGACATCTTCATCCGGCAGGCGCTGGTCGGCGGCGAGGTGAGCGAAGAGTTCGCCCGCCGCTGGGATTTCTTCACCCACAACCAGCAACTGATGCTCGACATCGAAACGCTCGAGCACAAGTCGCGGCGGCCGGACGTACTGGTCGACGACGAACTGATCTTCGCCTTCTACGACCGCCTGATCCCGGCCGGCATGTACAGCGGCGCCGCTTTCGACAAGTGGCGGCGCGATGCCGAGCGCGAGACGCCGCGGCTGCTGCACCTGCAGCGCGACGACCTGATGCGCCACGAGGCGGCCGGCATCACCAGCGAGGCCTTTCCGCATCAACTGCGGCTCGGCGGCGTCGACTACGAACTGAGCTACCACTTCGAGCCCGGCAGCGCGCGCGACGGCGTGACGCTCTGCCTGCCGCTGGCGCAGCTCAACCAGGTCCCGGCGGCGCGCTGCGAGTGGCTGGTGCCCGGCCTGCTGCGCGAGAAGGTCGTGCAACTGGTGAAGACGCTGCCGCAGAGGCTGCGGGCAAAGCTGGTGCCGGTGCCCGATTTCGCCGCCGACTTCGTCGCCCAGGTGGCGCCGTCCGACAAGCCGCTGCTGCTGGCGCTGGTGCACTTCATCGTCCAGTCGCGCGGGCTCAACGCCCGCGGCTGGGAGATCACTCCCGATGCCTTCCGCGCCGACGCGCTGCCGCCGCACCTCTCGTTCAACTTCCGCCTGCTCGACGAGAACGGCCGCCAGCTCGGCATGAGCCGCAACCTGAACGAGCTGCGCGCCGAGTGGGGACGCGAGGCGCGGCAGGAGTTCGCCGAGCTGCACGAGACGCCCGGCGAGCATGCGGACCTGCGCGATTGGAGCTTTGGCGACCTGCCGGAACTGATGGAGGTCGATGCCGGCGGTGGGCAACTGGTGCTCGGCTACCCGGCGCTGGTCGCCGACCGTGAAAGCGTCTCGCTGCGCGTCTTCGATTCGCCGGCCGAGGCGGCGCAGGTGCACCGCGGCGGGTTGCTGCGCCTGTTCATGCTGCAGTTCCGCGAGCAGTTGAAGTATCTCGAGAAGAACCTCCCCGGACTGAACCAGATGGCGATGCAGTTCATGGGTCTCGGCACTCTCGACGAGTTGCGCCGGCAGTTGCTCGACCTGAGCTGCGCCCGCGCCTGCCTCGGCGAGCCATGGCCGCGCGACGCCGCCAGCTTCCGCGCCCGCTGCCTCGAGGCGAAGCCGCGACTGAGCTTGCTGGCGCAGGAGATCTGCCGCCTGGTCGGGCAGATTCTCGCTGACTGGCAGGCGCTGCAGAAGAAGCTGGCGGCGTTCAAGCCGTTCGCGGCGACCATGCAGGATGTCGAAGAGCAGCTCGCGCGCCTGGTCCAGAAGCGTTTCATCATCGACACGCCGTTCGAGCGCCTGCAGCACTATCCGCGCTATCTGAAGGCGATCGCGCTGCGGCTCGACAAGCTGAAGGCCGCCGGTGCGGCGGGTGCCGCACGCGATGCGCGCCTGCTCGCCGAACTGGCGCCGCTGGCGGGCAACTACCAGCGACGGGCCGTGGTGCTCGCGCGCCAGGGCCTCGTCGATGCCCAGCTCGAGCAGTTCCGCTGGCTGCTCGAGGAGTTGCGCGTGCAGTTGTTCGCGCAGGAGCTGCGCACGCCGGTACCGGTGTCGACGAAGCGGCTGCAGAAGATGTGGGAGAGCATGTGAATGGCCAACGGCCAGGGAGAGCGGCAATGAAGAGTTTTGGGGCGATCATCATCGGCGACGAAATCCTGTCGGGAAAACGCGTCGACCGGCACTTCGCGCGCCTGGCGGAGCTGCTGGCGGAGCGTGGGCTGCGCCTGTCGTGGGTCGAGTACCTCGGCGACGAGCGCGGACGAATCGCCGACAGCCTGCGCCGCAGCTTCGCCGCCGGCGACATCGTCTTCTCCTTCGGCGGCATCGGCAACACGCCCGACGATCACACGCGGCAGGCAGCCGCGGCGGCGCTCGGCGTCGACCTGGTGCTGCACCCCGATGCCGAACGCGAGATCCGCGCCCGTTTCGGCGCCGAGATCACCGACGTCCGCCTGCTGCTCGGCACCTTCCCGCGCGGCGTGGACATCGTCCCCAACCCGTTCAACCGCATCCCCGGCTTCCGCGTGCGCGACCACCACTTCCTGCCGGGCTTCCCGCAGATGGCCCACCCGATGGCGGCGTGGGCGCTCGATACCTTCTACGCCGATCTGTTTCGGCCGCAGGGAAGGGTGGACAAGGCTTTCCTGCTGACCGGCAGCAATGCCTACGAGAGTGCGCTGCTCGACCTGATGGAGCGGATCGTCGCCGACTTTCCGCGACTGCGGCTGTTCAGCCTGCCGTCGATGGCCGAGGACGGACAGCGGCGCTACCTCGAACTCGGCGTCGAGGGCGAAGCGGAACTGGTCGAACAGGCGATGACGGCAATCCGGCAGGAGGTCGAGCGACGCGGCATCAGCTGGCAGTGGCGACCCTGAGCGGGCAGCGCTGAAAGCGAAACCCCGGCCGCGGCCGGGGTGTGCTGGCTGGGAGCAGGTGCTCCCCGGCGGCAGCCTACTTCTTCGGCACGAGGGCAGCCGCTGCTTGGGCGGTGGCGCTGTTCGCCGCCTTGACATTGGTGTCGACGATGTCGGTCATCTGCTTCGCCATCTGCGAGATGTTCTCGAAGGCGGTGGTGGTGACGTTGACCATCTGCTTCATCGCCGAACCGAAGACGTCGCCGGCAACCGGTGAGCCGAGACCGGTCTTCTCCATCAGGCCGCTCGCATTGTGGCGGACGTTGTTGTACTGGTCTTCCATCACCGAGGTGATCTCGCGCTGCATGTTGGCCGACAGGTCATACAGGTTGCGCGCATACTCCATCAGCTTGTCGACGTTCGGGCGGGCGATCGCACCGGCGATTTCGCCGAGTTGCTGCGGGTCCTTGACGCCGAGGAGCTGCTGTGCGCCGCTGGCGCTGCTGTTGAAGAGCTCGCGGCTGGCGGCCAGGTTCAGGGCGGAGAGTTGCTCGAGGCCCTGAAAGGCGGTGCGAACCAGGGTCATCATGACCTGTGCGTTGGCTTTCTGGCTCTCGGCAAGTTTTTCCAGATCGATAGTGCTCATTGATACCTCCGTGGTGGTAAGGGTGCTGCGGGCATGCGGCAGAGGCCGCGTGCGCCAATGTTCGTGTTCATGCATCGGGCCCGGCATGGCAGCCGCCTGCAGGGCACCAGCGAAGACACCCCCGGGAGCATCTCGGGGGCCCTTCGCTCACTCTGCAGTCGCGGCGCGCACGCCCGACCGGCCGTGTTCGACGCAGCCTACTTCTTCGTCGCAGCGGCCGTGGCGCCAACCGCCTTGACCGTCGCGTTGGTCGCGGCAGCGACGTTGGCTTCGGCGATGTCGGCAACCTGTTTGGCCGCCTTGTTCATGCTGTCGAAGGCCGAGGTGGCGGCGGCGACGGCGGACTTGACGGCATTGACGGCGACATCCGATCCGGGAGGCGCGTTCTTGGTGGCCTTCTCGAGGAGGGCGACCATCTGCTTCTGGAAGTCGCTGAACTGGGCTTCGAGCAGCTTGCTGATCTCTTCCTTCGACTGCGCCGAGATTTCATAGACGCTGCGCGTGTAGGCGACTGCCTTTTCCAGGCCGGGCTGGGCCAGCGATGCCTGCAGGGCAAAGAACTCCTGTGCATCCTTGGCGCCCAGCATCGCCTTGGCATTGGCAACGCCGTCTTCCAGCATCGAACGGGCCGTGTTCAGGTTCAGCGCAGCGATCCGCTCGGCACTGGCCAGCGCGGTGTTGGCAAGGGTCAGCATCGCATCGACGGAAGCCTTGTTGGCGGCGGCGAATTGTTCGGGGGTGTTGATGTTGAACATGGCAATCTCCTCAAAAAAGTATGGGTACAACACAACATGTGCAATGACGGAGGCACCAACCGTTCGGCTTCACTGCCCTCGGTGTTTTGCTGCACTGCACCATGGAGCGAATTATAAGCCCTGTCGGCCGCTTGTCAACAGTTTTTTGTTGCGGCGCACCAAATTTTTATTTCCATGATTTCATTGTGTTTGTTCGCTTCACACCGGAAAGCGGGACGCGGCAGGGTGCTTGTTGCCCTGCCGCATAGCGGGACGACCCGGCCGGTGAATTGGGGAAACAGGCCGCCGCCGGCACGCGCGACCTGCCGCCGCAGCGCCCGCGAACTGCCCGCCCGGATGTCAGTCGCTGCGCGGCGCGACCCTGGCCGCGGGCTTGAGGTTCAGGGGCTCCTTCTTCGTCTCGGCGGCGGCGTCGCCCTTCGCCTTCGGCTGAATGATCGCGCGCACGCGCGCCTGACCCTCGCCGGTGGCGGTCTTCGTCGTCCCGGAACCGGTGGTGACGAGGAACTTCTCGTTGATCGCGTCGTAGGAAATGTAGCGCCCGCGCACTTCGTCCGGTCCGCTGCGCACCCAGGCGCGGTTGAAGAACTGCGTCGTGTCGGAGCGCGCGTCGTATTCGATGCGCTCGGCCTCGCCCTCGACATACTCGTCGACGCCGTCCCGCTTCTGCCGGAAGCGCGCCAGGCCGTTGCCACCGCCGGTCGCCGTCGCCTTCTGGAAACCATCGGCATCCTGCGTGACGACCAGGCGTGCGGTGCGCAACTCGGTCGTTCCCTGGATGAGGACGGCGTTGCCCTCGAGCGTCTGCACCTTGTTCAGGTCGTCGAGGCTCAGGCGGTCGGCCTCGAGGTGGATCGGCTTCTCGCGATCGGCCCGCTCGGCCAGCGCCGGCAGGGAAACGGCAACAAGAACGCCGCTCAGACAGGCGCTGCAAATGGTCGTGTTCATGTCTTCGGTTTCTTCTTCCTGGCGAATGGACTCTCGATCTCTCCACGGACCTGGGATTCGAGAACGTAGGTCTGCAGGCCGTGGTCCACCTGCATGCCGACCCCCTGCACCCACGATGGCCCCTGGGTGATCAGCACCTTGCTGCCGGTGAAGCCGCGCTTCTCTTCGCTCAGCACGGTGAGTTCCGGCATCTCGGCCAGCAGCGCGGCCTGCCTGCCGCTGGCGGCGCGGCGGATTTCGACCTGCCCGCTGAGTTCGACCTTCTCCGCCTTGGCGGTGGCGCGCGCTTCGTTGGCGCGGATGGTGACCGTCGGCTTCGCGGGCGACACGTAGGCCAGCCTCGGCTGCAGCAACTCGCTCGTCTCGTCGTCCGGGTAGTGCCGCACCTCCGCTGCCTCGATCCGGTAGAGCAGCGCGCCGGCAGCGTCGAGCTTGTGCCCGCGAACGTCGCTCAGAATGGCGTCCGGGTCGTGCCGGTTGCGGCCGTCGCGCGTCGCATCGGGCAACTCGGTCGCGTAGCGCAACCAGGCGGTCAGCGCCACCAGCACCAGCATGATGGTCAGCGGCAGCACTGCGCTGCTCCACTTCTTCATCGCCGGTCGAGCGCCAGGTAGGGCGCGATGAGTTCCTGCAACCTGCCCTGCGCCTCGAGGATGAACTCGCAGGCTTCGCGTACCGCGCCGCGGCCGCCGCTGCGGTCGGTGATCAGCCAGGCATGTTCGCGCACCAGCGGATGCGCGTCAGGCGGCGTCGCCGAGAAGCCGCAGGCGCGCATCAGCGGCAGATCGGGGAGATCGTCGCCCATGTACCCCGCCTCCGCCGCGTCGAGCTGCAGTTCGGCGAGCAGCCGCTGCATCTGCGCCAGCTTGTCGTCGACCGCCTGATAGAGATGCGCGATGCCCAGGTTCTGCGCCCGCAACTCGACACAGCGCGCGCGCCGGCCGGTGATGATGGCCACCGTGATGCCGGCCTCGGCAAGCAGCTTCAGGCCAAAGCCGTCGAGCGTGTTGAAGGCCTTGAGTTCGATCCCCTCGTCGCTGTAGAACAGCGAGCCATCGCTGAGCACGCCATCGACGTCGAAAGCCATCAGTCTGAGGCGGCGCGCGCGCGTCCGCGCCTCGCTGCGGGAGTCGCTCATCAGATCACCTTGGCACGAAAGAGATCGTGCATGTTGAGCGCACCGACCAGGATCCCGCCCGGGTCCACCACCGGCAACTGGTTGATCTTGTGCTCCTCCATCATCGCCACCGCTTCGACGGCCAGCCGGTCGGGAGCGATCGAGCGCGGGCTGCGCCCCATGATGTCGGCCGCCGACAGTGTGCGCAGGTCGAGGCTGCGCGCGAAGGCCCGCCGCAGGTCGCCATCGGTGACGATGCCGATCACGCGCCGTTGCGGGTCGACGACGGCGGTCATGCCGATGCCGCCACGGGTGATCTCGAGGATCGCGTCGTGCACGCTGGTTGCGGGCGACACCTCCGGCAAATCCGGGCCGCCGTGCATGACGTCACGCACATGCGTCAGCAGCCGCCGGCCAAGCGATCCGCCGGGATGCGAACGGGCGAAATCATCGGCGCCGAAGCCGCGCGAGTCGAGCAGCGCCACCGCCAGCGCGTCGCCGAGCGCAAGGGCTGCCGTCGTGCTGGCGGTCGGCGCCAGGTTGAGCGGGCACGCCTCCTGCGCCACGGCCGCGTCGAGGTGCACGTCCGCTTCGACGGCCAGCGACGACTGTGGATTGCCGGTCATGCTGATCAGCCGCGCCCCCTGCCGCTTGATGATCGGCACGATGGTCAGCAGTTCGGCGCTTTCCCCCGAATTGGAGATGGCGATCAGCACGTCGTCGCGGGTGATCATCCCGAGATCGCCATGGCTGGCCTCGGCGGGATGGACGAAATAGGCCGGGGTGCCGGTGCTGGCCAGGGTCGAGGCGATCTTGCGCCCGACATGCCCGGACTTGCCCATGCCGCTGACGATGATCCGCCCCGGGCAGTTGAGGATCAGCCGCAGCGCCTGCAGGAACTCGTCGCCGATGCGTGCCGCCAGCGCCAGTACGGCATCGGCTTCGATTCGCATCACCTGCCGGGCAAGATCGAGCGCGTTCGCGGATGGCCGTGTTTGGCTCATGAGGTGGCAGCGGTTATCATGCCGCGAGTATAACAGAAGGGCATCGCCCGCTCACCCGGCTGCGGCCGCCGACCGCCGACTGCCAGCTTCAGACCAGACACGGACCGGAAGATGGAAACGCTGCCCACGATTCTCATGCTGCTCGCTGCCTCGGTGGTCTCGGTGATCGTCTTCCGTTCGCTCGACCTGCCGCCGGTGCTGGGCTACCTGCTGGTCGGCACGCTGATCGGCCCGCACGCGTTCGACCTCGTCGGCGGCTTCGCCGGCGCGCAGCATCTGGCCGAGTTCGGCGTCGTCTTCCTGATGTTCTCGATCGGCCTCGAGTTCTCGCTGCCGAAGCTGCATGCGATGAAGCGCATCGTCTTCGGACTCGGCCTGCTGCAGGTCCTGCTGACGCTGGCGGTGGTGGTCGCCATCGTCGCCGCCATCGGGCTCGGCTGGCAGGCCGGTGTCGCGCTCGGCGGCGCGCTCGCCATGTCGTCGACCGCCGTGCTGACGAAGCTGCTCAGCGAGCGCCTGGAGCTTGACTCGCCGCATGGGCGCGAGATCATGGGCGTCCTCCTGTTCCAGGACCTGGCGGTGGTACCGCTGCTGATCCTGATCCCTTCCTTCTCCGAATCGCCCGAGCGGATGGCGACGATGATCGGCCTCGCCGCCCTGAAGGCCGCCGTCGTCCTGTCGCTCGTGCTTTTCCTCGGGCAGCGCCTGATGAACCGCTGGTTCTTCATCGTCGCCCGCAGCAAGTCGGCCGAGCTGTTCATGCTCAACGTCCTGCTGGTGACGCTCGGCCTCGCCTGGCTGACCGAACTCGCAGGCCTGTCGCTGGCGCTCGGCGCCTTCGTCGCCGGCATGCTGATCTCGGAAACGCAATACCGGCACCACGTCGAGGAAGACATCAAACCGTTCCGCGATGTCCTCATGGGTCTCTTCTTCATCACCATCGGCATGCTGCTCGACGCACCCCTGGTACTGGCGAACGCGCCGCTGGTGCTGGGCGTCCTGGCGCTGCTGCTGACGCTCAAGTTCGCCCTCATCTGCGGGCTGTCACGGCTCTTCGGCGCCACCCCCGGCAACGCCATGCGTACCGGTCTCTGGCTCTGTGCCGGCGGCGAGTTCGGCTTCGTCCTGCTGGCGCAGATGGGGCCGCTGCAGCTCGTGCCGCCGCTGGCGCTGCAGTCGGTGCTGGCGGCGCTGGTCCTCTCGCTGCTGCTGGCGCCGATGCTCGTCGAGTACAGCAACCGCATCGTCCTGCGTTTCGCCGCCAGCGAATGGCTGCTGCGCTCGATGCAGCTCACCAGTCTCGCGGCGCAGACGATGAACACCGAGCGGCACGCGGTGATCTGCGGCTACGGCCACAGCGGCCAGCACCTGGCGCGCTTCATGGAGCAGGAGGCGGTGAGCTACGTCGCCCTCGACCTCGATCCGGAACTGATCCGCGAAGCGGCGGCGGCCGGTGAGAACGTCATCTTCGGCGACGCGACGCGGCGCGAAACCCTGCTCGCCGCCGGGGTCGTCCGCGCCAGCGTGCTGATCATCGCCTTTGCCGACACGCGTGCCGCCGAACGCGTCCTCGAGCAGGTGCGCAGCCTGGCGCCGCAACTGCCGGTGGTCGCACGAACGCTCGACGAGAGGGACATCGTCGCCCTGCGGCAGGCCGGTGCGGCGGAGGTGGTTCCGGAAACCCTCGAGGCCAGCATGGTGCTGGCGGCGCACGCGCTGCGCCACCTCGGGGTACCGATGACGGAGGTGATCGAGCGCTTCCGGCAGACGCGGGAGGCCGGCTACCGGACGCTGCGCGGCTTCTTCCACGGTGACGACGACCTCACGGCCGACGGCGCCGCCACCGACGAGCCGCGCCTGCACTCGATCCTGCTCGCCGAGGGCGCGCATGCGGTCGGCCGCACGCTCGGCGAACTCGCGCTGCAGGCGCTCGGCGTCGAGGTGACGGCGGTGCGCCGGCGCAACATCCGCGCCCTCGAGCCGGCAGCCGAGACCCGCTTTCGCAGCGGCGATGTCGTCGTGCTGCTGGGTTCACCCGCTGCCCTGGCAGCCGCCGAACAGCGCCTGCTGCAGGGCTGAAGTCGCGGCGTCAGTAGGCCGCGCAGACGATGTACTGGTTGCCGTCCACGATGGCGTTCGTGGCCGTCGCCGCGGCACCGCGCGCAGAGCCGGTAGGCACCGCCTGCACCGAACCGCCGGCGGTATTGCCGTCATCCATCGTCGTGTCGATCTGCCTGACATAGCGGCCGAGGATGCCATCCGAACAGACGAAGAACGAGCCGCGCATGTTGAGGATGAACGGCAACTGGCCGCCGGTCATCTCGACGCCGATCAGACCGCCATCGGCATTGCGCGGCCGGTAGGCGGTGTCGGCAAGCACCGTCGGACCCGTCGTCAGGTTGGCCTGCCGCACGTGCTGCCAGAAGAGCGAGGTTTCATCGGTGAGGACACCCGTGCCGTTGGCGTTGCCCGCCTGCCACGTGCCGTCGATGCGGCCGTTGTTCTGCGCGCAATCGGCACCCGCCGGCGCACAGGCAGCAGCGACGGCGGCGCCGAAGGCATCGTTCAACTGGTTCTGGTTCTGGTCGCCGGGGAAAGCCTTGAAGCGGTCCTGATAGGCATACACCAGGCTCGAGACGCTGCGGAAATCGCCGATCATGTTCTTCACCTTGGCGCTGTTGATCATCTCCTGACCCTTCAGCACCCCGCCCAGCAGGAGCCCGATGATGACGAGTACAATGGCAATCTCAACCAGGGTGAATCCCGACTGCTGCTGCTTCATTTGGTTCATTTTTTCCTCCTGTCCATGTCCGGTGCCAGAGGTTACAAGCACTTTCCGTGCCAGCCAAATGCGGCTGATTTGGCGCCTGGAGAGCCGCAAGCTGTCGAATTCTCGACACTCCTGTCGAGAGTCGGGCGGGAAGGCGGCACGACGACAGCGGGGCGCCACGCGTGAGCCTGCTGCAGCGCATGGGCACGGCATTGCGCCAGCGCCAGCGCTGGCTGCTGATCTCGCTGCTCGCCTTCCTGCACCTGGCGCTGGTCGCCGGCGCCGCGTCGATGGTCGGTCTGCTCTGCTGGCTGGTCAACGTCGGCCTGTTCATCCTCTGGCAGCCGTTCATCTACGCCGAACGGAAGGTCGATCTCAGCGGCCTGGCGGTGATCACGCTGCTGCTCGCCTGTGGCGCCATCTGGTACGGCTGGTGGCTGCTGATCGTCTGGGTGGTGATCCTCGCCGCCCTCGTCGGCGGCCGTGTGATGTTCATCGATCACCGGCCGACCCGCATCTTCTACCTCGTCGGCTTTGCCTACCTGCTGGCGGCGCTGCTGTTCTGGCTGGTGCCGCAGGTCGTGCCGAAGGCCCTGCTCAACGGCCCGGCGCTCGAGCGCGAGTTCGCCTGGGGCATGCCGCTGTTCCTGCTCGTCATGACGCTGCTGCCGCTCACCCGGGAAAGCGACCGGCCGGGAGGCGCGATGGTCGATCTCTTCTACAGCCTGTTCATCTTTCTCCTGATCGCCGTCCTCGTCCTCGGCAGCCTGGCGTTCATGCTCCTGCGCCAGGCCGGCTACTTCGAGGCGGTGATCAACACGCTGGTGTCGATCGCCGTCCTGCTGCTGCTGATCGGCTGGACGTGGAACACGCGTCCGGGCTACACCGGCATCGACGTCTTCTTCTCGCGCTACCTGCTCAGCATCGGCCTGCCCTTCGAGCGCTGGCTGCATCGCCTGACGACACTGGCCAGTGACGAGAACGAGCCGGAGAAGTTTCTCTCGCAAGCACTCGCCGAGATGCTCGACCTGCCGTGGGTCGACGGCGGCCACTGGATCGCCGGCGGCAGGCAGGGCTCCTTCGGCAACGAGTCGCGCCATCGCCAGGAATTCCCCGGGCAACCGCTGCAGCTCACCCTGTACACCCGTCACAAGCTCAGCCCGGCGCTCGTCTGGCACTTTCACCTGCTGGCGCAACTGGCCAACGAACACTACGTCGCCAAGCTGCGGGCGCGCGAACTGCAGCAGGTGAGCTACCTGCGGGCGATCCACGAAACCGGCGCCCGCCTGACGCACGACGTCAAGAACCTGCTGCAGTCGATCGACGGCCTCTGCTATCTCGCGCAGACCGTGCAGGGAAACGACGGCGAGCGTCTCGAGCTGCTGCTGCAGCGCCAGTTGCCGCAGATCAGCCAACGGCTGCAGCAGACCCTTGCCAAGCTGCAGAAGCCACAGAGCGAAATCGGCGGCACCTTGCCAGCCGCGATGTGGTGGCGCATCCAGCAGCAGCGCTACGCGGGCTCGCCGGTCCGCTTCGTCGCCGACGAGATCGACCCGCAGGCGATGCTGCCGACGACCCTCTTCGACAGCGTCGCCGACAACCTGCTGCAGAACGCACTGCTCAAGAGGCAGGTGGAGAACGCGCTGCAGATTCGCGTCACCCTCGCCGCCGACGCTTCCCTGCTGCGCGTCTGCGATGACGGCAGTGCCGTCGGTGACGCGGTTCTCGGCGATCTGCTGCAGGCGCCGGTCGCCTCCGAAAGCGGCCTCGGCATCGGCCTCTACCACGCCGCGCGCCAGGCCGCCAGCAACGGCTATCGACTGCGTCTGGCGAGCAACCTGCCCGGCCAGGTCTGCTTCGAACTGCGCCGCTGCGACGCCGGCGAAGACCCTGCTGCCGCTGCCGTCTAGGCGCTGACCCGCGTCGCCGCGCGGCGACCGATCAGGCGGTGGACGATCATGCTGCCCTTGCCCTTGACCTGGATCGTCTGCGGCTCCTGAAAGTCGAAACTGTTGCAGAGCCGCCAGTAGGTCCGCTGATCGACCTGAACGATTCCCGGAACCCCTTCGGTGGTGACGCGACTGGCGACGTTCACCGTATCGCCCCAGAGGTCGTAGATGAACTTCTTCTTGCCGACGACGCCAGCGACCACCGGTCCGGTGCCGATGCCGATCCGCAGCTCGAGATGCATCTCGTTGACGCTGAAGTCATGGTGCAGCAGGGCACACATCTCCAGTGCCATGTCGGCAAGTGATTCGGCAGGGTTGCGGCAGGCATCGTTGAGCCCGGCAGCGACCATGTAGGCGTCGCCGATCGTCTTGATCTTCTCCAACTCGTACTTCTCGGCCAGTTCGTCGAAGGAGGAGAAGATCTTGTTGAGCATGCTGAACACCTGTTGCGGCGTCAGTCCTTCGGCAACGCGGGTGAAGTTGACGATGTCGGCGAACATGACCGAGACCTCGGCAAAACCGTCGGCGATCGTCTGGTCGCTGTCCTTCAGGCGCTTGGCGATCGGCCCCGGCAGAATGTTGAGCAACAGCCGTTCCGAGCGATCCTGTTCGACCTGCAGCAGGCGATGCGCTTCCTGCAGACGCTGCTGCGCCTTGTGCTTCTCGCCGTCGGCGTAGCGCAGCAACAGGTAGACGATCGTCGACACGGCAACGAAGTTGAGGGCGAAGAAGAATGCCGTCGTCCGCAGCGGCACCTTCGGCGGCTGCGCCAGCAGCGAGTCGGCGAGGTAGAAGTCGAAACCTCCGGAAAGGACGGTGAGAAAGACATAGGCGAAGAACCATGCGCCCGATTCGCGCGGGCCGATGAACAGGACGGCGCCGATCGGCGCCAGCAGCGCCCAGAGGCTGATGCCGCTGGCGTCGATGAAGCTGCCGATGCTCCATTGCGCGACGAAGGGCATGAACAGGAAGAGTGCGAGCTGAACCTGGCGAAAGAAGTTGAAGTTCAGCGTCCACAGGTACAGCAGCAGGTTGCCGACCAGCAGGAGTTGCAGGGCAAACGGCAGGTTCGACGAGAAACGCGGCCCCAGTTGCCAGTAGATCAGCAGCCAGGCGACCGAGGCAAAGCAGATCAGGCCGGTGGCGAAGAAGAGCAGCGATTTCTGCAGGCGCAGCTCTTCCGGGTCGTCCGCAGCCACGCCGGCGGTACGCAGACGGGCAAGGAAGGTGCGGCAAGAAGTCACCGCCACCGCGACCCACAGCGGAACGCCGGGGCACGCTCGCCGCCGCGCGCGACGCAACCACGTGCCGACCAATGACAGGGCGGGGCGCAGGAGGAACGGGCGGCGCCTCCGTTCGCCGCCCCGCCACTACCCACTACGCGCCAAGGCGACCGCGCCGCCGCTACCGGCGCATTCTGCCGACGCTGACCGCCGGGCGGCGCGGCGAGCGCTCACGGAAGCTTGCCCACGCCGATCATCCGGCTGACGAGAATGGCGCGCGGGACCCAGCCGACCTCGTCGTCGAAACCGCTGTCCGGGTTCCGTGCCCGGCTGACGAAAACGGCATTCGCCATCGCCGTGCCGGCATTCGTCAACTGGTTGTCGATTTCGTCGACGACCTCGCCGTTCGGCAGTTGCACGCCAGCGCGGTTGTAGCCGCCGCGGCCATTGGCACCGTGCGAAACGACCACCACCGGCAGCCCGCCGGCCACCATCGTTCCGCCCACCGTCGCCGAGCGAACGTCGAGGGTACCGGCGGTGCCGAGATCGAACGCCGCACTCCGGGGCGGCGACACGCGCTGGGCAAAGGCCGGTGTCACGCGATACGTGTAGCGTTGCCCCCAGGCGTCGGTCTCGGGGACGCCGAGGGTCACCCAGGGCACGACGCCGGAGGCGTTCGGACAGTTGCCGCCGGCATCATGGGCCGCTTCCAGCCCGGCGCCGGCAACCCCGCTGGCGGTCGTGGCAGCAGCCGGACAGGGAAAACGGCCGTTGATGACGGCGAAGCCGAGCAGCGCCTCCCTGATGTCCGCGAGATCCTTGCGCGTTTCAGCGGTCATGCGGACGTCCATCTGCGTCGCCAGCGGCGACAGGAGACCACCGAGGACGAGCGCGACGACGACCAGGACAACCGCCAGTTCGGTCAACGTAAAGCCCCGACTCGGCGTGGCACGCGATGGCAATCTGTTCATGCGGGCACCTCACTGGATCTGCAAGCACTCCGGCCGCCGGGGATTTTCCGCTGCCGCCGAAGAAGGAAGATCGGCAAAGAACTGCGTCCTGACGACGCTGCATGCGAGGCTATCATTCTAGTGCGTGCCTTGCGCAATTACAAAGGCTCCGTTGGCTCGAGTCGCTGCCAGGTCCGGTCGCCACAGATCCCGGCAAGCGTTCGCCGGTGGCTCAGGGACAGGGGGGGCTGGCTCCGGCGACATCCATCGTCGCAGTGCTGCCGACGATGCCGATCCGCGCCAGGCAGGGAGCGAGCTGCGTGTAGCTGACCAGCCGCCACCAGTCGTTGGCCGTCAGCCAGGCAAGAGCCGCTGCGCTGAACGAGAGATCGCGGTACGGCAGCCGGCCCATCGTCACGCCCGCATCCGCCCAGCCGTCGCTGTCTCCGTCGGCGGCCGGGAAGCTGCCGTTGAGCGCCTGGTAGCCGCGCAGGCCATGGTCGGGAAGGCTCGCGTTCTCGGCACGCGCACGGACCTCGCCGAGGACACGCTGATTGACGACGCGAAAGACGTCGTCACGCGTGACTGCCAGGACGTTGTCGTTGAAGACCGCCGTGTGCGGCCCGGAGACGAAGTCCTGGTCGCCGTCGCCGTTGCTGCCGTCGAGATAGTCGGCGACCGCGTTGCCCGGTCGGCCGTTCTGGCCGGCCAGCGGCGCCCCGGGCGCGAAGATGATCGCCGCGACGTTGGGCGCTCCGTCGAGCCGCAGTTGGGGAACGGTTTCGAAGTTGATCGGCTGCGCCGAGTCGTCGTCGCGCAATGCCGGCGCCAGCGCATACCACAACAACTGGCCGGCGTCATCGCGCAGCTGGCCGACATCGAGCGTTCGCCAAGGCAGGCGCCCGATGTAGGTGGGACATTGGTTGCCAACCAGCAGTGCCGCGACGCCGCTCTCATCGAGCGCCGGGCACGGCAGGCTGCCGGGGCGGTTGTCGTCGCCGGCAGCCCGACCGACCAGCGCCTGCCTCGCCTGGACCAGCGCCGCCCCGGTCGCCTCCTTGCGCGCCACCTGGAACTGCGTCGTGTTGAGTTCGCCGACCAGGAGATACAGTCCCCAGAGCGTCAGCAGGGTCAGCAGCGCCAGCAGCGCAACCCCGGCCTGCCGTCGCGGCGCGCCGTTCGGCAACTGCCTGATCCCGACGCCGCATCGCCGCCGCATCGGCTATCTCTTCGCCGCCGGGCGACCATGAACGACGATCGTGCCACCATTGAGCAGATCCTGCGTCTCGCCGGTGCTGCTGTTCACCGTTTCCCCGACGCGCGCCCTGACGGCCGGCAGCGAATCGGTACGGACCACCACCCGGCCGGGATCGCCGCGCTGCGCGCCGACGCTGACGCCGCTGCCGATGTCGCCTTCGCTCTGCGGATTGCCATTGATCCAGGCCGTTCGCCGGCCGCTGCTGCGCGTGACGATGCCGTCGATGGTCAGCGTCGGCTCGCTCTGTACCGCCTGCTGGTCGAGGACGTTGGTCTGCCGCTGGCGATCGAGTTGCTGCCGTCGCTCGGGGGTGAAGAACAGGCGATCGAGCGCCTCCTCGGCGACGGCCGGGCAGGACATCGCCAGCCACAGGCAGACACTCGCCAGGCCGCCGGCAATCAGTCGCATCATCTCTCGCCGCCTCTCATCATCTGCCTGCACCCCGTTTTCCAGTCGCTGCCCCAGCCACCGCGCGCTACCGCCCGGCGGACCTGCCGTCGTCCGGCGGATGCTTCCTGCCCGCCTCACGCGCCGTCAGCCAGTCCAGATCGCACTCGGCGAGCAGGTTCGCCCGGCCACCGGCACGCTCCTCGGCCCCTGCCGGCAGCCGCTCGACATGGCAGCGATTGATGCGGATCAGCGCTTTCGCCTGCTGCCGCAGATCGGCGAGAAAGCGGCTCAGGTCCTCCTCGTGCAGCAACTTCAACTCGAGCTTCATCGAACTGAGGTAGAAGGCGAAATCGCCGACCTCGCCGCTATCCAGCGGTCTTTGCGGTGACAGCTCGTAACGCAGGTCGAGCAGGCGGTGGCGGTCGCGAATGTCCTTGAGCAGCTCGATCCATTCCAGCCGCGGCTCGTCGCCAATCATGCCACGCTCGTGCAGGCTGTTGAAGAGGAGCGACTTGTTCTTGATCTCGCTCTCTTCCTCGCGCACCCGCCTGAGCTTGCCGTCGGCCTCGCTGCGCTGCGCGAGAGCAAGCGTGCGCGCCTGCTCGGCAGCGTCGCGGAAGCGGTTCGCGGCGTACAGGGTCGCGGCGCCGACCGCGACCATGAGCAGCGCCGCCAGTGCGCTGACCTGGACCTTCGGCCAGTCCTCGGCGCCAAACTTCATGCCCCGAGCACCCGCCGCAACTGCAGTCGGAAGGCGCGCGGCTGCCGCTCCTCGGCGGCTGCGTCGCCACCCTTCAACGCTTTGCCGGACTCGACATCGAAGGGCTGCTGCAACACCTCGACTTCGAGCTGCGGGTTGCGCCTGAGCGCCTCGAGAAAGCGGTTGAAGACGGCCAGCACCTGTCGCGGGTTGCTCTCGTCGCCGAGGCGGATGCTGCCGCGGACGATGATCGTCTCGCCGCCGGGCCCTGACACTGCCCTGCCCTTGCCGTCGCCGCCGCCGGGCGAAGGGGGTGCGGGCGCTGCCGGCGTCAGCTTCCAGTCGAGGCCGTCGAGTTCGACCGCCGGCACACCGTGCAGCGCGCGGCCGAGTTCCCGCCAGAGATAGTCGGGCGATCCCGTGGTCCTCTCCAGCTCGAGGTAGCGATCGATCACCCGCCGCAGGTTGTCGTTGCTGGTCGGGATCGGCGGGAAGGTCCTGACGATCTCGTCGTAGCGCCGACGTGCGAGCGCCGTCTCGCTGGCGACGAGATCCACCTCCTGATTCACCCGGTAGGCATCGTAGAACTGTTTGCCGGACCACAGCAGACACGCCGCCAGCGCCACCGCACCGACGCCCTGCAGCGCCGAACGGACGAGCCAGAGGTGATAGCCATGGCGTTGTTGATCGTTGGCGAACTGGCTGCGCGGCGGGTCGCTGGCCAGCAGATGCAGCAGCAGCCGTTCGCAGCGACTGTCAGTCGGCAGCGTCACGAGACCGCTGCGCTGCGCGCAGCTCTCGAGGTCAAAGATGGCGAAGGTCAGCGTTTCGCTGTCGACACAACTGCCCGCGATCGCACTGATGGCCTGCGGATGCGCGACGAGACAGGCCCTGATCGCCTGCTGCCGGCCGAGCAGCCGCTGACTGACGAGATACTGCTGCAGCTTGCGCGACTCGGCAGCGAAGGTCTGCGCGATGCCGCCGATGCTGCTGTTCTGGAGCGGGCTGAGGCGGCTGAACTGGAGTTGTCCCTTCTCCAGGTAGCTCTGCCGGATCGACTGGTCCTGGATCGTCAGCAACAGGCAGCGCTCGTCGGCGACGCCGAGTTTCCGGAGCAGCGAGGGCCCGAGCATGGATAGCGAATGCACCCCGGCGAGCGCCACCCCGGAGCTGGCGAGCGCCGCCAACCAGGGGGCGAAGAACTCGTTGTTGGTCAGCGCCGCCAGCAGGACGCGCTCATCCTTGCGCCGCGACTTCTCGTAACCGAGCGAGAGCGCGGCGGTCAGCGTCGCGCTGAAGAAATGCTGCCCGAGCTTGCGCGCGATCACGGTTTCCCGGTCGTCGCCGCGCAGGAAGGGGATCTTCTCGATGTGGAAGCCTTCGTCGGCGACGTTGACGAGGAGCCAGAAGAGGCTCTTGCGCTGGCCGTCGAGGTAACGCAGAAAGCGCTGACGCCCGTCCTCGGTGACGTCGAAGGTTCCCTCTTCGGTCAGCGTGCCGGCGTGCCAGAGCCAGGCGGTCAACTGGTGCGCGCTGAGGTAGAGGAGGCGACGGGCATACATGGCTTCAGGTCTTGATCTTGCTGATCACGTCGTAGACCGGACCGAGCACCGAGAGCATGATCCAGCCGAGCATGCCGCCCATGACCAGGGTCAGCAGCGGTTCGATCAGTTGCTGCATCTTCTGCACCGACTCGCGGACGTCACGGTTGTAGAAGTAGCTGACGTTGAGCAGCGCTTCGTCGAGGGCGCCGGTGTTCTCGCCGACGCGCAGCATGCGGATCACCAGCGGCGGGAAGAAGCCGGTGCCGTGGAAGGCGGCGGTGACGTTCTGCCCCTCGATGATCAGTTGCTCGACCCGCTCCAGCCCCTGGCGAATGACCAGATTGCCGACGACCCCCTGCGTCGTCCTGATCGACTCGAGGATCGGTATTCCCGAAGCGTAGAGCAGCGCAAAGGTGTTGGCGAAGCGTGCCAGGATGATCTTGCGCAGAATGCTGCCGAGCACCGGCACGCGCAGCTTGATGCCGTCGAAGCGCAACCGCGCCAGCGGGTTGTGGTTCAGCAGCAGTCGCACGCCGAAGAAGGCGAGCAGCGGCAGCGTCGGCAGCAGATACCAGTAGGCCACCAGCAGGTCCGACACCAGGAAGAGGATCTGCGTCTGCAACGGCAGGACCTGCCCCATGCTCTTCACGAAGATGCGGAGCTGCGGCACCATGTAGATCATCAGGAACAGGGTGGCGGCAATGACGATCGTGCCGACGAAGGCCGGGTAGGCGGCCATCTTGCGCGTCTGCGACACCAGTTCGTCCTCCCACTTCAGCGACTCGTTCAGGCTGTGCAGCACGTCCGGCAGGCGGCCGGTCGCCTCGCCGGCACGGACGAGACTGACGAAGACTTGGTCGAAGACGCGGCGATGGCTCTCCATCGCCTGCGACAGCGTCTGCCCGCCCTCGATCGACTCGATCAGGCTGGCGACCACCTCACGGAAACGCGGATGCTCGAGACTGTCGCGCAGGTCGGTCAGACCTTCGAGAATCGGCACGCCGGCACGGACGAGTTGCTGCAGATGGAAACAGAAGTGGATCAGTTCGCGCCGCGGCACGCCACCACTGCGCAGCAGGCTGCGATTGCTGAGTGGCTCGCCGCTGACGAGGTCGAGTTCCATGCGCCGCAGTCGCAGATCGAGATCGACGAGGTTGATCGCGTCGATGCGGCCGAAGACCATCCGTCCCTCGGGACTCACCGCCTTGTACGTGTACAGGGGCACGGCCCTACATCCGGTCGGTGAGGTCGACGACGCGCCCGATTTCCTCGAGCGACGTCGACCCGTCGAGAACGCGTCGCAGGCCGTCGTCGGCCAGCGTGACGACGCCCTGGCGCCTGGCCAGTTGCTGCATTTCGCGCAGCGTGCTGCGGCGGGCGATCAGTTCGTCCATGTCGGCATTGATGCGCATCAGTTCCATGATCGCCAGCCGACCGCGATAGCCCTGGAACTCGCAGCGTTCGCAGCCGCTTGGGCGATAGATGACCGGTCGCGGCCCGTCGGCCAGCTTGCCGAGCAGGTGCGCCTCGTGTGCCTCGGCCTGGTAGGGAACCTTGCAGTGCACGCAGAGGCGACGCACCAGCCGTTGCGCGATGATGCCGATGATGTTGCCGGCCATGATGTCGGGCAGGATGCCGATGTCCAGGAGGCGCGGAATGGCGCCGATCGCCGAGTTGGTGTGCAGCGTCGAATAGACCTGGTGGCCGGTCATCGCCGCCCGCAGCGCCATTTCGGCCGTCTCGGCGTCGCGGATTTCGCCGACGAGGATGATGTCCGGGTCCTGGCGCATCATCGAGCGGATGCCGTTGGCGAAATCGAGCTTGACCGATTCGGCCGCCGAAGTCTGCCGCACCAGCGTCATCGGATACTCGACCGGGTCCTCGAGGGTCATGATGTTGACCCCCTCGGAGTTGATGTGGTTGAGCACCGAGTACAGCGTCGTCGTCTTGCCGCTGCCGGTCGGACCGGTGACGAGGATGATCCCCTCCGGCCGCGCGATCATCAGCTTGAGCAGGTCGAGCTGCTGCTCGGCAAGGCCGAGCCCTTCGAGCGGGACGATCCCCTTCTGCCGGTCGAGGATGCGCAGGACGATGTTCTCGCCATGGATCGTCGGTTGCGCCGAAACCCGGAAATCGACCTGCCGGCCGCGCATGTTGAGCGAGATCCGCCCATCCTGCGGCGCGCGGGTTTCGGCGATGTTCATCCCGGACATCACCTTGATGCGCACCGCCATCGCCGGCCAGTAGGTCTTGTGCAGCGAACGGATCTGCCGCAGCATGCCGTCGATGCGGTAGCGGATGCGCAGGAAGCTCGCCTCCGGCTCGAAATGGATGTCGGAAGAATCGCGCTTGACGGCATCGGTCATGATCGAATCGATCAGCCGCACGACCGGCTGGCTGTACTCGTCGGACGACGACTGCAGGCCGCGGAAGTCGATCTCGCCGGTCTCGATCTCGTGCAGGATGCCGTCGATCGACAGTTCGTAGCCATAGCACAGGTCGATCGCGCGGTCGATTTCGGTCTCGCCGGCGAGCAGCGTGCTGATCTCGAGGTCGTCGCCGGCGAGCCCGCGAATCCGGTCGAGGGCGACGATGTCGTTGATGTCGGCGATCGCCACCGTCAGGCACTGATTGGCGGCGTCGTAATCGAGCGGCAGGACGTGGTGGCGCTTGGCGAGTTCGCGCGGCACCAGCCGGAGCGCCGAGGGATCGATGATCGCCTTCGACAGATCGACGCTCTGCTTGCCCAGGCTTTCCGACAGCGCGTCGCGCAGCGTCGCCTCGGAGACGAAACCGAGCGCGACCAGCAGCTTGCCGATCGGCCGGTTGGACTTCATCTGCTCGAGCAGCGCGATGCGCAACTGGTCTTCGCTGAGGATGCCCTTGGTGATCAGGATCTGGCCCAGCGGCCGCGCGTGCGGATGTCCGACGGGCGCGTTCATGACGGTAGCGGCAGGCTGCCCGGCAACGGCGGCCACGGCCCGCGCGGCGCCTCAGGGCTGCAGTTCAAGGATTCGTTGCCTGGCTGCATTGCGGTCGAAGGCGGCGCGGCTCGCGTCGGCAGCGCCGAGCGCCATGCGGTAGTACTGCAGCGCCAGCTTGCCCTGGCGCAGGTGGTCGAGGCTGACGGCGACGTTGAAGAGATGGTCGGCATTGTCCGGCTCGAGGGCATAGGCCTGGAAGTACTCCTGCTGCGCCTCGCTCCAGCGCCGCTGGCGGGCGTAGAGGTTGCCGAGCGCGAAATGCAGCGCCGCCGCATCGGGCTGCGCCGCCAGCAGCGTCTTCAGGCGACTCTCGGACTGCCCGCCGTCACCGCCGCCCTGCAGGTTGATCAGCGCCGCCTGCGCCGTCGCGTCGGCGGGATCCGACTCGAGCACGCGCAGGTAGAGGCTCTGCGCCCGTTCGTAGCGGCCCTGGCGAACGGCGATCGCCGCCAGCCCGAGCAGTGCGTCGGCATTGCGCGGATCACGGCGCAGGACCTGTTCGTAAGCGCGCTGCGCCTCGTCGACGCGGCCGGCCTGCCAGTCGTCGTAGGCGCGGTCGAGGGTCTGGTCGGCCGGCGGACGGCGGCTGTCGGAACGGAAGACGCCCGCCTCCTGGGTCGCCGGGCCAGCGGCGGGATCCTGCCGGCGGCGGCGCTCGGGGGGCGCGGCCGCCGGCGGCGCAACCGGTGCCGGGACGGCCTGCGGCGACGCCGGAGCGCCGCCGGCGGTTGCCGGCAAAGGCGGCGCGGTCGGCGCCTGCGGCAGCGGCAGTGGCGCTGAAGTGCCGGCAACCGCCGGCAGGGCCGGCCGGCTGGCCGCCGCCAGCGGCGGCGACGCCACCCGCGAACCGCCGCCAAGCCCCTGCAACTGCCACCAGAAATAGCCGGCAATCGCCAGCGCCGCGGCGCCACCGAGGCCGATGAAAAGCCACAGCGAGGTGCGCGGCCGCGCCTCCTGCTTGACGGCGAAAGCGTTCTTCACCGCCGTCCGGGCGGCGGCGTCGGCGCTGCCGCGGTCGGTAGCCGCCGCCATCGATCCCGCCCCGGACCGCCGCGACGGCGGCGCGGCGGCGCTGGCCGCGAGATCGGCGTCGAGCGAATCGAGGTGCTGCGACAGCGGCGGCAACGAGCGGCCGGCTGTCGTTGCCGGCGCGTCCAGCGGATCGAGGCGCAGCTCCGTAGGTGCGGCAGGCGCCGCCGGAGCTGCCGGCTGCGCGCCGGCGGCGGCCAGTCGTTTGGCCTCCTCGGCGCGCTTCAGGGCATCCATCAACAGGCTCACTGCAGCGGCTCCGGAGGCTGCTCGGGCAGCGAGAATGGCCGGTAAACCTGGTCGGTGCGGAAGAACTCCCGGTCCGGCAGCAAGTTCCTGAAGCTGCTGAAGTCGCCCTCGAGCGAAGCATCCTTGATCACGGTCGGGCGCAGCAGGACGACGAGTTCGGATTTTCCGGACGAGTTGTTGCGGTTGTTGAACACCTCGCCCAGGAAGGGGATGTCGCCCAGCAGCGGCATCCGCCCGAGGCGGTTGTCCAGGCGATCCTCCATCAGGCCACCGAGGACGGCGATGTCACCGCTCTCGACGCGCATCATCGACTCGATCTCGCGCATCCGGATCTGCGGTACCAGGTTCTTGATGTTGGCCGCCGCCAGTGCCGGGTTCGGATCCTGCTTCAGTTCGGCGATGCTCGAAATCGACGGCCTCACGTTCAGCGTCACCGTGCCGCTGTCGCTGATCTGTGCCGTCAGGCTCATGAAGAAGCCGATCGAAACCGATTGTGGCGTCGTCGTCGTGGTGACGGTGGCGTTGGTGTTCGGACCGCCCGGCACCGTATCCTGCTTGACGCTGAAATAGACGAAATCCTCCGACACCTTGAGGGTCGCCGTCTGATTGTTGAGCACCGCCAGCTTCGGGCTCGACAGCACCTTGACGGTACCGAAGGCGCGCAGCAGTTCGACCGTTGCCAGGAGGTTCAGCGGGTTGATGTCGCGGTACTTGATGACGTAAGGAGTGACGGCGCTGGGCACGTTGGTCGTCAACTGCGGCTTCGTGACACTGTATTCGGTGCCGCTGGTCAGCCGGCTCCATTCGATTCCCTGCTGGTAGCCATCGGAAAGCGTCACCTCGACGATCGTCGCTTCGATCAGCACCTGCCGCCGCGCACCGAGCATCACCCGGTCGAGAAACTCCTGCACCTTCTCGTGCTGGCGGGCGGTAGCCCGGACGGTGATCACTCCGGCTTCGGGATTGGCGATCACCGCTGCCGCCTCACGGAAGGTCATCCGCTTGACGACGGTGGCGCCGGTGTTCTGCAGAACGGCCGGATTCGGGCTGCCGGCCAGCGACTGTACGGCCTGGCCGAGCCGCGTCGCGGCAGTGGCCGGAGGCGGCGCGCCGGTCCCGGTGGTGCTCTGCGACGCGCTCTGCTCGGTGACCGTCTCGGTCGATCCTTCGGGAAAGACCTTGTCGGTTTCGTGCAGCAGATCCTTGAGGTTCTTTTCCAGCGACTGCCAGAAGCTGTTCTTCGACTTGTTGTCGATCTGGATGCGCGAGGTGTTGCCGGTGCCGGCGACGCCGCCGCTGCCGGTCGCCAGCGCGCTGGTCGAGATCTGCGTGTTGGTCGACACGACACCGGTCACTTCGCGCGAGATGTTGACGTAATCGACCTTGTAGTGCTTCAGGTAGGGCGAATCGGGCATGACGACGAGGTTCGGGCCATCGATCTCGAAACGCATGTCGACCTGTCTGGCGATCCGCGTCAGCAGTTGCGGCAGCGTCTGGTCGATGGCGTTGAGGGTGACGGTGCCGTTGATCCCGGGATGGATATCGACGTTGATCTTCGCGTCGCGCGCGAGCGCAAAGAGCAGGTCGTGCACCCGGACATTGTTGACGACGACGCTGTAGGTCTCGGTGCGGGCGGTCGCCCGCGGCCGCGGCAGCGAGACGCTCTGCTGCACCGGTTGCGGAATCGCGCCCGGCGGGCGCGCCACGCTGTCGGCCTGCAGATGCCCCGGCGACGGCCCGGTGCTCAGGGTGGTCGGCGTGCAGGCGGCCAGCACCAGCACCAGGAGGACGGCGTCAAGGCTTCTCGGGGACACGCTCAAGCTCGCTCCGCTCATAGGGAAAGCTGATCATACCACGTCAGGACTTCGGTACAAGTGCATGATTTTTATTACCTTCCGTAGCCGGCGCCGGAACGGCGGCCGGGCCGCCTGCGCGCAACCGGGAGACCGGGCGCACGTAGGGCCTGCTCGCCGGCGAGATCTCGCCGAGCGTCGCCAGGGCCGCGTTCGCCTCCTCGCGCGATGCGTAATCGCCATAGATCACCCCCAACCGCTCCCTGCCGGCGAGCCGCGAACGGTAGACCCGCACCTGGCGCGGGTCTAGGACCGTGGAGTTTCTTGCAATGAAATCATCGACTTCGCGCTGGCTGCCGGCGTCGGTCATGAGCAACTGGATGAAATGATGGCTGTCCGGCGTCCGCCGCAGCCACTCCTCGCTCGCCGCCAGCCGCTGCGCGAGGCTCGGCGTCCTGGCCGCCGCTGCGCTGGCAGCCGGCGCCTGCGGGGACACTGCCGCAGGCGCCGGTGCCGCCGGTGCCGCCGGTGCCGCCGGTGCCGCCGGTGCCGCCGGTGCCGCCGGTGCCGCCGGGACTGCCGGGACTGCCGGGACTGCCGGGACTGCCGGGACCGCCGGGACTGCCGGAGCTGGCGGTGTCGTCGCTGTCGTCTCGACCAGCGGAGCGGCCGGGGCCGCCGTCACCGTGGCGAGGGCAGCCACGGGCTGCGGAGCCGGCTGCGGCTGTGCCCCGCTGCCGGCACGGTGGCTGCCGGCAAGGTAGGCGACGGTGGCGACTCCGAGCATCGCCACGACAGCGGCGGCCGGCCACAGCCAGCGACCGAACGCCCGGCCGGCGATCGGCTGGAACTGCGCGTCGCGGATCGCCGCCCGCACCTGTCTGGCATCGACCTCGTGCCGACCGGCGGCGAAGGCGGCCAGCAGCGCCTTGTCGGCGAGGATGTTGATGCGCCGCGTCAACCCCTCGGAGCTGCGGCTGATGAGCTGGACGGCACGGCGGCTGAAGAGATCGGGGCCACGGTAACCGGCGGCGCGCAGCCGGAACATCAGGTAGGCGGCGACATCGCTGCGGTGCAGCGGCTCGAGGCTGAAGCTGTGTGTGATGCGGTCGTTGAGCTGCCGCATGGCGCGCTCGTGCAGCCGCTGATCGAGTTCCGGCTGGCCGAAGAGGACGATCTGCAGCAGCTTGTGGCGGCTGGATTCGAGGTTGGAGAGCAGGCGGATCTCTTCGAGGGCGTCCGGCGGCATCGCGTGCGCTTCGTCGATGAGGACGACGATCTGCCGGCCGGCGGCGTAGATCTCGAGCAGACGGTCCTGCAGCGCCCGCAGCAGCAACTGTCCCTGCCCTGCCGGCAGGTCGAGGCGCAGTTCGGCGGCGATGGCGTACAGGATCTCGTCGCGTGACAGCATCGGATTGGCGAGATAGACCGTCTCGACGTTCTCCGGCAGCTTCTCGAGCAGCATGCGGCAGAGCATCGTCTTGCCGCTGCCGACCTCGCCGCTGACCTTGACGATGCCCTCGTCGTTGGTGATCGCGTAGATCAGCGCTTCGAGCGTCGCCCCGCGGTTGGCACCGGCGAAGAAGAACTCGGTGTGCGGCGTGATGCGGAAAGGCGCCTGCTGCAGCCCGAAATGCTCGAGATACATCATGTTTCGCGCGCCGTCGCTTCCATGCGGTTGTAGAGCGTCGTCCGGTGGACTCCGAGCAGACGTGCCGCCTGGCTGACGTTGCCGTGCGCCAGTTTCAGCGCCGCTTCGATGTAGCCGCGCTCGGTGGCGTCGAGCAGGCGATCGAGACTGAAGGGTTCGCGCTGCCGCAGGCGCAGCGTCGCAGCGGCGACGATGGCGTCGCTGGTACCCGTGTCGAGGACTGCCGGCAGGGCATCGCCGCCGGCCGGCGAATCGTCCGGCAGATCGAGTTCCGCCTCGAGCGCCGCCGCATCGACGATCTGTCCGGGATAGCGGGTGGTCAGGCGGATGACGACGTTGCGCAGCTCGCGCACGTTGCCGGGAAAGGCGTAGTCACGCCACAGGCTCTCCGCCTCCGGCGCCAGGGAAAAGGGAAGCTGCTGCGTCTGCGCGGCGTAATGCTGACGGAAGTGCTCGAGCAGGAGCAGCTTGTCGTCGCCCATCTCGCGCAGCGGCGGGGCGACGATCGAACAGACCGACAGCCGATGGTAGAGATCGGCGCGGAAGCGGCCGGCCTTGACCTCCTTGCGCAGATCGCGGTTGGTGGCAGCGACGATGCGCGCCCGGCTGACGCGCCGCTGCGTCTCGCCGATCCGCTGGTACTCGCCGTTCTCGAGGACGCGCAGCAGCTTCGCCTGCAGGTCGAGCGCCAGTTCGCCGATCTCGTCGAGAAACAGCGTGCCATCGGCGGCATCGTCGAAGTAACCGGCGCGGCTCGACGAGGCGCCGGTGAACGCGCCGCGGGCATAGCCGAAGAGCGTCGCCTCGACCAGGCTGGGCGAGATCGCGGCACAATTGAGCGCCAGGAAGGGTCGGTAACGCCGCTGCGTATCGAGGTGCAGGCAGCGCGAGGCGATGATCTCCTTGCCGCTGCCGGATTCCCCTTCGATCAGCACCGGAAACGGCAGGTCGGCGTACTGCCGCAGTTGCAGCCGCAGCTTCTGCATCGCCGGGCTGTTGCCGATCAGCGGCGACACCACCTCCCGCTGCTGTTCGTCGAGGGCGCGAAAGGCCAGCGCGCCCTCGAGCACCTGCTGCAGGTCGCCGGGGTTGCACGGCTTGGCGACGAAATCGGCGGCACCGAGCGTGCGCGCGTGGCGGGCGTTGCCGTCGTCGCTCTGTCCGGAGAGGACGACGATGCGGATGGCCGGCGCCAGCTTGAGGAGATCGGCAATCAGAGCAAAGCCTTCGTCCGGACGATGCGGCACCGGCGGCAGGCCGAGGTCGACCAGCGCCAGCTCCGGTGAGCGGCGCAACTGCCGCAGAAGCTGCAGCGCGTGCGGACGGGAATGGCTGGTGACGACCTCGAACGGCTTGCTCAGCGAAAAGCTCAGGGTGTCGCAGATCAGCGGATCGTCATCGACGATGAGCAGCAGCGGCTTTTCAGGCAATGCGGTTGCGGGGTGGCTGAGCATGGAAAGCGTGTCGTCACGGGGGCTGATGGCGGTCGTGCCATTATTCCACAATTATATTAACGTCAAGTAATTCACGGTAAGACGATGAAGCGTCAGGTATAATTCGGCCTCAATTTTCTCCCCGGATGCCCGCGTGCCTGCCGAAAATCTCGTCGAGATCAGCAGCCTTGATTTTGCCTACGAGGATCGCCCGATCCTCGACGGCATCAGCCTGCAGATCCCGCGCGGCAAGGTCGTCGCCATCATGGGTGGTTCCGGTTGCGGCAAGACGACGCTGCTGCGGTTGATCGGCGGCCAGTTGCGACCGAGCCGCGGCGAGGTGCTGGTCGACGGGCAATCGGTGCCGCATCTCGACGACGAGGAACTGTACGCACTGCGGCGGCGGATGGGCATGCTCTTCCAGTTCGGCGCCCTGTTCACCGACATCTCGGTCTTTGACAATGTCGCCTACCAGATGCGCGAGCACACCGACCTGCCGGAAGAACTGATCCGCGACATGGTGCTGATGAAGCTCAACGCCGTCGGCCTGCGCGGCGCACACGGGCTGATGCCGGCCGAACTCTCCGGCGGCATGGCGCGGCGGGTCGCCCTGGCACGGGCGATTGCCCTCGATCCGATGCTGATCATGTACGACGAGCCCTTTGCCGGTCTCGACCCGATTTCGCTCGGCATCATCGGCCAGTTGATCCGCCGGCTCAACGACGCACTGGGTGCGACGACGATCATGGTCACGCACGATATCCAGGAATCGCTGCTGATCGTCGATTACATCTACTTCATGTCCGACGGCAAGGTGGTCGCCCTCGGCACGCCGGACGAGATCCGTGCCTCGCAGCATCCCTTCGTCCATCAGTTCGTCTTCGCCGAGGCCGACGGACCGGTCCCCTTCCATTATCCGGCGGCGCCGCTGGCGCAGGAACTGCTGGGGAGGCAGGCGCATGGCGGACGATAGCCGCGCGACGGGCAGGATCGCGACGCTGCTCGGCAGCATCGGCCACCACGTGACCGACGGGTTGCTGCGGCTGGGCTTCGCGACCCGCTTCTTCCTGATGATCCTGCTCGGCTCGGGACAGTCGTTCCGCCGCCTGCACCTGACGATTCGCGAGATCTATTTCGCCGGCTTCCAGTCACTGCTGATCATCCTCGTCTCCGGGCTGTTCATCGGCATGGTGCTCGGAATGCAGGGCTACGAGACGCTGCAGCGCTACGGCTCGGCCGAGGCGCTGGGCGTTCTCGTCGCCCTGTCGCTGGTGCGCGAACTCGGACCGGTGGTGGCGGCGCTGCTCTTCGCTTCGCGCGCCGGTTCATCGATCACCGCCGAAATCGGCCTGATGAAGGCGACCGAACAGCTCACCGCGATGGACATGATGGCGGTCGACCCGATCGCCCGCGTCGTCGCGCCCCGCTTCTGGGGCGGCGTCATCTCGATGCCGCTGCTGGCGGCGCTCTTCTCGGCCACCGGCATCCTCGGCGGCTACCTGATCGGCGTCGTCTTCATCGGCGTCGACGAAGGCGCCTTCTGGTCGCAGATGCAGGCGTCGGTCGACTTTCGTTACGATGTCTGGAGCGGCATCGTCAAGAGTTTCGTCTTCGGCATCGCGGTGTCGCTGATCGCTGTCTTCGAGGGCTACGACGCACAGCCCACCGCCGAGGGCGTCTCGAGTTCGATCAAGAGCACCGTCGTCAAGTCGGCGCTGGCGATCCTCGCGCTCGACTTCGTGTTGACCTCGTTCATGTTCCGGGAGGCTTGATGAGTCGCAAGTTGCTCGACCTCTGGGTCGGTGTTTTCGTCGTCCTCGGGATGGCTGCGGTGCTCTTCCTCGCCCTCAAGGTCGGCAACCTGTCGGCGGCAAACTTTGCCGAGACGTACCCGCTGCGCGCCAATTTTGTTAACATCGGTGGCCTGAAGGTGCGTGCGCCGGTGAAAAGCGCCGGCGTCGTCGTCGGGCGGGTGTCCGATATTCGTTTCGACCCCGAGTCCTACGAAGCCGTCGTGACCATCAACGTTGACGGCCGCTACCGCTTTCCGAAGGACACCTTTGCGCTGATCCTGACCGCCGGGTTGCTCGGCGAACAGTACATCGGCCTCGACCCGGGGGGTGACGAGGTGATGCTCAAGGCGGGCGAGGCGATCGCCAAGACGCAGTCGGCAGTGGTGCTCGAGAAGCTGATCAGTCAGTTCATGTTCAACAAGGCGTCCGAAGGACAAAGCGAAAAATAGAAGGGGAGCAAGGCAATGAAAACGCAGCTTTCGACCCGCATCTCGAGCCTGGCTTGCGCCGCCGCGCTGTTTGCGCTCGGCGGCTGTGCGACGACGGCCAACAACCCGAAGGATCCGTTCGAGGGCTTCAACCGCGCGATGTTTGCCGTCAACGAGGGGCTCGACGTCGTCGTCAAGCCGGTCGCCCAAGGCTACGATGCGGCGGCACCACTGCCACTGAAAGTGGTCATCGGCAACTTCTTCGGCAACATCTGGGATGCCTGGACGGCCGTCAACAACCTGCTGCAGGGCAAGGGTCAGGACGCCGCCTCCGATGTCGGTCGCGTGCTGATCAACAGCACGCTGGGGATCGGCGGCGCCTTCGACATCGCCGGCGAGATGGGCCTCACCAAGCACTCGGAGGATTTCGGCCAGACTCTCGGCAAATGGGGTGTCGGTGACGGACCCTACTTCTACTGGCCGATCATCGGACCGCGAACGACTCGTGACACCTTCGGCTGGATGGTGGACGTGTACGTCGATCCGGTGTGGCGGCTCGACGACATGGCGCTGCGCAACAGCTTGGTCGCAACGCGCTACATCAACCTGCGCGCCAGCCTGCTGCCGTCGGACAAGGTGGTCGAGGAAGCCGCCTTCGACAAGTATGACTACATCCGGAACGCCTACCTGCAGCACCGACGCAGCGAGGTTTTCGATGGCGCGCAGCCGCACGAGGTGATCGTCGACGAACCGGCGCGCTAGGCGCGGATCGAAACAGCCGCCGCCCGGCCGCTGGCGGCTGCAACCTGCACCTGTCTGGAAGATGATGATGAAGTTCGCACTTTCCCTGCTGTTTGCCCTGTTCTGCAGCCTGACGCCAGTGCTGGCGCAGGACAACGCCCCGGACGCCCTCGTGCGCAAGGTCACTGACGACGTCCTGACCGTCGTCCGCCAGGACAAGGAGATCCGCAGCGGCAACACCCGCAAGGCCATCGACCTGGTCGAGACGAAGGTCCTGCCGTACTTCAACTTCCAGCGCATGACGGCGCTGGCTGTCGGACGCGACTGGAACAAGGCGACGCCGGAACAGAAAACGCGCCTCGCCGAGGAGTTCAAGACGCTGCTCGTGCGCACCTACGCCAACGCCCTGACCTCGTACAAGGAGCAGCGGATCGTCTACAAGCCAACCAAGGTGCAACCCGACGACAGCAGCGTCGTCGTCCGGACCGAGGTCGTGCAGCCCGGCAGTCAGGCGGTCCAGCTCGACTACGAGCTGGCGAAGCAGGGCGACGGCTGGCAGGTGTACGACGTGCGGGTTGCCGGCGTCAGCTTGGTCACCAACTACCGCGACACCTTCGCGCAGGAAGTCCGCAGCAACGGCATCGATGGTCTGATCGCGATGCTCGGCAAGCGCAACAAGGAACTCCAGGCAGGCAAGTCATGATTGCCGGCACGGACGGCGGGCTGCGTGTCAGCGCGCCGATGGTGATCGCCAACGCGCGCACGCTGCTCGATGCCGGGCGGAGCTGCCTGCGCGCCCGCGAGGCGGCATCGCTCACCGTGCTCGATCTGTCCGAGGTCAGCGAGGTCGACTCGTCGGCCGTCAGCCTGATCCTCGCCTGGCTGCGAACCGCCGGCGAGCGCAATCTCAAGCTGCGCATCAGCAACCCGCCGGCAAGCCTGGTCAGCCTGGCATCGCTCTACGGAGTTGCCGAACTCCTGCCGCTGGCCTGACCGGGCCCGCTGCGTCGCACAGCCATGGGCGTTGCGGTTGCCATCGATCGCGTCGAGAAGCGCTTCGCCGCGCTGCAGGCACTCGCCGGCGTTTCGCTGCAGATCGACGAGGGCGAGTTCTTCGGCCTGCTGGGACCGAACGGTGCCGGCAAGACGACGCTGATTTCCTGCCTGGCGGGTCTCAGCCGGGCGGATGCCGGGACCCTGACGGTGCTCGGACACGACGTCGTCCGGGACTACCGGGCCGCCCGGCGGCTGCTCGGCGTGGTGCCGCAGGAACTCGTCTTCGACCCCTTCTTCTCGGTGCGCGAGACGCTGCGCATCCAGTCGGGCTACTTCGGCATCCGCAACAACGACGACTGGATCGACGAGATCCTCGCCAACCTCGATCTCGGCGCCAAGGCCGATACCAACATGCGGCGGCTTTCCGGCGGTATGAAGCGGCGCGTGCTGGTTGCCCAGGCGCTGGTGCACAAGCCGCCGGTGATCGTTCTCGACGAGCCGACCGCCGGCGTCGACGTCGAGCTGCGGCAGGGTCTCTGGCAGTTCGTCCGCCGCCTCAATCGCGACGGCCACACGGTCATCCTGACGACGCACTATCTGGAGGAGGCCGAGTCGCTCTGCGGCCGCATCGCGATGCTCAAGCAGGGTCGCGTGGTGGCGCTCGATTCGACGTCCAACCTGCTGGCGCGCTTTGCCGGACAAACGGTGACGCTGCGCCTGGCACCGCCGGCCGTGCTGCCGCAACACCTGGCAACCACGGCGACGGTCGCCGACGGCGGCTGGACTTTCCAACTCGGCGGTGCGCGCGAGATCGAGCCGCTGCTGGCGGAGCTGCGGCAGGCGGGTTGCGTCATCGAGGATTTGCGTCTGACGCAGACCGATCTCGAGGATGTCTTCCTCCGCGTCATGCACAACGCCGCCGGCGGCCGGAGCAGCGACCGATGACCGGCTTTCGCACGCTGCTGTACAAGGAAGTGCTGCGCTTCTGGAAGGTCAGCTTCCAGACCATTGGCGCGCCGGTGCTGACGGCACTGCTCTACCTGATGATCTTCTCGCACGTGCTGGAAGCGCACGTGCAGGTGCATGGCGTTCCCTATACCGCCTTCCTGATCCCCGGCCTGGTGATGATGTCGGCGCTGCAGAATGCCTTCGCCAACAGTTCGTCGAGCCTGATCCAGTCGAAAGTCACGGGCAGCGTCGTCTTCGTCCTGCTGCCGCCGATCTCCTACGGCGAGTTCTTTCTCGCCTATGTCGTCGCCGCCATGCTGCGCGGCCTGATGGTCGGCAGCGGCGTCCTCCTGGTGACGATCTGGTTTGCCGTGCCGGCGGTCGAGGCACCACTGTGGATCCTCGCCTTCATCCTCCTCGGCGGGGCGATCATGGGCGCGCTGGGGATGGTCGCCGGCATCTGGGCCGACAAGTTCGACCAGCTCGCCGGCTTCCAGAACTTCCTCATCATGCCGCTGACGATGCTCTCCGGCGTTTTCTACTCGATTCATTCACTCCCCGGATTCTGGCAGCAGGTATCGCATTTCAATCCCGTGTTCTATATGATCGACGGTTTTCGTTACGGCTTCTTCGGCGTCTCGGACGTGGCGCCGGAGATCAGCCTGGCGGTCGTCGGCACGAGTTTCGCCCTGGTATCGGCGGCAACGCTGCTGCTTCTCCGAAGCGGCTACAAACTGAGATCCTGAGTCATGATGCACCCTGAACGAGTCCACCAGCTGATCGCCGACGGCCTGCCCTGCGAACACCTGCAGGTCAGCGGCGATGGCCACCACTTCGAGGCACTGATCGTCAGCGAGCGCTTTGTCGGCAGGAACCGGGTACAGCGCCAGCAACTCGTCAACCAGGTCCTGCAGCAGCATTTCGACAGCGGCGAGCTGCACGCGCTGTCGATGAAGACGCAGACTCCCGAAGAGTGGGGGAAGCGCGCACGTGGATAAGCTGCTGATCGATGGGGGCAGGCGGCTGTCCGGTGAGGTCGCCATTTCCGGCGCCAAGAACGCGGCCCTGCCGATCCTCTGCGCCAGCCTGCTCAGCGCCGACCCGCTGCACCTGCGCAACGTGCCGCAACTGCGGGACGTGGCGACGATGCTGCGGCTGATCGAGCAGATGGGCGTCCAGGTCAGCCGCGAAGGGACTTCCGAAGTCGTTCTCGACAGTCGCAACCTCGACAATCCCCTCGCCCCCTACGACATGGTCAAGACCATGCGGGCGTCGATCCTCGTCCTCGGACCACTGCTGGCGCGCCACGGCGAGGCCCGGGTTTCGCTGCCGGGCGGCTGTGCGATCGGTGCGCGACCGGTCGAGCAGCATATCCGCGGTCTGCAGGCGATGGGCGCCGAGATCCAGGTCGAGCACGGCTACATCCATGCCCGCATCGCCGGCGGCGGGCGACGGCTGCAGGGAACCCGCATCGTCACCGACATGGTCACCGTCACCGGCACCGAGAACCTGATGATGGCGGCGGTCCTCGCCGACGGCGAGACGACGATCGAGAATGCCGCCCGCGAACCGGAGGTGATCGATCTCGCCGACTGCCTCGTGTCGATGGGTGCACGCATCTCCGGCGCCGGCAGCGACCGCATCCGCGTGCACGGCGTCGAGCGCCTGCATGGCGCATCGCACACGGTGATGGCCGACCGCATCGAAACCGGCACCTACCTCTGTGCGGCAGCGGCGACTGGCGGCAGCGTCCGGCTGACCCACACTTCGGCCGCCTACCTCGACGTCGTCGTCGACAAGCTCCTCGACGCCGGCTGCGAAATCGTCACCGAGCGCGAGGCGATCCGCCTCGTGGCGCCGCGGCGCCTGAAGGCGGTCAGCGTCCGCACCTCGCCCTACCCGGCATTCCCGACCGACATGCAGGCGCAGTTCATGGCCGTCAACTGCATCGCCGAGGGTACGGCGGTGATTCGCGAGACAATCTTCGAGAATCGCTTCATGCACGCTGTCGAACTGATCCGGCTGGGTGCCGACATCAGGATCGACGCCAGCAACGCGATGGTCACCGGCGTCGAGCGGCTGCAGGGCGCGACGGTCATGGCGACCGACCTGCGCGCGTCGGCGAGCCTGGTCATCGCCGGGCTGGTGGCGGAGGGCGAGACGCTGATCGACCGCATCTACCACCTCGACCGTGGTTATGAGCGGATCGAGGAGAAGCTCGGGCAGCTCGGCGCCGTCGTCCGGCGCGTCCGCTGAGCGCCCGGTGAACTCCTTCTGGCGGGCAGCGCCGGGCGGCAGATGAACGGCGCCGCACGCCGGCACGGCGATTGAGGCCCGCATGCGCTTCATCCACTGCGCCGACATCCATCTCGACAGCCCGCTGCGCGGCCTCGAACTCTACGACGGGGCGCCGGTCGCAGAAATGCGCGACGCCACCCGCCGTGCCTTCGCCAATGTCGTCGACCTCGCCATCGAGCGCACCGCCGACTGCGTGCTGATCGCCGGCGACATCTTCGACGGCGACTGGCCCGACTTCAATACCGGCCTCCATTTCGCCGCGCAGTTGCGCCGCCTGGCCGCGGCCGACATCCGCGTCTTCCTCTGCTACGGCAACCACGATGCGGTCAGCAAGCTGACGCGGTCGGTACCGCTGCCGCAGAACGTCTTCAGCTTTCCCGCCAGTCGCCCGGCGACGCAGGTAGTCGAAGAACTCGGCGTGGCGATCCACGGCCAGAGCTTTGCCAGCGAGGCGGTGCGCAGCGACCTCGCCAGCGCCTACCCCGCGCCGCGCAATGGGCTGCTCAACATCGGCCTCCTGCACACCGCGCTGTCGGGCCGTGAAGGGCATCAGCCGTACGCGCCGACGACGGCCCAGCGCCTGGCCGACAAGGGCTACGACTACTGGGCCCTGGGTCACGTCCACAAGCGGGAGATCGTCCGCGAAACGCCGTGGATCGTCTTTCCCGGCAACACGCAGGGGCGGCACGCGCGCGAGACCGGCGCCAAGGGCTGCATGGTCGTCGAAGCCGAGCCGCTGCTCGGCATCCGCTCCGTCGAGTTCGTCGCCACCGATGTGGCGCGCTGGCATCAGCTCGTCATCGACATCGCCCCGCTGGCCTCTGCCGACGACCTGCACGCCGCCGTGCAGACCGCCGTCCGTTCGCTGCAGGCAGCGGCCGAGGAGCGGCTGCTGGCGATTCGCCTGACACTGGCCGGGAGCGGGCCGCTGCATCGGCAGCTCGTCGCCGATCGCGAGGCGCTGCGGGCGCAGCTCGCCGCCTCGGTTGGCGAAGCCTCCGCCGGTCGGGCCTGGCTCGAGAAGGTTCGTGTCCGGGTGACCGCGCCGCTCGATCTCGAGCGGCTGGCCGGGCGCGACGATCCGATCGGCGTGCTGATCCGCTCGCTCGACTCGCTGGCCGCCGAGCCGGCGACACTGCAGTCGCTCGCCGCAGCCGTGCTCGCCGATCTCGACCAGAAGCTCCCGCCCGATCTGCGCGGCGCCGATGGCGGCTGGGTGCTGGACTCCCCCGCGGCGCTGGCCGACGCGCTGGCGGCTGCGCGCGAGCGCCTGCTGGCGGTGATCGCCGCCGAGGACACGCGATGAGGATCGAGCAGATCGATCTCAAGGCCTACGGACACTTCAGCAACCAGCGCCTGACCCTCGCCGGCGGCGCCGACCTGCACCTCATCTGCGGCCCGAACGAAGCCGGCAAGACCACCCTCTGGCGAGCGATCAACGGCGCCCTCTTCGGCATCCCCGAAACCACCCGCGACGGCTACCGGCACGGCAACCCGAAGCTGCGTGTCGGGCTCGTCCTGTCGTCGCGGGCAGGCGAGCGACTGGCGGTGATGCGACGCAAGGGCCGTGTCAACACCCTGCTCGCCTACGACCCCGATACGGCCATCGAACTGGCGGCAGCCGTACCCGAGGAGCGGCTGCACGACTGGCTCGGCGGGCTCGGTCAGGGACTCTTCCTGGCCATGTTCAGCCTCGACCACGAAGCCCTCGTGCGCGGCGGCGAGGCGCTGGCGCAGGGCCGTGGCGATGCCGGCGAAAGCCTGTTCGAGGCCGGCGCCGGTCTCGGTTCGATCCGTGCCCTGCGCAGCCGGCTCGAAAGCGAGGCGGAAAGCCTGTTCAAGCCGCGGGCATCGAAATCGGCCATCTACCGGACAGTGGCCGACTACGAGGACAGCCGGCGGCAAGCGCGGGAAGCCGCCGTGCGGCCGCTCGACTGGACCGCCGCGCGGTCGGCGATGGCAGCGGCGGGCGCCGACTACGATGCCGCCCGCTCCGAGCAGTTGCGGCTGCACACCGAGGCACGGCGGCTGGAGCGGCTGGCGGCGATCCTCCCGGATGTCGCCGCGCTCGGGCTGGCACGGCAGCAGCTCGGCGAACTCGCCGGCGTGCCGCTGCTGCCGCCGTCGGCAGCGAACGAGCGGGTGGCGGCCGTGACGCAGAAGGCGGAAGCACTCGCCGCCGAACGCGCGGCGTTGTCGCGCCTGCAGCAGCATCAGGACGGGCTGGCGGCGATCCGCGTCAACGACGCCGTCGTCGCCAATGGCGAAGCGATCGAGGCGATTCACCACGCCACTGCGGGCTACCGCGAAGCCGGCCTGCAGTCGGCGCGGGCCGCAGCGGCCAGCGCCGCCGCCCGCGACAACCTCGATCTGCTCAGCCGCCAGATCGCCGGCGACGCAGCGCCTGCCGATGCGCTGCCCTGGCTCCCCGATCCGGCGCGGACGGCCAGGATCCGCGCGCTGATCACCACCGGCGCGACGCTCAAGGCCCGGCGCCAGGCCGATCTCGCAAGCCAGGAAGCGAAGACCCTCGAAGTCGCCCAGCTCGAGGCGGCGATCCGGAACCTGCAGCAGACGCCGGCGAGCGACGCTCTCGGCAACTACCTCGATTCGATTGCCGACCATGGCGACCCGGAGGCGCGGGCGCAGCAGCTCGAGAGCGAGGCGACGGCGGCGGCAGCCCGGCTCGAAGCCGAAGCCCGTGGCCTGCGGCTGCCGACGGCGGCAGCCGTGGCGCAGACGACGCTGCCGCTCGACGCCGAGCTGCAGGCCTTCCGGCTGGAGGACGAGGAACTGCGCCGCCGGGCACGTTCGCTCCGCGAGGCGATCGAGAAGCTCGAGGACGACCTCGCCACGCTGCGCGGCGACATCAAGGGTCTCGAGGTGCGTGGCAGCGTCCCGACGCGGGCAGCCATCGACGCCCTGCGAGCGACGCGCGACAGCTTGTGGCTGAGACTGCGCCGCCATCTCCTGCCGGCCAGCGACGAAACCGTTGCCGCCGAGCCGCCGCCAACGGCCGCGGCCTACGAGCTGGCCGTCAACCGTGCCGACGAGGCTGCCGACGATCTCTTCGCCGACGCCGAACGCGCCACCCGCTACGCCGGCTTCCGCGTCCGCGAGTCACAGATGGAAAGTGCCGTCGCTCTGGATCGGCAACGCGCCGCAGTGCTCGCCAGCGACGCGCAGGAACTCGAGCGGCGCTGGGCGGCACTGCTCGCGGCGAACCGCCTGCCGCCACTGAAGATCGGCGAAGCACCCGCCTGGATGGCGAAGCGGCAAGCCTGGCAAGAGAAGTTCGACGCCTGCCAGTCGCAGCGGCAGGAGGCGGAGCGGCTGCGCCGGTTGGCGCAGGACGTCCGCAAGCGGCTCGGCGAACTCTGTGGCCAAAGCGGAGCGGTCGCGCAGGCAACTGGCGAACGCCTGTCGGAAACCCTGGCGCGGGCGCGGGCGATCGCCCGCCGGCACGCCGACCAGCGCACGCAGCGGGAACTGAAGAGCAGCAGCCTGGCAAGCGCCAGCGCGCTGCTGCAGCACGCCGCGGCCGCCGCCAGCGCCAGTGGGCACGAAGTCGCCGAATGGGCGGCCCGCTGGGCGGCAGCAATGGCGTCGATCCGGCTCGCCGCCGACGCCAGCGAAGCAGAGGCGACCGCGCGCCTGCAGCAGTTCGCGGATCTCGCGCAGGCGCACGACGCCCTGCTGCGATCGCGCAAGGAGCAGGACGACGCGCGCATCGAGATCGACGACTTCCAGAGCAGTCTCGCGACGACCTGGCAGCGGGTCCGCGGCGAGCCGCTGCCGGCCGACGGTCGCAGTGCCGACTTTCTTGCCGCCGAACTCTATCGCGAACTGAGCCAGACGCGCTCGCTGCAGGAGAAGAGGAACACCCTGAAGCAGCAGATCGCCGACGAACAACGGGCCATCGACGAAGCCCGGCTGAACGCCGGCGAAGCGGCGCGGGTCATCGAGCGGCTGCAGCAGCAGGCCGCTTGCGACACGGTCGAAGGCCTCGAACTGGTCGAGGGACGCAGCGCGCAACGCGCCGCGCTGGCCGCCGCCGTTCTCGACATCGAAGCACGACTCGTCAGCGCGGCCGGCCTGCCACTGGCGGAAGTGCTCAGCCAGGCTGCCGGCCAGGAAGCCGACGCCATCGCCGCCGCGCTGGCCCGGCATACGCAGGACAGCGAGCGCAATGCCGCCGACGTGCAGCAGTGCCACGAGAGCTACCTCGCTGCCCGGCAGCGTTTCGCAACCATGGATGGCTCGGCCACCGCTGCCGATGCGCAGCAGCGGACGGCGCAGCACGCCGCGCGCATCGGCGAACTCGCCGCCGACTACGCGGCCACGCGCATCGCTGCGGCGGTCCTGGCACAGGTGATCGAGTCCTACCAGAAGCGCAACCAGGCGCCACTGATCGACAGGGCGTCGCGCCACTTCGCCGCCATCACCGGCGGCCGCTACCGTGGCGTCGTCGTTGACTACGACGATGAGCGGCAGATCCTCAAGGCAACACGCGCCGACGGCGAGCGCCTTCACATGCAGCAGTTGAGCACCGGTCGCCGCGACCAGCTCTTCCTCGCCCTGCGGCTGGCAGCGATCGAAGGCCACCTCGGCAACGGCGAGCCGTTGCCGGTCATCGTCGACGACATCACGATCCAGTTCGACGATGCGGCGGCAGCGGCCACCTTCCGGGTCCTGGCCGAGCTGTCGCAGCGAACGCAGGTGCTGTTCCTGACGCATCACGAGCACCTGCTCGACGTCGCGGCCGCGGCGATCGGCGGCGATGCCTACCGCTCGCACCGCCTGTCGGCGTGAGCCGCGCAACGGCCACCGCCCGGCGGGCGGCGGCAGGTGCCGCTGCGCCGGTCGCGGGCAGAACGCGCGGACAGCAGGTGCAGGCTCGCCACCGGCTGCGGCGCCCGGCGCACACTTTCACCGCACTTATCTGACGGAAGGGACGACTGGAATCGCGCCATGGAAATGATCATCGACATCATCCTCAGGGCTGGCCGTTCGGCCGTCGAGCTGTCCCTCTTCGTCCTCTTGCCGGTCATGGTCGTCATGCTCTGCCTGATGCGCCTGCTCGAAGCCCGCGGCATCCTCGACACGGTGGTCGGCCGTCTGACGCCGGCGTTGAAGCCCTTCGGTCTCAACGGCATGGGCGTCTTCGCCGCCCTGCAGATCAACTTCGTCAGCTTCGCCGCGCCCATCGCCACCCTGAGCATGATGGAGCAGCGCGGCACCTCCGACCGCCACCTCGCCGCCACACTGGCGATGATCTTCGCCATGGCACAGGCCAATGCCGCGTTCCCGATGATGACCATGGGGCTGCATCTGGGAACCACCCTGGCCTTTTCGCTGCTTGGCGGGCTGGCCGCCGCCGCGGCCACCTATCACATCTTCGGCCGCCACCTCTCCGCTGCCGAGGCAAATGTCGACGACAGCCTGCAACATCCTTCGGCTGCCGGCGCCAAGGGTGTGCTCGACACCATCAACCTCGCCGGCGCCGAGGCGTTCAGGATCGCGATCGGCGCCATTCCGATGCTGGTGTTGTCGCTGGTGGTGGTCGGCGCGCTCAAACGGCTGGGCGTCATCGACCTGCTGACGCAGTGGCTGACGCCGCTGCTTGCCCTGGCCGCGATCGAGCCGGCCCTCATCCTGCCCTCGCTCACCAAGTACCTGGCCGGCGGCACGGCAATGATGGGGGTGATGGACGAGATGCGCCGTGGCGACCAGATCAGCGTCGAACTGCTCAATGCGAGTGCCGGCTTCCTGATCAACCCCTTCGACCTCCCCGGCATCGCTTTCCTCATCTCCGCCGGCCGGCGCGTGGGCGCCGTCTGGAAACCGGCCGCGCTGGGCGGTTGCGTCGGCATCGTGCTGCGTACTGCCGGGCATGCCTTCTCCGGCTGAGGGGCAGTTGGATCGGCAACCGGCGAAGCCACGGCCGCCTGCCGGCCGATCACGGCCTGCCGAATCCACCGCAGCCCTTGGTGACTGGATTCACAGAACCCCGCGAAGGCGGCGGGTCGGCGATGGCTGCTTGCCAGCCATCGCCATGCCATGCCATGCCATGTGCCCGGTCTGTGTTGATTCAAACATGACATGCATCAATGACCGACTAGTTTACTCGGTGTTTCAATCAGCTTCCTGTCGTCAGCAATCGCATGACAACAACGGCTCCCCGCCGTCAAGAGGCACTGCTCAGGCCTGAAGACAATTGCGTGGCCGGGGAGAAAGATCGCGACACCATTCGGGAGGGAGAGACATGAAAAAGATGCAAACAAAACCGTGGACTGCGGCCCTGGCTGCATTCGCTTTCGCGATCGGCAACGTCGGCGCCCAGGAGGCCAAACTCGACAAGTCGAAGGCACTCGAGGAAGGGCCGATGCAGATCGGCGGCTCCTCGCCGGTTGGCGGCGCCGACATGGTTCAGACCTTGAATCCGAAGTCGCCACCCATGACGAAAGCCGATTTCGAGGTAGGGAAGAAGATCTACTTCGAGCGCTGCGCCGGCTGCCACGGGGTGCTGCGCAAGGGGGCCACCGGCAAGCAGCTGACCACGGAGGTCACCCTGGAACGAGGATCCGAATACCTGAAGACCTTCATCTTCTATGGCTCGCCGCAAGGGATGCCGAACTGGGGGAGTTCCGGCACGCTCAGCGAGCATGAAGTCGACGTCATGACGCGCTACATCCAGCATGAGCCGCCAACCCCGCCGGAGTTCGGCCTGCAGGAAATGAATGCGACCTGGAAGCTGATCGTCCCGCCATCACAGCGCCCGCAGAGCAAGATGAACAGGCTGGACCTGGCCAATCTGTTCTCGGTGACACTGCGCGATGCCGGGAAGATCGCCCTGATCGACGGCGCCAGCAAGAAGATTGTCGACGTGATCGACACCGGCTACGCGGTCCACATCTCGCGCATATCGAAGTCCGGCCGCTACCTCTACGTGATCGGACGCGACGCCAAGATCGTGCTGATCGACCTATGGATGGAGAAACCCGCACCTGTCGCCGAAGTCCGGGTTGGCCTCGAAGCGCGATCGGTCGAAACCTCCAAATTCAAGGGCTACGAGGACCGCTACGCGATCGCCGGCACCTATTGGCCGCCACAATATACGCTGATGGATGGCGACACACTCAAGCCGCTCAAGGTCATCGGCACCCGCGGCATGACTTCGGATACCAACGAGTACCACCCCGAGCCGCGCGTCGCGGCAATTGTCGCCTCGCACCATCACCCGGAATTCCTGGTCAACGCCAAGGAGACCGGCATGGTGCATCTGGTCGACTACAGCGATCTCGAGAATCTCAAGGTCAAGATGATCAAGACCCCGCGTTTCCTGCACGATGGTGGATTCGAGTCGACGGGCCGCTACTTCATGGATGCGGCAAACGCGTCGGACAAGATCGCCGTCATCGATACCAAGGAGGGCAAGCTGGCAGCAGTCGTGGCGGTTGGCAAGACGCCCCACCCCGGTCGTGGCGCGAACTTCGTTCATCCGAGATTCGGTCCCGTGTGGGCCACCAGCCATCTTGGCGATGAAACCGTTTCGCTGATCGGAACCGACCCCAAAAAGAATGCCAATAACGCCTGGAAAGTCGTGCAAACGCTCAAGGGCGCTGGCGGCGGTTCGCTGTTCCTGAAGACCCACCCGAAGTCCAAGAACCTCTGGGTCGACGCCCCGCTCAACCCGGACCCGGCAATTTCGCAGGCGATTGCGGTCTTCGACATCAACAAGCTCGACAAGGGATTCGACTTGCTGCCGATCGGCGAATGGGCAGGTGTCAAGCCCGGAGCCAAGCGCATCGTGCAACCGGAATACAACCGTGAAGGCGATGAGGTCTGGTTCTCGGTATGGAGCACCGGCAGCGAGGAATCGGCGATCGTTGTCGTCGACGACAAAACGCGCAAGCTCAAGGCCGTCATCAAGGACCCGCGCCTGATCACCCCGACCGGCAAGTTCAACGTGTACAACACACAGAACGACGTTTATTGAGACCGGACCGAAGCCGGGCAGGCATCATCGCCAGCCCGGCTGCCGCAGCAACGAAGCTCGCACCCGCACTGCGCGATGCCGATCATTGATTGACCCAAACCCTCTACATGGAGCAAAAAGCATGAAAGCGTCCCCCGTGTTGCTGCTGATCAGCGCTGGCCTGATGTCTGCTGGCGCAGCCCAGGCCGATGAAGCCCTGGCCAAAGCGAAGAATTGCCTGTCGTGTCACGCGGTCGACAAGAAGGTCGTCGGACCCTCCTACAAGGACGTGGCCAAGAAATACTCGGCGAAGGATGAGGCGATGCTGGCCGAGAAGGTCATCAAGGGTGGCAAGGGCGTCTGGGGCCCGGTTCCGATGCCGCCCAATCCTTCGGTCACGCCAGACGAGGCAAACAAGCTGGTCAAGTGGATCCTCAGCCTGAAGTGATTCTGGAGCGCTCAGGCAGGCTTCGATTGACCCAAGGGCAAGAAGACGGAGGCGCGGGCGCGCACGTCCGGCAAACGGATGACACATCTCCGCCCCGTCGCGGAGCACCGGATGTCCCGCCGCATTGGCTCAGCGGTCGATTGGCCAGCGACCTGCGTCCTCATGACCAGCGATGAATCTTGAAGCGCTGCTGGCACATACGCCCCTGTTTCATGGACTCGACAGTGGCGAGATTGCGCGTCTCGCCCAAGGCTCGCACGCTGTCACGGCAGCGCGCGGCGACGTTCTTTTCCACAAAGGCGACACGCCGACGGGCTTCTACCTGATCATTTTTGGTCTGGTGAAACTGGCGTTCAATCCGCCTCAGGGCGACGAAAAGGTCGTCGCAATCCTTGGACCAGGGGACACATTCGGCGAGGCGGTGATGTTCATTGACGAGCCGTTCCTCGTCGACGCCCAAGCGCTGGTTCTGTCGCGCCTGGTACATGTCTCGAAGAGCGCAATCCTGCAGGAACTGGATACTGACCCGCGCCTGGTCCGCAAGATGATCGCCGCTCTGTCGATGCGCCTGCATCAGCTGATCGATGATGTGGAGGGATACTCGCTGTGCAGTGGCTCCCAGCGCATCGTTGCCTATCTGTTGCGCAACGCGGTCGAAAATGCCGACAGGTCAGTCACCGTAACCCTCCCGACCAACAAGCGGATCATTGCCTCACGCCTCAACATGACGCAGGAGACGTTCTCGCGCATCCTGCAGACGCTTTGCAAACAGGGCCTGCTCTCCGTTGAACGACGAAGAATCCACATCCCGGATGTTGACAGGCTGCAAGCGGTGACCGGCGACGCGTGATTGCACCCGGAGAGAGCAGCGCTCCCAGCCACCTGCGTTCCGCGGATCAACGCCGCTCGCGCACGACGAAGGGCTCGATCAGTGCGTCCTGCACCGACTGCGGCAGGTTGCGAGCGCCGCTGAAGTTGGCATTCCAGACATCGGCATTGGCGAGGTCGGCCTGGGCCATGTCGGCATCCGTGAAGACCGCATGGCGCAGAGTCGCTCCGAGGAGTTTCGTGCCCACCAGGCGCGCCTTGGAGAAGTCGGCGCTTTCGGCCGCGGCGCCAGTCAGATCGGCGCCGGAAAGATCGGTGCCGACCAACTTGGCGCTCAGGAGCACGCCGCGAAAGGTATAGCACCCTTTGATCGAACCGCCGGAGATGTCGATGCCTTCCATGAGGATGTCCTTGAGATAGGCACCGCCGAAATCTGCCCGCGGCGCGCGGGTGTTGATCAGATTGGCGCCGAAGAGATTGGCGCCGCCCAGGCGCGCGTCGGACAGATCGGCATCGTCGAAGGTGGCATGAAAGAGATCTGCGTCGCGAAAATCCGCCTTGGCCAGTTGCGCCCCGGTGAAGTTGGCCCACTTGGCATTGCTGCGGCTGAAGTCCGCCCCTTCCAGACGCGCCTTGCGCAGATCCGCATTCTCCAGCTTGGCGCCGGCGAAGCGAGCACCACGCAGGTCGCGACCCGCCAGCTTGGCCCGGCTGAAATCGCAGGCCGACACATCCGTGGCCGCCGCGGGACGTGCGCAATCACCCTTCGGGAGATCGGCTGCCAGGGCCGGCAGGGCAGCGGCAGAAACGAGCACAAGCAGCGCGCACAAGCCTTTCATCGTCATCCTCCCGTGTTCCCGGGTATCGGCGGCAGGCGCGTCGTCGCCGGGGATTCACTTTCCTCGAACCGATAGATTGCAGCAGTTTGCCCGACTTTGGTAGGTCCACTTCGTCAGATTGCCTGTCAATCTGATGCGGAGAGCACGGCGGCTCGTTTTCTACAAGCGAATTTCATTGCTTGGCGCCGCCGTCGATGCCTGTCAATGAGGGATTCCGCGAGGTCTTCGTCGGTGACGATCCTGGTCGGCAACCGATGGCGCATGTTGCTTTCGATCATTCCCGATGTTACGGTACATTCGCGAAGCGGCCAGTCTGTGGCGCCTCCTCTCCGCGAATGGTCGTCCCGACGAAGGCTGACTCCGCTGATCGTGGTCAACTGCCGCCGACGGCGGTGTAGCCAACCGGCGCCGGAAGCGATCATCGTCAGCTTCCTGACCGCAGGACTGAAAGTCACGGACGGTGGAGGCTTGCGGGAATCTCCGAACAGCGCCAACCCGTGATGGTGCGGCAGAACAGTAGCACCCCCCGGCGGCAAGAAAAAACAAGGCGACCGATCGCGACCATGTCCAACCCCTTCTTCGACCACCCGATTCTCAACTCCCCCTACGAACGGCCATCGAAGCACTGGGAACTGAGCGACGACGGGCAGCCGACCGAGAGGATCGTCGAAACCCGTCGCCGGGCGCAGTTCATCACCCCGATTCCAAAGCCCAGGAAACGCCAGACTGCCAAGCAGCAGACCTTCGTCTTCGATGACGGCAAGGGGTTGTCAACTCAGGAGCAGCAGTACGATCCCACGTCGATCATCAACGAAGTCCGCGGGTACGTGGATTCGTGGCGATCGCTGCCCAACCCCAACCAGTGGCAGGTCACGGCGGAAACCGCCCGCCTGCTGCAGCACTGGCGCCATCACCGGTTCAGCGGCGTGCGACCGTTCTTCTGTCAGGTCGAAGCCGTGGAAACCGCGATCTGGCTCACCGAGGTCGCGCCGCAGTCGAGGCACGGCAAGCGCGTTCTCGACCATCTTGCGGCGGCGAACAGGGACGCCAATCCCGAGTTGCTGCGCCTCGCCCTGAAACTCGCCACCGGCGCTGGCAAGACAACCGTCATGGCCATGCTCATCGCCTGGCAGACGATCAATGCGGTGCGCCGGCCGGGCAGCAGGAACTTCACGCGCGGCTTCCTGATCTGCGCCCCCGGTCTGACGATCAAGGATCGCCTGCGCGTCCTGCAGCCGAATGACCCCGACAGCTACTACAAGGACCGCGAACTGCTGCCGGGCGACCTGCTCGACGACATGAGCCGCGCCAGGATCGTCATCACCAACTACCACGTCTTCAAGCTGCGCGAGCGCATCGAGATATCCAGGGGTGGGCGGCAGCTCCTGCAGGGGCGCACCGGCGACGAACTCAGGACGCTCGAAAGCGAAGGCCAGATGCTGCAGCGAGTGATGCCCGACCTGATGGGCATGCAGAACATCCTTGTCATCAACGACGAGGCGCACCACTGCTACCGGCAAAAGCCGCAGGACGCCGATGAGGAAGAACTGAAAGGCGACGACCGCAAGGAAGCCGAGAAGAACAACGAAGCCGCCCGCCTCTGGATTTCCGGCCTCGAAGCCGTCAACCGCAAGCTCGGTACGACCCGCGTCATCGACCTGTCGGCGACGCCCTTCTTCCTGCGCGGCTCTGGCTACGCCGAGGGCACGCTGTTCCCGTGGGCGATGAGCGACTTCTCGCTGATGGACGCCATCGAATGCGGCATCGTCAAGCTGCCGCGCGTACCGGTGGCGCAGAACATTCCCGGCAACGAAATGCCGATGTTCCGCAACCTCTGGGAGAACATCAGCAAGGACATGCCGAAAAAAGTCCGCGGCCGGGGCGAAGACCTCGATCCCCTCAAACTCCCGACCCGCTTGCAGACGGCACTGCAGGCGCTCTACGGCCACTACGAGCAGACCTTCGGTCTGTGGCAGGAAAAGGGCATCCAGGTGCCGCCCTGCTTCATCATCGTTTGCCAGAACACCGCCATTTCCAAGCTGGTGTACGACTTCGTCTCCGGCTTCCAGCGCCGGAACACCGACGGCACGACGACACTGGAGAACGGCCGCCTGCCGCTGTTCCGCAATTTCGACGAAACCACCGGCAACCCTCTGCCACGCCCGAACACGCTGCTGATCGACAGCGAGCAGCTCGAAGCCGGCGACGCACTCGACGACAACTTCCGCAGCATGGCGGCGGACGAGATCGAGCGTTTTCGCCGCGAGATCGTCGAGCGCTCAGGCGATGCCCGTTCCGGCGACCACATCAGCGATCAGGAGTTGCTGCGCGAAGTCATGAACACCGTCGGCAAGCCCAAACAGTTGGGTGGCGCCATCCGCTGCGTCGTCTCGGTCTCGATGCTCACCGAAGGCTGGGACGCCAACACCGTCACCCATGTGCTCGGCATCCGCGCCTTCGGCACCCAGTTGCTCTGCGAGCAGGTCATCGGCCGCGCGCTGCGCCGCCAGTCCTACGAACTGAACGAGGAAGGGCTGTTCAACGTCGAGTACGCCGACGTCTTCGGCATTCCCTTCGACTTCACCGCCAAACCGGTGATTGCACCACCCCAACCGCCGCGCGAGACGGTGAAGGTCAGGGCCGTTCGCCCCGAGCGCGACGCGCTCGAAATCCGCTTTCCCCGGGTCGAGGGCTATCGCGTCGAGTTGCCGGAGGAACGGCTGACCGCCGACTTCAACGCCGACTCGATCCTGGAACTCAGCCCCGACCTGGTCGGCCCGTCGATCACCCGCAACTCCGGCATCATTGGCGAAGGCGTGGACATGAGCCTCAGGCACCTCGGCGACATTCGGCCCTCGACGCTCGTCTTCCAGCTGACCCAGCGGCTGCTGTACAGCAAGTGGCGCGATCCCGGCGAGGAGCCCCGGCTCTACCTCTTTGGCCAGCTCAAGCGCATCACCCGGCAATGGCTCGAGACCTGCCTGGTCTGCAAGGGCGACACCTACCCCGCGCTGCTGATGTACCAGGAACTCGCCGAGATGGCCTGCAACCGGATCACGGCGGCCATCACCCGGCAGTTCCTCGGCGAGCGCCCGATCAAGGCGCTGCTCGACCCCTACAACCCCAGCGGATCGACCAGGAACGTCCGCTTCAACACCTCGAAGACCGACCGCTGGCAGACGAGTTCGCAATCGTGTCACCTCAACTGGGTGATCCTCGACAGCGACTGGGAAGGCGAATTCTGCCGCGTCGCCGAGTCGCACCCGAAGGTTCGCGCCTACGTCAAGAACCACAACCTCGGCCTGGAAGTACCCTACCGCCACGGTTCCGAGACGCGCAAGTACCTGCCCGACTTCATCGTGCTGGTCGATGATGGCCACGGCCCCGACGACCTGCTGCATCTGGTGGTCGAGATCAAGGGCTACCGCCGTGAGGACGCCAAGGAGAAGAAAGCGACGATGGACACCTACTGGGTGCCCGGGGTGAATCACCTCGGCAGCCATGGCCGCTGGGCGTTTGCCGAGTTCACCGAGGTCTACCGGATCGAGTCCGACTTCAAGGCCAGGGTCGCGGGCGAGTTCGCCCGAATGATTGCATCGCTTGCGGATTAGACGCAGCAAATTCTGCGACATTTCCGGCGACAAACTTGTTTGTGCAAAATCCTATCCTGATGAAAAATAGATACAGTTTGCCATAGCGCAGCGGACATCATGCACGACAGAATGTTGCTCAAGGACTGTTCCGACCTCTCTCGCCGGATTGACACCGACCGCTTCGGCCCCTTCGTCTTCCAGCCCGGATTCACGGTGGCGGCTGTCGAACTGGCGCTCCACCGCGTCGAAGACGCGCACGCACGCTTCGTCGCCTCCCCTCTCTCGCAGGTGGCGAACCGATTACAGCAGGAGGTCCTGGTCAGCAGCGTGTTCGGCACCAACACCATCGAAGGCGGCACGCTGAGCGAGGAAGAGACCGCCAGTGCCCTGAGCCTCGATCCGCGCCAGGTACAAGCGGTCGAGCAGCAACGCGCACTCAACATCAAGGCTGCCTACGACCTGTCACAGACGGCCGCGAAAACCCGTGGCTGGTCGCTGACCGCCGAATTCATCATCGACCTGCATCGACTGATCACCGCGGATATCCCGCACACGGACAATCGCCCGGGTTTGCTCCGCGACAACCCGAAAACCCGCGTCACCACGGTCGGTGACACCGCGCATGGCGGCCGCTACAAGCCGCCGCAATACGGCAGGGACATCGAACGTCTGCTCTCGGCGCTGATCGCCTGGCATGGCGAGCTGGAAGCGGCCGGTGTCCCGGCGCTGATCCGCGCGCCGCTCGTGCATCTCTACTACGAACAGATTCATCCCTTCTGGGACGGCAATGGCCGCGTCGGTCGCGTCATCGAGGCCACCCTCCTGCAGGCCGCCGGCTACCGCTACGCACCCTTCGCGCTGGCGCGCTACTACCTGCAGAATATCGACGCCTACTTCACCCTCTTCAATACTTGCCGCAGGGCCGCCGAGAAAGGACGGGACGCACCCAATCAGGCCTTCGTCGACTTCCACCTCGAAGGGATGCGACAGACGATCAATACGCTGCATGATCGCGTCAATCTATTGGTGAGCAGGCTGCTCTACGAGAGCAGGATCCGCCGCGCGCTCGATGAAAAGCGGATCAATGCCCGGCAGTACACCATTCTCTCGATGCTGCTGGATCGCGGGCGACCGCTGCCCCTCGACGAAGCGCGGCACGCGCCGTGGTACACCAGCCTCTATCTGAAGCTCAACGACAAGACACGCCAGCGTGACCTGCACCGCCTGCGGGAGCTCGAACTGGCTTTCCTCGATACCGACAACGCGCTGTGGCCGGGCTTCGTCGTCCCCACGAACGTCAAACCGCCAGGCAAGCGGGAATCACCGTAGTGCGACCAGCGAAGGCATGACCATGGCCAGACCCGGCAACACCAAGACCGTCGAAACCCTCACCCACGACGAGGCCCGACGCAAGAACATCCCGACCGCGGAATACCAGTCGGTGTTGCCGACCGAGCAACAGCAGCCGAAGCAGGTCCGCTACCCACGCCCCGACGCCGCCGAGCTGGACGGCATCGCCTGCTGGTTCATCGACACCGACTACAACCAGGAAAGCTTCTTCGTCCGCCACGCCTATTTTCTCGGCGCCAACGACCCCTACAGCGCCCTCAGGACGACGCTGAAGGCCGAGATCGACCCGGAAGCCTGGGCCAGCCTGAACAGCGATACCTCGCGCCCGTTCGAGAAACCGAAGTCGGGGCGGATCGCGGTGAAGGTGATCAACCACCTGGGGGATGAAGTCATGAAAGTCTTCAAGGTATGACTTCGGGGCCGACGTTCTGGATCGGGGCTGACCCTGGTGGCCGCGGCAACTTCGGCATCGCGATCCTGGCAGGCAACGACAATCCGCAGACCGAGTCGGTGAACTGTGCCGACGAGGAGCTGGACACGGTTCCACGTGAACGCCGAGCCACGAAACCAACATGAGCGCGACGCACTCATTGCAGCAGTCGCCGCCAGGGAAGGATTCACAGGCAACTGGACGCATGACCCTGGCCAGAAGAGGTTGGCTGGCGAACAGGATCCGGCCAGGTATTGGCTGGCCCCAGTCCACTACTACTGGCCGGGACCGAGGTGAGGTTCCGGATCGCCGACACCTGCACCGATCGCCTGAGGTACCGGACCGGCGGTGAGCAGCGGGCGGTCAAGACCACCGCCCGCGACCTGCAGCACAACCCGGCCAACCCCGGCAGCAGCCTCCATGGGCGGCACCGGGCGAGCGATCCCGGCTCAGGAACGCGGGCAGTCACGCCGCCTTCGCAACGACAGGCGGCGTCGTCGTAAAGCTCGTCCAGCACGGAAATCGCCGCTGGCCGGGTGCGCCCGCCTGACCACCGATCGGCTCCGCCCCCCGCTTCGCGCCCGCGCGCCGCCGCCGTGCTCCAGCCGGCGCCCGTGGCACCAGGCGTCGTTGCGTACAGGCGACACGGAAGTCTGCTACGATTTTGCCCAGCCGCTGCGGATCCTCGCTCCTGCTTCGCCCCCTACTTCTTCTGGCGCCCCGGCGGCAGACCTGCCATGCCATGACCCTGCCATCCGACACCGACGACGGCCTGCTGCGCATGCTGTTGCGCCTCAGCGATCTGCTGCCGCCGGCGCACGCGCGCTTTCGTCCGCTGCTCGCCGACGCGCTGCTCTTCTTCCTCGATCGCCTCTCGCCCCGTCGTCAGCGAGACATCTTCACCGCCCAACTGGCGCTGCCGGCCAACACCAGCCGCTCCCGGCGGCTGCTCGCACTGTTTCGTCTCTGCCCCACCCTGCACAAACTCGGCCAGGTCGTCGCCCACGACCGGCGCCTTTCCGGCGACCTGCGCCAGCGTCTGCAGGAACTCGAGACGCTCGTCCCGACGGATTCCCTGCTTGCCATCCGCCCGCTGCTCGAACGCGAGATGGGTGGGGTCGCTGGGCTGCGCATCGCGAGAAAGGCGCTTGCCGAGGCCAGCGTCGCCGTCGTCGTGCCGTTCGTCTGGCAGCAGGCGGCGAACGCTCCGCCGCTGCAGGGCGTTTTCAAGGTGCTGCGGCCGGGTGTCCGGGACCGGCTGGAGGAAGAGCTCGCCATCTGGCCGGCGCTCGGAACCTTCCTCGAGGAACGCTGCGCCGCGCACGGGCTGCCGGTGTTCGACTACGCCAACACCCTCGAGAGCGTTGCCCACCTGCTCGCCAACGAAGTCCACCTCGACGGCGAGCAGGCCCACCTGCGCCAGGCGGCCGAGTTCCATGCCGGCTCACCGGACATCGTCATTCCCCGCGTCTTTCCTTTTTCCACGCCGACCGTCACGGCGATGGAAAGGGTCCATGGCTGCAAGGTGACAACCCAGGACTTGCCGGCGACGGAGATGCGACAGCGCGCCGAACGAATGATCCGCGCCCTGCTGGCGCAGCCCTTCTGGAGCAGCGGCGAGTCCGGGGCCATCTTCCATGCCGACCCGCATGCCGGCAACCTGCTCGCGACACCCGACGGGCGACTGGCCATCCTCGACTGGGCGCTGACGACGACACTCGCCAAACGACAGTGCGAGTCGATCGTGCAACTCGTTCTCGGCGCCCTGACGCTGAACGACCGGCGCGTCTGCGCGGCGATCGGCGCGCTCGGCCAGTCGCTCGACGATGCCCAGGTCGAGGCCGCCGTCGGGCAAGCGATCGGCCAGGTGCGCGGCGGCGGTTTCCCCGGATTCGAATGGATGACGTCGCTGCTGGACAGCCTGGCAGCGACGTCGGCAGTCCGCTTCCCCGAAGAAGTCAGCCTCTTCCGCAAGGCGCTGCTGACCCTGTCGGGCGTCGCCGCCGACGTGTCGCCGGACATGACGATCGATGGCGTCCTCATCCGTGAAGGGGCGAGCCAGTTCATCAGGAGCCTGTGGTGGCGGCCCTGGATCTGGGCGGACTGGCGCCCGCGCGGCGGCGCCCATCTCTCGAATGCCGACCTGTTCGGTCTCGGCGCCGAGCTGCCGGCAAGCACGCTGCGTTTCTGGGGCGGCGGCCGGGGCTGATCGCAGCCGGTGCCAGCCCGTGGCATGCCGGCAGGCGACTCGCCACAGCGGCACGCATGGCGAGCGAGAGATTCATGCCGCTGCTTCGACTTCGGCCTTGGTCTGCAGGAGCTGCCACTTGCTCGGGTCTTTGACAGTGTTCCAGGCCGTCTGCGACATGTAGCCCCTGCCCGTGCCGGTCTCGTTGGCGAAGGCCGGAGTGGCGCGCGGCTGGCCGTTGCTGTCGTAATTGGGATTGCCGCCACCCACGATCAGGTCGACGGCCGGGTTGTTGATCATCTCCTTGCTGATCTCGCCGTAGTTGTTGCGATTGCGGTTCGTGGAGCCGAACGTGGCGGAGTGGCATGCGTGTAGGGCACGCTCGACAGGATACCCTTCGCCTTGCCGACGGCCTTGGCTTTCTAGGTGTTCAGCGGATAGGTGGTCATGCCCAGCTTCACGGCAAAGTTGTCGTAGGCTTGCATGCCCTTCTGGTCGTACTGATAGTAGCTGGCCATGTCCCAGGTGCCCCAACTGGCGCCGTCGCTGATGAACAGCATCACGTTCCTGGCCGGCGCCGCCTGGGCCAAGGGGGCGCCAAGGGACAGGGTCACCAGGCCCAGGGTGGCGAGCAGGTTGCCCAGGATTCTCGCGCGCATCTCAATCTCTCCGAGGATGAAGAAGGGACAAGCGCCGATCCGTGGTGGCCACCGCCGTCACGGGTCGCGCCCGCTTGCGTCCATCGGCAGCCGATGGCGTTGCCGGCGATGGCCATTGCCGCGGCGACGTCCGCCCCCCGACCTGCCGAGGCGCAGCCGCCCGACTGCTGTTTCGCGCCTTCGGTCAGCCGACGTCCCAGCGAAATGGCGTAAGGCGCCGAACGGGCCGGCAGCAACGGGTCGGATGACGGCAGCACGCCCCTGGGCATGACCGTGGGGTCGTAGGTGATGCCCAGACAGGGGCCACCGGCATCTTCCGACACCGAAGTGACCTTCAGAGTACCCAGCGTGACCTTCCTGCGGCCCTCGGGCAAGGGTATCGTGGCGTTGTCGACCCGGCCACCCGGCCGTGCCAACTCGAGATTGAAGTTGAATGCCACCTTGCCGTCCTGCACGCGCCGGCGCAGGTCATCGAAGAGAAAGCTCGGCCCCCTGGCCTTGGCTTCGTCGTCGGTCAGGCCGTAAACGCCGCCGACGGGCTCGAAGATCCACTTGCCGAATTGCGTTGCACCACGGGCATTGACGAAACCGTAGCCATGCACGCCCCAACAGTTGACGCTGGAAAAACTTGCCGGGACGGGCTGCGACGCGAAATACTTGCCCTGCAAAAGCACTTCGGGGTGGGCGTCGTTGAACGCCTTGACCCTGGCCGGGTCGGCTTTCCTGGTGACCGGGTCGGGCTGGCGCGAAGCCAGCAGGGCGAAGAACTGCTGCGGCGACGAGGCAGCAAAAACCGGTGCCGATATGTTGCCCACTTGCGCCGCGCGCACGGCGATGGGCTCACTTTCGGTCGCTGTGATCCGTGGCACGGCGACGGCGACCGACGGTGGCCGGCACTTCGTCGAGCAGTGCCTGGTCATCTTGCCGTGGGACCACGATCGCGTTCGGCGTCGAGTCAGCGTCCGGTCCGCATAGAGTGCGCGCAGACGACCAGCCGCAAGTGGCACGGGCGCAGGACGCGCCGCCAGCCTTGGGCTTTCCTGCGCCGATGGACTTCGATCGACCCACTTGGACTGCTTGTTGGTGCCCAGGAAGGGATTCGAACCCCCACACCTTGCGGCGGCAGGACCTAAACCTGCTGCGTCTACCAATTTCGCCACCTGGGCACTGCGGCACAAAGCGCAACCGCCCCCCGGTTCAACGGCCGCCTGCTGCGCGACCGGTGGCTCCGGGGCCGGAGCGCGCGTCATTCTAACCGCGTCGCCTCTATACTGTCAGCTCCCGTCTGCCCTCACGCCTGGATCGTGCCACCAGCACGCCCGGTTCGTCTCCCGGATGCCTGTCGACCACTACGAGAATTTTCCCGTCGCCTCGCTGCTGCTGCCGCGGCGGCTGCGACAACCGATCGAGGCAATCTATCGCTTTGCCCGCGCCGCCGACGACATCGCCGATGAAGGCGACGCGTCGGATCCGCAGCGCCTGCAGGCGCTGGCGGCCTACAGCGACGAGCTGGACCGGATCGAGCGCGGCGTGCCGCCGGCGACGCCGGAGTTTGCTTCCCTGGCGGCGGTGATCGGCGAATGGCGGCTGCCGCTGCAATTGTTGCGCGACCTGCTCGACGCCTTTGCCCAGGATGTGGTCAAGAAGCGCTATGCGGACTACCCGGAGTTGCTCGACTACTGCCGGCGTTCGGCCAACCCGGTCGGGCGCCTGCTGCTCCACCTCGTCGGCCGGACCAGCGTCGACAACCTGCGGCGCTCGGACTGCATCTGCAGCGCGCTGCAACTGCTCAACTTCTGGCAGGACATTGCGCTCGACTGGCAGAAGCAGCGTATCTACCTGCCGCAATGTGATCTCGCCCGCTTCGCGATCGCCGAAGAGCAGATCGCCGCGGCTCGCTGGAGCGAGCAGTGGGCGGCGCTGCTCGAATTCCAGATCGACCGCACGCGGCAACTGCTGCTGGCCGGCGCACCACTGGTGCACGAACTGCCCGGGCGGATGGCGTGGGAAATCCGGTTGACCGTCCAGGGTGGGCTGCGCATCCTCGAACGGATCGGCAGTGTGCGCGGCGACGTCTTCGCGCAGCGCCCGGTGCTGGCGGCCGGCGACTGGCTGCGAATCGGCAGCCGGGCGCTGCGCATGTAGTGCGCCGGTTGTCGATGGCGCCGTTGCCGACAATCCGGGCAGCCTCGACGATGGCCGCGACCTGCCGTGTCGACCAGGGCGCGCCTGCCGCCGGGTGGCACGCCGCGGCGGCAGGCCGATTGCTCCACTGTCGACGGATTGCCGGCAATTCATCTACTGTCGCCGTGATTTGCGGCGTTCGGAGGCAGGTGACGCGGCAGATCCATGGCGTCCTGAAGGATGTGCAGAACCTCGATCAGCTCTTGGTCCGGCGCACGCACGACGCGGAACATCGCGAAGTGACGCCCCTTGCGGCCGGAGCGGGCGACGTGCAGCGTGCAGAACCCCCTGGACGATGTCATCTCGCCGTGTCACCCGAGTGACCGCCGGGCCGGCAGCCAGATCGGTGAGGGCGGCCGCAACCGTCCTGGCGGAGATGCGCGCCTGTGCCTCGCCGAACTGGCCCGCCGTCCAACGCAGGATTGCTGCGCAATCGGCTTCAGCGGCAGCCGTCAGGCGAACCACCCAGCCGCCCGCCGCTGCGGCAGAGCCGCGCGTCGACGTTGCTGCCGCGTTTCGGCAGGCGAGCGTCTGCCGGCTGGACGTCAGCCCCGAGACGGATCAGGTCATCCGTCCTGGCTCTGTCAGAAGCTCAGGCGGGCGACGATTCCGGGCCGTTTCCGTATCCCTTACCAACGGCCTTCTCTTGCGGCAATATGGCGTGCTTCATCCACCCGCCCGACCGGAGCCGACGATGCCCAACACTCCTCCTCCCTCGCCGGCTGCCGCCGGCCGCGTCGGCTGAGCCAGGGTCCACATGGCTGATCGTCTCGCCGTCAAGGCAGTCGCCAGGCTGCCGGTCCTCGACTACCCGCAGGTGCGCGAGCAGTTGCGCACCGGTGACCTGATCTTCTGCTCGGGAACGTACCTTTTCTCGCGGATCATCCAGTGGTTCACGCGCTCGGTCTGGAGTCACGTCGGCATCGTCTATCGTGACGACAGCCTGCAGCGGATCTTCGTCCTCGAGAGCGAGACGGCGATCGGCGTGCGCCTGGTGCCGCTGTCGAAGTATCTGCGCGATTACCACGGCCGCAACAAGCCCTATCGCGGGCGCATCGTCATCGGCCGCATCGGGCCGCAACCGGATCCGGAGTCGCTGAAGCAGGCGATCAGCTTCGGCATGGACGAACTCACGCGGCCGTACGACAACTGGGAGATCTGCCGCATTGCCATCCGCATCCTGTTCCGACGCGGGCGCAAGGTGCGCGACCGCAAGTACATCTGCTCCGAGCTGGTCTACGAGGCTTTCCGCAAGGCCGGAATCGACTTCAGGTTCCGCCGCCGCTCGATCAGCCCGGACGACATCTGGAACGATGAGCAACTCCAGATGCAGTTCCGCATCCTCTGAGCATGCCAAGCCCACCGATCGCGCGCACGGCGCTCCATAAGAAACAAGTACTTGCGGTTCTGTTACTGGAGAGGGCAACGTCCGCCGGCGGCGGGACCGATGCCGCCAGACAGCTCAGGCGGCTGCCCCGCCGCTGCCGGCGACTGCCTGCAGGACGCTCAGCGGGCCGGTGCGGCGAATCAGCTCGAGCTGCTCGCGATCCCTGACGAACAGCGATCCGGCGAAAGCCAGCGCGTTGATCGAGATCCCGTGCCAGCATTCGGCGCAGCGCGGCACGACGAGCATCCAGTCGGCGGCGACGAGCAGGTTGTAGGGGGCCGACTGCAGCTCGCCCGCAGCCGACAGCTCGCCGGCGATGCCGAGGTCGGCGAGCAACAGCCGATACAGCGCATGCGCCACGTCGGCCGACTGCGCGGGCTGTCCGATGACCGCCGCCGGCAGCCGCCCGAAGGCATGCGCGAACGGCACGCGCGGGCAGCGCGGTCCGTCGCCGCTGAGCAGCGGCGCCATCGGCAATCCGGACTCGGCGCCGTCGAAGGGCAGCGGTACGACCTGCAGGTGTTTGTGCTGCTGGCTGGCGCCGGCGATGCGGCCACCGTTGTAGAAACCGAGCGCCGGGTACTCCGCCAGGCAGGCGTAGAGCGCGTGGAAGTCGGCCACGCCGAGCAGGTTTCGCTGGTCCTCGAAGTCGCGGGTGACGATCAGCAGGTGTCGCTCGAGGACGTTGAACTTGTTGAGGACCGCCAGGTGGCTGCGCGAGATGGCGCCAACGGTCAACTCCGGCTCGGGCGGCAGGAAGGGGTTCACCGCCGGCCGCGCAGCGTCGCCACGCGGGCTGCTGGCCGCCGCCTTGCGCCGCAGGCTGGAAACGACGCGGATCAGGAAGCGCACGCCGCCATCGTCCGCGCAGCACTGCTCGGTGTCGATCCGGTGCAGCGCGCCGGCGGCGATGGCGACACGCGTGCGCTCGGCAACCAAGGCCGCCAGGCTGCCCGGCGACAGCAGCAGCCCGGCATTGCTGCCGTCGTCGCCGGGCACGGCTTTGGGCTGCGCAGTCGGGAAGGGACAGCCGCTCATCTCGGGTCCAGTCGTCGATACGCCCGGCGGCCGCGTCAACGACCGTCTGCCGCGGTGGAAGAAACGGCGCCAGCATACCCGCTGCCGGCGACCCGCGCTGCTCGCTGCACTGGCGCTGCGGCGAAGCCGGCGAAGTGGCCACTGCGGCAGCGGCAGCCATCCCCGCCATGGCGTCGGCTCGCGGCCGCAAACTCCCGCCTGGCCCGCCAGATTCGAAGGGCTCCGCCAAGACCGCGACCGCGACCGCGACCGCATCCGCCTGCGCCGGGCTGCCGGCGCGGGCATAGAATGTCGGGGTGACTTCTCCGCACCGCTCGCTGACCCTCCTCGCCGCTGCACAGGCACTGCTGCTGACCAACGGCGTGACGCTGGTTGCCATCAACGCACTCGCCGGCTACGCACTGGCGCCGGACAAGCGGCTGGCGACGCTGCCCGTCGTCGGCTACGTTCTCGGGTCGGCGGCGAGCACGCTGCCGGCGTCGCTGTTCATGCGCCGGCACGGCCGCCGCGCCGGCTTCATGCTCGGCGCCTGCTGCGGCATGCTCGGCGGCGCCGTCGGTGCGTTGGCGATCTTCCTGCAGAACTTCTGGCTGCTTTGCGGCGCCACCTTCTGCTCCGGTATCTACCATGCCTTCGGCCAGTACTTCCGCTTTGCCGCGGCCGAAGTGGTGCCGGCCGAATGGAAGAGCCGGGCGATTTCGCTGACCCTGGCCGGCGGCATCATCGGCGGCTTCATCGGGCCGGCGGTGGGCAAGGTGACGCGCGACCTGCTGGCGCCGCAGTATCTCGCCTCGTACGCCTCGCTGATCGGCTTTGCCCTCGCTTCGCTGGCGATCGCTGCCAGCCTGCGCTTCCCGCCGGCGGCCGCCGAGGAGCAGCACGGCGTCGGCCGCCCGCTCTTCGAAATCGCGCGCCAACCGGTCTTCATCGTCGCCGTGCTGGCCGCCGCCATCGGCTATGGCGTGATGAACCTGCTGATGAACGCGACACCGCTGGCGATGGACTTCTGCGGCCTGGGCTTTGGCGATACCGCCCTGGTGCTGCAGTGGCACGTCATCGGCATGTTCGCGCCCAGTTTCCTCACCGGCCACCTGATCGCCCGTTTCAGCGTCGCCAGCGTCCTCCTCGCCGGCGCCGCACTGATGGCCGGCTGCATCGCCATCGCCCTCGCCGGCATCACGTTGCTGCACTTCTGGTGGGCGCTCCTGCTCCTCGGCGTCGGCTGGAACTTCCTCTTCGTCGGCGGCACGACGCTGCTCACGGAGGCCTACACACCCGCCGAGAAAGCGCGCACGCAAGGCCTCAACGACTTCCTGATGTTCTTCGTCATGGGCGCCTCGTCTTTCGGCTCCGGACTGCTGGTGACCAGCGCCGGCTGGAGCGTGCTCAACCAGGTTGCCCTGCCCTTCGTTGCCATCACCGCGCTGGCCAGCGCGACGCTGTGGCTGCGGCGACCGGGCCGCGTGCCCTGAAGTCCAAGGGCCCGGCGGCTCCGCCCGCGCGGGCCGGCGCTCAGCGTCCACCCCGGCTGCCGCCCTTGTCCCAGACGTAACGGGCGCTGCGCTGCCAGCGCGTCTCGGCCTGGCGCAGCGCAGTGCCGGCAGGCCCGGCGCGCGGCAGCGGCGGCTTGCGGACCGGGCTTGCCGGCTTGCTTGCGGGTGGCGTCTTCCTGGCGGGCATCACGGTATCCTCGGAGGAGCGGCGGGGCGCTGTGGTAGACTCTGCCGCCAATTCTAACGCTCGAGCCAACGCGCAAGGGGCAAAGCATGTCCGGCAACACCTTCGGCACCCTGTTCGCCGTCACCTCGTTCGGCGAATCGCACGGGCCGGCAATCGGCTGCGTCGTCGATGGCTGTCCGCCGGGACTGGCGATCTGCGCCGCCGACATCCAGACCGAACTCGATCGCCGCAAGCCTGGCACCTCGCGACACGTGACGCAACGGCGCGAGCCGGATGAGGTCGAGATTCTCTCGGGCGTCTTCGCCGGGCGAACGACGGGCACGCCGATCGCCCTGCTGATCCGCAACCAGGACCAGCGGAGCAAGGATTACGGCAACATCGCCGAAACCTTCCGCCCCGGCCATGCCGACTACGTCTACACGCAGAAGTACGGTTTTCGCGACCATCGCGGCGGTGGCCGCTCGTCGGCGCGCGAGACCGCCGTCCGTGTCGCTGCCGGTGCGATCGCCCGCAAGTGGCTGGCCGAGCGCTACGGCGTCCGCATCATGGGCTGGATGAGCCAACTCGGCCCGATCGAGATTCCGTTCGTGAGTTCTGGCGAGATCGGCAACAATCCGTTCTTTGCACCGAATGCGGCGATCGTCGGCGAACTCGAGAACTACATGGATCAACTGCGCAAGTCGGGCGATTCGGTCGGCGCGAAGATCTCGGTCACCGCCAGCGGACTGCCACCCGGCTGGGGGGAACCGGTCTATGGCCGCCTCGACGCCGAGATCGCCTACGCGATGATGGGCATCAATGCGGTCAAGGGGGTCGAGATCGGCGCCGGCTTCGCCAGCATCAGCCAGAAGGGCAGCGAACATGGCGACGAGATGACCGCCCAGGGCTTCCTCAGCAACCACGCCGGCGGCGTCCTCGGTGGCATTTCGACCGGCCAGGATCTGCTCGTCAACCTGGCGATCAAGCCGACGTCGAGCATCCGCCTGCCGCGCCGCTCGCTGACCGTCAGCGGACAGCCGGCAGAGGTCGTCACGCATGGCCGCCACGACCCCTGTGTCGGCATCCGCGCGACGCCGATTGCCGAGGCGATGCTGGCGCTGGTGCTGATCGACCAGGCCTTGCGCCACCGCGCCCAGTGCGCCGATGTTCTCTGCTCCACCCCGCGTGTTCCCGGACACCCGGCAGGGTGACGGGCAACCATGGCAGTTGCTATAATCGCGGCGTCTGGCCGCGCAGTGGGCGGGCCGGGATCAGCCAGAGGCTAGAACGATGCAAGTTGAGCACCACGACCTTCACCTGGAATTCCCCGAATATCTCCATTCGATTCAGGCGCTGAAAGAAGGAAACGAGCAGTTCGGCAAGCTCTACGACGAGTACCAAGACCTCACGCGTGAGGTCGAGCGCCTCGAAGAAGAAGACCTGCCGGTCGACGACTTCACGATCGAGAACATGAAGAAGCAACGCGTCTGGCTGAAGGACCAGATGTATCGCATGCTGCGCTGCTTCAGCCCACCTGGCTGACCGCCACCCGCCAGCCCGGCACCAGGTGCATCCGGTAGAATCGCCGGATGCACGCGCTTCCCTATTGGCGCCTTTCCGGCTACTACTTCTTCTACTTCGCCTTCATCGGCGCATTCTCGCCCTATTTCGGGCTCTACCTGCAGTCACTCGGCTTTTCCGCTTGGGACATCGGTCTGCTGATGTCGCAGATGCAGTTGATGCGTCTGTTCGCGCCCTACCTCTGGGGCGCCCTCGCCGATCGCCTCGGCCGCCGACTGGCCGTCGTCCGTCTGGCGGGCATCCTGAGCCTGCTCGGCTGCGCGCCGTTCTTCATGGTGCGCAGCTTCGAGGCCATGCTGGTGGCGATGGCGTTGCTCGCATTCTTCTGGAGTGCCGCTCTGCCGCTGGTCGAAGCGGTGACCTTCGACCACCTGCGCGAAGACCACACACGCTACAGCCGTATCCGGCTGTGGGGATCGATCGGCTTCATCATCGCCGTCATGGGCACCGGCGCACTGCTCGACCACGTGCCGCTGGCGAATCTGTTGTGGGTGATCGTCGGCACGCTCGCCGGCATCCTCGCCTGCGGCATGACCGTCCCCGATGCTCCGGCACATCCAGCGGCAGGGGAGCAGCCACTGCTGCGCCGAATCCTGCAGCAGACGCGCGTGCGCGCGCTGTTTGCCGCCTGCTTCGCGATGTCGGCCGCGCACGGCGCACTCTACGTCTTCTACTCGATCCACCTCTCCGACCACCACTACAGCAAGGTCCTCGTCGGCAGCCTGTGGTCGCTTGGCGTCCTGGCTGAGATCGTCGTCTTCTTCTTCATGGTCGTCCTGCTGCGACGATTCGGCCTGCGTCGGGTCCTGCTGCTCAGTTTTGCCGCCGCCGTGCTGCGCTTCCTGATGATCGGCCAGCTGGTTGACTGGCCGTGGCTGATGGTCGTGGCGCAACTCCTGCACGGGCTGACCTTCGGCGCCTACCACGCAGCGGCAATCGCGGCCGTCAATCGCTGGTTTCCCGGTCATTGCCAGACGCGCGGCCAGGCGCTGTACTCGACCGTTTCCTTTGGCGCCGGCGGCCTGCTCGGCAGTCTGCTCAGCGGCTGGACCTGGGACGCCTGGGGCGCCGCTGCCACCTTTGCCCTGAGTTCGTTGCTGGCGCTGGTCGGCCTGCTGATCGTCGCCATCTGGGTACGCGCGGCCGACGCCGAAGTCAGCGAAGCGACACCCGTGCGCGTTGCTCGCAAGACCAATCGCTGAGGACGAACCTTGCTGCGACGCCACTTTGCCCCGTTGCGCTGGTGCTGCCTGCTGCTCCTGGCGAGCCTGGCCGCCGGTTGCGCCGCCACCCGCACGACGACCGCCGGCCGTGTCGGCGTGGACCGCGAACAGACCATGCTGGTCTCGTCCAATGAGGTCAACCGGGCGGCAGCGAAGGCCTACCAGGAGACGCTGCGCGAGGCGCAAGGCAAGAACCTGCTGAATCGCGATGCGCAGCAACTCGCCCGCGTGCGGCAGATCGCCGCCCGTCTGATTCCGGCAACGGCCGCATTCCGCAGCGATGCACCGGCGTGGCGCTGGGAGGTCAATGTCATCCGTTCGCGGGAACTCAACGCCTGGTGCATGCCGGGCGGCAAGATCGTCGTCTACTCCGGCCTGATCGAACAATTGCAACTGTCGGATGACGAACTGGCGGCGGTGATGGCGCATGAGGTGGCGCACGCCCTGCGCGAACACGGTCGCGAAAAAGCGGGCCAGGCAGCCGGCGTCAACACTGCTGCCGCCATCGGCGGCGCGCTGATCGGCGCCTACTTCGGTATCGACTCGGGGCTCGGCAGGACCGTGCTCGGCACCGTCGGGGATCTCGCCTTCATGCGCCCGAACTCGCGCGAAATGGAGCAGGAAGCAGACCGGGTCGGCATCGAACTGGCAGCGCGTGCCGGCTACGATCCGGAGGCGGCGATCAGACTGTGGGAAAAGATGGGGCGCACGGTCGGCGGCCGCCCGCCCGAATGGCTGTCCACCCATCCCGCGAACGAGACCCGCATTGCCGACCTGCGCGTTTACGCCGAGCGCGTGCGGCCGCTGCAGGAGGCCGCCGGCAGGACGCCCTGACTGGTGGCCAGCCGGTCGTGGCGACCGTCGGGCCGGCGCTGACAGCAGCCCCGGCGCTGTGACATAATCCCGCCCTCCACATCGCCCAGCGGATGGACAATTCGGGATGGAGAACACGATGCCGCAAACCCTGTACGAAAAGCTATGGCAGGACCACGTCGTCCATCAGGAAGCCGATGGCACGGCGCTGGTCTACATCGACCGCCACCTGGTGCACGAAGTCACCAGCCCGCAGGCCTTCGAGGGCCTGAAGCTCGCCGGACGCAAGCCCTGGCGCGCGTCTTCGATCGTCGCCACCGCCGACCACAACACGCCGACCGATCACTGGGACCGCGGCATCGAGGACCCGGTGTCGCGGCTGCAGATCGAGACGCTCGACGCCAACATCCGCGAGGTCGGGGCGCTGGCCTACTTTCCGTTCAAGGATCCGCGGCAAGGGATCGTCCATGTCGTCAGCCCGGAGAGCGGCGCGACACTGCCCGGCATGTCGGTCGTCTGTGGCGACTCGCACACCAGCACGCATGGCGCCTTTGCCTGCATGGCCCACGGCATCGGCACCTCCGAGGTCGAACATGTACTGGCGACGCAATGCCTGCTGCAGAAGAAGTCGAAGACGATGCTCGTGCGGGTCGAGGGCATCCTCGGTCGCGGAGTCACCGCCAAGGACGTCGCGCTGGCGATCATCGGCCGCATCGGCACTGCCGGCGGCAGCGGTTTTGCCATCGAGTTCGCCGGCAGCGCGATTCGCGGCCTGTCGATGGAGGGCCGGATGACGCTCTGCAACATGGCGATCGAAGCGGGCGCCCGCCTCGGCCTGATCGCCGTCGACGAGGTGACGATCGACTACCTGCGCGGCCGCCCCTTCGCTCCGACCGGCGACATGTGGGAACGCGCCGTCGCCTGCTGGCGCCGGCTGCACAGCGATGCCGGAGCGGAATTCGACTGCGTGCTCGAGATGCAGGCGGCGGACATCCGGCCGCAGGTCACCTGGGGAACGTCGCCGGAGATGGTCGTGGCGGTGGATTCGCGGGTTCCCGACCCGGCTGGCGAAAGCGATCCGCTGCGCCGGCAGGGAATGGAACGTGCGCTGCACTACATGGGGCTGCAGCCGAATCTGGCGATCCGCGACATCCGGCTGGACAAGATCTTCATCGGTTCGTGTACCAACTCGCGCATCGAAGACCTGCGGGCGGCGGCAGCGATCGTCCGCGGCCGCAAGCTGGCGAGCAACATCCGGCTGGCGCTGGTCGTTCCCGGTTCGGGCCTGGTCAAGCAGCAGGCGGAAAGCGAAGGGCTGCACGAGATCTTTCGTGCCGCCGGTTTCGAGTGGCGCGAGCCGGGTTGCTCGATGTGCCTGGCGATGAACGCCGACCGCCTCGAGCCGGGCGAGCGTTGCGCCTCGACTTCGAACCGCAACTTCGAGGGACGACAGGGCGCCGGCGGCCGGACGCACCTCGTCAGCCCGGAGATGGCCGCGGCGGCAGCGATTGCTGGCCATTTCTGCGATGTCAGCGAATGGGCCTAGGCGGCAGGGAGCAGAGATGAAGCGACGGAACCGGTTTCTGCTCATTGTGCTGGCGGCGATTGCCGTCGCTGGCTGCAATACGGTACAGGGGATCGGCAAGGATATCGAGAAGGGCGGCCAGGCAATTGGCCGGGCCGCCCGTTAGATTGCCGGCAGCAGAGGATTGTCATGGAAAAATTCACTCGCCTCGACGGACTCGTGGTGCCTCTCGACCGCGCCAACGTCGACACCGACGCGATCATACCGAAGCAGTTCCTGAAGTCGATCAGGCGTTCGGGCTTTGGTCCCAACCTGTTCGACGAATGGCGCTATCGGGATGTCGGCGAACCGGGCAAGGACAGCTCGCAGCGGCCACGCAACCCTGACTTCGTGCTCAATCAACCGCGTTACCAGGGGGCACAGATCCTGTTGACGCGCCAGAACTTCGGCTGCGGCAGCTCGCGCGAGCACGCGCCCTGGGCGCTCCTCGACTACGGCCTGCGGGCTGTGATTGCCGAGAGTTTTGCCGACATCTTCTACAACAACTGCTTCAAGAACGGCATCCTGCCGGTCGTTCTGCCAGCCGACGCGATCGACTCGCTGTTCGCGCTCGTCGAGGCGACCGTCGGCTGCCGGCTGGTCGTCGACCTCGAACGGCAGCGCGTCTGCCGTCCCGATGGCCAGACGCTGCCGTTCGAGGTCGATCCGTTCCGGCGCGACTGCCTGCTCAACGGCTACGATGACATCGGCCTGAGCCTCCGCCACGCCGAACTGATCAGGGCCTTTGAAGAACGGCGACGCCGCGAGCAGCCGTGGCTGTTTGTCGATGCATTTCCCGCTAGAGGTACATAGATGAGAACGCTTGGTCTGGTTGGCTGGCGCGGCATGGTGGGCTCGGTCCTCCTGCAGCGGATGGTGGACGAGGGGGATTTCGCGCATGTCGAGCCGCACTTCTTCTCGACCTCGGCGGTCGGCGGCCGTGCGCCGGCAGTCGCCGGCCGGGACGCCGGCACGCTGCACGACGCGATGTCGATCGAAACCCTCGCCCGGATGGACATCATCATCACCTGCCAGGGCGGTGACTATACGAAGGAGGTCTTTCCCCGGCTGCGCGCTGCCGGCTGGCAAGGCCACTGGATCGATGCCGCGTCAACGCTGCGCATGCATGACGAGGCGGTGATCATTCTCGATCCGGTCAACCGCGATGTGATCCGCAGCGCCCTCGACAAGTGTGGGCGCAACTGGATCGGCGGCAACTGTACCGTGTCGCTGATGCTGATGGGACTCGCCGGCCTCTTCCGCCACGACCTCGTCGAGTGGATCAGCGCCATGACCTACCAGGCGGCATCCGGCGCCGGCGCGCAGAACATGCGCGAACTGCTGCAGCAGATGGGTGCGCTGCACGATGCCGTCAGGGAGCAGCTTGCCGATCCGGCAGCGGCGATCCTCGACATCGACCGCCGGGTCGCCGAGACGATGCGTTCGCCGGGCTTTCCGACCGCGAACTTCCGCCATACCGCGCTCGCCGGCAGCCTGATCCCCTGGATCGACGTGCCGGTCGAGGGCGGGCAGTCGAAGGAGGAATGGAAGGGCGGCGCCGAGTGCAACAAGATCCTCGGCCGTCCCGCCTTTCGCTCGCCGGGAAGCATCCCGGTCGACGGTCTGTGCGTGCGCATCGGCGCCATGCGTTGCCACGCCCAGGGCCTGACGGTCAAGCTCAGGCGCGACGTGCCGCTGGACGAAATTGCCGAAATCATCGCGCAGGGCAATTCATGGGTGAAGGTGGTGGCCAATGAGCGCGAGGCGAGCGAACGCGAGCTGACGCCGGCCGCCGTCAGCGGCACTCTTGCCATACCCGTCGGTCGCCTGCACAAGCTGGCGATGGGCCCCGAGTACCTGGCGGCCTTCACCGTCGGCGATCAGCTGCTCTGGGGCGCTGCCGAACCGCTGCGGCGGATGCTGCGCATCCTGCTCGATGATTGAGGCGGGCGATGCGACGGATTCGCCAGCCGCCGCTCGGTCAGGCCACGCCGCGGCCCGCCGCCAGCGCGGACTGAGAAACACGTTTGGCTTGCATGGCTAACTTCATGATGTTATTTTAATAATTCCGATCTGGAAGCTCAGGGTGGCGCCGTGGCCAAAAAACTGAATCACACAGCACCAAAGCTCAGACTGCGGACTTCCGTCTGCGCCGTCGCTTCTTCGCTGGCGCTCGCCGCTTTCCCGCTGCCCGGCAATGCCGCCGGACTCGGCAAGCTGACGGTTTTCTCGGGACTCGGGCAGCCCCTGCGCGCCGAGTTGGAGGTGTTTGCCAGCCGTGAGGAACTGGCCGGGCTGAAGGCGCAGGTCGCTTCTCCGGAAGCGTTCAAGCAGGCCGGAGTGGAGTACACGGCGACCCTATCGGGCCTCGCCCTGAGCGTCGACAAGCGCCCGAATGGCCAGGCGGTCATCCGGCTGACATCGGCCCGACCGATCAACGAGCCCTTCGTCGATGTCCTCGTCGAACTCAACTGGGCAACCGGTCGCCTTCTGCGCGAATACACGTTCCTGCTCGATCCGCCGGAGTTCGCCGCCCGCTCGGCGCCGGCGCCGAGCGTTGCGCGACCGATCGCGGCGGCAACGCAGCCAGCCGAAAGCCGGCCAGCCGAAGAACGGGCGCCGCGACCGCCGCGGCAGCGTGCCAGCGAACAGCGACCGCCGTCAGGCGACGGCGGGGCAACCTATGAGGTCAAGCGCGGCGAGACGTTGAGTCAGATCGCCCGCGAGCTCAAGCCGGAGGGGGTGTCGCTCGACCAGATGCTGCTGGGGCTTTTCCGGGCCAACCCGGATGCCTTCGACCAAGGCAACATCAACCGCCTGCGGGCCGGCAAGGTTCTTTCGGTGCCGGATCGGGCAGCGCTCGAGGCGATCCCGAAGAGTGAGGCGACGACCGTCATCGTCGCCCAGTCGGCCGACTGGGGAGCATACCGCAAGAAGCTCGGTGCCGCCGCCGCCGACGCGCCCGCGCGGGACGAAGGTCCACGGCAGCAGGCTGCCGGCCGCGTCAGCACGCGGGTCGAGGACAAGGCAGCGGGACCGGTCGAGCCGCGGGATCAACTCAAGGTGTCGAAGACCGAACCTGCGGAGGCCAAACCACAGCCGGCGCCGAAGCGCAGCGATGAAGACCTGATCGCCAAGGAAAAGGCCCTGCGGGATGCCAACGAACGCCTGGCGAGCCTCGAACGGAATGTTGCCGAACTGCAGCGCCTGCTCGAAATGAAGAGCCAGACACTGGCGGACTTGGAGCGTCAGTCTGCCGGCAAACCGGCAACGGCGCCGCCGACCGCACAACCGCCAGCGGCCCCGGCGGGCGGCGCCGTGGCGCCATCACCAGCGGCGCCGGCGGTCACTGCGCCCGCCGCCGCCGCACCGGCCCCCGCCCCGACGCCAGCCCCTGTTGCAGCGGCGCCAGCAGCAGCACCCGCAGGCCAGCCAGCCGAGCCTGGCGTCCCGGCGCAGCCGCCGCGGGTCGAAGCGCCGCCGCCGGCGCCGGTTGCGGAAGCAGCCAAGCCGGCTGAACCACCGCCGGCGAAGCCTGCCCCACCGCCACCGCCGCCACCACCAGCCGCCGAGGAACCCGGCTTCTTCGCCGAACTGCTGGGCAGCCCGGCGACCCTCGCCGGCGGTGGCGGCATTGCCGCGCTGCTGGCCGCCTACTGGTTCTTCAAACGCCGCCGCGAAGGTACTGGAGAAACACCGCTGGCTACACCCAGCACATTGACACCGTTCAGCGAGAGCGTCGCCGACAAGTCGATCTTCCGCAACACCGGCGGACAGAATGTCGACACGTCGCACTCGATCGGGCAGACTGACTTCAGCCAAGCCGGGCCGGGCAGCATCGACACCGACGAAGTCGATCCCGTTGCCGAGGCCGATGTCTATATGGCTTACGGGCGCGATGCCCAGGCCGAGGAGATCCTGCTCGAAGCAAAGCAGAAGGACCCCGGACGCCACGCCATTCCGCTCAAGCTGCTGGAGATCTACCTGGCACGGGCGGATGCGAAGCCCTTCCTGGCGCAGGCGCAGGAACTCTTCGCGGCGACCGGCGGCGCCGGCCCGGATTGGGAGAAGGCTGCCACCATGGGACGGCAGCTGGTCCCGGACAATCCACTGTTCGGTCAACCGGCAACGGGAGAGGAAACGGCAAGCATGCCGCCCAAGCCGGCGCCTGCCACCGCTGGCGGCGCAAGCGGCGCGCCGGCACCCGAATCCCTCGAGGATACGCTCACCAGGCCAGGCCAGTTGGCAGGGATGGTGGCTGCAGTTGGCGCAGCAGCAGCGGCAACCGCCGCTGCGACACCGACCCGCGAGGAGCAGCCCGCAACGCAGGCAACGGGCGCCGGCCTCGAGGAACTCGACTTCGACCTCGGCGCGAGCGGCACCGGTCTGGCCGGACTGCGCGATGTCGGTGAAGCTGCCCTCGAGACGACGCTGGCTTTCGCCAACCCACAGCACGAACAAACGCTCGACTTCGACCTCGAAACGTCGCTGCCAAAGGACGCCATCCCGGCCGACGAGGAGCACGAAGCTGCCCGCCTGATCGACGACGCGAGTTCGCTCGAGGTCACCATGCTGGTCGCACCGGAGGCGCGGGCAGGCGACCGGGCGGCCGACACCCGCGCCGAGTTCGAGTTCGATCTCAGCGAACCAGCGACGGACGACACCGCTTGGGACGTGGCGACCCAGACGCAGGCCGGGTTGGGCCAAGGGCCCGAAGAAGCCGTCGACAGTACCGAAGCGCTGGAATTCGATGTCCGCCTGACCGAGTCGACCGTCCTCGGCGAGGCGATGCAGACCCAGGCCTTCGACATGTCCTCGATCTCCCTCGATCTCGGACAGGCGGAGACTCTGGTCGCTGGAGGGACGCCTTCCGTGATGGGTGCGCTCGACTTCTCGTTCGAAGCGGACCAGGCCGACACGGTGGTCAATCCCGATTTTGCGTCGGAGCAGACCGATACCGAAGTCAACCCGGCCTTTGGCGAGGCGACGGCGCTGGCCGACCAGACCGAGATCAGCTCCAGTGAGGAAGTGGCGACGAAACTCGACCTCGCCAGGGCCTATCAGGAAATGGGTGACGTGGAAGGAGCGCGTGAACTGCTGCAGGAGGTGGTCAACGAAGGTGACGCGAGGCAGCGGCAGGAAGCCCTGGCTCTCCTGTCGGCGCTGCGCGAATAGCGGAGGAGCGACCCGAGCCACGTTGACCGTGCCGCTGCAGTCCGCGCGCGGCGCCCGCTGCGGCAACGGCCGAGCAGCCACATGCATCCCAGTACACTCCTTGCCGCCTGGCTCGTCGTGGTGGTCACCATCCAGCTGCTGGCGGCGGAAGTGGTGCTTGCCGCCCTGCTCCTGCTCCCCCTGTGCGGCACAGTGGCATTGCGCCGCTGGCTGCAACTGGTCTGGCGCGCCCGCTGGCTGCTCGTGTCGCTGGTGCTCATCCTTGCCTGGGGCACCGCTGGCGACGCCGTCTGGGACTTTCCGCTCGCGCCCACCTGGCAGGGTCTGCGCGACGCCGGTACCCATGCCGGGCGACTGGTACTGCTGCTGATGGCGGTCGTCGCCCTGCGGCAACACCTGCCGCTGCCCGAGCTGCTGAGCGGATTTTACCGGCTGCTCGCGCCACTGCGCCGCTGCGGGGTCGATGTCGACCGGGCTCTCGTCCGTTTGCTGCTGGTCCTCGACACGCTCGACCGCCTGCCGCGGCCGGCCGACTGGCGCGCCCTGCTCGCGGAGCCTGCCAGCGGCCAGCCACAGGTTCTCGAACTCAGCGATCGCAGCCTCTCCCGCCGCGACCACGTGCTGATGGCGCTGCTGCTGATCAGCCTGGTATCGCTGTTTGCGCTCGCGGCGGCCTGAGGAATGCGGATCGCCCTGGCGGTCGAATATGAGGGCAGCGGATTCCGTGGCTGGCAGCAGCAGCCGGGCGGAGGAACGGTCCAGGATGCGCTGCAGGAGGCGCTGCAACAGTTCGCCCAGGTTCCGCTGCACGTCGTCTGCGCCGGACGGACCGATGCCGGCGTCCATGCGCTCGGCCAGGTGGTCCATTTCGATACCATCCTCGAGCGGTCGATGCATTCCTGGGTGCGCGGCGCCAACACTTTCCTGCCGGCGGCAGTTGCCGTCCGCTGGGCGCAGGCGGTTGGCGCCGACTTCCACGCCCGTTCGTCGGCCTCTTCCCGGCATTATCGCTACCTCCTCCTCAACCGGATGCACCGACCCGGGACCTGGCACGGGCGGGTGGGCTGGTACCATCACCCGCTCGACCTGCAGCGGATGCAGGAGGCGGCGGCGCTGCTGCTCGGCGAACAGGACTTTTCCGCCTTTCGCGCAGCCGAATGCCAGGCGATCTCGCCGGTGAAGGTCATGCAGCGTGCGGACATCCGCCGCCATGGCGACCTCGTCGTCCTCGATTTCGTCGCCACGGCCTTCCTGCACCACATGGTGCGCAACCTGGTCGGCAGCCTGGTGGCCATCGGCCAGGGCAAACGCCGCCCGCAGTGGATCGGTGAACTGCTCGCGAGTCGCGACCGGCGCCTGGCGGCGCCGACCTTTCCCGCCGCCGGCCTCTATCTGGTGGCCGTGCACTATCCGGCGCGATGGGGTCTGCCCGTTGGCGACGCCAGCGACTTCGTCGCGCTGCTGCCGGCTGCTGGCCCGGCAGCGGCAGCGGCAGCGACGCCATGAGCCCACGCATCAAGATCTGCGGCCTCACCCGTGCGCACGACCTGCAGCAGGCCGTGCAGGCGGGCGCGGATGCGCTCGGACTGGTCTTCTACCCGGCGAGTCCGCGCTACGTCGACCCGACGACGGCCGCCCGCCTGGCAAGCGAGGTGCCGCCCTTCGTCTGCATCGTCGGGCTATTCGTCAATGCCGATCCGCAGGCGGTACGCGCAACGCTGGCGACGGTTCCGCTGCACCTGCTGCAGTTTCACGGTGACGAGGACGAGGCCTACTGCCGCCAGTTCGACCGTCCCTATGTCAAGGCGGCGCGCGTCCGACCGGGGCTCGATTTGCTACAATACGCGTCGTCTTTCCCGTCGGCACAGGCCATCCTGCTCGACGCCTTCGTTGACGGCTACGGCGGCGGCGGCAGGGTCTTCGACTGGTCACTGGTGCCGGCAGCGCTTGGCAAGCCTGTGATTCTCTCCGGTGGCCTGGATGTGGACAACGTCGGCGAAGCGGTGCGCCGCCTGCGACCTGCCGCGGTCGATGTATCGTCCGGGGTCGAGGCGAGCAAGGGAATCAAGGATGCCGACAAGATGCGCGCCTTCGTCGCCGCGGTGCGCGCAGCAGAATCATCCGGCGGTACGGGCAGCAAAGCATCGTAAAGGGGTCGTGCATGCGCAGGAACTCTGGTGGCAGGACGCGGACACGCTGGCGTCACCACCTGGCCAAACATACTTGAGGCGACATACGTCCGCCGTTTCTCGACTGATGCCGTCCCGGCATCCCGCTGCAACACGTCGTGAGGAGTATGTTGATGGCTGTGCATGACCATGATTTGCCCGACGCCGCTGGCCACTTCGGCCCCTACGGCGGCGTCTTCGTCGCCGAGACGCTGATCGCGGCGCTCGACGAGCTGCGCGAGGCCTACGCTGCCGCGCAACGCGACCCCCTGTTTCTTGCCGAGTTCGAGCACGACCTGCAGCACTACGTCGGCCGGCCGAGCCCGCTCTACCACGCCAGACGCTGGTCGGAGCGTCTTGGTGGGGCGCAGATCTACCTCAAGCGCGAGGATCTCAACCATACCGGCGCGCACAAGATCAACAACTGCATCGGCCAGGCGCTGCTTGCCCGGCGCATGCACAAGCCGCGCGTCATCGCCGAAACCGGTGCCGGTCAGCACGGCGTCGCGACGGCCACCGTTGCCGCACGCTTCGGCATGGAGTGCGTCGTCTACATGGGTGCCGAGGACATCCGGCGGCAGGCGGCGAACGTCTATCGCATGAAGCTCCTCGGCGCGACGGTGGTGCCGGTCGACAGCGGTTCGCGCACGCTCAAGGACGCCCTCAACGAGGCGATGCGCGACTGGGTCACGCGCGTCGCGGACACCTTCTACATCATCGGCACGGTCGCCGGTCCGCACCCGTACCCGATGATGGTGCGCGACTTCCAGTCGGTGATCGGCCGTGAATGCATCCGGCAGATGCAGGAGCAGTGCGGACGCCAGCCGGACGCGGTGATCGCCTGCGTCGGTGGCGGCTCGAACGCGATGGGGATCTTCCATCCCTACCTGCCGGTCGCCGGCGTGCGCCTGATCGGCGTCGAAGCGGCGGGCGAAGGGATCGCCAGCGGACGCCATGCCGCTTCACTCACCGCCGGGCGGCCCGGGGTGCTGCACGGCAACCGCACCTATCTGCTGCAGGACGAGAACGGCCAGATCATGGAGACGCACTCGGTGTCTGCCGGTCTCGACTATCCCGGTGTCGGCCCCGAGCACGCCTGGCTGAAGGACAGCGGCCGCGCGGAGTATGTCGGCGTCACCGACGCCGAAGCGCTGCAGGCCTTTCACGATCTCTGCCGCATCGAAGGCATCATGCCGGCGCTCGAGTCGAGCCACGCGCTGGCCTACGCCGGCAAACTGGCCCCGTCACTGGCCAGGGATGCCATCCTGCTGGTGAATCTTTCTGGTCGCGGAGACAAGGACATGCACACCGTTGCCGACAAGTCCGGAATCAGGTTCTGACATGGGCAGAATCTCACAAGCTTTCGCGCGCCTGCAAGGGGAAGGCCGCACGGCGCTGATCCCGTTCATCACCGCCGGCGACCCCGACCCCGCGCTGACCGTCCCCTTGCTGCAAACGCTGGTGCGCGCTGGCGCCGACGTCATCGAGCTTGGTGTCCCCTTCTCGGATCCGATGGCCGACGGCCCGACGATCCAGCGTGCATCGGAACGGGCACTGGCCAAGGGCGTCAGCCTGCGCCAGGTCCTGTCGCTGGTCGCCACCTTCCGCGCCGAGGACCCGACGACACCGATCGTCCTCATGGGCTATGCCAACCCGATCGAGGCCATGGGCGTCGAGGCCTTTGCCGCCGCCGCCGCGGCCGCCGGCGTCGATGGCGTGCTGGTGGTCGATTACCCGCCGGAGGAAAGCGCCAGCTTTGCCGGCGCCCTGCAGCGGCACGCGATCGACCCGATCTTCCTGCTGGCGCCGACGTCGAGCGATGCACGCATCGCGCAGGTCGGCGCGCTCGCCAGCGGCTACATCTACTACGTTTCGTTGAAGGGCGTCACCGGATCGGCGACGCTCGACGTCGCTGCGGTTGCCGCGCGCATTCCCGAGATCCGGGCACGCACCGGCGTGCCGGTCGGCGTCGGCTTCGGCATTCGCGATGCGGCGACCGCGGCTGCCGTCGCCCGGATCGCCGATGCGGTCGTCGTCGGCAGCCGGTTGATCGAGGAAATCGAGCAATCGGCAGCGACAGCCGCCTGCGACAACGTCTTCAACCTGCTGCACGGCATTCGTCAAGCGATCGATGCCGCAGCACCTGCTGCCGGAGAAGGATGATGGGCTGGCTGAACAAACTGCTGCCGCCGAAGATCAAGCGCAACGACAACGGCGTTGCCCGCAGGTCCTCGCTGCCCGAGGGTCTGTGGAGCAAGTGTCCGGCCTGCGACGCCGTCCTCTACGCCAGCGACCTGGCGAACAACCACAACGTCTGTCCGAAATGCGGTCACCACAAGCGGCTCGAGGCACGCGCGCGGATCGACCTGCTGCTGGACGCAGAGGGGCGATCGGAGATCGCCGCCGAAGTACTGCCGGTCGATTCGCTCGCCTTCAAGGACAGCCGCCCCTACCCCGACCGTCTGCAGGATGCCACGACGGCGACCGGCGAGACCGACGCGCTGGTGGTCATGCGCGGCACGATCCGCAAGCTGCCGGCGGTCGTCGCCGCTTTCGAGTTCGACTTCATGGGTGGCTCGATGGGTTCGGTGCTCGGTGAACGCTTCGCGCGCGGCGTCCAGGCGGCCGTCGACAATGGCGAGCCCTTCATCTGTGTCACCGCATCCGGCGGCGCGCGCATGCAGGAGGGACTGTTCTCGCTGTTGCAGATGGCCAAGACGACGGCGATCCTGACGCGCCTTTCGCAGGCGAAGCTGCCTTTCATCTCGATTCTCGCCGACCCGACGATGGGCGGCGTCTCGGCCTCATTCGCCTTCATCGGCGATATCGTCATTGCCGAACCCGGTGCGCTGGTCGGTTTTGCCGGACCACGGGTGATCGAACAGACGGTGCGCGAGACCCTGCCGGACGGTTTTCAGCGTTCGGAGTTCCTCCTCGACAAGGGCGCCATCGACATGATCGTCGATCGCCGGGAAATGAAGGACCGCGTCGCGAGCCTGCTGGCGCTGCTGCAGAAGCAGCCGGCAGCCAACGCGCCGGGATGACGTGAGCGGCGTCGGTCACCGCCCGGCGAGGGCCGACGAACGGCTGCTCGCCTGCCGCGCGCTGGAGCCCTGGCTGGCACACCTCGAGCGACTCCACCCGCGCGGCCAGGCGGGGATCGAACTCGGCCTCGAGCGGGTCGAGCGCGTCCGCCAGGAACTGTCGCAGGACCCGCAGTGCCCGCTGATCATCGTCGGCGGAACCAACGGCAAGGGATCGACCTGCGCCTATCTCGAAGCGACCTACAGTCACGCTGGCTACCGCGTCGGCTGCTACACCTCGCCACACCTGCTGTGCTACAACGAACGCATCCGCGTCGACCGCCAACCGGCGGCCGACGCCCTCATCTGTGCTGCCTTCGCCCGGGTCGAGGCGGCGCGCCAGGCTGTCGGCGACGTGCCACTGACCTACTTCGAGTTCGGCACCCTGGCGGCGATGGAAGTCTTCATCGCCGAACAGGTCGAGGTGCTTATCCTCGAAGTCGGGTTGGGTGGCCGGCTGGATGCGGTCAATGCCTACACGCCCGATTGTGCCGTCGTCTGCAGCATCGCGCTCGACCATACCGACTGGCTGGGCAGTGACCGCGAGGCGATCGGCTTCGAGAAGGCTGGCATCTTTCGCGCCGGCCGCCCGGCTTTCTGCGCCGATCCCGAGCCGCCGCAGTCGCTGCTGGCACACGCCCAGGCGATCGCTGCGGACCTGCAGGTGCTCGGCCGCGATTTCGGCCACTTCGGGGATTCTCTGCAGTGGACCTTCTGGGGCCGCGGCGGGCTGCGGCGTGCCGGCCTCGCGCAGCCGGCACTGCGGGGCGCTGGCCAGCTGCGCAACGCGGCGGTCGCGCTGGCAGTGGTCGAGTCGTTGCGACCGCGGCTGCCGGTCGGCATGCAGGCGGTGCGGCGTGGCCTCGTCGAACTCGACCTGCCGGGACGCTTCCAGATCCTCGCCGGACGGCCGATGGTCATTCTCGACGTGGCACACAATCCACAGGCGGTCGGCGGCCTGGCTGAAAAACTCGCCGAGCTGCCGTTCGCCGCGAAGACGGTCGCCGTCGTCGGCATGCTCGCCGACAAGGACATCGCCGGCTCGCTGGCCCCGCTCGCCGGTCGCGTGGATCACTGGCTTCTGGCTGACCTGGATGTCCCGCGCGGCGCAACGGCAACGGCCCTGGCAGGCGCCGTGCGGCAGCGCGCGCTCGGCGGCGAGGTCGAATGCCTGGCTTCGGTAGCCTGTGCCTGCCAGCGTTCTGCCGAGCTGGCTGGCGAAAATGATAGAATTCTTGTCTTTGGATCGTTCTACACGGTCGCGGCCGTCATGCGGAGCAGGCAGAATGGTCGTTGATCGACGCCAGTGGACTCCCGGATAGCGATGACTGAAACACCTGACCCGCAGCTGCAACTGAAGAAACGGGCTCGTCGCCGCCTCGTCGGAGCCGTGGCCTTCGCCGGTCTGGCTGCGGTCGTCCTGCCGGTCGTCATGGACCAGGAGCCAAAGCAGCAGCCGCAGGAAGTGCCGATTCGCATCCCCGGCCAGGACCAGCCACCCTTCCAGCCCAAGCTGGCGACACGCGAGGCACCGGCAGCAGTCCCCGCCGAGACGCCGACCGCGGTCGCCGAAAAGGCGCCAGCGGCTGCCGCTGACCCGGCACACAAGGAAGCGGTGTCACCGCCTGCCCGCGCCGCCGCCACGGCAGCGCAAGCGAGCGCCGGCGAAGGGAAGGTCACCAAGCCGGCCGAAAAGGCGCCGGAGAAGGTGGACGAAAGGAAGACGGCCAAAGCGGTCGAGAAGCCGACGGAAAAGAGCGCCGAAAAGAAGGTGCCCAAGCCGGCCGACAAGACACCGGAGAAACCACCCGCCAAGGCAGCCGAGAAGACCGGCGAGAAGAAGGCTGACAAGCCGGTCGCGGACAGGAGCACTGACAAGGCACCGCCGAAGAAGGTGGACAAGCCCCTCGAAGCGGCGACCGACGACGGCGGCAGCAAGCCGGCAGGCGAGGAATCCGTAACCGCCGGCAGCCAGACGGGCAAGTCGCCAGCCACGCCACCGGCCAAGTCGAGCGGCCAGCAGGTGATCGTCATCGGTGCCTTTGCCAACCCCGACAACGCCAGGCAACTGCAGAGCAAGATCAGCGCCGCCGGCGTCAGCACCTACACCGAGGTCCTGGAGACGCCCGACGGCAAGAAGACGCGTGTCAGGGCAGGCCCCTTCCCGAACCGTGAGGCTGCCGAAAAGGCGCTCGACAAGCTGAAGGCGATCGGCGTCAGTGGAGTCGTCGCCGGCCGGCAATGACAGTCTTCGACTATCTGGTCCTGATCATCGTCGCCGCGTCCCTCCTGCTGGGACTGTGGCGCGGCATCGTCGGCGAGATCATCGCACTCGTCGCCTGGATCCTCGCCTTCTTCGCTGCCAGTTGGTGGGGCGCCGAGGCAGCCCGACTCTTCATCGCCATCGAAGATCCGACGCTGCGGCTCGTCGCCGGCTGGGTCAGCGTGGTGGTGGCCGTCCTCGTCGGCATGGCGCTGCTCCGGCTGGCAATCCGCGGCCTCATCAAGGCGCTGGGAATGACTTTGAGCGACCGCCTCCTCGGTGTCATCTTCGGCGTCGCCAGGGGTCTGGTGATCGTCATGATCCTTGTTGCCGTCGGCGGCATGACGGCACTGCCGAAGGAAAAATGGTGGAGTGACGCGTACTTCTCCGCCCCACTCGAGACGGCCGTCCTCGCCAGCAAGCCCTGGTTACCGTCCGACGTCGCGAAACGAATCAGGTTTGGGTAGGAACAGACTATGTGCGGAATACTCGGGGTGGTCGCAACGACGCCGGTCAACCAGCTGCTCTATGATGGACTGATGGTCCTGCAACACCGCGGCCAGGATGCTGCCGGCATCGTCACCGCCGAGGAAGATGCCTTTCACATGCACAAGGGAGCAGGACTGGTACGCGATGTCTTTCGCACGCGCAACATGCGCGCCCTGCCCGGCATGATGGGAATCGCCCATTGTCGCTACCCGACCGCCGGCTCGGCCTTCGATGCGGCGCTGTCGCAGCCGTTCTACGTAAACTCGCCCTTCGGCATCGTCCTTGGCCACAACGGCAACCTGACCAATGCCGAACAGCTCAAGGACGAGATGTTCCGGCAGGATCTGCGGCACATCAACACCAGCTCCGACTCCGAGGTCCTGCTCAACATCCTGGCGCACGAATTGCAGGCGACCGCCGGCGGCTGCCGTCTCGATCCCGCCACCATCTTTGCTGCAGTGGCCGCGGTTCACCGCCGCTGCCGCGGTGCCTACGCCGTGGTGGCGATGATCGCCGGCCACGGGATGCTCGCCTTTCGCGATCCCTGCGGCATCCGGCCGCTGATTTTCGGCACCAACGAGACTCCGGGCGGGATCGAGTTCCTCTTTGCCTCCGAATCAGTGGCGCTCGATACCCTCGGCTTCCAGGTGCTGCGTGACGTCGCTCCCGGCGAGGCGATCTTCATCGACCTCGAGCATCGCCTGCACCAGCGCCAGTGCGCCAGCAATCCGGTCCTCTCGCCGTGCATCTTCGAGTTCGTCTATCTCGCTCGCCCGGACTCGGTCATCGACGGCGTCTCGGTCTATGAGGCGCGCCTGCGGATGGGCGAGCGGCTCGCCGACAAGCTGCTGCGGCACATCCCGGTCGGGCAGATCGATGTCGTCATTCCGATCCCGGACTCGAGCCGGCCGTCGGCGATGCAGCTGGCGCAGCGGATCGGCGTTCCCTACCGCGAGGGATTCGTCAAGAACCGCTACATCGGCCGCACCTTCATCATGCCCGGACAGGCAACCCGCAAACGGTCGGTACGCCAGAAGCTCAATACCGTGGCGCAGGAGTTCAAGGGCAAGCGCGTCCTGCTGGTCGATGATTCGATCGTCCGCGGTACCACCAGCCGCGAGATCGTCGAAATGGCGCGTGCTGCCGGCGCGCTGCGCGTCTACTTCGCCTCCGCCTCGCCGCCGGTGCGCTATCCCAACGTCTACGGCATCGACATGCCGACGCGCGGCGAACTGATTGCCACCGGTCGTACCGGCGAGGAAATCGGTCACGAGATCGGCGCCGATGCGCTGGTCTATCAGGATCTCGAGGCTCTCAGGGCCTCGATCCGCGACCTCAGGCCGGCGCTGTGCGACTTCGACACCTCATGCTTCGACGGCCGCTACGTCACCGGCGATGTCACCCCGGAGTACCTGACGGCCCTGGAGACGGCGAGGGAGGGGCAGCGCGTCACCAGCAAGGAAGAACGCTGGGCGACACGCCAGCTCCAGCTCAATCTCATGTCTGCAGGCTGAGAACGATGAAGACCACTGCCGATTACGCGCTCGAAACGCTGGCCGTTCGCGCCGGCCAGGAACGCAGCCAGTTCAACGAGCACAGCGAAGCGCTCTACCTCACTTCGAGCTTCGTCTTCACCAGTGCGGCGCAGGCGGCAGCACGCTTTTCGGGTGAGGAAGCGGGCAACGTGTACTCGCGCTTCACCAATCCGACGGTCAGCGCCTTCCAGGATCGCCTGGCCGCGCTCGAAGGAGCCGAGGCCTGCATCGCCACCGCCTCCGGCATGTCGGCGATCCTGTCGCTGGTCATGGCGCTGTGCAGCAGCGGCGATCACATCGTCGCCTCGAACGGGCTGTTCGGCGCGACGCAGCAGTTGCTCGGCACGATCATGCCGCGCTTCGGCATCCAGACCAGCTTCGTCCCGCAGACCGACACGGCGGCGTGGCAGGCGGCGATGCGGCCGGAAACGAAGCTCCTGTTTCTCGAAACACCGTCGAATCCGCTCACCGAGATCGCCGACATTGCGGCGCTGGCGGCGATCGCCCATGCACGCGGCGTTCTGCTGGCGGTCGACAACTGTTTCTGTACGCCGGTCCTGCAGCGACCGCTCGATCTCGGCGCCGATCTCGTCGTCCATTCGGCGACCAAGTTCCTCGATGGCCAGGGGCGGGTTCTCGGCGGCGCCGTCGCCGGGCCGCGGGTACTGACCGACGAGGTCTTCCGCTTCCTGCGCACGGCCGGTCCCACCCTCTCGGCGTTCAACGCCTGGGTTCTGCTCAAGGGGCTGGAGACGCTGCAGTTGCGGCTGACGGCGCAGTCGGCCAAGGCGCTCGAGATGGCACGCTGGCTCGAGGATCACCCGCAGGTGACGCGGGTCCATTATCCCGGCCTGTCCTCGCATCCGCAGCATGTCCTCGCCCGGCAGCAGCAGAAGAGTGGCGGCGCGGTCGTCTCGTTCGCCGTCAGGGGAGGGCGCGCCGAAGCCTGGAAGGTCGTCGATAGCTGCCGGCTGCTGTCGATCACCGCCAACCTCGGCGATACCAAGACGACGCTGACGCATCCGGCATCGACGACACACGGCCGCATCACCCCGGAGCAGCGGGCGGCAGCGGGAATCGGCGAGGACCTGCTGCGAATCGCAGTCGGACTCGAGGCTGTCAGCGACCTGCAGCAGGACCTCGACCGCGGCCTGGCGTTGATCTAGCCGCGGCCGCCGGTCGCATCTTCCGGGCGACGCTGTCGCCGCGCCAGGTCGACACGCTCGCCGGCAGCCTTGCGCAGCGCATCCTTGGCGACTTCAGGCATCATCGAGTAGGTCATCAGGCTGGAGCCGGTGCACACCAGCCAGAACAGCAGGAAACCCGTCGAATAGGTCGCCATCGCTGACCACTCGACTCGCTGGCCGAGCAGGTACAACTGCGCCGGATCGATCAGCGTGAAGAAGATGGCCTCGGCGATTCCCGCCGCAATGAAGGCCGGCCAGAGAACCCAGATCACCAGTCGCATGTATTCCTCCAGAAGGTTTTCGGCAAGAAGCGCAAGGCCGCCGCGTCAGCGCCGACCGCCGCGAGCGGCAAGAAAGAGTTGCGGGTCCACCAGGGCGCCGTTCAACACGACGCCCCAGTGCAGATGTGGCCCGGTCGCCCGGCCGCTCATTCCGACCAGCCCCAGGAGCTGGCCCTTGACCACCGCGTCTCCGGCCTGCACGTCTACGCGATCGAGATGGCAGTAGACGCTCAGCAGCCCGTTGCCGTGATCGACGAAGACGGTCCTGCCGTTGAAGAAGTAGTCGCCGCTGGCGAGGACGATCCCGTGGGCATTGGCGCGGACGGGCGAACCACGCGCTGCCGCGATGTCGAAGCCGGCGTGCGGCGACCGTGCTTCACCGTTGAAGTATCGGCGCAGACCGAAGCGTCCCGTCATCCTGCCCTCTGCCGGGACGATGAACTCCAGGTCGGTGTCGTCGGCGGCGCGCCAATGGCGCTGCAACCGCCGGATCTCGGCGATCTCGCTCTCGGCCCGCGCCAGGTCCGCCGGCGACAGATCGACCTTGCTGCTGTCCTTGAGGGTGATGCGCTGTGCCGGATACTCCTTGGCGCCGACAGTGAATGCTGCACGGGCACTTGCAGCCGCCGCGCCCTCCCTTGCCGGCGATGCCGCGACCGTTGCGGGCGGCGGCTGCACCAGCAACTCATGTCGCCCGGGTGGCGTGTCGAGCGCCAGGCCGACGACCGCAATCCATTCGCCGTCACGCCGCGTGACCAGAACCGGCTGCTCGCCGAACCACGCCCGTGGTGGCGCGGCCGTGCCAGTTGCCGGGCCGAGCGGAACCAGTGCCACCCCTCCGGGAACGCTCTCTGCACGCGGCAGCGCTGCACCTGCAGGCGAGGAAAGCAGCAGCGCCAGCGCGAGAATGGCGCCACCCAGGGCCCGGTGGCAGCGGCGCGGCCACGCCAGCCGCTGGCTCACAACGTCGCCGCGCTGAAGGTGTCGCACTGCCGGATGTCGCCGCTCTCCATGCCACGCCTGAACCAGCGTACCCGCTGTTCCGAGCTGCCATGGGTGAACGACTCGGGAACGATCTGACCCTGTGTCTGCCGCTGCAGGCGGTCGTCGCCGATCGCCGAAGCCGCGTTCAGGGCCTGCTCGACGTCGCCCGGTTCGAGAATCCTGCTCCTGCTGTCGGCACGATGCCCCCAGACGCCGGCGAAACAGTCGGCCTGCAGCTCGAGCCGCACCGACAGGGCATTGGCGGCGGCCCGGTTGGCGCTGCGCTGCTGCGCGGCGTGCACCTTGTCCGAAATGCCGAGCAGGTTCTGCACATGATGGCCAACCTCATGCGCGATGACGTAGGCCTGGGCAAACTCGCCCGGCGCCCGGAAGCGCTCGCGCAGATCACGATAGAAGGCGAGGTCGATGTACACCTTCTGATCGGCCGGGCAGTAGAAGGGGCCCATGGCCGATTTCCCGGTACCACATGCCGTCGGCGTCGCTCCGGTGAACAGGACCAGCTTCGGTTCCTGGTAGCGACGGCCACCGGCGGCGAAAACCTCATGCCAGGTGGTCTCGGTGCTGCCGAGGACCTTGGCGACGAAGGTCGCCATCTCGTCGCCGGCCGGCGGCGGTTGCGGCGCACGGGTGGCCGACGGCGCGGGCGCGCCGCTCGACGCCAGGCCAAGGATCACTGCCGGATCGACGCCGAGAAAGTAGCCGGCCACCAGTGCGATCACCAGCGTGCCGACACCGACGGTGCCCCGCCCGACACCCGCCCCACCGGCGCCGCGCCGATCCTCGACGTTCTGACTCGCACTCTGGTCGTCAAGCCGCATGCCCGGCCCCCTTCCACAAACCGAATGAATGTTCCATGAAATCAGCGCTTTCGAGACTTCAACCTGGCGCTCGCGCGGGACTCGCGCAGGCAGGACCAGTTTCCCATGAGCACCTGAAAGGGTGAATGCTACCAGATCGACGGCGACCGCGGAGCCGCCGCGAGAACGCATGATTTGCCCCTTGCGACACGACTGAATCGTGGTCAGGAGCTGAGAAACGTGGACAATCTCGAGATTTCGTGCATAATCCGCGAACTTTTTACATGAAGCGGACCTCTCGGGGCGTGCTTTCACAGGAAGGAGGGGTAAGGATACACTCTACTGGCTGGCGGTGGCGACGGTGGTGATCGTGCTGTTCTTCGATTACACCAACGGCTTCCACGACGCAGCAAACATCGTTGCCACGGTCATCGCCTCGCGCGCGATGACGCCGATCCAGGCGGTCTGCGTCGTCGGCTTCTTCGAGTTTCTCGGCCCGTTGCTCGGCGGCACGGCCGTCGCCAACACGATCGGCAAGTTCGTCGACCTGTCGTCGCTCGACAAGCAGATGGCGATCCTGATCCTCTTCTGCGGCCTGCTCGGGGCGATCGTCTGGAACCTCGCCACCTGGTGGCTGGGGATTCCTTCTTCCTCGTCGCATGCCCTCGTCGGAGGTGTCGCCGGCGCGGTGGTCGCGGCGGCGGGATCGCAGTTCGTCATCTGGGGCTGGACGCCGTTGATGCAGGAAGGCAAGCTGCTCGGCGTGATGAAGGTGCTGGTGTCGCTCTTCGCCTCGCCACTGCTCGGCTTCTGGGTCGGCTTCCTGATCCATAGACTGGGCAGGCGCCTGCTGGCAGGCGCGAAGCCGACGGCCAACAGCGTCCTGCGCCGCATGCAGTTCGTCACCGCCGCTGGCCTCGCCTTCTCGCATGGTGCCAACGACGCGCAGAAAAGCATGGGCATGCTGACCCTGGTGCTCGTGCTCGGTGGCTTCATCCCGAAGTTCGACGTGCCGTTCTGGGTCATGCTCGCCTGCGCGACGGCCATCACCCTCGGCATCCTGTCCGGTGGCTGGCGGATCGTTCGCACGCTCGGCTTCGCCATCTACCGCGTCCGCCCGCTGCACGCCTTCGATTCGCAGCTCACCTCGGCGCTGCTGATCTTCTCGGCTTCGTACGCCGGTGCACCGGTGTCGACGACGCACGTCGTCGCCACCTCGATCATGGGCATCGGCTATTCCGAAAGGCCGCGCGCCGTGCGCTGGAAGAAGGCCAAGGACATCGCCAAGACCTGGTTGTACACTATCCCCGCATCGGCAATCACCGCCATCGTCATTTACGCCATAGCCAGAGTCATCGTCGGCTAGATCACCTGAGGAGATGAGAACCATGGATACCAACCCAAGCGAAGCCAACAAGCCGATCTTTCGCCGGCTCTACGAACGCGTTTTCCCGACCGTCGCCGACTTCTTCGGCATGCTGGGCGAGCAGAGCGCCAACGCCGCCGAAACCACCCGCCTGCTCGTCGAGTTCATGGAAACCGGCGACGTGCTGATCAGCCAGCGCGTCCGGGCCGACGAGCACGAGGCCGACCGGGTCAAGGCGAGCAACCTCGGCGTCCTCAGCGAAGCTTTCTCGACGCCGATCGACCGCGAGGACATCCACGCCGCGATCATGACGCTCGACGACATCGTCAATTACTGCAAGTCGACGGTGGTCGAGATGGACGTCCTCGGTCTGCAGCCGGACAAGCACAGCCTGGAGATGGCGATGCACCTGCGCGAGGGCACGGAAGCCCTGGCGCGTGGTTTTGGCCGCCTCGGCAGCGATCCGGCAGCTGCCGGTGGCGATGCGGCGGCGGCGCGCAAGGCCGAACGCACGGTCGAGAAAGCCTATCGCCGCGCGATCGTCGAACTCTTCCAGGGCGACGACTACCTGCACATGTTCAAGCGGCGCGAGACCTACCGCCACCTGTCGAATGCGGCCGACCGCGTTTCCGATGCCGCCGCTGCGCTCGACAACATCGTCGTCAAGCTGTGCTGAGAACCACTGCCCGGAACGGGGTTGTATTTTCCTGCCGACCGGCCTACAGTGGGGATGCCGATTTCGGCAGCCACGAGGAGACGCTTATGAGGAAACTTGCCGCCGGCCTGACGGCCTTGGCGCTGGCGCTGTCGAGTGCAACCGCTGTCGCCTGCCCGGGCGAGAAGGCCAAGGATGGGCAGACCGAGATGAGCACGCCGGCGAAGCCGAAGAGCTGACTGGTTGGTGAATGCAACACGCGCGGCGCGCACCCTTCGGGGTCCGCGCCGCTTTTCCTTTCCGATCAACGGCCCTCAGTCACAGCTTGCCACGCACCGCTGGCGGCCGTCCTGGCAATCGCCGTCGCCTTCGACGCGGCACTGCAGCCGCGTGCGGTGGGTGAAGACGATCCCCTCGCCATAGTCGCAGGCCACCCGGGTGATCTGGCCCTGCCGTGACACGGCGATACGCACGGCCCGCACCGCGGGCAATCGCGCCGCCGCCACATCGCAGGCCAGGTAGGCGGTGAAAACGCCATCCGCCGACTCCCAATGGGCGACATTCTTCACCTTGCGATAGTCCTGGTAGTCGGTGCACAACGCCGCATCGTCCTGGTAGATGCGGCGATTGTCACTGCAGAAGCCGTTGAAGCTGTATCGCAGTTCGGCCTCGCCGGGACAATTGCCCACCTGTACGGCAGCCGCTGGATCGGGACAGGACAGTCGCTCGCCAGCCGATGCAGCGAATGCCGGAAGCAGCAGCAGGACAGCGAGGGATCCGCGTTTCATCGGGAAGGTTCTCCAGTCAATGGCATGGGATGCAGCAAGGGGTGCCGACCTACCTGGCCGGCGAAGGCTGGCGCTGCGATCCCGGCCGCTGCTGGCTCGCGCCCATGATCTCGCGGATGCGCCCGACGATCTCGGCCGCCGGCATGGCGTAGGCAAAGCGACGCAGGTAGCGGCCATCGGCGCCAAGCAGGAACATCCCCACCGAATGGTCGACGGCGTACTGATCGGCAGGCGCGCCGGGCTCACGCACCTGTTCGTAGCGGACGCCGAAGTGGTCGGCGGCACGCCGGACGAGGGCAGGCGATCCGCTGAGACCGATGATCCGCGGATCGAAGAAGCGGACATAGCTGCGCAGCATGCTCGCCGTGTCGCGCTCCGGGTCGACGGTGATGAAGATCGCCTGCAGGCGATCGGCATCGGGACCGAGCGCGCCGAGGACCGCCGCCATCTCGGCCAGCGTCGTCGGACAGACATCCGGGCAGAAGGTGTAGCCGAAGGAGATCAGTTGCAGGCGACCCGGAAAATCCTCGTTGCTGACCGCCCGCCCGTTGGCGTCCATCAGGAGATAGCGCGCCGGCAACCCGACCGAGGCTTCTGCCGCTGCATCGTCCGCCACCGCCGACGGCGGCCCGAAGAGGGCGAGCGCGACGCACAGGGCGATTCCGAGGCTCCTGCTCATGGCGTGACGGGCGTCTGCGTCGCCGTCGGGCCGACCGGAAGCAGTGACTGCAGGCGCAGCGACAGATCGTCCAGGCGGCGGCTGAAGTCGCCGGCCGACGGACAGGCCGTCAGGTCGCGACCCTGGGCGAGGAAGGCTTCGCTGGTTTGTTCCTCGAACACCTCGCCATAGCGACGCGTCTTCGGTGCGTGCCGGATCATCAGCTTCTTCGCCTGGCTGGCACTGCCCATCTGGCTGCAGGCCAGCGCCTGACCATTCAGTCGCCCGAGATCGCTGATCGCAGCCAGCGCTGCCGCGGGGACGGAATCGGGGTCGGCGGCAGCCGGCCCGGCAAGAACGATCAGCAAGCTCAGCAGCAGGGTGCGTGGCATGGCTCGGGAATGGCTCGAATGTGGTCAGGATGGGCTGATTATAGGTGCTGCCGGCTGGCGGCTGCGTTGATCGGCCTCAAAAAGCCTGCCCCCGATCGCACGCGATCGCGGTAGCCCGCGAAACAGGGCTTCGGCGCCCGCAGCAGTGGTGTAGACTGCGCGCCTCGTCACTGACCAGCACCGGGCAGCTTCCGCATGGCTCAACTCGTTCTCCTGCCGGGCAAGGAGCGCCAGCTTGCCCGCCATCATCCGTGGATTTTTGCCGCCGCCGTCGACCGGCTCGAAGGTCGCCCCCGTGCCGGCGATACGGTCGAGGTCGTCGCCGCCAACGGGCGGCCGCTGGCGAAAGCAGGCTGGAGCCCCGAATCGAAAATCCGGGCCCGCGTGTGGACCTTCGACACGCAGGAGATCGTCGATGACGCGTTCTTCAAGCGTCGTGTCCAGGCGGCAGTCGAACGCCGCCTGCTGCTGCCCGAGTTGTGCGAACAAGAGGGGTTGCGCCTGCTGCACGGCGAGTCCGATGGCCTGCCCGGCGTCATCGCCGATCGCTACGGCGATACCGTCGTCCTGCAGTTGACCGCCGCCGGTGCCGACAAGTGGCGACCGGCGCTGGTGCGTGCGCTGCAGCGGGCAACGGGCTGCGCGCGCATCTATGAGCGCTCGGATTCGGACGTCCGCCGCCTCGAGGGGCTGCTGCCCGTCGCCGGGTGGCTCCTCGGGGAGGCGTCGCCAACGCCACTGAGCATCGTCGAGAACGATGTTCGCATGCGGGTGGACATCGTTGCCGGCCACAAGACCGGTTTCTATCTCGACCAACGCGACAACCGCCTGTTGACGCGCGTGCTCGCCAGCGGGCGCCGGACGCTGAACTGTTTCTGCTATAGCGGCGGTTTCTCGTTGCAGGCACTCGCCGGCGGCGCCAGCGAGGTGCTGTCGATCGACTCGTCGGGACCGGCACTGGCGACGGCCGCCGAAAACCTCGCCCTCAACCCGCAACTCGATGCCAGCCGTGCCGAATGGCGCGAGGCCGACGTCTTCAACGAACTGCGGCTGCTGAAAGGCAGAGGGGAACGCTTCGATCTGATCATCCTCGATCCACCGAAGTTCGCGCCTTCGGCGGCGCATGCCGAGCGCGCCGCGCACGCCTACCGCGACATCAACGTCTTCGGCTTCCGGCTGCTGAGCCCCGGCGGCCTGCTGATGAGCTACTCGTGCTCGGGCGGTATCAGTCGCGAGCACTTCCAGGAGATCGTCGCCGATGCGGCGATCTCCGCCGGTCGCGAGGCACGCATCCTGCGGCGTCTGACGGCACCAGCCGACCACCCGGTGCGACTGAACTTCAGCGAAGGCGAGTATCTCAAGGGCCTTCTCTGTCAGGCAGACTGAGCGGTAGTGAAGAGATGCCCGCGAGCGGCCCAGGATGCAGGGCGCGCGCGAGCAACCAAACCGATCTTATGGCCAGGCGGGGGCTCCGGCGGGTCTGGGTGCGCGGCATGCGGTCACGCGGTCGCAGCCGCCGTCAGCGCTCAACCATCGCCCCAGATCTGCCTGATCCGGGCATCGCGACCACAGGAAAGCCGATAGTAAGAGTAGCGCACGGAATTCTTCCTGTAGTAGTCCTGATGGTATTCCTCGGCCGGATAGAAGACCGAGGCGGCGGCCAGCTCGGTTTCTATCCGCGGCAGCTTGCCGCTGGCCAACAGCGCATCGCGGCTGCTTTCGGCAGCCTTGCGTTCGACGTCGTTCTGCCAGTAGATACCGCTGCGATACTGCGAACCGACGTCGCAGAACTGCCGGTTCCTGACGGTCGGATCGATGTGGCGCCAGAAGTAGTCGAGGAGTTGCCCGTAGCTGATCCGCCGCGCGTCATAGCTGACGCGCACCGCCTCTGTGTGGCCGGTCCTTCCCGAACTGACCTGCTCGTATGTCGGGTTGACCGTTCGCCCGGCGGTGTAGCCCGACTCGACGGCAACGACCCCCGGCAGCTTTTCGAAGTCCGCTTCGATGCACCAGAAGCAGCCACCGGCGAAGATCGCCGTGCGTACTTCGCCCGGCTTGCCGGCAGCCGCATCGACCGCGCCAACCGGAGCGGCGACGATAAACAGCAGTGCAATGAGGAAAGCGCGGCTCATGTGCGCAGTTCCGGCAGTTGCTCGGTGCGCGGCACGAAGCGCAGCGCAACACCGTTGTTGCAGTAGCGCTTGCCGGTGGGCTTCGGACCATCGTTGAAGACGTGCCCCTGATGCCCGCCGCAGCGGCTGCAGTGATATTCCGTCCGCGGGTAGATCAGCCTGAAGTCGGTGCGGGTGGCGATCGCCCCGGCCAGAGGCTGCCAGAAACTGGGCCACCCCGTGCCGCTCTCGTACTTCGCCGAACTGTCGAAGAGCGGCAGATGACAGGCTGCGCAAACGAAGGTGCCATCGCCCTTCTCCTGGTTCAACGGGCTCGTTCCGGCGCGTTCGGTGTCCTCTTCGAAGAGGACGCGGTAGGCGGAAAGCGGCAGCAGGGTGGCCCACTCGGCCTGCGACTTCTCGAGCCGGCCGCCATCGGTGGTCGAGACCGTACCCGCGGTCGACGCCGGGACGATGCCGATCGACATGCGGCTCAACCATTTCAGTGTCTGACAACGATTCATGATTCTCTCCAACAAAACGAAAAGGTTGACAGCACCGCTGCGGCCGGCAAACCGGAACCGTCGTGTGAAGCCGCTGCCGGCTGCCGCACGAAACGAGCGCAGGAGCGCGAGCTTCCGTTCGGCAATGAAAGCGCGCCGACGGTTCCCGCCCGCGGTGGCCGGCCGACGAACGGCCAGCACCACACCGAGGTCTGTCTTCATGACGCTGCCGCAAGACGCCTCGCATCACACTGCCAGCTCCCATTGGTCGTCGCCACAAACTGAAGCTTACGCCGGATCGCGCCGCGCCGCCGACCACCTGCAACAGAGTTGCAGGTGGTCGGCGGCTGTGTTCTAATTCCGGACCATGAAGCCGGCAACAAACCGTACTGGCGAACAGCCGACCGACACCGAGGGCGCGGCACTCCTGATTCGCCGGACCGGCGCACGCGCCACGCCGGCGCGCGTTCGCGTCCTGCGCCTGTTGCGATCGGCACCGACCGCGTTGACCCACCACGAGATCGAACAGGCCCTAGGTGACCTGGCCCTCGATCGCGTCACCCTCTATCGCGTCCTCGACTGGCTGGTGGCAAGCGGTCTTGCGCACCGGAATGCCGATACGCAGCGAACGTTTCGCTTTTCCGCCGCCAGCAGCAGCGAACATGCGGCCCATACTCATTTCCGCTGTGACGGCTGTGGGCGCGTCTTCTGCCTCGACGCCGCACCGCCACCCCCGCCAAGCCTGCCCGAAGGTTTCTCGCTGTCGCGCATCGAACTCGATCTGCGCGGACGCTGCGCGCAGTGCACCGGCAACGCGCCGTGACGGCCGCGCTGTCTCCGACACAGGCGATCCCGGTGACGATCCTGACCGGCTTCCTGGGTGCCGGCAAGACCACACTGCTCAATCACCTCCTGCGGCAACCGGCAATGGCCGATGCGGCGGTGTTGATCAACGAGTTCGGTGAGGTCGCGATCGATCATCACCTGGTCGACAAGGTGGACGAGAACGTGGTCGTTCTCGACTCTGGCTGTCTCTGCTGCAGTGTCCGCGGCGAACTGGCACGCAGCCTGCGCGACCTGTTCATGCGGCGTCTGCGGCGCGAGATCCCGGCCTTTTCGCGCGTCCTGATCGAAACCACCGGCCTCGCCGATCCGGTGCCGGTGCTGTATACGCTGCTCGGCGACTTCTTCATTGCCGAGCGCTTCCGTATCGATGGCGTCGTGACAGCGGTCGACGCGACCCATGCGAACCGCCAGCTCGGGCGCCATTTCGAGGCGGTGCGGCAAGTGGCGATGGCCGATCGACTGTTGTTGACCAAGTGTGATCTGGCGGAGCCGGCTGAACTCGCCACTCTGTCGCGGCGGTTACAGCGGGCGAACCCCGGCGCACCGCAGATCGAGGTCGCGCACGGCCGCGTCGATGCCCAGCAGGTACTCGGCTGCGGGCTTTACGACCCCGCCGGCAAGACTGCCGATGTGCAGCGCTGGCTGGCCGAGGAGAAGGTCAAGGCCGAACAGGCTGCCTGGCGGCAGGATCTGCACGTGCATGACGTCAATCGCCATGACGCGCTGGTGCATTCCTTCGTCCTGCGCTTCCCACAACCCTTCGCCTGGGCGGACTTCACCGAGGCGATCGATGTCCTGCTCGCCACCTGTGGTGACCGCATCCTGCGCGTCAAGGGCCTCGTTGCCGTCGTCGACGAGGTCGGACCACGCGTCGTGCAGTGTGTGCAGCACATGCGCTATCCCGAAGCGTCGCTGCCCGACTGGCCCGACGCCGACCGGCAGAGCAGACTGGTGTTCATCGTCCGGGCGCTCGAGCGCAGCATCGTCGACCAGGCCTTCATCATGTTCTGCGGCACCGCGGCAACCAGCGAGACCTGAGGAATGGCGGACAAGCCGTCGCCAGCCCGCGCCCGACGACGGCAGCCGATCGGCGGAGGCCCGACCAGCGTACGCGCGACAGGTCGCGGCAAGCCGTCCAGAGGGTAGAATTCGGGCTCCAGCCGATCCGCCGCCGCGCCGCCGATGTCTGTCAACGAATTACCGCTTGTCCTGCTCTGCCACCCCGCGACGCCGGCGCCGGTGGTCCGATCGGTCGAAGCCCGCGCAGAACGCACCGCCAGCGGCGACCTCGCTCTGGCCTACAGGCTGCGCGGCGACATGGTGCGCCTGCGGATACCGCCGCCAACAGCGCCGCAGCGCGCCGAGTGCCTCTGGGAGCACAGCTGCTTCGAGGCCTTCATCGCCATTGCTGGCGATCCCGCGTACCACGAGTTCAACTTCTCGCCATCCGGTGAGTGGGCCAGCTACGCCTTCGCCGGCTACCGCCAGCCCGCAGCCGTGACCACACCGCTGCCGGCGCCACGGCTGACTGCCACACTGTCGGCCGGCCGCCTCGAACTCGAGGTGCTGATCGCCGCCGCCGCCCTGCCGCCGACCGCCGCCGCGGCGAGACTGCAGGTCGGCCTCGCCGCAGTGGTTGAAGCGGCCGATGTCGTCGATGGCGGCCACAGCTACTGGGCCTTGCACCATCCGGCCAGTCTGCCGGATTTTCATCATCGCGACAGTTTTCGCCTCGAACTCGACCCGGCAGCCGATTCTGCCTGAAGGAATTCCCGATGCCTGCCCTCCTCTCCGGCCTCGACCGTTTGCTCTGCGACCCCGACCTGCGGCGGCCCCTGCTTGGCCGCCGCTTGGCGCTGCTCGCCCATCCGGCATCGGTCAGCGCCGACCTGCGGCATGCGCTCGACGCGCTGGCAGAACTACCCGATCTGCAGCTGACGGCGGCTTTCGGACCGCAGCACGGATTGCGCGGCGACAAGCAGGACAACATGGTCGAGTCGGCCGAGTTCTTCGACCCACAGCACGGCATCCCGGTGTTCAGCCTCTACGGTACGGTGCGACGCCCGACCCCGGAGATGATGTCGCACTTCGACGTCCTGCTGGTCGATCTGCAGGATCTCGGCTGCCGTATCTACACCTTCATCACCACCCTGCTGTACGTCCTCGAGGCCGCCGCCCTGCACGGCAAGGAAGTGTGGATCCTGGACCGGCCCAACCCGGTCGGGCGGCCAGTCGAAGGATTGCTGCTGCGCCCCGGCTGGCAGAGCTTCGTCGGTGCCGGGCCGCTGCCGATGCGCCACGGCCTGACGATGGGCGAACTCGCGTGCTGGTTCATCAGCGAGTTCGAACTTGAACTCGACTGCACGGTCATCCGGATGCAGGGCTGGGCGCCGGCGTCGGCACCCGGCTACGGCTGGCCGACTGGCCAGCGCAGCTGGATCAACCCGAGCCCGAACGCACCCAGCCTGGCGATGGCACGCTGTTATGGCGGCACGGTGATGCTCGAGGGCAGTTCACTTTCCGAGGGCCGCGGCACGACCCGCCCGCTCGAACTGTTTGGCGCGCCCGATCTCGACGCCCGCCGGCTGATCGCCGGCATGCACGCGCTGGCACCGCTCTGGCTGCAGGGCTGTCGGCTGCGCGAGTGCTGGTTCGAGCCGACCTTCCACAAACATTCCGGACAGCTCTGTCACGGTATCCAGATCCATGTCGACGACGACGCCTACCGGCACGAGAGCTTCCGTCCGTGGCGATTGCAGAGTCTCGCGTTCAAGGTCTTGCGGCAACTGCAGCCGGACTACCCGCTGTGGCGGGACTTTCCGTACGAGTACGAACTTGATCGGCTGGCGATCGACCTGATCAACGGTTCGACCCTGCTGCGGCAGTGGGTCGACGATCCGACGGCAACTCCTGGTGACCTCGAAGCGCTCTGCCGCGGCGACGAGGACGCGTGGCTGCAGAGGCGACGGGACTTCCTGCTCTACTGAGCGCTTGCCGCGAGATCGTTGCGCGCGGCGCAGCGTGGTCGGAACGTCGGCGCGAGAGACGGCTGGAGCACGTTCATCCGCCCCGCAACTGCAGCATTCACGGCCGCCGCAGCAGCAGCGTGGCGCCAACCGGCGACCGCAGCCTACGACGAAACCGCTTCGCGAACGGCCGCTGCGAGTTTCTCCGCGGCACGGCGGACCAGCAGCGAATCCTGCCCTTCCACCATCACGCGCAACAAGGGCTCGGTTCCGGAAGCGCGCAGCAGCACCCGCCCGCAGCCTTGAAGCTCGCGCTCGACCTCGTCACGCGCGGCCGAAATCAGCGGATGCTCCTGCCACGGAAAGCCCTTGCTCAACGCGACATTGATCAGCTTCTGCGGATACAGTTGCAGGCCACCCAGCAGTTGCTGCAGGTCGCAGCCCTCCTCGCGCAGGGCACACAACACCTGCAGCGCGGAGACGATGCCGTCGCCGGTGGTGTGCCGATCGAGACAGAGGATGTGGCCCGAGTTTTCGCCACCGTAAAGCCAACCCTTCTGCCGCAGCATGTCCATGACGTAGCGATCGCCGACGGCAGCACGGACAAACGGGACCTTGAGTTCGCCGAATGCGTGTTCGAGAGCCAGGTTGGTCATCAGCGTGCCGACGACTCCGGCCACCGCGCCTTGTCGCAACCGGCTGCGCACCACCGCAAACAGCAACTGGTCGCCATCATAGACTTGGCCCCGCGAATCGACCATGATCAAGCGGTCGGCGTCACCGTCAAGCGCGATCCCGAGATCGGCCCCCTGCGCCACGACCGCCCTGGACAAGGCGGCAGGCGCTGTCGCGCCAACATCCTGGTTGATGTTGAGCCCATTGGGTTCGGTGCCGATGTTGCTGACTTCGGCACCGAGTTCGTGAAAGACATGCGGCGCGAGATGATAGGCAGCACCGTTGGCACAATCGACGACGATCCTCAGTCCGCGCAGGTCCATCTCAAAGGGAAAGGTGCCCTTGCAGAACTCGATGTAGCGGCCGTCGGCATCGTCGATCCGCCGCGCCCGCCCGAGGCCGGCGGAGGGCACACAGGTCAACGGTTCGTCGAGTGCCGCCTCGATCTCCAGTTCCATCTCGTCGGGCAGCTTGCTGCCGTTCGCCGCGAAGAACTTGATCCCGTTGTCGTAGTACGGGTTGTGCGACGCCGAGATGACGATACCGGCCTGCAGGCGCAGGGCGCGAGTGAGGTACGCAATGGCCGGCGTCGGCATCGGTCCAACCAGACAGACATCGACACCAGCAGCGGAGAACCCGGCTTCGAGCGCCGCCTCGAGCATGTAGCCCGAGATCCGGGTGTCCTTGCCGATCAGCACCGCTGGCCGGTCGCCAGGCTTGGCATGACTGCGCGCACTGTCGCGCGCCGCCAGGACCCGTCCCGCCGCATGTCCCAGCCGCATGACGAATTCGGGCGTGATCGGCGTCTCGCCGACGCGCCCGCGGACGCCATCGGTGCCAAAATACTTTCTCGTCACGGTTTTCTCTCCCCTTGAGCACAGGCACCGACTGGTACCCGTCACGCAAGTGACATTTTACCCACAGGCCTGGAAACTGGACCGCCAATTAACGCACAAAGACGGCCTGTGGCGAGACCGCCGACAGCGGTTCGCGCCCGCTACCGGCGTCCCCAACCCATGCCCGCCTGCAACCGGCGATCGGCGGGGAAGGCGTGGCCTGCCGGGGCGACGGGTCAGGCTGCCACTGTCGGCGGCAACGCTGCAGCGCCACGCATCGCCTGCCAGACGGCAACGGCGTCGCGCGTTTCGGTCACATCGTGAACGCGCAGGATGCGCGCACCGCGTTCGACGGCCAGCACGGCGGCGGCGATGCTGGCCGCGAGGCGCTCGCCGAGCGGGCGCCCGGTGATGGCACCGAGCATCGACTTGCGCGACAGCCCCGCCAGCACCGGCAGGCCGTCGCCAGCCAGCCGATCGAGGCCACGCAGCAATTCCAAATTGTGCTGCAGGGTCTTGCCGAAGCCGAATCCCGGGTCGAGCAACAGGCGATCGTCACTGATCCCGGCTGCCCTCGCCGCCTGCACGCGGCGGCGCAGGAAGAGCCGCACCTCGGCGACGACATCCCCGTACGCGGGCTGCCGCTGCATCGTCAGCGGCTCTCCCTGCATGTGCATCAGGCAGATCGCGCAGTCGCTCCCGGCCACCGCCTCAACAGCTCCGGGCATGCGCAAGCCGTAGATGTCATTGATCATCGATGCACCGTGCCGCAGGGCGGCACGCATCACCTCCGGCTTGTAGGTGTCGACGGAGATCGGCACGCCACAGCCGGCAAGCCGGTCGAGTACCGGCAGCAGTCGATCCAGTTCGTCATCTGGGGTCACCGGCAGCGCGCCGGGACGCGACGATTCGGCACCCAGGTCGAGGAGATCGGCGCCCGCGTCGATCTGCCTCTGTGCTCGTGCAACCGCCGCAGCCGTGTCGCCGGCAAGGCCGTCGCCCGAGAAGGAGTCGTCAGTCAGGTTGACGATGCCCATCAGCAATGGGCGATCGGTGGCCAGCTGGAAACGTCCGCAACGCAGCATGCGACAGCGAATCCGGTCGGCAGGAGCGCGGCCCTCTCTCGTCAGGCGGGAGCCGGCGGTGCGCTCGGCGCGGCGTCGGGCGTGTTGTGATCGCTCTTGTTGGCCGAAGGCAACTGCGTCTGCTTCGGCGGCCGCGGCGGCTTGCCCTGCATGATGTCATTGATCTGGTCGGCATCGATCGTTTCGAGCTCGAGCAGCGCCGCCGCCATCGCCTCGACCTTGTCGCGTTGCTCCTCCAGCAAGCGACGGGCGAGGGCGTACTGTTCGTCGATGATGCGGCGGATCTCGCGGTCGACCTTCTCCATCGTTGCTTCCGACATGTTCTTGTGCGTCGTCACCGATCGCCCAAGGAAGACCTCGCCTTCGTTCTCCCCGTACACCATCGGACCCAGGGCGTCCGACATGCCGTAGCGAGTGACCATGTCGCGTGCCATCTGCGTCGCGCGCTCGAAGTCGTTCGAGGCACCGGTCGTCATCTGGTTCATGAACAGTTCTTCGGCAATCCGGCCGCCGAAGAGAACGGCGATCCGGCTCATCAGGTAGACGCGGTCGTAGGCGTAGCGATCCTCTTCAGGCAACTGCATGGTCAGCCCCAGGGCCCGACCGCGCGGAATGATGGTCACCTTGTGTACCGGATCCGACTTCGGCATGAGTTTGGCAACCACCGCATGCCCCGACTCGTGATAGGCCGTATTGCGCCTCTCGTCCTCGTTCATGACCATGCTCCGCCGCTCGGCGCCCATCATGATCTTGTCCTTGGCCTTCTCGAAATCCTCCATGTCCACCAGGCGCTTGTTGCCGCGCGCAGCAAAAAGCGCCGCTTCGTTCACCAGGTTGGCGAGGTCCGCACCCGAAAAACCGGGTGTGCCGCGGGCGATGATGTCAGCCTTGACATCCGGTGACAGCGGCACCTTGCGCATGTGCACCATCAGGATCTGTTCGCGACCGCGGATGTCGGGCAGCGGAACGACCACTTGGCGATCGAAGCGGCCCGGACGCATGAGTGCCGGATCCAGCACGTCCGGCCGGTTGGTCGCGGCAATGACGATGACGCCGACGCTGCCTTCGAAGCCGTCCATCTCGACCAGCATCTGGTTGAGCGTCTGCTCGCGTTCGTCGTTGCCACCACCGAGGCCGGCACCACGCTGGCGGCCGACGGCGTCGAGTTCATCGATGAAGATGATGCACGGAGCGTGCTTCTTGGCGTTCTCGAACATGTCGCGAACCCGCGCAGCACCGACACCGACGAACATCTCGACGAAATCCGAGCCGGAAATGGAAAAGAAGGGAACCTTGGCTTCACCGGCGATCGCCTTCGCCAACAGCGTCTTGCCGGTCCCCGGATTGCCGACGAGCAGTACGCCCTTCGGAATGCGTCCGCCAAGTTTCTGGAACTTGGACGGGTCGCGCAGGAAATCGACGAGTTCGGAGACTTCCTCCTTCGCCTCGTCGCAGCCGGCGACGTCGGCAAAAGTGATCGTGTTGGTCGACTCGTCAAGCAGGCGCGCCTTGCTCTTGCCGAACGAAAAGGCACCGCCGCGGCCGCCACCCTGCATCTGGCGCATGAAGAATATCCAGACGCCGATGAGCAGCAGCATCGGGAACCAACTGACGAAGATGCTCATCAGGAACGACTGCTCCTCTTCCGGTTTGGCTTCGATCTTGACGCCATGCTTGAGAAGATCCGAGACCATCCACAGGTCGGGTGGCGCATAACTCGTCAGCTTGCGGCCATCGGTGGTCGTTGCCTTGAGCACTCGCCCCTCGATGACCACCTTGGCGATGTTTCCCTTGCCCACCTCCTCGATGAACTGGGAGTACTCCATCGACTGCTGGGCCACCTGGCGATTGTTGAACTGGTTGAACACGGTCATCAGGACGAGACCGATCACCAGCCAGACTGCCAGATTCTTGAACATGTTATTCAATGTGTCACCTCTTCATCTTGCCCGCACGGCCGGTTTTGAGACTCCCCGCCATTCTTGCAGAATTGCATTCTAAACCGATTCTCAGCCGGAGAATCAAGCAAAACCCTTCGACTCTGAGTCAAGCTTTGAGACCCCTGCCGAGAAGATATACTTCCGGGCTGCGATCACGCGAGGCATCCGGCTTGCGCAGGCACACCAGCCTGAAGCTCTGACGCATCTGGACGAGAAAGTCGTCGAAGCCCAGGCCCTGGAAGACTTTGACCAGCAGACTACCGTCCGGTTGCAACCACTGACGCGCGAAATCGAGCGCGAGTTCCGACAGATGCATTCCCTGCGCCTGATCGCACAGGCTGATGCCGGAGATATTGGGCGACATGTCGGAAAGCACAAGCCCCGGTCTCTGTTCCTGCAGCAGTTCCTGCAGTCGATCGAGCACCTCCTGCTGACGGAAGTCGCCCGGCAGGAAAACGACTCCCGGCAGCGGCTCCATCGCCAGCATGTCGACCGCGATGACCCGGCCCCGTCCCTGCTGGCGCTTCGCGACCACCTGCGACCAGCCTCCCGGACTCGCGCCCAGATCGACCACCAGGTCGCCAGGGCGGAGCAGATGGTCCCGGTCGTCGATCTGCAGCAGCTTGTAGGCGGCGCGCGAGCGGTAGCCTTCTGCCCTGGCCCGCTGGACGTAACTGTCGCTGACATGCTCACGCAACCAGGCGTTGCTCGATCGGCTGCGCTTCATGGCTGGAAACCGGCTAGAATGGGTTCTCCATCGAGGGACCCAGCATGTTCAACCTGAATTCCGAAGAGCGACGCGCGCTGCGCGCCCGCGCCCATTCCCTGCAGCCGGTGGTGGCGATCAGCCAGAACGGGCTCTCCGAACCGGTCGTGCGGGAGATCGACGCCAGCCTGGCGGCGCACGAACTGATCAAGGTGCGTGTCTACAACGATGACCGCGAAGAGCGCGAGAACTTCCTCGCCAGCCTGTGCGAGCGGCTGGCTGCCGCGCCGGTACAGCATATCGGCAAGCTCCTCGTTCTCTGGCGGCCACGCCCGGAGCAGCAGGCGGCCCCGGGCAGGGGACGCCTGCGGCGCAACCTGCCACGACGCAGCAAGCGCAGTTTCCAGGGCAACGCCGGCAACTGACCCCCAATCGCGACGGCCTCCCGCGCGCCTTCTGGCGCCCGCCGCACCGCCGGCGCGCCTAGCGAACACCGCGTGCCGTGACGGCAACCAGGAGTAGGCCCAGCATACTCTGCAACAGGTAGAGGATGCTCGATACGCCATGCCAGGCGGCGAAGCGGTCACGCAGGACACTCGCCATGACCTCGCGCGGCAGGGCGTCGGCCTTGAGCTGCGCGAGCAGTGGCTGGACGCCGAAGAGACCGACGACGGTCAGCAACAGCATCAGCATCAGCAGCCAGAAATCCCAGCGCCGCAGTGCCGCGCTGCGCAGGCGCACGAGCAGGAAAAGCAACAGGTAGGTGGCACACGCCAGCCCGACCCAGCCGATCAGTTCGAACAGCCGGCCGGCAAGCTGCCCCGCCAGCTGGCGATCGCTGCTCAGGGCATGAAACAACGTTGGCGCGACCAGGTAGCCGATCGACCACAGGCCGCCCACCCAGATCGTCAGGGCGAGCCCATGCAGAATCTCGGCGAGGCGCCGCATGACTGCGCTCACTCGTAGCGAACGTCAATGACTTCGTATTCGCGAACGCCGCCCGGTGCCTGCACCTCGGCGATGTCGCCGGCAAACTTGCCGATCAGCGCCCGCGCGATCGGCGAATTGATCGAGATCTTGCCGCTCTTGATGTCGGCCTCGTCCTCGCCGACGATCTGGTAGCACACCCGGACGCCGGTTTCCTGGTCCTCGAGGTCGAGCGTTGCGCCAAAAACGCAGCGCCCGTCGGCATCGAGAAGCTTCGGGTCGATGATCTGGGCGTTGGCGAGCTTGCTCTCGAATTCCTTGATGCGGCCCTCGACGAAGCCCTGCCTTTCCTTGGCAGCATCGTACTCGGCATTCTCCGAAAGGTCGCCGTGCGAGCGCGCCTCGGCGATCGCCGCAATCGCCCGCGGACGCTCGACGGTCTTCAGGTGATGCAGTTCGGCACGCAACTGTTCGGCGCCCTTGACGGTTACGGGTACTTTGCTCATATCGTTCGCTGCCAGTGACAAGACTGCGGCGCCGGCAACAGCAGCACGGCACCGACGGTTTCGGGGATGGACTAATGAAGTTGCGCGTGCAGCTCCTGTATCGGGTAGACCACCAGTTCACCACGGTTCCTGATCCCCGCTACCGCCGCTTCGGCGCCCCAGATCGTCGTGTAGATCGTCACCCGCGCCGCCAGCCCCGAAGTCCGAATCGACCGCGAGTCGCTGATCGCCTTGCGCTTCTCGTCGACGGTGTTGATGATCAGAACGATTTCGTTGTTCTTGATCATGTCTACGACGTGCGGACGCCCCTCGGTCACCTTGTTCACCGACGTCACGGCAATGCCCGCAGCGGCAATCGCTGCCGCTGTCCCGCGCGTCGCGAGCAGGGTGAAGCCGGCAGCCTGCAGCTCGGCGGCGATCTTCACCGCCTTCGCCTTGTCCGAATCCTTGACGCTGACGAACACCTGTCCGGAGCTGGGCAAGCGCACGCTCGCAGCCATCTGGCTCTTGACGAACGCCTCGGAAAAGCTGCGTCCGACGCCCATCACCTCGCCCGTCGATTTCATCTCCGGGCCGAGAATGGTATCGACACCGCGAAACTTGATGAAGGGGAAGACGGCTTCCTTGACCGAGAAGTAGTCGGGCACCACCTCGCTGGTGAGGCCCTGGCTGGCCAGCGACCTGCCGACCATGCAGCGGGCGGCGATCTTCGCCAGTGGCCGCCCGGTGGCCTTCGAGACGAAGGGAACGGTACGCGAAGCGCGCGGGTTGACCTCGAGAACGAAGACGACGCCCTTCTGGATGGCAAACTGGATGTTCATCAGCCCGCAGACCTTGAGGCCCCTGGCCAGAAGTCGTGTCTGCCGACGCAGCTCGTCCTGCATTTCGGGCGCCAGCGTATAGGGCGGCAGCGAGCAGGCGGAATCGCCGGAATGCACGCCCGCCTGTTCGATGTGCTCCATGACGCCACCGATCAGCACCTCCTCGCCATCACACAGCGCGTCGACGTCGACCTCCGACGCATCGTTCAGGAAACGGTCGAGAAGCACTGGCGAATCATTGGAAACCTTGACGGCTTCGCGCATGTAACGCTCGAGATCACGCTCCTCGTGGACGATCTCCATCGCCCGTCCGCCGAGGACGTACGACGGTCGCACCACCAGCGGATAGCCGATCTCGGCAGCCAGGCGCAGCGCCTCCGGCTCGGTCCGGGCGGTCCGGTTGGCCGGTTGCCGCAGACCAAGAGCATGCAGCAGCAGCTGGAAACGCTCGCGATCCTCGGCCGCGTCGATCATGTCCGGGCTGGTGCCGATGATCGGCACGCCGTTGGCTTCGAGATCGCGCGCCAGCTTGAGCGGGGTCTGACCACCGAACTGGACGATGACCCCGAGCGGCTTCTCGACGGCGACGATCTCGAGCACGTCCTCGAGCGTCAGGGGCTCGAAGTAGAGGCGATCGGAGGTATCGTAGTCGGTGGATACCGTCTCCGGGTTGCAGTTGACCATGATCGTCTCGTAGCCGTCGGCACGCATCGCCAGCGCGGCATGCACGCAGCAGTAGTCGAACTCGATTCCCTGGCCGATGCGGTTCGGCCCGCCACCGAGGACCATGATCTTCTGCCGGTCGCTGGGCCGCGACTCGCACTCCTCCTCATAGGTCGAGTACATGTACGCGGTATGGGTGGCGAACTCGGCGGCGCAGGTGTCCACACGCTTGAACACCGGCCGCAGTTGCCACTCGTGGCGGCGCTGGCGAACGGCCGTCTGGGTCGTCCGCATCAGGGTGGCGAGCCGCTTGTCGGAGAAGCCAGCCCGCTTGAGATGCAGGAGTTCGTCGCGCGACAGCGAGGCGAGTTCGCGGCCACGGATTCGCTCGGCCTTGCGGTAGAGATCCTCGATCTGCGCCAGGAACCACGGGTCGATCGCCGTCAACCGATGGATTTCGTCGAGCGACATGCCGATCCGGAAGGCGTCGGCAAGATACCAGATTCGCTCGGGACGCGCCTCGCTCAGGGCAGCCTCGATCTCCTCGCGGTCGGCGCTCTTCTCGTCGAAACCATCGACGCCGACCTCGAGCCCGCGCAGCGCCTTCTGCAGCGACTCCTGGAAGGTGCGGCCGATGGCCATGACCTCGCCCACCGACTTCATCTGCGTCGTCAGGCGTGAATCCGCCTCTGGGAACTTCTCGAAGGCAAAACGCGGCACCTTGGTCACGACATAGTCGATCGACGGCTCGAACGAGGCGGGAGTCAGGCCACCGGTGATCTCGTTGGCCAGTTCGTCGAGCGTATAGCCCACCGCCAGCTTCGCCGCGACCCTGGCGATCGGGAAGCCGGTCGCCTTCGATGCCAGCGCCGACGAACGCGAGACACGCGGATTCATTTCGATGACGATCATCCGGCCATCGTCCGGACAGATGGCAAACTGAACATTGGAGCCGCCGGTGTCGACGCCGATCTCGCGCAGGACCGCGATCGAGGCGTTGCGCATGATCTGGTATTCCTTGTCGGTCAGCGTCTGTGCCGGCGCGACGGTTATCGAATCGCCCGTATGAACACCCATCGGATCGAAGTTCTCGATCGAGCAGACGATGATGCAGTTGTCGCGACGGTCGCGGACAACTTCCATCTCGAACTCCTTCCAGCCGATCAGCGACTCCTCGATCAGCAGCTCGCGCGTCGGACTGGCCTCCAGGCCGCGCTTGCAGATCTCGATGAACTCCTCCTGGTTGTAGGCGATTCCGCCACCCGAACCACCCATGGTGAAGGACGGCCGGATGATCGCCGGATAGCCGATCATCGCCTGCACCTGCAGCGCTTCCTCCATCGAGTGCGCCACCGACGAGCGCGCCGAACCGAGACCGATGCGCGTCATCGCCGCCTTGAACTTCTCCCGGTCCTCAGCCTTGTCGATCGCCTGGCGCGTGGCGCCGATCATCTCGACGGAATGGCGATCGAGGATGCCGTGCCGGGCCAGATCGAGCGCGCAGTTGAGCGCGGTCTGACCACCCATGGTCGGCAACAGCGCGTCGGGCCGCTCACGGTCGATGATCTTCTCGAGCACGCGCCAAGTGATCGGTTCGATATACGTCACGTCGGCCATTTCCGGATCGGTCATGATCGTGGCTGGATTGGAGTTCACCAGGATCACCCGATAGCCCTCTTCGCGCAGCGCCTTGCACGCCTGCGCACCCGAGTAATCGAACTCGCAGGCCTGGCCGATGACGATCGGCCCGGCGCCGATGATCAGAATGCTCTCAATGTCTGTGCGCTTGGGCATCTTGCTTCTTCTCGTGTTGCATCATCTCGACAAAGCGGTCGAACAGATAGGCGATGTCGTGCGGCCCCGGACTCGCCTCAGGATGTCCCTGGAAGGAAAACGCCGGCACGTCCGAACGCGCAACGCCCTGCAGTGAGCCATCGAAGAGCGAAGTGTGGGTGCGCATCAGGTTCGTCGGCAGGGTATCGGCGTCGACCGCAAAACCGTGGTTCTGACTGGTGATCAGGACCTGACCGGTCTGCAGATCCTTGACCGGGTGGTTGGCACCATGGTGCCCGAACTTCATCTTCATCGTCCTGGCGCCCGAGGCCAGCGCCAGCAACTGGTGGCCGAGACAGATGCCGAAGGTCGGCACGCGTCGGGCCAGGATCTCGCGGATGGCGTTGATCGCGTATTCGCAAGGCTCCGGGTCGCCCGGACCGTTCGAGAGAAACACCCCATCGGGCTGCCGTTCGAGGACCTCGGCGGCGGTCGTCTGCGCCGGCACCACGGTCACCCGGCAACCACGCGCAGCCAGCATGCGCAGGATGTTGTGCTTGACGCCGTAATCGTAGGCGACGACGTGCAACTCGGCCGGAGGCGGTTCGCGGTAACCGCCCAGGCCCCAGGCACCGCCTGCCCAGGCGTAGGGTTCGCTCACACTGACGACACGGGCCAGATCCATTCCCGCCAGCCCCGGAAAAGCCCTGGCTGCGGCCAGCGCACGCTGCTCATCGATCTCCACGGCCATGATGCAGCCTGCCTGCGCACCCTGCTCGCGCAGGATGCGGGTCAGCCTGCGCGTGTCGATACCGCCGATGGCGACGACGCCATGCTGCTTTAGGTAGTCCGGCAGCGTCTGCTGCAGGCGCCAGCTCGCGGCGCGCACTGGCAGGTCGCGAATGACCAGGCCGGCAGCGTAGTTGGCACGCGATTCGAAGTCTTCTTCATTGCAGCCGACGTTGCCGATGTGCGGATACGTGAGCGTGACGATCTGGCGGCAATACGAGGGATCGGTAAGGATTTCCTGGTAACCCGTCATCGCCGTATTGAACACGACTTCGCCGCTGGTGCTGCCAGCAGCACCGATCGCCAGACCCCTGAAGATCGTGCCGTCAGCCAGGGCGAGAATCGCCGGCGGCAGAGTGGGTAACAAGGACACGCAAGACTCCTGTTGAAGCTGTTGAATTCACCGCCGGTCCGGGCCGTAGATACGCAAAAGCGGGACAGGCCTTCAGCCCTCCCGCTCGGATCCTTGCCAGCCTTACCATTATACGGGAGGCAGCCGCTCTTGGGGCGACCGGACGACCCGGCGCAGGATATCTGCCAGCACGGCAGCGGCTGCGGCCAGCCAGCGGCGACGGCGCCCCGGCGACCCTGGCAGCCCGTCAGCGCAGACCGAGCACATCCTGCATGTCGAACAGTCCATTCTTCCGCTGCGCCAGAAAACGGGCCGCGCGCAGGCTCCCCAGCGCATAGGGCATGCGGCTGCTCGCCTTGTGGCCGATCTCGACGCGTTCGCCGAGACCACAGAACATGACCTGGTGGTCACCCACGATGTCGCCGCCGCGCACCGTGGCAAAGCCGATGGTCGCCGGCGCGCGCTCGCCAGTGACGCCCTGGCGGCCATAAACGGAGCATGCGGCGAGGTCGCGCCCAAGGGCCGCTGCCACCACTTCGCCCATGCGCAACGCCGTCCCCGACGGCGCATCGACCTTGTGCCGATGATGCGCCTCGACGATCTCGACATCGTAGCCATCGGCGAGAACCCGCGCCGCAACGTCAAGCAAGCGGAAGACGAGGTTGACGCCGACGCTCATGTTCGGCGCAAAGACGATCGGAATCTCCTCGGCGGCAGCGCTGATCGCCCGCTTGCCGGCAGCGTCGAAACCGGTCGTGCCAATGACCATCGCCACCCCTTGGCGGCGACAGATCTCGAGGTGGCCGAGGCTGGCCTCGGGACGCGTGAAATCGATCAGGCAACTGGCCAGCGCGATACCCGCTTCGTGATCACTGCTGACCGCAACGCCGCATGGCATGCCGATCAGCTCGCCGGCATCCTTCCCCTGTACACCCGCGCCAGGCTGGTCGAGCGCCGCCACCAGGCTCGCTGCGCCGTCGCGCAGCGTCGCTTCAAGCAGGGTGCGTCCCATGCGCCCCCCAGCACCGGCTACCGCGATCCTCAGTCCAGTCATGTCAGAATCCCACCGTTTCCATCATGCGACCAAAAAAACCCTTCTCGTCGGGTGGCGGCATGACTGCACTGCCGTCGTCTGGCAGCGAACCGAGATCGATCTCGCGGTTGCGCGCGTCCGCAACGAACTCCGCGACCCCGGGCTCCGCCGCCGCGACATCGCCGCTGACACGCGTCAGCTTGCCCTCCGCGTCGAAGAAGACCGATAGCCGCCGGGTTTCGATCTCGCCCGAACGACCTTTCTGCAGCGAATAGAAATAGTCCCAGCGGCTGGCGTGGAACATGTCCATCAACAGCGGCGTGCCGAGAATGAAACGCACCTGGTCCCGCGACAGCCCGGGGCGCAACTGCGCCACCATCTCCTGCGTCAGGACGTTGCCCTGTTGCACGTCGATGCGGTATTCCTTGACGATGCGCGGTACCGACGAACAGGCAAGCAGCGTACTGAGGGCAACGGCCGTAACGGCGACTCGCGGCAGGATCATGTTGTGGTCGAATCGTGATGGATGGAGGAGATCGGGCAGACCGGATCGAGGCACAGGCGGCCAGCGCAGCGCTTGTCGACCGGCTGCACGCGTGCAACGGTGCCGCACGGCCAGCGTCGTCGGTATATCATACTCGAAAAGACCCTCTCCCTTTGCTGCAACCGACCAAGGTACGCTGATGAGCAACCCGGAAGACCTCAAGAGCATGGGGCTGAAAGCCACCACCCCCCGCCTCAAGATCCTCGCCTTGTTCGAGAAGACCGAGGTTCGCCATCTCACTGCCGAGGATGTCTACCGCCTGCTGCTCGCCGACAATCTGGACATCGGTCTGGCGACCGTCTACCGCGTGCTGACCCAGTTCGAGCAGGCAGGCCTGCTCGACCGCCATTTCTTCGAGTCGGGCAAGGCGGTGTTCGAACTCAGCCATGGACAGCACCATGACCACCTCGTCTGCATCGATTGCGGTCGCGTCGAGGAGTTCTACGATGCCGAGATCGAGCGCCGGCAGACGCGCGTGGCGAAGGAACGCGGTTTCAGCATTCGCGAGCACGCCCTCCACCTCTACGCCCAGTGCACCAAGCCCAATTGCCCGCACCGAAGCGGCGCCAGCCGCGCTGCCGGCGAACACGGCAAGTTGTCCTCCTGACGCCGGGCGCGCGCGAGACGCGATCGACGCACCGCGGCCTGACGGCGCCGGCCCACCTGCGGCCGGGACGCGGGCGGCGCCGGGCGGGTCGCACGGCGCCGCGGCGCGGCCCGCAGCGCAGCCACGGCAACCCCACCACACCCCGCGCTGCTCAGAGGTTGTGAATAAATCTACTGCGCGACCGATCTGCTGCGTTGCTCAGTCGCTCACTCCTCGCCTATCCACTTGATATGTCTCGTCGTTCGCTCCATCGCGCCTTGCATCTCGGCCTGCTCGCGACGATTTCTTCACAACCTCTCAGAGATGCTCGTACTCGGCGATGTCCGCAGCGGCACTGCCTGCCGAGGCGGCGAACGAGATGACGCCGCTGCCGCGCAGCACGAACTGCTCGTGCCGGATGAACAACTCCTGCTCACCATTGACGGTCACGAAGGTGCCATTGGTGCTCAGGTCGATGAGGACGAAATGGCCGCCGCGGCGCTCGATGCGGGCATGCTGGCGCGACGCGCGCCGATTGTGGACGGTGATCTCGCAGCCGGCGTCGCGACCCATGGCGACGCTGGGCCGGTGCCGGTCGAGCAGTTTGACATAGTGGCCGTAGCGTATGCACAAGCGGAGATCCCGCTCCCTTGTCGACGACGGCTTGTCGACCACCGGATTGCGTGGCGCGGCCTTGGGTTCGGCCCAGATCAGCTCGAAAAACGACCCGTCGCCCGGCAGGTCCTTGTCCGGCCGACTGTCCAGCCGGCGCATCAACGATTGCAACTGCGGTGTCAGCAAGGCGCGCGTTTCGCCGCTGGTCACGAGTTGCCCGGCGCCGGCCAGACCGGCCAGTGACTCGGCGACACGCACCGCTTCACCAAAGACCTCGCCTTCGTGCTCGACCACGGCGCCATGGTGCACGCCGACGCGAATCGCCAGCTGGACTCCCGAGACGGGTGGCAGATCGGCGACCCGGCGCTGCATGGCGATCGCCGCCTGACAGGCATCGTTGGCGTTGTCGAAAAGCGCGCTCAGCTTGTCGCGTGCCGTTCCCACGAGTCGCCCATGAAAACCGTCGATACCGCGGACCATCCGCTTGATGCAGCGCTCGACCGCGTGCGTGGCCTCGGTGGTGCCCAGTCGCTCGAACAGTCGCGAACTGCCGGCGACTGCGGCATGGACCAGCGAAGCACTTGTTTCACTCTTGCTCATCGATCGAATTCCGCTCCCGCCGCAGCGCATCCGCCGCCATTCCGGAGCCCCGGCGCAGGCGCGTGCGCAGCCGATCCGCCGCTGCCACTCACGACCGCAACACCCGAATCGGCACGACATCGGGCGCCGACCACCAGTCCGCCTGCCGTTGTGGATCAAGAACGGGGTCGCCGCCAGCCACCGCCGCCAACTCGACACCCGGACGCAAACCCCTGAAATCGAAAAGAGAATGGTCCGCCAGATGGGAGGGAACCACCTTCTGCAACGCTGAAAACACCGCCTCGGTGCGTCCCGGAAAGCGCCGATCCCAGTCAGCCATCATCGCGCGGATCTTCTCCCGCTGCAGGTTGTCCTGCGCGCCGCAGAGGTTGCAGGGGATGATCGGGTAAGCCATGCCGCGGGCAAGACGGGCGATGTCGGATTCCGCGCAATAGGCGAGTGGCCGAATGAGGACATGCGCACCATCGTCGGTGACCAGCTTCGGCGGCATCGCCTTGAGCTGGCCGCCGAACAGCAGGTTGAGAAAGAGGGTATGCACGATGTCGTCGCGATGATGACCCAGCGCGATCTTGTTCGCACCCAGTTCCTTGGCAGTCCGGTAGATGGCGCCACGGCGCAGGCGCGAACACAGCGAACAGGTCGTCTTGCCCGCCGGCAGCTTCGTCCGCACCACCGAATAGGTGTCCTGCTCGACAATGCGGTAGTCGATACCAAGCTGCTCCAGATACGCCGGCAGGACCTCGGCCGGAAACCCGGGCTGTTTCTGGTCGAGGTTCATGGCGATCAGACGGAAGGCAATCGGCGCCCGCTCGCGCAGAGCCATCAGGAGCGAAAGCAGGGTGTACGAATCCTTGCCACCCGAGATGCAGACCAGGACCGTGTCACCGTCCTCGATCATGTTGTAATCGGCTATCGCCTTGCCAACCTTGCTCTCCAGGCGCTTTCTCAAGCGCAGCAGGGTGTTCGAGAGTTTCACGAGCGGCTTTCTCCGGCAGATCAGCGGTTCAAAGATGCGCGGTGCGACCGCCATCGACGTTGATCACCTGGCCGGTGACGTAGTCCGCTGCGGCGAGCAGGTAGTGTACCGCCTGCGCCACGTCCAGCGGACGGCCGACGCGATTGAGCAACGTGTCGGCGACGATCTCTGCCCGCGCCGCGCTGTCGAAGACCTCGCTGTCGGACCAGAGGATCGGCCCCGGCGCCACCGCGTTCACCCGCACCCGCGGTGCCAGTTCGATCGCCAGCGCCCGCGTCAGCCCGAGGAGGCCTGCCTTGGCGGCACAATACAGCGGATAGCCGGCAAGCGGGCGTTCCGCGTGGATGTCGGTGATGTTGACGACGCTGCCGGCAGCGTCGATCAGATGCGGTGCCGCCGCCTGGGTCAGGAACAGGGGCGCCTGCAGGTTGCTGCCAACGAGTTCATTCCAGGCCGTCAGGTCGACCTCGGCGAGAGGGGTCGGGAAGAAGCTCGAGGCGTTATTGACGAGCGCGTCGAGGCGACCAAAGCGATCGACGGTCGCGCCAACCAGTTCCGGCAAGCGGTCGATCTGCCGCAGGTCGGCCTGCAGACACGCCGCCGAAGATGGCCGCCGCGCGTTCAGCTCGGCGACGAGCGTCGCTGCATCCTCGCCGGCGCGATGGTAGTGCACCATGATGTTGGCTCCCGTCCCGTGCATCTCGACTGCGATCGCTCTGCCCAGACGCCGCGCAGAACCGGTGATCAGTATCGTTTTTCCTTCCATCTCCCGTTTCCGGCAGGCGACAACAAGGACCTGATTTTAACGGATTCCTGGGCTCGATTCGGGGAAAAAGCGGGCGTTCGGGCCGCCGCCGCGCTACACTCACGGCATCGTCAACCGGAACCCGAGTCATGAGAAATCCCGATACCCCTCTCGCCATCGATGATCTGACGCTCTTTGCCGAACGCATCGCGCGGCTGCCGCCAGCCGATGCGGGGTGGGTTGCGGCCCTGCTGGCGGAGGTACTGCGTGCGCGCCGTCACGAAACCGACCTGTTGGCAATGCAGGCAGCGAGCGAACACGCAGCAAGCGAGCATGGCGAGCACCTCAACGATCAGCTTGCCCAGGTCGCTCTGGACACCGCCGAGTGGTTGCGGACGCTGTGGGACGTCGGCTACATGGGTGCCGGCAGTTTCCGCTCGGCGCCACGTTCGGCGTTTCCGTCGATCGACCTCGACGATGTCAGGAAATCGTCACTCTTTGCCCGCATCCGGCAGGGCAAGCACGCGCTGCCCTTCCCGCCACCGACGCGCAACGGCCGTCCATGGCACGATGTGCTCGACGATGCCGGGACGACGCACGAGGTTGCGGCCGAGATCATCCGTGACGAAAAGGGACGCGCCCTGGCAGCGATCATTGAAGGCTGTGCCGAGTGGCAGGTCGTCGAGGAGATCCTGGAGGACCGACAGTTCGTCGTCCAGCACGAGGGCAAGGGGCCACGCTACGGTCTGCACCTTCCAGGCACCGGCAGCGCCGAGCTGCGCCGCGAACCGCCTGCACTCACCTGCCCGCTGCAGCAGCAGGAACGCGGCGGTTTTCACAGCCATTCGCTGCACTGGCAGCGGGACGACGGCAGCACGCAGGTGGTCGCCCTGCGCGCTGCGACCTGGGAGCGCGCCGTGGCCGAGGCCGAGCACTGGCTGGCCAGCCATCACCCGGAGGTCTACGGCCAGGTTCGTTTCGTTCGCCAGTAAGCGTGCCGACGCGTCCGCCAGTCGTGGCAGCGACGCTGCCACCGCCGTCCGCCGACGCGCGCGCAGCCAGCGAAACGCTCGCCAGCGACATTGCCGGCAGCATCGCTGCCGCCGGCGGCTGGATCGGTTTTGACCGCTTCATGGCACTCGCGCTGTACACGCCAGGCATCGGCTACTACGGCGGCGGGGCACGCAAGTTTGGCGCCGAGGGCGATTTCGTCACCGCCCCCGAACTCTCACCGGCATTCGCCCAGACGCTGGCCGCCCAGTTGCAGCAGTTGCAGGCGTGCTGCCCGGCGCACATCATCGAGGTCGGCGGCGGCAGCGGCAAGCTGGCCAGCGACCTCCTGCTCGAACTGGAGTGGCAGCACGGGCTGCCCGAGAGCTACGCGATTCTCGAGTTGTCGGGCGAGCTGCGTCGCCGGCAACGCGACACCATCGGCCGCCGGGCACCACACCTGCTGCCCCGCGTGCATTGGCTCGACGAGTTGCCCGCGCGCTTCAGCGGTCTGGTCCTGGCGAACGAGGTCCTCGACGCGATGCCGGCGCAGCTCGTGCGCTGGGACGCAGACGGCATCAGCGAGCGCGGGGTCACCGTCGCCGGCGGCCGCTTCGCCTGGGCCGACCGACCAGCCAGCGGCCACCTGCTCGACCGCGCCCGGGCGCTGGCCGCCGAGTGCGGCATCAGCCGGCCCTACCTGAGCGAGATCTCGCTCGCTGCACAGGCCTGGGTAAGGCAATGGGCCAGGATCCTCGATCAGGGCGCCCTGCTGCTGATCGATTACGGCTTCCCGCGCCGCGAGTACTACCATCCACAACGGGATCGCGGCACGCTGATGTGCCACTATCGCCACCATTCCCACGATGATCCCTTCTATCTGCCCGGCTTGCAGGACATCACCGTCCATGTCGACTTCACGGCGGTCGTCGAGAGCGGCTGCGGCGAGGGCCTCGACCTGCTCGGCTACACCACGCAGTCGGCCTTCCTCTTCAACTGCGGCCTCGCAGACATCCTCGCCAGGACGCCCGTCGACGACACGCTGCGCTATCTGCCGCTGGCCAACGCCGTGCAGAAGCTGGTTTCGCCGGCCGAGATGGGCGAACTGTTCAAGGTGATGGCGCTGGGCAAGCGAATCGCCGCGCCGCTGCGCGGTTTTTGCACGGGCGACCGCAGCGCCGGCCTCTGAGCCATGCGGCCGGCGGGCCGCCGAGCATCGCGCACAGCATGGCCGGGGACGGACGATCCGCGACGGCTCGCTACACCGCTCCCGGGTGCCCGGACGGCAGCCCTGCAACAGCCGCAACGCGTGCCGTGGAGACGCGCGCGGCGATCAGTGCCGGCTCGCTGCAGACTGCCGCTATCGCCGCTGCATCGACGCTGCGCACGGCTGCCAGCGCACGCCGCAACAGTGCCGGCGCCGGATAGGGCACGTCGAGCCACCCCAGACGACCATGAAAATCGCAGATGCACGCCTCGAGCAACTGCTCGAAGCGGTCCGGGCGCCGCAACGCGTCGCTGCCTTCCAGGAGCCGGACGACTTCTGCCGGCGTCAGTTCGAGTGCCCGGTGAACGTCGCCATGATGCCGTGCAACCAGCAGGGCCAGTTCCCGGCAGGCGGCCGGCACGCGCAGGCGCGCGCACACCTCGCCAGCCAGCTTGACGCTGCGCGCCTCGTGACCGGGATGGCGCGGCAGATCGGCGGCGGGCGTCGCAGCCTTGCCGAGGTCGTGCAGCAACACGGCCCAGCGAACGGGCAGCGAACAGAGACGCTGCGCCGACTGATCGACGACGAGCAGGACATGCGCACCGGTGTCCACCTCCGGATGGCACTCCGCACGCTGGGGAACGCCGAAGAGCGCGTCGAGTTCCGGCAACAGCCGCGCCAGAGCGCCGCACTGGCGCAGGACTTCGAACATCCGCGACGGCCGCGCTTCCATCAACCCCCGCGCCAGCTCCTGCCAGACGCGCTCGCTGACCAGGTGATCGACCTCGCCGGCAGCGACCATCTCCTGCATCAGAACGAGGGTCCCGGGAGCGACGCGGAAGTCGGAGAAGCGCGCGGCAAAGCGGGCAAGACGCAGAATGCGCACCGGATCCTCGCTGAATGCCGGGCCGACATGGCGCAGCACGCGCGCCTGCAGATCGTCGATGCCATGGTACGGGTCGATCAGCTCGCCATCGGCGGCACGGGCGATGGCATTGATCGTCAGGTCGCGACGCCCCAGATCCTCCGCCAGCGTCACCGTCGGCGCCGCGTCAACCGCAAATCCGTGATAGCCATGGCCGGCCTTGCGCTCGGTTCGCGCGAGCGCGTATTCCTCGTGTGACTGCGGATGCAGGAAGACCGGAAAGTCCTTGCCGACCTGGCGGAAGCCGCGCGCCAGCATCTCACGCGGCGACGCGCCGACGACCACGTAGTCGCGGTCCTGCACCGGCAGACCGAGGAGTTCGTCGCGAACCGCGCCGCCAACGGTGAAGATCTGCATGCGACCGGAACTCAGGGCAGTGCCGGCAGAGCGACCTGCCCGCTGCGGTATGAGCAAGGGCAGTCGCCGGGCCGGTGCAGCATGCAGGGGTGCGAGCCGCCGGTTAGCCTCAGCGGCCGGCGCGGAAACGATAACGGTCGAAACGGAGCTGCGGAATCTCTGCCGGCGAGAGATAGCCCGGGGCGACCGCTTCGAGCGCCTTCGGCTGCCATCCGGGATAGTCATGCGCACCATCGGTGACGCTGTCGACCTCCATCGAACGCAGGTTGTCCGGCGACAGCGGCGGTTTCGGCAGCAACCACATCACCCCTGCCTGCAGATAGGCCCAGCCGCCGGTCCCGAGGTCGATGATCCAGGGCGACTTGCCAACGAGATGCGCCGTGTATTCAACCAGTTCGCGCAGGGTGTACACCTTGGGCCCGCAGAGGTCGTAAGTCCGCCCCACCGTCGCCCCGTCGCTCAGGCTGGCGACGAAAGCCGCCGCGACGTCACCGACATGGACCGGCTGGAAGCGGGCGCTGCCGCCGCCGAGGGGCAAAACGGGCAACAGCCTGACGAGGCTGGCAAACATGTTGAGGAAGGCGTCACCGGGGCCGAAGATCACTGACGGGCGAAAGATCGTGACGTCGAGCTGGCCCATCGCCGCACGCACCAGCATCTCGCCGTCGCCCTTGGACCGCAGGTATTCGGATGGCGCGCCGATGGCCGCCTGCAAGGCGCTCATGTGCAGCAGCCGCCGCACGCCTGCCTGCGGCATGGCGGCGACGATCTTGCGTGGCAGTTCGACGTGCGCTGCCGCAAAGCCCTTGCCGTAAGGCAGGCGGGAATCGCTGTCGTGCAGGACGCCGACCAGGTTGATGACTGCGTCCTGGCCGCGCATCAGCTGCACGAGCGTCGCCGGATCATGCACGTCGGCCTCGACCATCTCGACCGTCGGCAGGGTGATCAGCTTCTTGGTGTTCTCGCGATGGCGGGTCGGGATCGTCACCCGCACACCGCTCTCCGAAAGGCGACTGGCGATCCAGCCGCCAACGAAACCACTGCCACCGATCAACAACACGTTCGCGAGGTCCATAGCATCCTGCCGAGAAAGGAGAAGTCGGGAAGGCGACATTCTAAGGCAAATCTTCGCCCCTGGCCTCGCCACCGGTGCGCGGAGCGATGACGCCGAGCCGGTTCTTCAGCGTCTGTGGCTTGCCGTCGAACAGCGCCGCATAGTAGATCGAGTTGTTCATCACCTTCTTCACGTAATCCCTGGTTTCGCTGAAGGGGATGGTTTCGGCGTAGATCGCTCCCTCGAGCGGGCGCTCGGCACGCCATCGCCGGGCGCGACCCGGCCCGGCGTTGTACGCCGCCGAGGCGAGCACCGGGTGATTGTCGAGACTCTCGAGTACCAGCCGCATGTAGGTGGTGCCGAGCAGCAGGTTGGTTTCCGGATCGTTCACGCGACCCTGATGGAAATCCTTGAGACCGATCTTGTTCGCCACCCACTTGGCGGTCGCCGGCATCAGCTGCATCAACCCGGAAGCACCGACATGCGATCGCGCGCTGCTGATGAAGCGGCTCTCCTGGCGCATCAGGCCGTACACCCAGGCGTCGTCGAGCGCCTGATTGCGTGCAGCCGGCCGCACCTGGTCACCGTAGGGCGCCAAGTAGCGCAGCGAATAGTCGTGCTCGTTGCGCGTCCGATCGGCTGCCGCGATCGCCCGGTCGTAGTTGCCCGAGCGCACGGCAATCTCGGACGCCGCCAGGAGTTCGCGGTCGCTCATGCCGCGCAACGCCCAGCTCCACTCGCGCACCCCCTCGGTGCGCAGATTCAGGCGAAAGAAGGCCTGTGCCCTCTGGACAGCAGGGATCGCGGCCACCTGCGCCAGTTCCTCGCGGCTTGCCGGCGGCGCTTTTGGCGGCGGCGTCGTCGGCCGGCCGAGTTCATCGTTGGCCAGACTGCCGTAGAAGTCCGGCTGGCCGGCGATGCGGCCGAACAGCGCGTTCGCCTCCTCGAGCCGACCGCCGGCACGGTACGCGCGACCCAGCCAGTAGACCCACGCCGGCTGTGCTGCCAGCGCCGGCGGCATGCTCTCGATCGTCGCGCGCACGCTCCCCCAGTCCTGCACCCGCAACGCGGCACGCACCTTCCATTCCGCAACCTCATCGGACAGCGGCGCATCGCCGGCCAGGCGATACCAGTCCATTGCCTCCGGCAGGTGCCGCTGCGCCGCCTGCCGGGCAACCTGGCTCCAGGCCCAGGACTTCTCGCCGCTGCGCATCGACGCACCGATCCGCTCGAGCTGACTGGCAGCCACCTGTGGTTCGTTGCGCGCGATGCGCTGGATCGCCAGGGCCGCCAGCTCGCGCTGCATGCGATTGCCGGAGAAATCACCCGGCAGTTTGATCAGCCAGGGCAGCGGTGAATCGGCAACCGTCTGCGCCAGCTTGCGCTCCGGCGTCTGGCTGGGTGGCAGATAGTTCATGGTGTAGAGCGCGGCAGGGATCTTGTTCGCCTCGAACTGGCGGCGAACGCGTGCCCAGACCGCATCGGCGAGGACGCGCTTGCCGACGATCAATGCCTCGAACACGCCGTAACAGGACTCGGGCGGCTCGAGCGCGCTCAGCCAGAGCGGCAGGGCATCATCGAGCGCTTTCGCGTCGCCGCGTGCCAGGCGTCCCTGCAGCGCGTGGCACGCCAGCTCCTGATCGGGCTGCAGCAGGCGTGCGTACTCGGCAGCGAAAAGATCCCACTGCTGCTTGCGGGCGAGCTGCCGCAACCAGTCGCCGCGCAGCTTCTCGGCGATGTATGAGTTCTCGTGCCGAGCCAGGAAAGCCCTCACCACCTCCGGGTCGGCGTCCTTCAGGTCGGGAACGAGCAGCCAGTAATCGACGTAGGGTTCGAGTTCGTAGCCATGCAGCGCCGGCGCCAGCCGCTCGAGCCGCGAGCGGTCGCCCGTCCGCGCCGCTTCGCGGGCAGCCAGGAACTGGTCATCGGCAGACTGCGCCGCGGCGTGCCGCAGCACGACCGTGGTCGGAGCGAAAGACAGGAGCAGCAGCAGGAGGGTCGTCGACAGGAGGTTCATGCTAAGCTGAGGCTTTCGAATGATGGCGCCGTCGAGGATAACACATGCCCAGCGGCTTCATGTCCGGCGGCGCTGCCGACGAGACCGCGGCCAGTCCCGACGAGCGGCGAACATTGCGCCGATCGCTGCTGGCGCGTCGCCGCGCGCTGCCGGCGGACGAGTGTGCACGGCTCTCAATGGTGATCCGTGGCCTGCTGCAGGACTCGCTCCCCAGACTCGCCGCCCTGCGGGTCGGCTTCTGCTGGCCACGTGACAACGAACCGGATCTGCGGCCGCTGATCGCGCACTGGCATCGCCAGGGCGATCCCGGTTTCATGGCGCTGCTGCCGGTCGTCGTCGCTGCCGACGGCGGCCTCGCCTTTCGCGCCTGGTCGCCAGGCGCGGCGATGACCACCGACCGCTACGGTATCCCGGTGCCGGCCAGCGGCGAACCGGTGCCGCCGCAAGCGCTGCTGATCCCGGTCATCGGCTTCGACGCCGCCGGCTTCCGCCTTGGCTACGGCGGCGGCTACTTCGATCGCACGCTCGCCAGCCTGCGCCCGCGGCCACTGGCAATCGGTGTCGGCTTCGAGCTGTCGCGTCTTGCCTCGGTACATCCCGAGCCGCACGACGAACCGCTGGACCTGATCGTCACCGAGAGCGGCATCTGCCGCTGCCCGGCAACGAGCGCGCGGCGCCTGCCGGGGTTGCCCTGAACAGCGGCAGCGGCCCGAAGTTGACCGACGACACCGGAGGCAGCCGCTGCGGCTCATCCCGGGGCTTCGCCGGCACCGGCAGCGAGCATCGTCCGCAGGGTCTCCAGAGCACGCGGCAACTGTACTTCGATGCCCGACAACAGCGCTTGCGCGCCCTCGACGCTGCCCTGGCGGCCGATCATCTCGAGTTCCCGGCACAGACCCGCCACCTGCTCAGCGCCGACATTGGCGCTGCTCGACTTGAGGGAATGCGCGGCCTGGCGAAGACCTGCCGCATCGCGCGACGTGACCGCTGCCTCGAGCTGCGCGAAGCGCATTGGCGTGTCCGTCAGGTAGGCGCCGATCACCCGCTCTACCAACCGAGCGCCATTGGACCCGGGCAGCTGGCGGATGGAGTCGAGTGCGCGCGGGTTGATCGCTTCGTCGGCACTGGTGGCGACGGCAGCGACACCCGCGGCGGCGGCGGGCAACCACGGGCCGGGCGGAGTGCCGACCGGGTCGGGCTGGGACGACCGCAGCCAGCGCTGCAGCGAGGCTGACAGCTGCTCGCGGGTGAAGGGTTTGCTCAAATAGTCGTCCATGCCGGCAGCCAGGCAGCGCTCGCGATCGCCGGCGATGGCGTTGGCCGTCAGCGCGATGATCGGCAGCGGCTCGGGCAGCGTCCCTTGCCGCTGCCGGGCGCGGATCTCCGCCGTCGCCGCGAAGCCGTCGATCTCGGGCATCTGGCAATCCATCAGGACCAGATCGAAGCGCTGACGCAGCAGGCGATCGATCGCCGCGCGACCATTCTCGGCCAGAACACAAGCCACCCCGAGCGATTCGAGCATCGCCGCGACGACCGCCTGATTGACCGCGTTGTCCTCGGCGACGAGGACCCGTCCGCCGAGCGCCGCCGGCACCGCCACGGCAGGGAGCGGCGCCGGCGTTGGCCGCAACTCGGCCAGCCGCGGCGACTCGCGGCCGAGAACGGTGACGATCGCGGCGTAGAGGTCGGACTGACGCACGGGCTTGTTCAGGTAGCAGTCGATGGGCGCGCCCAACCGTTCGGGATCATCCGCTGCAACGGTGATCGAGGCGAGCATGATCAGCGGCATTGCCGCCCCCCGCACGTCACGGCGAATCGCACGCGCGAGCTCGAATCCGTCCATGCCGGGCAGGTGGAGGTCGATGATCGCCAGATCCGGCGGGGGGCGCGTCGTCGTCGCCTGCTGCAGCTCCTGCAGCGCCTGCACCCCGGATGGCATGCACGTACAGTCCATCGACCAGCCGGCAAGCTGCTGCGCGAGTATTTCGCGGTTGCCCGGGTGATCATCGACCACCAGCACCCGCAGGCCGTTGAGACCTCCCGCGCGCGCCGGCACGAGGCGCGCATCGGTTGCCGGCGTCGGCAGCGTGATTTCGAACCAGAACAGCGTGCCGTGGCCGGCTTCACTCTGCAACCCGATCTGCCCGCCCATCAGTTCGACCAGACTGCGGGCAATCGCGAGGCCGAGGCCGGTACCGCCGAAGCGCCGGCTGGTCGAACTGTCGGCCTGGACGAAAGCCGCAAACAGGCGCGCCTGGGCCGGCTCGCCGATGCCGATGCCAGTGTCCTGGACCTCGAAACGCAAGTGCGCCTGTTGCGGTTGCCGGTCGATTATCTGGACGCGAATGATGACTTCGCCGCGGCTGGTGAACTTGATGGCGTTGCTCACCAGGTTGGTCAGGACTTGGCGCAGGCGCACCGGGTCACCGCGAACGGCAGCCGGTACGTCGTGCGGCACGTTGCACAACAGCTCCAGGCCCTTGACCGCGGCGGCGCGGGCGAACAGCGAAGCGAGGTCCTCGACCAGTTGCCGGAGGTCGAAGTCGATGCTCTCGATGGCGAGTTTGCCGGCCTCAATCTTGGAGAAGTCGAGAATGTCGTTGATGATCGCCAACAGATGCTCGCCCGACTCGTGGACGGCGTCGGCGAAGCGCCGTTGCTCCGGGCTGAGCTCGGTTCGCCGCAGCAGTTCGGTCATGCCAAGGATGCCGTTCATCGGCGTCCGAATCTCGTGGCTCATCGTCGCCAGAAAGCTGCTCTTGGCGCGGCTGCCGGCTTCGGCGAGGTCCCGCGCCTGGCACAATTCGGCAGCCTGGACGGCGAGGTGGCGATCGCGCTCGTCGACCTGCTCGAGCATCGAGTTGAAACCGTTGGCCAGGTCGCCGAGTTCGTTGTGCCACTTGTCCGGCAGCCGCAGGGCGTAGTCGCGTTCCTCGGCCACCTGCCGCATGACGCTCGCGAGGCCGGCGATCGGTCCGATGATGCCGCGGTAGGTCCACCAGAAGAGCGCCAGCAGGGCGACGACCATGAGTGCGGCGATGAGCGCCGATGTCCAGACCAGCCCCCCCAGATTGGCAGCGGCCTTGGCGCTGACGCTGCCATGCCAGTGCTCGATGTCGGCGCTGAGGTCATTCGCCTGCGCGATGAGTCTGCCGAAAGCGACCATTACTTCCTGATCGTTCGTGTCGGGCGAGCGAATCGTGCTGAAGGCCTGCGCCTGGCTACCGAACTCCTGCCATTTGGGAGCGATGGAGCTTTCGAGCTGCTGCCGCAGCTCATCGCCATCGGTGGCGGCGAGCAGCTTCGGAAAAGCGCGCTGAAAGTCGAGGGTGGTGCGGGCGGCAAGCTCCCTGGCGGTCACGGTGCCCTCGGTGAGCAGAATCTCGTCCAGCGCCCGCATAGTGAGCTGAACCCTGACCGACGCCTCAGCGGCGGCGGCAACCGCCGCCGCGCTGCGCTCCATCAAGCGGTAGCTGTAGGCAGCCGTCACCGCCAGTGCGCCGACGGTGGCGAGCACCAAGCTGCCCGCCAGCAGCAGCCGCGCGCGGATGCTCCGACGCGACTCGATCACTTGCACGCAGTTCGGCTCACTGCTCGATCGGCAGCTTCGCGGCCGTCCAGGCGGAAAAACCGTCGCGCATCCAGAGCACCTTGCGATGACCAGCCCTGAGCGCGAGGACTGCCGCCTTGTACGACTTCCAGCCACGCGCCCCGTCGCTGTAGAAGACGATGCTCGCACTCCTTTCTGCCGGCAGCAGAGCGAGATCGAAGCGGTCCTGAGCCGGGTCAAAGCTGGCTGCGTACTCGCTCCTTTCCTTGTAGGCAACGAGGATGGCGCCGGGCAGGTGGCCCTTGCCGTAGTTGAGCGGGCTGCGCACATCGATGAAGGTAGCCGCCTTCTGGTCGAGCAAAGCCTTGGCCTGGTCGACACTGATCACCCTGGCGCCGCTGATGCTGGTCGGCGTCTCCGGGCGGATCTCGTCGGCAAGGCCCGCCGTGCAAGCGAGCGCGAGGATGCTGGCGAGCGTGATGATTGCGCTGACTGACATGGCTGTCTCTCCTCCACAGGATCGGCTGGCGGCAGGCGTCGCGCCAGCAGACCGGCTGCCACGGACACCCGCATGGTACGCATAACGGCAGCGACGGACCAGAGCTTGAGTCCTGCCACGGATGCCGCTGCTGCTGGCCGCGTGCCCGGTGTTCGAGCCGCGGCGTGGAACCGCTGTTGCCGGCACCGCTGCCGACCATCCGGACAGAAAGACGCGGGCAGCATGCCGCCTGTGATCCGCGCCGGCGGCTCCGCCCGCAGCACCAGGGTGCCCTCCCGGCGACCGGCGAAAGACGACTCGCGGCGGCGACCCGCGGGCTATAATCGGCCGCACCCGACGCGCCTGGAGCGATAGATGTCCGACCTGCTTGCCCATCTCAACGCGCCGCAGCTCGCCGCCGTCACCCTGCCGCCGCAGCATGCGCTGATCCTTGCCGGAGCCGGCAGCGGCAAGACGCGCGTGCTGACGACGCGCATCGCCTGGCTGATCTCGACCGGCCAGGTCGGCCCCGCGGGAATCCTCGCCGTGACCTTCACCAACAAGGCGGCGAAGGAAATGCTGACCCGCCTGGCGGCGATGCTGCCGATCAACACCCGCGGCATGTGGATCGGCACCTTCCACGGGCTGTGCAATCGCCTGCTGCGGGCGCATCATCGCGAAGCCGGGCTGCCGGCGCAATTCCAGATTCTCGATGCCGCCGACCAGCTGGCGGCGATCAAGCGCCTGCTCAAGGCGCTCGCCGTCGATGAGCAGAAGTATCCGCCGCGCGAGCTGATGCACTTCATCAACGCCCACAAGGAGCAGGGAATCCGTGCGGCGCAGGCGGAGGCCTACGACCACTACACCAGTCGCCGCATCGAATGGTACGTCGAGTATGAGCGACAGTGCCAGCGCGAAGGCGTCGTCGACTTCGCCGAGCTCCTGCTGCGCTCGTACGAACTGCTGCAGCGCAACGAGCCACTGCGTCGACACTACCAGGCACGCTTCCGGCACATCCTGGTCGACGAATTCCAGGACACCAACCGCCTCCAGTACGCCTGGCTGAAACTGCTCGCCGGGCACGGCAGCGCCCATCCGGAGGTGCCCGCGGCATGCCTCTTCGCCGTTGGCGATGACGACCAGTCGATCTACGCCTTTCGTGGCGCCGAGATCGGCAACATGCGCGACCTGCAGCGCGAATTCGAGCTGGCCAGCGTCATTCGCCTGGAGCAGAACTACCGTTCGCAGGGCAACATCCTGGACGCCGCCAACGCGCTGATCAGGCAGAATCGTGGCCGCCTCGGCAAGAACCTGTGGACCGAAGCCGGCGCCGGCGAACCCATACGGGTCTACGAGGCCTTCTCCGACGCCGACGAAGCGCGCCAGATCGTCGACGAGATCGGCGAACTGGTCCGGGAAGGCGTTTCCCGGCAGCAGATCGCCCTCCTCTACCGGTCGAACGCGCAGTCGCGGGTCCTCGAGCACCAGCTCTTCACGGCTGCCATCCCGTATCGGGTGCACGGCGGGCTGCGCTTCTTCGACCGCCAGGAGATCCGGCATGCGCTCGCCTACCTGCGCCTGATCGTCAACCCCGATGACGACACGGCCTTCTCCAGGGTCGTCAATTTTCCCACGCGGGGAATCGGCACGCGCAGCATCGAGTCGCTGCAGGAGGCGGCCCGCGCGACGCAGTCGAGCCTCTACAACGCCGCCGCGAGCCTTCCCGGCAAGAGCGGCAGCGCCATCGCCCGCTTCATTGCGCTGATCGAGGCACTGCGCGGCGAAACGGCGACGCTGCCGCTGCCGGAGGTGATCGAGCAGGTCATCGATCGCAGCGGCCTGCGGCAGCATTACCTGAGTGACAGGGACGGCCAGGACCGGCTGGAGAACCTCGACGAACTGATCAACGCGGCGACCGTTTTCGTTACTGACGACACGGCGGCGCTGACGGACGAGAGCGGCCGCAGCGCTGGCGACCACCTCGCCGCCTTTCTCGCGCACGCTTCGCTCGAAGCCGGCGAGCATCAGGCCGGCGACGACCAGGAAGCCGTGCAACTGATGACCGTGCACTCGGCCAAGGGACTCGAGTTCGATGTCGTTTTCATCACCGGCCTCGAACAGGGCCTCTTTCCGCACGAGAACGCCGCGCAGGAGCGCGACGGCATCGAGGAGGAGCGTCGACTGATGTACGTCGCCGTCACGCGTGCGCGCCGCCGGCTCTACCTGACGCATGCGCAAACGCGCCTGTTGCATGGCCAGACGCGCTACTCCCTGCCGTCGCTGTTCCTCGACGAACTGCCGGCCGAGCTGTTGCGTCGCAGCAGCCGTCCGCGCAGCGCGACGCGCGCGACGAGCACGTCGACCGGCAGCTACCAGGCGGCCAGCGACAGCGGGCTGCGCATTGGCCAGAGCGTCCGCCACGCCCGTTTTGGTGTCGGCGTCATCATCGCCAGCGAGGGTTCCGGCGAGCAGGCGCGCGTGCAGATCAATTTCGGCAGCGGCGGCATGAAGTGGCTCGCCTTGAGCATGGCCCGCCTGACCCCCGCCTGACCCCCGCCTGAACCCTGCCTGCGCGCGCCCACTGGGCCATCGTCGCGGCGCAGCCGGGAGGCAAGGCGCGAGCGAACGAACGGCGGGCCGTCGCCGCTGCCGCTTTTGCCCCCGATCTTGTGGACAAGCCTGTGCACGACTGTCTCTGAAATGCTGCAAGTGGCAGCCGGCAAAGGAGTTTTCGTGCTTGCCTAAGAAGCGGGCGGCGCACTAGACTGTCACGTTCGCCATGCCGAGGAGACTTTCATGCCATTCGCCATTCGTATCCATCGCACCGGGGGCCCCGAAGTCATGTCCTGGGAGGAGGTCGCGATCGGCGACCCGCAGCCCAGTGAGGTGCGCGTCCGCCACCGGGCGGTCGGCCTCAACTACATCGACATCTACCACCGCAGCGGCCTCTACCCGCTGCAACTGCCGAACGGCCTCGGCCTCGAGGCGGCGGGCGTCGTCGAGGCGGTCGGCAGCGCGGTCAGCGACTTCTGCCCCGGCGATCGCGTGGCCTACGCCGGCGGCCCGGTCGGCGCCTACAGCCAGGTGCGCTGCCTGCCCGCCGACCGCTTGCTCAAGCTGCCGGAGACGATCGACTTCATGCCGGCAGCGGCGATGATGCTGCAGGGACTGACCAGCGCCTACCTGCTGCGCCGCACCTATCGCGTGCAGCCCGGTGACGCCGTGCTGATCCACGCCGCCGCCGGCGGCGTCGGACTGCTTGCCTGCCAGTGGGCGAAGGCGCTCGGCGCCACCGTCATCGGCACCGTCTCGAACGCGGCCAAGGCCGCCCTCGCCGCGGCCCACGGCTGCGATCACGTCATCGACTACACACGCGAGGACTTTCCGCGCCGGGTGCGCGAGATCACCGATGGCGAAGGAGTCGCCGTGGTGTACGACGGCGTCGGCAAGGACACCTTCGCCGGCTCGCTCGACTGCCTGCGAACCTGCGGCATGATGGTCAGCTTCGGCAATGCATCCGGCCCGGTGCCAGCGTTCGACCCGCTGCTGCTGTCACAGAAGGGTTCGCTCTTCCTCACCAGGCCGACCCTGATGCATTACACGGCGCGGCGCGAGGACCTGCTGGCCCTTGGCGCCGATCTGTTCGCCGTCGTCGCCGCCGGCAAGCTGAGGGTCGAGATCAACCAGACCTACCCGCTGGCAGACGTCGTCAACGCCCATCGCGATCTCGAAGCGCGCAGGCATACGGGCTCGACCGTCCTGCTGCCCTGATGGAGCGCCTGCGTGCCCGCCTGATCGCGCTGCGCTTCATGCTGGCGACGGCGTGGCCGATCATCCTGGTCACCGCCGTCGGCCTCGTCGTTGCCTACCAGTTCGTTGCCCCCGAGCCGCCACGACGGATCACCATCAGCACCGGCAGCGAGGCCGGCGCCTACCATGCCTATGCCCAGCGCTATGCCGCCGTGCTCGCCAGCAAGGGGATCACCCTCGACGTCAGGAACTCGGCCGGTTCCCACGAGAACGTCCGGCGTCTCGAGAACGGCGAAGCCGATGTCGCCTTCGTCCAGGGCGGGGTGGTTGCCAGGCCAGCGGGTGAGGACGACGACGAGCCCGGTCCGCTGCGCTCGCTGGGCAGCGTCGCCTACGAACCGGTGTGGGTGTTCTACCGTGGCCAGCAGCGCGTGGACAAGCTCCATCATCTCGACGGCCGGCGCATTGCCGTCGGCGAGGATGGCAGCGGCATCCGCGGCCTGGCGCTGCAACTGCTCGCCGCCAACGAAATCAAGAGCGACAGCCCCAACCTGCTGCCGCTGGCCGGGCTGAGTGCAGCCGAGGCCCTGCAGCGCGAGGAGATCGATGCCGCGTTCATCGTCGCCGCACAGGAGGCACCCGTCGTGCAGGTGATGCTGCGTTCGCCTGGTCTGCGCGTGGTCAGCTTCAGCCAGGCCGATGCCTACCTGCGGCTGTTCCCGTTCCTGTCGAAGATCGTCCTGCCGCGCGGCGTCGTGAACCTCGTCCGCGACCTGCCACCGCGCGACACGGTGCTGCTGGCGACCACTGCCAACGTCATCGTCCGCGCGGATCTGCACCCGGCGCTGGCCAGCCTGCTGCTGCAGGCGATGACCGAGGTCAACGGCAAGGGCGGCTTCTTCCAGCGTGCCGGCGAGTTCCCGGCGTATCGCGATCGCAGCTTCGCGCTGTCGCCCGAAGCGGAGCGCTACTACAAGTCGGGACCACCCTTCCTGCAGCGCTACCTGCCTTTCTGGGTAGCCGTACTCGTCGAGCGTCTGTTCGTCATGGTCCTGCCGCTGATCATGCTGTCGCTGCCTTTGCTCAAGTTCGCGCCGTCGATCTACAGCTGGCGCGTCCGTTCGAAGATCATCCGCTGCTATGGTGACCTCAAGTTGCTCGAGAGCGACCTGCGGCAGCAGGACGATCCGGCACGACACGACGAGTACGCGCGCAAGCTGCAGGCGATCGAGGAGACGGCGAGTACGCTCAAGATTCCGCTGGCCTTCAGCGATCTGCTTTACACTTTGCGCGAGCACATCAACCTGGTTCGTGACGAGCTGCGCAACCTCGGTGCCAGGAACGACAAGAACGAGAACGGAGACGACAAGCAATGAAATCCTTTTTGATTGCCAATCCCAAGGGCGGGTCGGGAAAATCGACGCTGGCGGTCAATCTCGCCGGCCATCTGGCGCGCTGCGGTCATCGCGTGATGCTCGGCGACGTCGATCGTCAGCAATCTTCGCGTGAATGGCTGCACCTGCGGCCATCGCTGCTGCCGACCATTCGCAGTTGGGAGATCGAACCCGGCAAGACGGCCAAGCCGCCGAAAGGGACCACGCACGTCATCCTCGACACGCCCGCCGGCCTCCACGGCAAGGCGCTCGACACGGTCGTCAAGCAGGTCAACCGGGTGCTGGTGCCGGTGCAGCCCTCGCTGTTCGACATTCTCGCCACCCGCCACTTTCTCGACGTGCTGCTGGAAGAAAAGGCGGTGCGCAACGAACAGGCGTTCGTTGCCGTCGTCGGCATGCGCGTCGATCCGCGCACCCGCGCCGCCGCCGAACTCGAACGCTTTCTCGCCCAGTACGACCTGCCGGTGCTGACGCATCTCCGGACGACGCAGCTCTATGTCCAGACGACGATGCACGGCATGACCATGTTCGACCTCTCGGCATCACGCGCAGCGAAGGACCTCGAGCAGTGGCAACCGATCATCGACTGGGTCAATAGCTGAGCCGCCACCCCCGGATCGATCCGGGGAAGGCCGCCTTACGGGCCGGCACCATCGCCAACGCCGGGCTCCGCGTCGCACCGCCCGCCTGGCGTCTGCTGAAGCGCGCCCCGGAGTAGAATGCGCGCATGTCCGAGACGCCGTACATCCACCTTCGCCTGCACAGCGAGTACTCGATCACCGACGGCATCGTCCGTCTCGATGCTGCCGTCGCCCGCGCCGCCGCCTGCGGCATGCCGGCGCTGGCGCTGACCGATCTGGCCAACGTCTTTGCCCTCGTCAAGTTCCATTCGGCGGCACGCAGCAAGGGAATCAAGCCGCTGTTCGGCTGCGACGTGTTCATTGCCAACGAGGCCGATGCCGATCGTCCGCATCGGCTGCTCCTGCTCTGCCGCTCGCAGCGCGGCTACCTGCAGCTTTGCGAGCTGCTGTCGCGCGCTTACCTGGCGCCACGCGTACGCGGCCGGGCGGAGATCAGCCGCCGGATGCTGCGCGAAGTCGGGGTGGACGGGCTGATCGCGCTCTCCGGTGCCGCTGCGGGCGATGTCGGAGAGGCCCTGCTGCAGGGCCACCGCGACCAGGCTGCCGAGCGCGCCCGGCAGTGGAGCGAGCTGTTCGCCGACGCCTTCTACCTCGAAGTCCAGCGCCCGGGGCTGCTGGCGCAGCAGGAGTTCCTCGTTGCTGCCACCGCCGACCTGGCGGCCGAACTCGGGCTGCCGCTGGTCGCCACGCACCCGATCCAGTTTCTCGATCGCGAGGACTTCACCGCGCACGAGGCGCGGGTCTGCATCGCCGAAGGCTACATGCTCGGCGACGCGCGCCGACCACGCCTCTACAGCGAGGAACAGTACTTCAAGAGCAGCGAAGAGATGGTCGAGCTGTTTGCCGATTACCCGGCGGCACTCGCCAACTCGGTCGAGATCGCCAAGCGCTGCAACCTGCAGGTCACCCTCGGCAAGAGCTACCTGCCGGATTTCCCGACGCCGCCAAGAGTGACGCTTGCCGACTACCTGCGCCAGCAGGCAGTGGCCGGCCTCGAGCAGCGCCTGCAACAGCTCTTCCCCGATGCCACGGTGCGTCAGGCGGAGCGTCCGCCGTACGACGCACGCCTGCAGCTCGAGACCGATACGATCGTCCAGATGGGCTTTCCGGGCTACTTCCTGATCGTCGCCGACTTCATCAACTGGGCAAAACGCAACGGCTGTCCGGTCGGCCCGGGGCGCGGCTCGGGCGCCGGCTCGGTGGTTGCCTACGCGCTCGGCATCACCGACCTCGATCCCCTGCGCTACGCGCTGCTCTTCGAGCGCTTCCTCAATCCCGAGCGGGTGTCGATGCCCGACTTCGACATCGATTTCTGCCAGGACAACCGCTGGCGGGTCATCGAATACGTGCGCCAGAAGTACGGTACCGCGGCCGTGGCGCAGATCGTCACTTTCGGCACGATGTCGTCGAAGGCGGTGATTCGCGACGTCGGCCGGGTACTCGATCTGCCGTACAACTTCTGTGACCAGTTGTCGAAGCTGATCCCGGTCGAAACCAACAAGCCGCTGTCGCTGGCGAAGGCGCTCGCCGCCGAGCCGCAGCTGCAGGCGCGGCTCGACAGTGAGGAGGAGGTGCGGCAGCTCTTCGATCTCGCCGGCCGCTTGGAGGACCTGACGCGCAACGTCGGCATGCACGCTGGCGGGGTCCTCATCGCCCCCGGCAAGCTGACCGACTTCTGTCCGGTGTACTCGGCCGATGGCGGTGGTTCAGTGGTGTCGCAGTTCGACAAGGACGACGTCGAGAAGATCGGTCTGGTCAAGTTCGACTTCCTCGGACTGCGCAACCTGACGATCATCGAGCTCGCCTTGCAGTACGTCGAACGGCTGACCGGCGAACGCCCGAACCTCGAAGCGCTCGCCTTCGACGATCCGCAGGCCTACCAGATTCTCAAGGACGGCAATACGACGGCGATCTTCCAGGTCGAATCCGAGGGCATGAAGAAGCTCGTGCGCAAGCTGGCGCCGGACCGCTTCGAGGACATCATCGCCGTCCTCGCGCTCTATCGCCCGGGCCCGCTCGGTTCGGGGATGGTGGACGACTTCATCCTGCGCAAGAAGGGGCAGCAGAGGATCGATTACTACATCGACGATCTCAGGGCCTGTCTCGAGCCCACCTACGGCGTCATCGTCTATCAGGAACAGGTGATGCAGATCGCGCAGATCATCGGCGGCTACACGCTGGGCGCCGCCGACCTGCTGCGCCGGGCGATGGGCAAGAAGAAAGCCGAGGAAATGGCGCTGCACCGCGACCTGATGCGGGAAGGAGCGCGCAACAAGGGGCACGACGAGAAGCTGGCGATGCAGCTCTTCGACCTGATGGAGAAGTTCGCCGAGTACGGCTTCAACAAGTCGCACACCGCCGCCTACGCCGTCGTCACCTACCACACGGCATGGCTCAAGGCACACCACTGCGCAGCCTTCATGGCGGCGACGCTGTCGTCCGAAATGGACCTCACCGATACCGTCAAGATCTTCCACGATGACGCACTGGCCAACGGACTGACGATTCTCGGTCCCGACGTCAACGCCTCCGAATACCGCTTCACCCCGGTCGATCGCAAGACCATCCGCTACGGCCTCGGCGCCGTCAAGGGCACCGGCGAACAGGCGGTGACGGCGATCATCCGCGCCCGCACCGCCAACGGCCCGTTCAAGGACCTCTTCGACTTCTGCCTGCGCGTCGACAAGCGCCTGGTCAACCGCCGGACGATCGAAGCGCTGATCCGCGCCGGCGCTTTCGACACCCTCGACCGCCAGCGCGCGCGCCTGCTCGCCTCCGTCGGCATCGCCATGGAGGCGGCCGAGCAGGCGGAACGCAATGCCATGCAGGTCAGCCTCTTCGACCTGCTGGACGACACTGGCGACGCTGCCCGCAGCCATGGTCCGCAGTATGTCGAGGCGCCGCCATGGAGCGAGCGACAGCAACTCAACGAGGAGAAGCTGGCCCTCGGCTTCTACTTTTCCGGCCACCCGTTCCGCGCCGTACAGGCCGAGATCGCCCATTTCGTCCGCCGGCCGCTGGCGGCACTCGAAGCGCGCAAGGAAAGCCAGCTGCTCGCCGGGCTGGTCGTCGCCGTGCGCAGCAAGATCACGGCGCGCGGCAGGATGGCGTTCATCCAGCTCGACGACGGCAGCACTTCGCTCGAAGTCTCGGTGTTCAACGAGCTGCTCGAGAGCGAACGGGCGAAGATCGGGGAGGACGAGGTGCTCGTCGTCGAAGGACGCATCCAGCGTGACGATTTCGCCGGCGAAGGGCGCGTCAAGGTCGTCGCCGAGCGGCTGCTGACGCTCGCCGAAGCCCGTGGCCGTTTCGCCCGCCAGCTGCGGCTGTCGCTCAACGGCCAGGCCGGCGGCAGCAACTCCCGCCACGCCGTGCAGCGGCTGCGCAGCCTGCTGGCACCCTACACCCCAGGCGAGTGCCCGGTCCGCCTGAGCTACCACAATGCCGAAGCGAGCTGCGAACTGGTCTTTGGCGACGCCAGCCGGGTGCGGCTCGAGGACGCCCTGCTGCAGGCGCTGCGCGAATGGTTGAGCAGCGACAATGTGCGTGTCGACTATGCCTGAGATGATCGCCGGCAGCAGTCAGGGAGAATACCGATGAGTGTCAGCCACCGGCAGCGCGGCCGCATGAGGGCGGTCGCCGTGCTGACGATGCTGCTGCTGGCGTGCAGCCAGAAAGTCAGCCTCGACAACTTCAATCGCCTGCGGGTCGGCCAGTCCTACGAGGAAGTCCGGGAGATCGTCGGTGATCCGGCAAGCTGCGACGAGATGGTCGGTCTGCGCAACTGCTCCTGGGGCAACCACGAACGCGGCATTCGCGTCAGCTTCCTGGCCGGCAAGGTGGTCATGCTCGCGGCGCACAATCTGCAGTGAATTTGTGGGCTGCCCGGGATGGCGGCAACGGTCATGACTTCAGTGACCAGAGGTCTCTCGATACGCCAAAAAAAAACGGGGCGCCACGAGAGCGCCCCGAAAGGGGAGAGACTTGAAACCCGTCCGGCTCAGTGGTGGTAGGCCGTTTCGCCGTGTGACGTGATGTCGAGTCCTTCGCGTTCCTCTTCTTCCGGCACGCGCAGACCGATGACCATATCCACCAGCTTGAACGCCACCAGCGAGACGACGCCGGACCAGACGATGACCGTTCCGACACCCCACAACTGGCTGATCAGCTGGGCCGTCATGTCGTAGTCGCCGACCTTGTTGGCGACATAGTCGTAGACACCCGTTCCACCAAGCGCGGGATCAGCGAAGACGCCGGTGAGGATCGCACCGAGAATGCCGCCAACGCCATGCACGCCAAAGACGTCGAGCGAATCGTCTGCACCGAGCATGTGCTTCAGGCCATTGACGCCCCAGAGGCAGATCACGCCCGCCAGCAGGCCGATGCAGATGGCGCCCATGACGCCGACGAAGCCGGCCGCCGGGGTGATCGCCACCAGGCCGGCAACCGCACCGGAGGCAGCACCGAGCATCGACGGCTTGCCTTTCAGCATCCATTCCGCCAGCATCCAGGACATCGCCGCGCAGGCAGTCGCCACCCAGGTGTTGACCATCGCCAGAGCAGCGCCACCGCTCGCCTCGAGCGCCGAGCCGGCGTTGAAGCCGAACCAGCCGAACCACAGCAGCGAGGCACCGATCATCGTGAAGGTCAGGCTGTGCGGCGCCATCGACTCACGCCCGTAGCCGATCCGCTTGCCGATGACGATGGCGCCGATGAGGCCGGCGATGGCGGCGTTGATGTGCACCACTGTGCCACCGGCGAAGTCGAGCGCACCCTTCTGGAAGAGGAAGCCGGCCGTCTTGCCGGCCGCCTCGCCGGCTGCCGCGTCGACGTAGGCGTCCGGGCCGGCCCAGTACCACACCATGTGTGCCATCGGCAGGTAGGAGAGCGAGAACCAGATCACCATGAAGACCAGGATGGCGGCAAACTTGGCCCGTTCGGCAAAGGCGCCGACGATCAGCCCGCAGGTAATCGCCGCGAAAGCGCCCTGGAAGATGACGTAGGCGAGTTCGGAGATGACCACCCCCTTGGAGAAGGTCGCAGCGACCGAGTCGACGGTGATCCCCTTCAGGAACAGTTTGTCGAAGACGCCAAAGAAGCCTCCACCCTCGGTGAATGCCAGCGAGTAGCCGTAGACCACCCAGAGCACGCTGATCAACGAGAAGGTGACGAAGACCTGCATCAGCACCGAGAGCATGTTCTTGCTGCGCACCAGGCCACCGTAGAAGAGCGCCAGGCCGGGAATGGACATCAGGATGACCAACGCGGCGCTGGTCATCACCCAGGCGTTGTCGCCCTTGTTGGCAACCGCTGCCGGGGCAGTGGCTGGGGCGGCAGCTTCGGTGGCGACGACGGCCGGCACCGCAAGCGTCGCGGCCGTCGCCGAAGTTGCGGCGGGGGCCACCGTCGGCTTGTCGTCAGCCCACGCCGGACTGCCGGCAGCGACTGCTCCGAGCAGGGCCAGAACTGCAAATATGCGCTTCATGATCTACTCCTCACAGGGCATCCTCACCGGTTTCGCCGGTGCGGATGCGAATGACGTCTTCGATGGCCGAAATGAATATCTTGCCGTCACCGATCTTGCCGGTGCTGGCCGACTTCTCGATTGCCTCGATCACCTGCTCGAGGAGTGCGTCGCTGATGGCGGCCTCCACCTTGACTTTTGGCAGGAAGTCGACGACGTACTCGGCGCCGCGATAGAGTTCGGTGTGCCCCTTCTGACGCCCGAATCCCTTCACCTCGGTGACGGTGATTCCCTGCACGCCGATCGCCGACAGCGCTTCTCGCACTTCGTCCAGCTTGAACGGCTTGATGATGGCGGTTACCAGTTTCATGTTGCTCTCCATGCCCGGGGAGGTCCTGAGCCTCCCCTGAATCGTTGATAAGAGAAATGGTCTAGAGATTGCCGCGATCCGGGCGAGTCACGGCGACGAGCGCCGCACTTGCCTGTCGCGAGTCCGGGGTCTGCGCCATCAGGGATGCGGACAGACTGGCTGCAAGTTGCGTGAACGACAGATTGGTCTTCATGGTCTTGGCCTCGAAAAATGATCCCGGCAGTCACCAAGCAGAATTCGTGCCACAACGATTTATATCGATGGCTCAATGACTTGAAGCCCTGCATGAAGCCAACCCGCGGCTCTGCTGCACTGCCATAGAACAATTCATCGCCGCCACGCACCGCTGTGGTGCGTGGCCTGGCGCGCGGCATCTCTGTGCTACACTCGATTCACCCAGCCACTCCTTGCTCCGACGGTGAAAACCATGCTCGACCCCAGGATCCTTGAAGAAATCGGCCAGCGCCTTGGCAGCATCATTGCCGCCAGTCCGGCAGCAGACATCGAACGGAACGCGCGCGCGCTCCTCGCCAGCGTGTTCGCCAAACTCGATCTGGTCAGTCGCGAGGAATTCGACATCCAGACGCAGGTGCTGCAACGCACACGCGAGAAACTGAAGGCGCTCGAAGAGCGGCTCGAACGTCTGGAGAATCCACCGGCACAGCCCGACTGAGAGCAGCGACTCGGCATGCTGCCGGGTCGTGCGACACGGCAGCTCGTCCGTCGTCGTGCCAGCGCAACGCCGCCCAGTGTCCCTCGCCATCGTCCACAGCCGCGGTCTCGACGGATTGACCGCGCCGCAGGTTGCCGTCGAAGTGCATCTGGCCAGCGGCCTGCCAAACCTGACGCTGGTCGGGCTGCCGGATACCGAAGTCAAGGAAGCGCGTGACCGAGTGCGTGCTGCGCTGCAGAACTCCGGTTTCGAGTTCCCCCGCAAACGCATCACGGTCAACCTCGCGCCGGCCGACCTGCCCAAGGAATCGGGACGTTTCGACCTGCCCATCGCGCTCGGCATCCTGGCCGCGTCGGGCCAGCTCCCGTCGCGGACGCTTGCGGAACACGAATTCGCCGGCGAACTGTCACTTTCGGGCGAACTGCGACCGGTTCGTGGCGCCCTGGCGATGGTGCTGGCGATGGGTGACAGCGGCCGCAGCTTCGTCTTGCCGGCCACCAGCGCGCGTGAGGCGGCGCTGGCGGGCAAGGTACCGATCCTGGCGGCTGCCAGCCTGCTCGAGGTGTGTGCACACCTGACCGGGCAGGCAGCGTTGTCGGCGTACGAAGCGGCGCGCGAGAACAACGACGGCGATGGCGACGGTGCCTACCCCGATCTCGCCGAGGTACGCGGCCAGGCGCAGGCCAAGCGCGGACTCGAGATCGCCGCCGCGGGCGGGCATTCGATCCTCTTCGCCGGCCCCCCGGGAACCGGGAAGTCGATGCTCGCCAGCCGGCTGCCGGGTCTGCTGCCGCCGATGACGACGGCGGCAGCGCTCGAATCGGCCGCCGTGCTGTCGCTCGCCGGTCAGTTTCGGCCGCAGATCTTCCGCCATCATCCCTACCGCGCACCGCACCACACGGCTTCTTCGGCAGCGCTGGTTGGCGGTGGCTGCGTGCCGCGCCCGGGCGAGATCTCGCTGGCACACCAGGGCGTCCTCTTCCTCGATGAACTCCCGGAGTTCGACCGGCGGGTTCTCGAAGCCCTGCGCGAACCGCTCGATTCCGGACGCATCCACATCTCGCGTGCTGCCCGGCAGGCGGAGTTCCCGGCGCAGTTCCAGCTCGTCGCGGCGATGAATCCTTGCCCATGTGGTTATCACGGCGATTCGCGCGGCCGCTGCCGCTGCACCCCGGACCAGATTCTGCGCTACCGCAGCAAGCTCTCGGGGCCACTGCTCGACCGTATCGACCTGCAGCTCGAGGTTCCCGCCGTGCCCGCCGAGGTACTGCAGCAGGCGCCCGATGGCGAGGCGTCGGCGGCGGTTCGCGCGCGCGTCGCCGCCGCTCGGGAACGACAGATGAGCCGGCAGGGAAAGGCCAACGCACGCCTGAGCCCCCGCGAGATCGACCAGTACTGCCAGCCACAGGCGGCAGCGACGACCCTGCTGAAACAGGCGATCAATCGTCTCGACCTCTCGGCGCGCTCCTTCCATCGCCTGCTCAGGGTCGCGCGGACGATCGCCGACCTCGCTGGCAGCGCCGCGATCGAAGCGCAGCACGTTGCCGAAGCCGTGCAGTACCGCCGCTTCACCAGGGACTGAACTGCTTCCACCGCGCACCCGGACGACGCGCTGCGGGCGTCCTGCCCAGAACGGGCGTGACCCGTAGCGGCAAGCGCGGCCGCTGCAGAACGGCCGGCACGCGCTGCCGTCGGGAGCAGCCGACGCGCAGCGGACTTGCCTCGGCCGCATCGTCTATACTCGCGCCTGGAAGCCACCACTGCTGGTGGCAGAATCTGGAGCACTGGGCATGTTCAAGAGCGTCGTGTCGGCAGGCATCATTCTCGGCGCGCTGCTGGTCGGCGCCCTCGCCGGTTGCGACGCTGAGCTGCTGGGCAGGCTGCGGCCCGGCAGCAGCACGGCCAGCGAAGTGAAGGCCGTGCTGGGCCAGCCGACGCTGGAATGGCGGGAGGCAGATGGTTCGCGCGTCTGGGAGTATCCGCGCACGCCGCAAGGGATCGTCAACTACCTCGTCGTCATCGGTCCGGACGACGTGCTGCGCGAGATTCAGCAGGTGCTGACCGAGGAGAACTTCGCCAGGGTCAGCGTTGGCATGAGTCGCGACCAGGTGCGACGCCTGCTCGGTCGACCGGCTCACGAAACCTATTTTCCGCTCAAGCGGGAGACGATCTGGGACTGGAAAACGAAGGTGGACTCCGGCATGGAATGGTATTTCAACGTCCACTTCGGCACCGACGGCCGGGTCACCGGAACCAGCACCAACTACGTGCCGAAAGGCTGACGGCAACCGCCTGCCGGCAGGAGCGGCAGGCGGGCCGCAGAGGCCGGCGCAGGCGCGGCCACTGCGCCGCCCGCCGGATGTCCCGGAGCTTGCGATGCATGGTCTGCACCTGACCGCCGAACTCTACGGATGCCGCTGTGAGCGACGGCTGCTCGATGACGCCGGCGCCCTGCGCGAACTCTGCCTGGCCGTCTGTTCGCTGCCGGGACTGACGCCACTGGCAGAGGTTTTCCACCAGTTCGGCGGCAGCAGCGAGGCGTCCGGCGCCACCGGAGCGGTGGTGCTCGCCGAGTCGCATCTGGCGGTGCACACCTGGCCGGAGTCGGCGGCAGTGACGCTCGACCTCTATGTCTGCAACTTCAGTCAGGACAACAGCGGCGCAGCGCGCCAGGCCTGTCGGCAGCTGATCGCCGCCTTCGCGCCGGGTCGGCTCGTGCAGCGCGAAATGGAGCGAGGCAGCCCCACTGGCCCGGCCCCTGCCGAGGCTTCAAACCCCGACGGCAACAATGATTAGCGGACGGATCCCGGGGTATACTCGGGAAAACCGTCCGCCAAACACAACAGGGAGGCCTTGTGGAATCGCTTCGCATCACGCTCGAGCAATCGGAAATCCCCACCCACTGGTACAACGTTGTCGCCGACATGCCGACGCCACCACCGCCGCCGTTGGCAGCCGATGGCAGTCCGGTATCGCCGGAGCAGATGGGAATGATCTTCCCGATGGCCATCCTCGAACAGGAAATGTCGGCCGAGCGATGGATTCCGATCCCTGAGCCGGTGCGGCAGATCTATCGCCTGTGGCGGCCATCGCCGCTGATTCGTGCGCGCAGGCTCGAGGAAGTGCTGCAGACGCCGGCCAGGATCTTCTACAAGTACGAGGGCGTTTCGCCCGCCGGATCGCACAAGCCGAACACCGCCGTGCCGCAGGCCTACTACAACCAGCAGGCAGGGATCCGGCGCATCACCACCGAAACCGGTGCCGGGCAGTGGGGCTGCTCGATGGCTTTTGCCGGCCAGATGTTCGGTCTCGAAGTGCGTGTCTACATGGTCCGGATCAGCTACGAGCAAAAACCCTTCCGCCGCTCGATGATGCAGACTTGGGGCGCCGAGGTCTTTGCCAGCCCTTCGGCGATGACGCAGACCGGCCGCGATCTGCTCGCCCGCGATCCGGAAAACCAGGGTTCGCTCGGGATCGCGATTTCCGAGGCTGTCGAGGAGGCGGCTTCGCGCTCCGACACCAGCTATGCGCTCGGCTCGGTCCTCAATCACGTCGCGCTGCACCAGACCATCATCGGTCAGGAAGCGAAGAAGCAGTTTGAAAAGGCTGGTGACTGGCCAGATGTCGTCTTTGCGCCGTGTGGCGGCGGCTCGTCCTTCGCCGGCGTCGCTTTCCCTTTCATCGCCGAGAATGCCGCCGGCGGGCGCAACGGCCGCCCGACGCGACTGGTGGCGGTCGAACCGACATCCTGTCCGACGCTGACCAAAGGGGCCTACGCCTACGATTTCGGCGATGCCTCGGGCTTCACTCCGTTGATGAAGATGTACACCCTCGGCCACGACTTCATGCCGCCGGGAATTCATGCCGGTGGCCTGCGTTACCACGGCGACTCGCCGCTCGTCTCGCAGCTCTATCACGACGGACTGATCGAGGCGGTTGCCGTGGCGCAACTGGCGACCTTCGAAGCGGGCGTGATGTTTGCGCGCGCCGAGGGAGTGATTCCGGCACCGGAGTCGAACCATGCCATTCGCGCAGCGATCGACGAGGCCGTGCGCTGCCGCGAAACTGGCGAGAGCAGGACGATCTTCTTCAATCTCACTGGCCACGGTCATTTCGACATGGCCGCCTACGACCGCTATTTCGCTGGTGAGCTCGAGGACTTCGAGTACCCGCAGGAGGCGATCCGGGCTTCACTGGAGCATCTGCCACAGCTCTGATGCCAAATACGATGCGTCTGGTCGTTTTCGCCCTCGTTCTCGCCAACCTGCTGCTTTTCGTCTGGGCGCAAGGCTATCTTGGCGTCACGGCCGAAGCGGATTCGCACCGCCTCGAGCAGCAACTGCTGCCCGAACGCATCGTCGTCGTCTCTCGCGGCGAGCCGCCACAGTTGGCCGGGCAGAGCGAAAACGGTGGCATTCCGGCCGCGCGCAAGGCGAGCGAAAGCTGCCGCATCTGGAGTGATCTGGCAACCGGCGAGGCCGACGAGATCGAGCAGATGCTGCGTGAGGACTTCGCCGAGTTCCGGACGAGCCGCCGCACGGTGAATGAGAACAGTGGCTACTGGGTGTACATTCCACCGCTGGCCAACAAGGAGGAAGTCGGCAAGAAGACTGCCGAGCTGCAACAGCTCGGCGTCGACGATTTCTTCGTCGTCCAGGCCAGCGGACCGAATCAACTGGCCATCTCGCTCGGCACCTACCGCACGGAGGAGGCAGCCAATGCCGGCCTCGAAACACTGCGTGCGAAAGGAGTCAAGTCGGCGAAGATGGGCGAACGCAAGGGGAAACCGGCGTATGTGGTGCTCGAGCTGCGCGGCCCGTCGGCGCAGGCCGAGGCCGTGCAGCGGTCGATCGCCGCACGCCTGCCCAAGGCTGTGGCCAAGGCCTGTGCCGTAGCCCCGGCGAGTGCGCCATGAGCTTCGTCGTCGGCCTCACCGGCGGCATCGGCAGCGGCAAGAGCACGGTCGCCGACCTCCTTGCCGGGCGAGGCGCGGCTCTGGTCGATACGGATCTCATTGCGCACCAGCTGACGGCGGCCGATGGTGGCGCGATGGCGGCCATTGCCAGCGCCTTCGGCAACGCCGTCGTGCGCGCGGACGGCGGGCTGGACCGTGCCGCGATGCGCCGCCTGGTGTTCGCCGACCATGCCACCAGGGCAACACTCGAGGCCATCCTGCATCCGTTGATCCGACAGCGAAGCGAAGAGTGCTGCGCCGCCGAGACCACCGCTCCCTACGTCGTTCTGGTGGTTCCACTGCTCGTTGAATCGAGGACCTATCGTCAGCGGACCGACCGCATTCTGGTCGTCGACTGCAGCGAGGAGATACAGATTGCGCGCGTGATGGCCCGCAGCGGGCTTACCCCGGACGAGGTACGGGCGATCATCGCCAGCCAGGCGTCGCGCGACGAGCGTCGCGCGGCAGCGGACGATGTGGTGCGCAACGACGGAACCATCGAACTCCTCATGCCGCAGGTCGAAGCCCTGCACCGCCGCTATCTTGAACTGGCGGCGGCGAAAGCTCATGTCAGCCGTTGAGGTTTTGCTGCAAATGCTTCAGAATCATCAGAAATCGTCCATTCCGATGCCGGCGGCAGTGTGATCACCTACGAATATCCCTTCAATGAGCGCATACGCACACTGCTGCGACTGGAGGATTTGTTCCACAAACTGAGCAGCTTCATGCAGCGGGACGGCTCGCAGGAGCACCATGTCGTCCTCCTGACCCTGTTCGAGATCCTCGACGTGGCCGGCCGCGCCGACCTGAAGATGGACCTGATACAGGAACTCGAGCGGCAGCGCCAGAGCCTGTTGGCTTTTCGCAACAATCCGGACATTTCGGAGGATGCGCTCTCGGGCGCGCTCTACGAGATCGAGAACGCCTCGGCGGCGTTGCTCGGGATGGCGGGCAAGATCGGCCAGCACCTGCGCGACAATGACTGGCTGATGAGCATCAAGAGTCGTGCCAGCATCCCCGGCGGCGTCTGCGAGTTCGATCTCCCCTCTTACCACTACTGGCGGCATCAGCCGCCCGACGTTCGCCGCGACGCGCTGCTCGCGTGGTTGCAGCCGCTGCTGCCGCTGCGTGACGCCCTGACGATCGTCCTCCGCCTGCTGCGCGCCAGTGGCCGCTCGGAGCATCATGTCGCCAGTGGCGGAGCTTTCCAGCTGATGCTCGGCGGCAGCAACGTCCAGAGCACGTCGCAGATGGTCCGCATCTCGCTCAAGCTGCACGATCCCTACATTCCCGAGATCAGCGCCAACAAGTACGCGCTGAACATCCGCTTCACCCGCCCCGACAGCGACCATCGACCCCGCCACTGCGACAGCGACGTCGAGTTCGACATGCTGTTCTGCAACCTGTAGGCAGCGACCCAGGGGGGTTCCGGGCTTCCCGGCCGATGCCGGAAATCTGACAACGCCCGAGGCTGCCGACCATCGTCGCCAGCCCGGGCTCCCTCCGAGGACCTCCCTACCAGTTCGTCTCGCGTTCCGGCGTCGCCGTGATCCTGTGGATCGACAGATCGGCGCCGTTGTACTCCTGTTCGCGATCGAGGCGCAGCCCGACGGTGCTCTTCAGCAACCCGTAGACCACGGCGCCGCCGACCAGGGCGATGCTGATCGCCAGCGCGGTCATCAGGAGCTGCGGCATGAACGCCACGCCGCCGACGCCACCGAGCGCCTTGCTGCCGAAGATGCCGGCGGCGAGACCACCCCAGGCGCCACACAGGCCATGCAGCGGCCAGACGCCGAGGACATCGTCGATCTTCCAGCGGTTCTGGGTCAGCGTGAACATCAGCACGAAGAGGCCGCCCGCCACACCGCCGACGACCAGCGCGCCCATCGGGTGCATCAGGTCGGAGCCGGCGCAGACGGCAACCAGACCGGCGAGCGGGCCGTTATGGACGAAACCCGGGTCGTTCCTGCCAGCCACCATCGCCACCAGGGTGCCGCCGGCCATCGCCATCAGCGAATTCATCGCCACCAACCCCGAGATCTTGTCGATCGTCTGCGCGCTCATGACGTTGAAGCCGAACCAGCCGACGGTCAGAATCCACGCGCCGAGAGCGAGGAAGGGAATCGATGACGGCGGGTGCGCAGACACCCTGCCCTCCTTCGTGTAGCGGCCGTAACGCGCACCGAGCAGCAGGACCGCCGGCAGCGCGATCCAGCCACCCATCGCGTGCACCACGACAGAGCCGGCGAAATCGTGGAACTCCTCGCCGTAAGTCGCCTTGAGCCACGCCTGGATGCCGAAGGCCTGGTTCCAGGCGATGCCCTCGAACAACGGATAGATCAGGGCGACGATCAGGAAGGTCGCTGCCAGTTGCGGATAGAAGCGGGCCCGTTCGGCGATGCCGCCCGAGATGATCGCCGGGATCGCCGCCGCGAAGGTCAGCAGGAAGAAGAACTTGGTCAGCTCGAAACCGTTCTTCTCGAGCAGCGTGTCGGCACCAGCGAAGAAGTTCACGCCGTAGGCGATGCTGTAACCGACAAAGAAATAGGCGATGGTCGACACCGAGAAATCGGTCAGGATTTTCACCAGCGCATTGACCTGGCTCTTCTTGCGTACCGTCCCCAGTTCGAGAAAGGCAAAGCCGGAATGCATCGCCAGCACCATGATGCCGCCGAGCAGAATGAAGAGAACGTCGCTACCAGACTTGAGTGCTTCCATGGCTCCTCCAGGGTTTCGTGATGGAGCCATCAAGCAAATCCCGTTCCAGGCTTGTCACGCCCCGGAATCGACCATTGTCGGCGGCGAAGGGCGGCTGTACGCACACCGATGATGCATCGGCAAGACCCGACGCACCAGAACGGGGCGGATCAGCCCCCGGCCGCAACCACGGCGACCTACGGTGGTGCGGCGCCTGCCGGCAGCAGGACCCACATCTGCCCCTGCTGCTTCATCCGCCCGGCCTGGTTGCCGGCGGCGGCGCCGAAGCCCCAGAAGAGGTCGGCACGGACGACGCCACGGATGGCGCCGCCGGTGTCCTGCGCCATCACCAGCCGCCGCCAGGGTTGCGCCGAATCGGGCTGGGTCGTCGCCAGAAACACCGGGGCGCCGAGGGCAACGTGACGGGGATCGACGGCGATGCTGCGCTCCGGGGTCAGCGGTACGCCCAGGGCACCGTTCGGGCCGTCGCCGTCCTTGCCCCGGATCGCTTCCTCGCGGAAGAAGACGTAACTCGGGTTGGCGTTCAGCAGCTCGCTCAGCCGGCTCGGGTTGGCGCGCGCCCACTGCTTGATCGACTGCATCGACGCCTGTTCGAGGCTCATCTCGCCCCGGTCGACCAGGACACGACCGATCGACTGATAGGGGTGGCCGTTCTGGTCGCCATATGCCAGTCGCAGCTTGCTGCCATCCGGCAACTGCACACGCCCCGAGCCCTGCACCTGCAGGAAGAACAGCTCGACCGGGTCGTCGACGTAGAGCAGCACCCGATCACCGCCTTCGTTCGCACGCTTGCCGATCTCGGCGCGCGAGAAGTATGGAACGACCTTGTTGCCCTGCAGGCGACCGCGCAGGCGCATGTTCTTCAGTTCGGGCAGGACGTTGCCGAGGTCGATCGTCAGCAGGTCGGGAGGGACGCCGAGCACCGGCTGCAGATAGGGCTGGCCGCGGGTGCGCGAGCCACGCAGCAGCGGTTCATAGTAGCCGGTCACCAGGCCACGCGTCGAACCATCGGGATTCGTCAGCAGCCAGGGTTGCAGCCACGACTCGAAGAAACGCCTGACGGCAGGTGCTGTCGGCGCCGCCATGGCCCTTGCCTCGTCACAGACGGCTTTCCATTGCGGCCAGTGCGACCGGCTGGCGAGGCCGCGACACGACTGCAGGAAGGGCAGCCAGGCGGCGGCGAGGTCGTCGTCGCTCCAGCCCGGCAGATCACTCCAGCGGGCCGCCTGCAGTGGCTTCGCGTCGGCCTTGCCGGCGGCGGCCGGTGCCGCCGCGGGGCACTCCGGGCAGGGCGGGCAGGCAGCGGCACTGGTGGCGCTGCCTGCCGGCGGCTTGCCGGGGCTGCCGCAGGCGGCAAGGAGCAGCGCCAGGGCGGCGATGATGAGGCAACGTGATTGGCTTTTGCGGGTCATTTGGCTAGAGTGTCGGGTTCCTGCAACCCGCCCAGTATACTGTTCGATGAGCGACTCACTGGCGCAACTGGCCTCTTTTCTCGCGCGCGCCGAGCGCCTCCTCGATCGTCTCGAGCCGCTGCTGCCGACGGCAGCAGCGGCTCCCGACTGGAGTGCGGCGCACGCCTTCCGCTGGCGCGGCGCACACGGCTCCGGCTACCTGCAGGCGATCCGCCGCCTGCCGCAAATCCGCCTCGCCGACCTGCGCGACATCGACGAGCAGAAGGCTCGCCTCGACAACAACACGCGCCAGTTCATCGCCGGCCTGCCGGCCAACAACGTCCTGCTCACCGGTGCCCGCGGCTCGGGCAAGTCATCGCTGATCAAGGCGCTGCTCAACGAGTACGCGCCACAGGGCCTGCGGGTCATCGAGGTCGAGAAGGACGAGCTGACCGACCTGCCGCAGATCGTCGAACTGCTCGAGGACCGCCCGGAGCGTTTCATCATCTTCTGCGATGACCTCTCGTTCGAATCCGGAGACGCGCGCTACAAGGCGCTCAAGGTGGTGCTCGACGGCTCCTTTGCGGCAGCGCCCGAGAACGTCCTGATCTACGCGACCTCGAACCGCCGTCACCTGATGCCCGAGTACTTCGCCGAGAACCTCGAAAGCCGGCGTGTCGGCGAGGAGATCCACCCCGGCGAGGCGATCGAGGAGAAGATCTCGCTCTCCGAGCGCTTCGGCCTCTGGATCTCGTTCTACCCCTTCGACCAGGAGGCTTACCTCGACATCGTCGCCCACTGGCTGCGTTCCTTCGGTTGCCGGCCGGACGAGATCGCCGGCACCGAACGGGCGGCCCTCAACTGGGCGGTTGAACGCGGTTCACGCAGCGGCCGCGTCGCCTGGCAGTTTGCCAGGGACTGGGCGGGCCGGCAACGAAGCGGCGCCGACGTTCCGCCGAACCGCACCGCCGACTCGCGCCGACGCTCGCGGCACCGCCAGTGAGCACCGGCACTCGGCACGGCGCCCGGCGCCGACAGCGATGGGCGTGATCACCGAAGTCGCGGCAGGGGTCCTGCTGCGCGGCGATCCCGCCGCGCCCGAGTTTCTTCTCGCGCAGCGCCCGCCGGGAAAACCCTACGCCGGCTACTGGGAGTTTCCGGGCGGCAAGGTGGAAGCTGGCGAGACGGCGCACGCCGCGCTGCAACGGGAGCTGCAGGAGGAACTCGGGATTGGCGTCGAACAGGCATGGCCCTGGGTCTGCTGCGAGTTCAGCTATCCGCACGCGACGGTCCGTCTGCGCTTCTTCCGCGTCAACGCCTGGCGTGGCGAGGCTGCAGCGATCGAGCACAGCGGCCTCGTCTGGCTGCCCACCGGGCAGGCGGCAAGCGTCGCGCCGATCCTGCCGGCGAACGGGCCGATCCTGCGCGCGCTGGCGCTGCCGCCGGTCTACGCCCTGACCAACGCCAGCGAAAACGGCATCGAGGGCGAACTCGAGCGCCTCGGGAAGGCACTCCGCGACGGCCTGCGACTGATCCAGGTACGCGACAAGACGCTGCCGGTGAATGTGCGGCTCGACTTCGCCCGCCGCGTCATGCAGCTCGCGGAAGCCCATCCCGCAGCCAGGATCCTGGTGAACGACGACCTGCAGCTCGCGACAGCGGTCGCCGCGCACGGCATCCACCTCTCTTCGGCCCAGCTCTGGCGGATCCAGGAGAAGCCGCAATTTCCGCTGGTGGCAGCTTCCTGCCACGACGCCGACGAACTCGCGCAGGCAGCCCGGTTGCAGCTCGACTTTGCCGTCCTGGGCCCGGTCCTGCCGACACCGAGCCACCCGCAGGCTGCCGGCATCGGCTGGCAGCGCTTCGCCCAGCTCGGCGGGCGCTCGCCACTGCCGCTCTATGCGCTCGGTGGCATGCAGCCGGAGCTACTGGCCGAAGCCTGCAGCCACGGCGCTCACGGCATCGCGATGCTGCGCGGCTGGCATTGAGGGCATGGCAAGGCTGGCGGCGTCTGCAGATGAAGCCTGCGCGGCAAGGCCCGTTTGGTAGAATGCCCCCTTTGCCCGTTTGCACCGACGCCGATGACACGCAAGATCCTGGTCACATCCGCACTGCCCTATGCCAACGGCGCCATTCATCTCGGCCATCTCGTCGAGTACATCCAGACCGACATCTGGGTACGCTTCCAGAAGATGCGCGGGCACGAGTGCTGGTACGTCTGCGCCGACGACACGCACGGAACGCCGATCATGTTGCGCGCCGAGCAGGAAGGGATCACTCCGGAGGCATTGATCGAACGTGTGCATGGCGAGCACACGCGCGACTTCGCTGGCTTCCACATCGGCTTCGACAACTATTACACGACCCATTCGCCGGAAACCCGCGCCTGCGCCAACGAGATCTACGCGCGACTGCGCGCCGCCGGGCTGATCGAGACACGCACGATCGAGCAGTACTACGATCCGCTGAAGCAGATGTTCCTGCCCGACCGCTTCATCAAGGGCGAATGCCCGAAGTGCGGCGCCGCCGACCAGTACGGTGACAACTGCGAGAGCTGCGGTGCCGCCTACACCGCCGACGAACTGAAGAACCCCTACTCGGCGGTCTCCGGCGCGCGCCCGGAGCTGCGCCAGTCCGAACACTTCTTTTTCCGCCTCTCGGATCCCCGTTGCCAAGCCTTTCTGCGGCGCTGGACGCAGGCCGAGGGCCGCCTGCAGACCGAAGCGGCGAACAAGCTGCAGGAGTGGCTGGGCGACACCGACGAGAACCGCCTCACCGACTGGGACATTTCGCGCGATGCCCCCTACTTCGGTTTCGAGATCCCGGATGCGCCGGGCAAGTACTTCTACGTCTGGCTCGACGCGCCGATCGGTTACATGGGCGCCTTCCGCCATCTGTGTGCGCGCCAGGGCCTTGATTTCGACGAGTACTGGCGGCCGGACTCGACGACCGAACTCTACCACTTCATCGGCAAGGACATCCTCTACTTCCATGCGCTGTTCTGGCCGGCCGAACTCGAGCATGCGGGCTACCGGACGCCGAGCAAGGTCTTCGCGCACGGCTTCCTGACCGTCGACGGATCCAAGATGTCGAAGTCGCGCGGCACCTTCATCACCGCCACCAGCTACCTCGCCCTGGGCCTCGACCCGGAGTGGCTGCGCTACTACTACGCCGCCAAGCTCGGTAGCTCGATGGAGGACATCGACCTCAACCTCGACGACTTCATCGCCCGCGTCAACTCGGATCTGGTCGGCAAGTTCGTCAACATCGCCAGCCGCTCGGCCGGATTCATCGTCCGCAAGTTCGGCGGCCGCCTGTGCACCTGCGACGAATCGCTGCCGGCCATCCAGGCGATACGCGAACGCCGCCGGCCGATCGCCGAGCACTACGAGGCGCGCGAGTTCGGCAAGGCGATCCGCGAGATCATGGCGCTGACCGATCTCGCCAACCAGTATGTGGACAGCGTCAAGCCCTGGGAACTCGCGCGCCAGCCGGGTCGCGAAGGCGAACTGCAGGCGGCCTGCAGCAACGCGCTCAATCTCTTCCGCCTGTTGGCGATCCTGCTCAAGCCGGTCCTGCCCGCGCTCGCCGCGAAGACCGAAGCCTTCCTCAACGTCGCGCCACTGCTCTGGGACGACACGGCCACGGTCCTCGCAGCCGGGCATGTCATCAACACCTACCAGCACCTGCTGACACGGGTGGACAAGCAGCAGATCGATGCCCTGCTGGCCGCCAATCGCGAGTCGCTGGCAGCCACCCCGCCGGCAGCGCCACAGAAGCACGCCGAGCACCAGGAGAAGGCGGCCGCCATTGCCGTCGCGCAGGCGGCCGTGGCGACACCGGCCGCCGGGCCGCACATCAGCATCGACGACTTCCTCGGCGTCGATCTGCGCATCGCCCGCATCAGCGAGGCCGATCAGGTCGAAGGCGCCGACAAGCTCCTGCGGCTGCTGCTCGATGTCGGCCCGCTCGGGACACGACAGGTCTTTGCCGGCATCAAGGCGGCGTACGACCCGGCGGGCCTGGTCGGCAGGCTGACGGTGATGGTCGCCAACCTGGCACCGCGCAAGATGAAGTTCGGCCTGTCCGAAGGCATGATCCTTGCCGCCTCGGACCCCGCCGGCGAGACTCCCGGCATCTTCCTCCTGGCGCCGGATGACGGGGCGCAGCCCGGCATGCGCGTCCGCTGACAGCTCGTTCCGTCAAGGCGACTGGCCGTGAAATCGATGCATTCCCGTTCCAGGCAAGGCGCAGTCCATGGCCGTGGCCGCAGCCACGGCGAGGATTGGCAACGCAGCATGGCGCGAGACGAAGCGATTTCATGTCATCGACCTGGCGGAACGCGCTGCTAGAACACGGCATGGACCGCCGTCACCGCCCGCGCGTCACCGCGAAGGTCATGCTCTACGCGCTGCTCGACGTCGCCGGCACGCTGATCCTGGCCAGCGGCCTGATGTGGCTGGCCCGACGGCAGACGCTGTTCATTCCGGATTTCCCGACCGGCACGACGACTGCCGTCCTGACGGTGGCGGCTGGCTTCGCGCTGATGCTCTGGTCCGTCGCTGGGATCATCCGCGAACTGTCGCGACAGCGTCCGGCCGACGACGTCGGCAGTTGACGGCGAGGGAGGGATGGCCCACCAGCGAAGCCGCAGGGGTCAAGCGTTGGCCCGTCTGCCCGTCGGCACTCGTCTCCGGCGCGGGTACGCTGGCGATGCCTTGCGGCACCCGTTGGCGCCGGCATGCTCGCCCGGCCGCCACTCGGCTCAAGGCCTGCGCGCGGGGTCGGCCGATACCAGTTGAAAGACCCCTTCCGCATAGCGATGCGTGAACGGCGTACTCGATTCGATTCCTTCCGAGTAGTCGAGCACCCGGTAGGCGGCGAAACCGCGCTGCCGCTGCAACTGCAGCGCGCGCCGCTTGAAGATCAGCCCCGATTCGCCATCGCCGCCGATACGGAAACTCTTGGCACGCATCGCCAGCCGATAGGTGTCCCCTTCGAGCATGGTCTCCTCGATCGTCCAGTTGGGCGCCAGCGGATCGTAGATGACGTAGGCGGCAACTGCCGCCGCAGCGCTGAAGTAGAGGTATTGTGACGGCCCGCCGTACTGGCTCGCCATGTAGCCGACCGACCCGGCGAGAGCAAGTGCCTTTACCGGCGGCAGGCTTGCCGTCGGGTTGGGAGCCTGCGTGAAGGCGTGGTCGTAAGGCTGGCTGACCGGCGCCGGCTGCCCGTTCCAGTCAACCGTGCCGCAGGCACCGAGCAGCGCCAGGGACAGGCACGCCCCGGCAACGCGCAGAGAGGGGCCGCGGCTCACAGGTATTTGAACAGGCTCAGCCCGCTGATGGCGACGAAGGACTTCTGCGCCGCCTCGAGGCTGACCTGCTCCCTGGTGAAGTCCGAGATCGCGCGCACGTAGTCGAGGTCGACGAGATCAGACAGCGTCTGCTGATACTGGATGTCGAGGACGGTGGCGTTGTCGCTCAGATCCTCGAGAGTCTGCAGGCGGGTGCCGACGCGGGACTGCACCTCGCCGGCCTTCGCCAGCGCCTGATCGATGCCCGCCAGGTGCCCCTGCATCTTGCCGGTAAAGTCGGTACGCGCCGTACCCGAGTCGAGCGGCAGACGCAGCAGGTCGATCGTCTCCTGCAAGGTCTGGAAGGCGCTCTTGTTGACACTGGGCCGGATGCTGAAGGTGTCACCGGCAGCTGGCGACCCGGTGATCACCACTTGGGCGCCGAAGTCGATCCCTGCCGACGGCGCCGGCGGTTGCGTCGTGACCAGCGGGATCGCCTGCCCCGGCGTGAAGGGCAGGACCGGGCCGACCGCCGTTGCCGGCAGCGGTGTCGCCGGTGGCGCTGGCTGCGAGAGGTCGAAAAGCTGATAGCTGCTCACCCCGGCGACCGATGAGAAGCGAATCTGCAGGGCGCGATCGTCCGTTCCCTGCCAGGCAAAGCCGCCGTTCACCGCGGCCGCCCACTGCCCCTGGTCGAGCACCGAACCCTGCCCGATGACGCCGCTTCCCTGGTTCGGCAGGGCTGTCCCGTTGCCACTGGCGGCGGCGACGAAACTGCCGTTGCCGTCACGAAGCTGCATGAACAGTTCGCTGCCGGCGACACTGGTCGCCATCTGCTGCGACGCAGCCACCTGCAGCAGGCGCTCACCATCGTCGCCGGAATAGCTGACGAAGCCGGTCGTCGCCGGCGGCACCGCGGCGCCACGGGCAAACGGCATCGTCGACCCGCGGTGACCGGAGAACAGGTACTCCCCCTCGGCGCTGCGGCTGTTGGCGATGCCGAGCATCTCTTCGAAACGCGCCTCGAGTTCGCTGGCAATCGCCTGCCGATCCGTGTCGGAAAGGACTGTGTTGCCGGCCTGGACGACGCGACTGCGAACGCTCTGCAAGACCTCGGTCAGACTCGTCAACTGGCTGTCGACGAGCCGCAGGCGGTCGGTAGCGATGCCCTGATTGCGCGCGTACTGGGCGCCGATCTCCTTCGCCTGCGTGACTTCCAGCGCCCGCGCCGCGGCCACCGGATCGTCAGCCGGGGTCAGTAGCCGGCGCCCGCTGGACAGTTGCTCCTGCAGCCTGAGGAGCTGGTTCTGCCGGCGCTCGATTCCGTTTGCGCCCGCTGCGTAAAGCTGGCTGGTACTGATGCGCATCCAGTCCTCCTACCTCTGTCACTTCAATTTCGCCAAACAAGAAGGATGGCCAGCAATCACCGTCCACGCGCAGCGCACCCGATCCGGCCATGCGCGACACCATGATCAACTTGCCACGTTAACGACCAGCGAGGTCCAGGATCGTGTCGAACAGGCTGGTGGCAATCTGCAACGCCTTCGCCGACGCCTGGTAGGCCTGCTGATAGCGGATCAGGTTGGCGGCTTCCTCGTCGAGGTTGACACCCGAAAGCGAATCGCGGCTCTCCTGTGCCTGCTTCAGCAATGCCTGCTGCGCCTCACCGCCGATCTGTGCCTGCCTGGTCCGGTTACCGTTCTCGCTGACCAACTGTGCGTAGCTTTCCTGGAACGAGGCCGTCTTGCCGGACATCGTGTCCCGCGTCTGCAGTTCCGCGAGCGCCAGGACGTTGCGACCGTCGGCGGTGGCACCGGCATTGCGCGCCAGCACGAAGCGGTCGCCGTTGTTCGGCACACCGCTGATGCTGAACGTGATGCCGCTGGGCGGGGTGGTAGTGGCCGACCCGACGAGGGTTACGCTGGCGCCGCTGGCGTACGGCACGACACTGGCGGTGCTGGCGATCAGCTGTGGCGCACCGCCGTCGATCGAAACCTGCGTACCGGCCGGAAAATTGCGCAACTGGCCGTTCTCGTACACGACGGCAAGCGGCAGGACGGCGCCGAGAGCATCGTATCCCGGCCCGACACTGCCGGGCGAGATCTGCGCCGAACCGGTGTTGGACGCGCCGGCACTGGTCCTGATCGGGGCGGCCGCCGGGATCAGGCGCGGATCGGCAACCACTGCCGGATTGACCGTGATCTTGCGCGCCGCGTCGCGCGTCGGCTGCACGAGATAGCTGGCACCTGCCGGCAACGGCGCGGAGGAAGCGAGCGAGAAGCCCTGCGGCTCACTCTGCAACTGCACGTCAAGAGCGGTCAGGTCGGCCGCCGTCCACTGGCGCTCGTCCGCCAGCCGGGTCAGGGTGACGCTGGCGCCGTCGGAAGTGAGTCGATAATCGCTCGCCACGAGGTTGGTATAGAAGTTGCCGCTGAACGGCACCGGCGTCGTGAAGGCGGCAGTCACCGTCGGGCTGCCAGCCGGATTCCGGCTGTCGGCCCGAACGCCGGGCTCGGCGACCGTGAACATCTCCGACGTGAAGCCCGACGGCGGCGGCGACAACAGGGATTGACCGAGCAGATCCTGTCCGAGTGCGCTCTGGGCATTCAAGGTCAGCGCCAGCGAGACCGCACTGCGTCCCAGGTCGCTGCTCACCCGATCCAGCGATTCGCTGCGAAAAGCCAGCAAGCCTCCCAATGCGCCACCGTTGATCAGCGATTCCGGCATTTCCTGCACCCCGGTGCGACTCTTCACTCCGACCACCAGACGCGTTGAATCGCTCGCCGAGGCGGTGACCGCAAGACCGATCGACTGCGAACCGACGACCAGTTGCTGACCGTTGCCGACGAAGACGTTGATGCTGCCGTCGCCGTTGGTGCTGCTTCTCGCCCTGATCAGCGTGTTCAGTTCGGCGACCAGGTGATCGCGGGAGTCCAGGAGGTCATTGGCCGAATGGCCGGTGGACGCCTGCGCGAGGCCGATCTGCTCGTTGAGGAGGGCAATCTGTTCGGCGTAGGAGTTGATGGCCTTGACGCTGTCCCTGATCTCGCCATTGATGCCGTCGTACATCTGCGCGAGCTGCGTGCCCAGCGACTGGTAGCGAGCGCTCAACCCCTGTGCATTGGAAACCAGGGTCTGCCGGCTCGGCAAGTGGGACGGATTGGCCGCCACCTGTGCGACGCCATCAAAGAAACCCTGCAGTGCCGGCGACAGGCCGGCACTGCTGTCGGCCAGCAGGTTGTCGATCTGCTTGATCTGTGCTGCATAGGTGTTGAGCTGACTGGCGCCACTCTGCGAACGATCCACCTGCTCGGTGAGAAAGCGGCTGTAGACGCGCTCGATGGTTGCCACATGGGTACCCTGACCGAGAAAGCCGGAACCCGTGTTGACACCCGCATTGCTGCCCTGAAGCACCCGCTGCCGCGTGTAACCCGGAGTGTTGGCGTTGGCAATGTTGTGCTCGGTGGTCTGCAACCCGTGCTGCGCGGCCAGGAGGCCGCTGACACCTGTACCAAGGATTCCTGAGCCCATGCGATAAGTTCCTGGTTGATGGTTCGGTCAACGGCAGCCTGGCACGAAAGTTTAGCCCCTGCGGGAAAAAATCAGGCGGCAGACAGAGCCTGTCGCAACGTGTTGCCACCGATGATCCGAGCGAGCTTGTCGGCATACATCGGATCGGTCGCATAGCCCGCTCGCTGCAGCGAACGCGCAAACTGGACACCATCCTGCTGCCCGATGACGGCGGCGTAGCGCGGGTGGTTGCTGAGAAGCTGCGCGTAGTCGCGGAAGGCCTCGGCATAGGAACCGTAGGCACGGAACTTCGCTCGTACCGTCTGCGGCATGCCATCAACGAACTCGGTCGTCTGCACTTCGACGGTCGCTCCCGACCACCCGCGGCCAGCCTTGATGCCGAAAACGTTGAAACTGGGCGAGCCGTCGGCAGTGCGCAGCTCACGCTTTCCCCAGCCACTCTCGAGCGCCGACTGGGCGACCAGGAAGTGTGCCGGAACACCGGTCCGGTTCGCGGCGTCGACCGCGTGCGACCACACGCGGTCGACGAAATCGCGCCGACGCTGCGCACTGTCGGCCCGGACCTCCGGCGGCGCGGCGTCCGCGCGCGGCACCTCCGTCCGTGCTGCCGCAACACCGGACAGTGGACGGCTTGCCGGCAGTACCGACTGCACTGGCGACCCTGGGGCCAGCACCGGCGGGACGGCCGGCACAACGCCCCCTTGTTGCCGTGCCAGTTGCCTCTCGATCAACCCGGCGAAACCGAGGGGGGCCTGCGAGGCCAGTTCCTGCGACAGTTGCTGATCGCCGATGGCGGCGAAGAAGCGGCTCTGCTCGCTGTCCAGAACGCCACTGGTCGGCGTCGCATCGCGCATGCTCTTCAGCATCAGGTGCAGCAGCATTCCCTCGAACTGTCGCGCCGCCTGCCTGACGCCTGCCTGCGGATCGGCGCGCAGCCGGTTGCGCAGGTCGCCGGCAGCGGCGGGGTCGAGCACCAGGCGTTGTGTTGCGAGTTCAGGAGCTTTCATGATTGGACCATGGCTTCGTTCTCCCGCACGGCGCAGCTCAGATGATCTCGAGGTCGGCACGCAGCGCGCCGGCCGCCTTCATCGACTGCAGGATCGACAGCAGATCCTGTGGTCCGGCACCCAGGGCGTTGATCGCCTTCACCACCTCGGCCAGGCTGACGCCCGCCTTGAGCTGGATCAGGGTCCCCCCGCCCTGCTTGATGTCGATCTCGCTCTGCGTCGTCGTCACCGTCTGTCCGGCTGACAGCGGGTTGGGTTGACTGACTTTCTGCTCGGTGTTGATGATCACCGAAAGATTACCATGAGCGACCGCGCAGGAGTCGATGGTGACCGTCTGGTTCATGACCACCGAGCCGGTGCGCGGATTGATGATCACCTTCGCCACCGCCTTCGTCGGTCGAACTTCGAGGTTTTCGATCCGCCCGAGGAAAGCGACACGGCTGTTCGCCTCCTCGGGGGCGATGACGCGAATCACCCGTCCGTCGAGAGCCTGGGCGACACCCGGTGCCGTCTCCCGGTTGATCGCCTCGACCACCTTCTGCACGGTTCCGAAATCCGTCGCTCCGAGTTCATAGTGCACGAATGCCCCCTGGCCAAGCGCCGTCGGGACTTCGCGCTCGACCGTCGCGCCCCCGGCAATGCGACCCGCCAGCAGGTGGTTGACCACCACCTTGCTGCCGCCGGACGCCGCGCCGGCCCCGCCGACCAGCAGGTTCCCCTGCGCCTGGGCGTAGATCTGGCCGTCGGCGCCCTTCAGCGGCGTCATCACCAGCGTCCCGCCGCGCAGGCTCTTGGCGTTCCCCATCGACGAGACGGTGACGTCGATCTGCTGGCCAATCCGCGCAAAGGGCGGCAGATTGGCGGTCACCATGACGGCCGCGACGTTCTTCAGCTGCAAGCCCTGCACCGAGTTCACGGTCGTTCCCAACTGCGCCAGCATGTTGATGATGCTCTGCGACGTAAAGGGCGCCTGCGTCGTCTGGTCGCCGCTGCCGTCGAGTCCGACAACCAGACCGTAACCGACCAGCTGGTTGTTGCGCACCCCCTGCAACGACGCCAGATCCTTGATCCTTTCTGCTGCCACGGGAGTGTTGGGCATTGCCAGCGCCAGGACGGCAAGAATTGCCGCCCCGAGCCGCGTGCAGCCTGGCATTCCGGCGATGATCGAGAACATGGCCTGTCTTCCTCAGAGGTTGTGGATCAATCCGCTGCCAGCGCGCGGCAAATGGTGGCGTGGCTCAATCGCTGCCACCCCGCTTCCTGGCCTGCGCGCGACGACTTCCTCACCGCTGCTCAGAACGGCATGACCGTCAGGAAGAAGCGTGCCAGCCAGCCAATCACCTGCGCCTCGCTGATGGCACCGCTTTCCTTGTACTCGATGCGCGCATCGGCGATCTGCGACGAAGCGATGGTATTGGAGGCGTTGACGAAGTAGGGATTGACGATGCCCGACAGGCGGATGTACTCCTGCCCATGGCCGATCGCCACCTGTTTCTCTCCCGATACCAGCAGATTGCCGTTCGGCAGGACCTCGACGACCGTCACCGTGATCGTCCCGGTGAAAACGTTGTTGGCTGCCGCGTCACCCTTGCCGCTGGCGACGTTGCTGCTGTTCGCCTTCAGCTCGGTCAGTGTCTTCCCGGGCAGATTCAGGTTCGGCCCGATCGAGGCGTTGATGCTGCCGGTCTTGGCGATGTTGTTGTTCGACTTCGTCGCAGCGGAAGTGTTCTCGGTGATTGTCACCGTGATCGTGTCGCCGACATGCCGCGCCCGCCGATCCTCGAACAAGGTGCGCGAGGCACCTGCCTGATAGATGCTGCCAGTCGAGGCCAGTGCTGCCGCCAGTTGCTCCGGCCGCGGCTGCGGCCGGGCCGTCATCGGTTGATGGACGTTGGTTGGCGGAACGGTGGTACAGGCGGCGAGCAGCAGGAGAGCGGCGGCCAGCGGCAGGGATGATCGGGCGGACATGAACGGATTCCTACAGCTGCGTCAGACGCGCCAGCATCTGGTCGGATGTCGACACGACCTTGGCGTTCAGCTCGTACGCCCGCTGCGTCTGGATCATCAGCACCAGCTCCTGCGCGACGTTGACGTTGGACGCTTCGACATAGGACTGAACCACCATGCCGGCGCCGTTGCTGCCCGGCGTGTTCAGCGTTGGCGTGCCGCTCGATGCCGTCTCCTGATAGAGGTTGTCGCCCAGGCTCTGCAGGCCGCCATTGTTGATGAAGGTCGCCACCTGGATGGTTCCGATCTGCAGCGGCGCGGTGACGTTCGGCAAGGTGACGCTGACGACGCCATCGGTGGCGACGGTCACGGTCAGCGCGTTCTGCGGGATGGTGATCGCCGGCTGCACGGGATAGCCACTGGCGGTGACGATCTGCCCCTGATTGTCTTTCTGGAACGACCCGTCCCGTGTGTAGGCGTTGGTCCCGTCCGGCAGCAACACCTGGAAGAAGCCCGCCCCGTCGATCGCCATGTCGAGACTGTTGCCGGTCTGCTGCAACGACCCCTGGGTGAAGATGCGACCGGTCGACACCGGCGTCGTGCCCAGGCCGATCTGCAGTCCGTCGGGAATCTGGGTCGTCTGCGACGACTGTGCGCCCGGCTGGCGCACGGTCTTGTAGAGCAGGTCGGCGAAGATTCCCCGTGCCTGCTTGAAGCCATTGGTGCTGACGTTCGCCAGGTTGTTGGCAATGACGTCGATCTGTACCTGCTGTGCGGTGAGACCGGTACTCGCGGTCCAGAGAGAAGTGATCATCGGTTTCCGATCAGCGGTTCATGGTGAGCAAGGCGGTTGCGGCACGGGCGTTCGCCTCCGCCGTCTGCAGCATCCGGACCTGCAGTTCGAACTGGCGCGCCAGGCTGATCATCCGCACCATGGCGTCGACCGAATTCACGTTGCTGCCCTCGAGTGCGCCAGGCTCGAGCGACACGGCCTCGTCCGCGATCGCCGGCTGGGCGTTGCGCGTCCGGAACAGCCCGTCGTCACCGCGCACCAGATCGCTTTCCGGTGGATTGACGAGCTTGATCCGGCCAACCACATTGACGCTGCTCGCCGCACCAGCGCCGGTGCGTGGCACGCCGGATACCGTGCCGTCGGCGGCAATGACGATGTTGTTGTCCGGCGGCAGCGTGATCGGCCCACCCTCACCGAGGACGAGGTTGCCGGAACTGGTCTGCAGGACGCCGTTGGCATCGGTCACCAGGTTGCCGGCTCGCGTGTAGGCCTCGTTGCCGTCAGCTCCCTGAACGGCGATCCAGCCGCGCCCACGCAGGGCCACGTCGAGCGGCCGTCCGGTGGTCATCAATGGGCCCTGTTCGAAGCTGTTGGCGACCGAGGCGTCGATCGTGAAGGCCCGCGTCGGCTGGCCAGCGCCGAGCACGGGTACGGCGCGGAATCGGTTCTCCATCGCACGGTAGCCGACGGTCGCCACATTCGCCAGATTGTGCGCCACCCCCGCCTGCTGCAGAAACGCCTGCTTGGCGCCGCTCATCGCAGTGTAGATCAGACGATCCATGCAGCCTCCGTGCCGTCAGGAGCCGGGAAATCAGCGCAGGTTGATCAGCGTCTGCATGATCTGATCCTGTGTCTTGATCGTCTGCGCATTCGCCTGGTAGTTGCGCTGCGCGGTGATCATCGCCACCAGTTCGTTGGTCAGATCGACGTTGGAATCCTCGACCGCCGCCGACTGGATCACGCCACGGCTGCCCGAAGCAGGCGCGCCAACCAGTTCGGGCCCGGAGGTGGAGGTTGCAGTCCACTGGTTGTTGCCCAGGTTGAGCAGCCCATTGGGGTCGGCAAAGGTGGCCAGTACCAGCTGTCCCATGCTGCGCGTCTGGCCATTGCTGTAGCGGCCCTGCACGATACCGTCACTGAGGACACCGATGCCGACCAGGCTGCCGGTTGCATAACCGCCCTGCGTCAGGCGATCAACGCTCGATGCGCTGCCGTACTGGGTCGTTCCGGTGAAGTCGATCACTCCCGGCGACCATGGCGTCACGGCGCCGCTGCTCAGTGGCCACGACGGCAGGGTGTAGGTCGGCGCCGAACTCAGCGCGCCCGATGTGTCAAAGACGAGATTGCCGCCAGGAAGGATCTGCGGGTTGGCACCATCAAGCGTCGCATGCACCGTCCACTCGCCGCCGGTTGGGGGCGTCGGCGCGTTCAAGACGTAATAGGTGGTCAGGTTGTGCGACACGCCCAGCGTGTCGAAGACGGTCAGCGCGGTCGAGAAATTGTAGGTCGACGGATTGGTGTAGTCGAAAGGTGACAGCACCGGGACGGTATCGCGCGAATCGAGATTGAGTACCGCCGCCACGTCGCCCGAGAGCGGGTGGCTCGTCGCGCGGGGTGGGATCTGGCTCGCCGACAGTTGCAGTTCGATCGGATTGGCCGGCGTGATGGCGCCGGTCACGCTGACCGGATAACCCGTCAGGCGAAGCTTCTGGTCATTGATGATGTAACCCTGGTTGTCGATGTGGAACTGCCCGTTGCGCGTATAGCTGATGGCGCCATCGTCGCTCATGCGGAAGAAGCCGCCACCATTGACCGCAAGGTCGAGAGCATTGTCGGTGGTCGTCAGGTTGCCCTGGGTGAACTGTTGCTGGATCGCGCCAATCGACACGCCGATGCCGATCTGCGAGGCGCCGACGATGCCCAGGGAAGCGGCGAAGACATCGGCAAAATTGGCGTTGGCCCGCTTGAAACCGACCGTGCTGGCGTTGGCGACGTTGTTGCCGATCACATCGAGCGAAGAGGCTGCTGCATCCAGACCGCTCAAACCTTGTTGGAAACTCATTCTGTCCCCCGATCTTCCTAGAGAATCTGCTGTACCTTGTCGAAGCCAATCCGGCCGACGCCGCCGACTTCAAGTTCGAACCCCTTCGCCGTCTTCACCAGAGCAGATACCGTGCCCAGCTGCAGGGGTTCGGCTGCCACCTTGTCTGCACCGCGCAGCGCGCTGACCTGGAAGCTGTAGTTGCCGGGCGCTACCGCCAACCCTGCATCGTTCTTGCCATCCCAGACGAAGCTGAAGCTGCCGGCCTCCCGCGCGCCGAGGTTCTGGCTCTGTACGACCGTCCCAGCGCCATCGCGGATCGTCAGCTTGACCTGATCAGCGGCCTCGACCATGTTGACACCGGCAACCGCCTGGCCACCGACCAGCGACAGACGCGAACCGGCGGTGAGCACGTTGCGGCCCATCAAGGCCGCGCCCTGCAGCGCCTGCGTATCCTGGTAACTGCCCAGCAGCGCTTCCAGGGTGCTGTTCAGCTTCTCGATTCCGGTGACGGTGCTGATCTGGGAAACCTGCGTGGTGACCGCCGCGTTGTCCAGCGGATTGAGCGGATCCTGGTTCTGCAACTGGGTCACCAGCAGCTTGAGAAAGCGATTCTGCACCTCCTCGCTGCTCGTTGCCGACGCCGTACCGCCGCCGGCCCGCGCATTGAGCGTGGCAAACAGGTCGCTCGCGGCGTTAACGGACTGAACACTTACCATGAGATTCTCCTCGACTTGGGGATGGGTGATGACTACTGGCCAATGCTCAACGTCTTCAGCAACAACTGCTTGGCCGTATTCATCACCTCGGCATTGGTCTGGTAGGCGCGTGCGGCCGAGATCATGTTGGTCATTTCATCGACCACGCTGACGTTCGGCATCTCGACGTAGCCACGCTCGTTCGCCGCCGGGTTGCGCGGGTCGTAGACCAGGCGTGCTGGACTGCTGTCCTCGACGACCTGCGTCACCCGGACACCCTGCGCGGCGGCATTGCCCATCGGCGTCGCCGCGAACACCACCTGCCTTGCGCGATAGGGTTTGCCATCGGAACCGATCACGCTGTCGGCGTTGGCCATGTTGCTGGCAACCGCATTGAGGCGGACGGACTGCGCCGTCAGCGCGCTGCCAGCGACGTGGAAAGTCGTGAACATGCCCATCACTACTGCCCCTGCAACGCCGTCATCATGGTTCTGATCTTGCCGCTGATGAAGCTCAGCCCGGCCTCGTAGAAGATGCTGTTCGCGGCCAGTTGGGCCCCCTCCACATCCATTTCGACCGTATTGCCATCGGCACTCGGCTGCACCGGCTGCCGATACAACAGCGACGGGGCCCCCTGATTCGCGTCGCCGGCCAGATGGCGGGACGCGGTCATCGTCAGCGGCAGGGCACCGCCAGCCCTGCCAGCGAGTGCATTCTCCAGAGCGGCGGCGAAATGGAAATCGCGGGCCTTGAAGTTCGGCGTATCGGCGTTGGCAATGTTGCCGGCCAGCACCTGCTGACGACTGGCGCGCAGACCAAGTGCCTGCTGATGGAACTGGAGATTGCGGTCAAGCTTGCTGAGCATCGGGCGCCCCTCGATCGGTCGGACAAGGATACTCCAAGCAATACCCATGCCATGAGACCAGAGCGCTGCGGCGTGGGTCACCCCGCAGGCCCGAAGCGCTGGCCTCGCGGCCGCCTTTCCTGCCGCCTGGCTGGCTGCGGGCGACCAGACGGGGCCGATCACCGGTGACGCCCGGCCACGGGGATGGCGCCGCCGCCGGCTGATGTGCAGCCGCACTGGCGCCAGTCAGCGACCGTCCTTGCCGGCCGCGCGGCAAATATTGCCGCCAGCAATCACTCGCGGGCCGATTGGCGCCGCAGTTCCTGCCCGCAGCAGACAGATTGAGGCAAAATGGCGGCATGCCAGCAATCTCACGCGTACCGCAACACTCCGGATGGTCACTTCTGGCCACCCTTCTGGTCCTTGCCGTGCTGGCCCTGACGGGCAGGGGCGTCGGCGCGCAGACCACCTTGGCGGCGGCCCTCGACGACTATCTGCGCGTGCAGACAGCCGCCCTGCCGGGAACGGTGACCTTCCAGATCGGCCAGCTCGATCGCCACGCCCGACTCACCGCCTGCAACGCCTTCGAGCCCTTCCTGCCATCGGGGAGCCGCCTCTGGGGGAACACGACAGTCGGCGTCCGTTGCCTCGGACCGAGTCGGTGGACGGTGTACGTGCCGGTACAGATACGGATTGCCGGCAACTATCTCGTCGCGGCACGACAGCTCGCGCCCGGACAGGTCGTCGGCGCTGCCGACCTGCTGCCGCAGAGCGGTGATCTCGGCGCGCTGCCAGCCAGTGTTCTGACCGACCCGGCACAGGCGATCGGCAAGACGGCACGCCAGGGTGTCGCTGTCGGCCAGCCCCTGCGCAGCGAGTTGCTCAGCGCGGCCTGGGCGGTGCAGCAGGGACAGAGCGTCAAGTTGCTTTCGAGCGGTGCCGGGTTCAGCGTCAGCAACGAAGGAAAGGCCCTGAACAACGCCGCCGAGGGTCAGGTTGCCCAGGTGCGAACGGCATCAGGGCAGTTGGTCAGCGGCATCGCCCGCCAGGGCGGCATCGTCGAGGTGAACTACTGACTGGCCAGCCGGCCCCGGTTCGAAAAAAATGTTAAAGTTTCAACGCCGTCCGCCGATTAGTGAATTGAGGACAACCGTTCAAGGGGCACCACCGTGAAAATCGACAGCACAAGCAATTCCGCCAGCGTACTTGGCGAAACGCGCAACCGCGCCGCCGTCGTCAAACCGCCGACGGGCGCCGCGACAGAGGTTCATCTGAGCGAGCTGGCGGCACAACTGCAGTCACCGGGCGACGCAGGCGCCTTCGATTCCGGCCGTGTCGCCGAGATCAGACAGGCGATCAGCGAGGGCCGTTTCACGATCAATGCCGAGGCGATTGCCGAGCGGCTGATCACATCGGCGAGTGAACTCGTGGCTGCGCAGCGGCGCTCCTGAGCAGTCCCTTCACGAGCGACTGCCAACGGTGACGGCCTTGCGACAACTGCTCGAAGAAGAAGTCACTGTCGTCCGGGGCTTCGTCGGCCTGCTCGAACGCGAGCAGAGGCTGCTGATCGAGGGTGACGTTGATGGTCTGCCGGAACTGCTGCAGGACAAGAACGAACTCGCAGCGCGCTTGGCTGCCATCGCTGAACAGCGCCGCGCGACCCTCGCTGCCGACGGCTTGAGTGCGGACCGCGCCGGCGTGGCGGCCTGGTTTGCTGCCCACCCGGGCGAGGACGACGCCCGCACTGCGTGGGCCGAGCTGCTGCCCCTGGCGACCCAGGCGCGAGAACTGAATCGGCTGAATGGTGAAGTGATTCAACTTCGCCTGCAGAGCAACGCCCAGGCCATCGCGGCCCTCGTCGGCAGCAGTGGCGCCCTGGGACTGTACGGTCCCGACGGTCAGAGCAGGCCAGGCGGCAGCGGCCGCATCAGCGACAGCGCCTAGCGTACGGCAGCTGGCGTCGTCGTCCGCGCACCCGTGGGCGGCGTTGCCGACCCCTGCAGATCGAGTTCGGTGCTCTTTTCCGGAATCTCCGAGTCGATGAGAATCGTCACGCGACGATTCCGCGCCCGCCCGTCGGCGAGCAGATTGGGCTCGACAGGACGCGTGTCGGCGTAGCCAATCGCCGTCAGCCTCTCGGCGGCAATCCCGGCATCCGCGAACAACCGCAGCACGGTGGTCGCACGCACCGCGGACAGTTCCCAATTGGAGGGAAACTGTGCATTGCTGATCGGCATGTTGTCCGTGTGGCCCTCGATGGTAATCGGAAACTCCGCCGGCACCAGAACCTCTGCCACCGACAGCATGGCCTTGGCCAGCGTGGGGTTGAGAAGTGCCTGCCCGGGCGAGAACAGGATGCTGTCGTTGATCTCGATGCTCACGCCGCGGCTCGTCTCCAGCACCCGTACCTTGCCCTGTTCGACGAGTGGCGCCATGACATCAAGGATGTTCTTCGCCACCTGCCGCATCTTCTCCCGCTCCTTTTGCCGCTGGCCTTCGGATGACTTGCTCGACAGAGGCGTGGGGACGGAGGGAGACGGTGTCGGAATGACCGTCGGCGTCTGCCCGACGCTGTTCACCGGAGGATTGCGGAAGGCAACGACCATCGAGTTGCTGAGGATCCGGTACTTGCCCTCGTTTACCGATGAGAGCGCGTACATGACGACGAAGAAGGCAAACAGCAGGGTGATGAAATCGGCGTACGAAACGAGCCAGCGCTCGTGATTGTCATGCTCCTCCTCGTGCCGTCGGCGTGCCATCGCGTCAGAAGATGTAGGCGCGCAAGCGGCTCTCGATGATCCGCGGGTTGTCGCCGTTGGCAATCCCCACCAGGCCGGCGACGATCATCTCCCGTTGCACCACGAGGCGATTGATATGCGCCTTGAGCCTGTTGGCAACCGGCAGGAACACCAGGTTGGCCAGGCCAACACCATAGATCGTGGCGACGAATGCGACCGCGATACCGGCACCGAGCTTGGATGGATCGGAGAGGTTCTCCATGACGTGAATCAGGCCGAGCACGGCACCAAGAATCCCGATCGTCGGTGAGTAACCGCCGGCCGCCTCCCAGATGCGTGCCGCCAGCTTCATCTCCTGCTCGTAGGTCGTGATCTCGACGTCCATCACCTCGCGCAGCCGCTCCGGCTCGGCCCCGTCCACGAGAAGTTGCAGACCCTTGCGGACGAAATCGTCCTTCAGTTCGGTTACCACGGCGTCGAGCGCGAGCAGACCCTCGCGCCGCGAAACCTGGCTCCAGCCGGTGACCTGCTGGATCACCTGCAGGTGGTTGACCACGGGCGGGTACAAGATCCACTTCATCATCCGCATGCCACGCATGAACGTGGCGTACGGGCTCTGCAGCATGACCGCGCCGAGCGTGCCACCGACGACGATCAGCATTGCCGTCGGCTGCGCCAGTGACCCGAGATGTCCGCCCTCCAGGATCTGGCCGACGATGATCGCCAGGACGCCGATCAGCAGACCGATGATGCTCCCCCTATCCATGCCGTTCGACTTTCACCCTGGTGTTGCGCTTGCCGTCGCCAAACAGGCGGCTGCGCAGCCGCAGCACCGCCTGGCTGTGCAACTGACAAACGCGTGACTCGCTCACTCCCATGACCTCGCCGATCTCGCGCAGGTTCAGATCCTGCTCATAGTACAGGGCCATCATCAGTTGCTCACGTTCGGGCAGGAGTCCGATCGCCTGCACCAGTTGCCGACGAAGATCCGCGTCCGCGATCAGCCGTGCGGGGTCGGCGCTCTCATCGACCAGGTGGCGTTCGAGGAAGTCCTCGCCGCGCTCGGCGACGATGTCCTCGATGTACACCAGTTGGTGCCCGCGCACGTCCTGCAGCATTTCCTGATAATCGGCAAGCGTCATGCCGAGGGAATCGGCCAGCTCGCTCTCCGTCGGCACACGACCACTCGCCTGCTCCAATTGGGTGATCGCGGCTTCAATGCGGCGGCAGTTGCGGCGCAGGCTGCGCGGCAGCCAGTCGTTCTCGCGCAGGCCGTCGAGCATCGCCCCGCGCACCCGCTGCGCTGCATAAGCCTCGAACTGGGCGCCCACGCCCGCCTCGAAGCGCCCCAGGGCATCGAGCAGGCCGAGCATGCCGTTCTGCACGAGGTCATCGAGCTGGACGCTCGCCGGCAGCCGTGCCATCAGATGACAGGCGATGCGCCTGACCAGCGGTGCGAAGCGCTGGACAAGCTGATCCTTGGTGAGCTGACCAGCAGCGTTGTACATGCGTCCTGGGGAGAGCTATCAGGCGTAGATAGCTGTTGCGTGAATGCGTTGGCTCAAGTGTAGCAGCAGTTGCACGAAATGTTCGAGCCCCCCTTGCTGGTCGTCGCGGAGCGGCCAGTTCAGCACCTGCTCCGCGAGCGCCCGGTAGGCCTGTGCCGCCGGCGCCTCCGGAAACAGTGCCGCTACCGGCTGGCAGAGTCGCGAAGCCTGTCGCAGTTGCTCATCAACCGGCACCCAGCCGGCGTACTCGAGACGCGCCAGGCGGCGGCTGTCGGTGACGCGCGCCATGTTGTCATGGATCGCCAGCGCTTCGGCTTCGCTCCGTACGCGGTTGAGCAGGATGCGAAAACGCCTGTGCGCGTAACCCAGGCTGACCTTCTTGATCAGTGCGTAGGCCTCGGTGATGGCGGTGACATCGGCCGGGACGACAATGACTGTCTCCTGCGCGGCCAGACCAAGCGGTGAGAAACCGAGCGGGTGGTCGAGCGAGGCGTCGACGAGCACGACGTCGGCCGGTGGCAGCAGTTCGGCCAGACAGGCCAGCAGCGTCCGCCGCTCGGGCTCGCCGAGCGCGCCGAGCTGGCCGACGACGCGGGCCGCCGGCAGCACACGGATTCCCGGCGCAACCTGAACGAGCACCTCATCGAGTCGCTTTTCCTGACTGACCACCTGTTGCAGATCGTTGGTGGCGAAGGCGCCAAAAAACCCCGCAACCGCAGCATCGGCGTTCTCGTCGACGATCAGGACCTCCCGGCCGACGCGCGCCAGCGACGCCGCCAGGTTGGCTACCGAAGTGCTCTGGCCAACACCGGCACCACCAGCGGTGAAGCTGAGGATGCGCAACTGTGGGCGCCCAAGGAGGCGGCGCAGCCCGGCGGCCTGGTCGCCGCGATGATCAGCCACGCTGTCCTCCGACCGACAGCATGCCTTCGCTGCCGCCAGCCATCATCAGGCCTGGCTCGACACCAGCGAGACGGTGCGGAGAACTCTCGGGCAGGTCCTTGAACGCCCGATGCAGAAGATACGGTCGATTCGGCAGGTGCAGGTCTTCCGGGACACGCTGCCCGTTCGAGATGTAGTACAGCCGCAGCTCGTGGCGAATGACCACATCCAGCGACGAAGCGAGGCTGGCTGCCTCATCGACCTTCGTCAGCACGCAGCCCGCAAGCCCGAGCCCGCTGTAGGCGCGCACGACATCGTCGAGGGTATCGCCACGACCGGTTGCCGCCAGCAGGAGCAGCGACCGGACGTCACTGTCGCGGAACATCGCCACCTGCTCACCGACCATCCGGTCCCTCTGGCTCATCCCCATGGTGTCGATCAGCACCATGTGGGTGTGCCGCAAGTCATGCAGCGTCGCCCGCAGGTCCTTGGCATCCCGCGCCAGGTGGACCGGCACACCGAGTATGCGCCCGTAGATCCGCAACTGCTCATGCGCTCCGATGCGGTAGCCGTCCGTCGTCACCAACGCCAGCTTCCTCGCCCCATGCCGCAGGACGCAACGCGCCGCCAGCTTGGCGGCCGTCGTCGTCTTGCCGACCCCCGTCGGTCCGACGAGGGCATAGATCCCACCCTGATCGACGATATCCCTTTCGCCGTCGATGGTCAGCATGCCGCGCTCGGCACGTCCACGTACCCAGGCGAGAGCCTGCGCCGCATCGAGTTCGCGCGGCAAGTCGGCGAGCAGTTCACGCGCGAACCGCGGCGAGAAACCGGCGTCGAGCATCTGCCGCAGGATTTCGGTCTTCACCGGCTCTGAGCGCGCCACTTCGCCCCAGGCGAAACCGGCCAGCTGTTGTTCGACGATTCGCCGCAGTGAGCGAATTTCGTCCATTACCGCCGCCGGTACAACCGCCGCTCCGCCATCGGTGGAACTGCCTTCGCCCACCGATGGCGGGCCCGCCGGCGGACGCGCAGCCGCCGCCGGCGACGGCACTGCCGTCTCCGGCCGGCTGCGCTCCTGCCGCCGCGGCACCCCGGCCGCTGGGCGCGTCGCCGCCCTGTCATCGGCGCTGCTGCGCTCGGGTGCAGCCACCACGGTGGCGTCGATGCGGCCACTCGGCGGCAGCGAATCGCGCGGCGGCGGCACGATCAGCTCCATGTCGCGAGCGGCGACGGCCATGATTTCGACTCCACCCGGAATCCCACGATTGGAAAGGATGATCGCGTCAGGCCCGAGGGTCTCCCTGACCTTTCGCAAGGCGTCGCGTGCTGTCGCCGCGATGAATTTCCTGACGTTCATGCTCGTTGTCCAATGATGGATGTCACTTTGATCGTTCGATGTTCTGGCACCTCAGCGTGCGCCAGAACCTTGAGCTGCGGAATGTGGCGCCGGAGGAAGCGTGAGAGCAGGCTGCGCAGTGCCCCGGAAACCAGCAGGACCACCGGCAGACCAGCCTCCTCCTGCCTCTGCGCCGCCGCCAGCGCTTCACGCACGAGCGTATCGGCCAGACCCGGTTCGATGCCAACCGCTTCACCAGTTCCGGCGACTGCCTGTTGCAACAGCCGCTCAAGCTGCGGGTCGAGCGCCATCACCTGCAGGTCGGCAGCACCGGCGTAGAGTTCCTGGACGATCGAACGTCCCAGCGCAACGCGCACCTGCACCGTCAACGCATCCGGGTCCTGCGAACGAGCTGCGCCGTCGGCCAGGGTTTCGATGACGGTGCGCATGTCGCGCAGGGACACTCCCTCGTCGAGCAGGTTGCGCAGGACCTTCTGTACCACGCCGAGTGACAGGGCCTTGGGAACGAGGTCTTCGACCAGCTTCGGCATTTCCTTTGCCAGATGATCGAGCAGGGCCTGCGTCTCCTGCCGCCCGAGGAGTTCGGCGGCATGTGACAGGATCAGATGGTTGAGGTGCGTTGCGACCACCGTGCTCGGATCGACGACCGTGTAGCCGTAAGCCTGGGCCTGCTCACGCGCAGCCGGGTCGATCCATACCGCGGGCAAACCGAAGGCTGGATCCCGGGTTGCCGTCCCGGGCACCTGACCTGCCACCCGGCCAGGATTGATCGCCAGCAGATTCCCGGGAAACGCTTCGCCCTCGCCGATCTCGACCCCCTTGAGAAGGATCTTGTAGGCATTCGGCTTCAGTTCGAGGTTGTCGCGGATATGGACCGGCGATACCAGGAAGCCGACATCCTGCGCAAACTTCTTCCGGATGCCGCGAATGCGGCGCAACAGCTCGCCGTCCTGCGCCTTGTCGACGAGCGGGATCAGCCGGTAGCCAACTTCGAGTCCAAGAACGTCGAGCGGCGTCACGTCCGCCCAGCTCGCTTCCTGCACTTCGCGCGCCACTGTCGGTGCTGCCGCCACCGGCAGCGGCTTCTGCTCCTGTCGCTGCCGGTCGAGTCGCCAGGCCACCGCTGCCAGCGCACCGCCAATGAGGAGGAAGATGAAGTTCGGCATCCCGGGAATCAGGCCGAGCAGGCCAATGATTGCCGCCGTCAGATAGAGCGGCTTGGGATTGTCGAACAGCTGTGCGACAAACTGCTGCGAAACGTCCTGGTCGTCGCCGACACGGGTCACCACCATGCCGGCGGCAATCGAGACGATCAGTGCCGGGATCTGGGCGACGAGGCCGTCACCGATCGTCAACAGGGTGTAGGTCCGCGCCGCCGTTCCGACGTCCAGATTGTGCTGCAGGACGCCGACGAACAGGCCGCCGACAACGTTGATCAGCATGATCAGGATGCCTGCTATCGCGTCGCCGCGAACGAACTTCGAGGCACCATCCATCGAGCCGAAGAAATCTGCCTCCTGGGCGATCGTCGACCGCCGCTTGCGCGCCTCCTCCTCGCCAATCAAGCCGGCATTGAGGTCGGCATCGATCGCCATCTGTTTGCCCGGCATCGCGTCCAGCGTGAAGCGGGCAGCGACTTCGGCGACCCTGCCTGCACCCTTGGTGATGACAATGAAGTTGATGATCACGAGGATCGTGAACACCACCAGCCCCACCCCATAGTTGCCGCCAACGAGAAAGTGGCCAAAGGCTTCGATCACCCGTCCAGCCGCCGCCGGACCGGTATGCCCCTCGAGCAGGACGACCCGCGTCGAGGCAACGTTCAGGGACAGGCGCAGCAGTGTCGTCACGAGCAGGACGGTGGGAAAGACCGAAAAGTCGAGAGGCTTCATCACGCTCATGGCAACCAGCATGACGATCACCGAAATGGCGATATTGAAGGTGAAGAACAGATCCAGCAGGAAGGGTGGCAGCGGCAACACCATCATCGCCAGGATGAGCAGGATCAGCAGCGGGCCAGCCAGCTGCCGCTGGCCAAAGCGCGCGACGAAATCCTGCAGGGCGATGGTGCCGCTAGCCACGCTCAGGCTCCGGGACGAGTTCCGGGGGAACTGCTATCCGGCCCGGCGGCAGCGGCAGATCACCGCCAGCCTGCCGCCAGTGGCTCAGTTGGTAGACATAGGCCAGCACCTCGGCGACCGCCGCATAGAGCGCCGCCGGAATCTCCTGATCGAGGTCGACGTGCCGATGGAGCGCCCGCGCCAGGACCGCCGCCTCGACCGTCGGAACGCCATGGTTCGCCCCCAGCTGACGTATCTTCAGCGCGATCTCGCCGGTCCCCTTGGCAAGCACTTTCGGTGCCCCCATGCCGCTGCTGTAGGCCAGGGCAACCGCGTAGTGCGTCGGATTGGTGACGATGACGTCGGCCGCCGGAACCGCGGCCATCATCCGCTTGCGGGCAGCCTCACGCTGCAATTGGCGGATGCGCCCCTTGATCTCCGGGTTGCCCTCGAGTTCCTTGCCTTCCTGCTTCACTTCCTGGTGGCTCATCTTGAGTTTGTCGTGGTACTGCCAGAGCTGGAATGGCACGTCGACGGCAACGATGAGCAGCATCGCCGAGACGATGGCAAGAAAGCTGAAGCTGAGCAGGTGGCCGGCATTCGCCAAGCCGACGGGCAGTGGCTGCGCAAAAATGGCCAGCAATTCTCCCCGCTCGCTCCACAGCACCCAGGCCGCGACACCACCGAGCAGCGAGGCCTTGGCGACCGCCTTGACGAGTTCGACCATGCCGCTCCACGACACCAGGCGAACGATTCCCTGCAGCGGATCGAGACGGCTCGGGTCGGGCTGCAGGGCCTTGGCCGAGAAATTCCAGCTGCCGAGGAGAAAGGGTGAGAGCAGGACTGCTACGAGCAGAGCACCGAACAGCGGGGTGAACGTGAGCAGGGCTTCGGCCGTCAGGTCGGCCAGCCGGGTCAGCATCAGCACTGGTTCATGGGCCGCCTGGTGGTCGACCACAAGACCGCGGCGGAAAAGCCCCGTCAACCTCTGCATCATCCACGGACCCAGCACCATGAACGCTGCCGCGCCGACGATGAGGACGAGGAAGGCGCCAACCTCCCGCGAGCGCGGCACCTGCCCCTCCTCACGCGCCTGTTCGAGGCGTCTCGCCGATGCGGGTTCGGTACGTTCGAGGTCGCTTTCCTCTGCCATTTCGAGCTTCCAGTCTGGACGACCGTATTATAGGAAAAGCTCAGTAATAATAGACAGCTAGGAAGCTTTATTTATATCAGTTCTCGAATAGTTGCAGCTTAACAACAGCTCTCTCGACCGCAGCATGGAAAAGGGGGCTTTCGCCCCCTCGGTGAAGTCCGTCGGTAGTGGTCCGACCCCTAGACGAGCAGTTCCAGCGCTCGCGGCGCCGGCGCCCGCGCGTCTCGCTCGCCATTGGCCGCGAGATCGGACAACAGCTCCTTCATGTCCAGTATGAGAACGATCTGGCCGTTCGACAGTGTCGTCACTCCGGCCACTCCGCGTGGCCGGAAATCATCAAGCGCCTTGATCACCGCATCGTCGCGACCGGCGAAGTTATCGACCGCCAGAATGAAGCTGCGCTCGGCAGTCTGCATGAGGACGCCGAATTCGGGCCGCCGCAGTTGCGGCCACCCGAGCAGGCGCGCGAGGGCAATGACCGGCAGAATCTCGCCGCGCACCACCAGCGTTTCCCGGCCACCCACCTCCTGCATCCGCTCGTGGTCGATCGGCAGGATTTCCCGTACCAGCGACAGCGGCAAGGCAAAGGGCTGGTCGCCGAGGAGAACGAGGAGAACGGGCAGGATCGCCAGCGTCAGCGGCAGCGAGATGACGAACACCGAACCCTTGCCGGGTTCGGAGCGGATCTCGATCGACCCATTGAGTTTCTGGATGTTCGTCTTGACGACGTCCATGCCGACGCCGCGACCGGACACCGCCGAAGCCTTGGCCATCGTCGAGAAACCCGGCAGGAAGATCAGGTTGAGGCTCTGCCGGTCATCGAGCGTGTTCGCTTCTTCCTCGCTGATGATGTGCTTCTCGACCGCTTTCGCGCGAATGCGTTCGGGGCTCATCCCGCGCCCGTCGTCGGCAATCATCAGGACGATGTGGTCACCCTCCTGGCGCGCTTCGAGACGAATGACGCTCTTCGCCTGCTTGCCTGCGGCGCGCCGCTCATCGGGCGACTCGACACCATGATCGACCGCATTGCGTATCAGATGGATCAGCGGGTCGGCCAGGTCCTCGATCATCGTCTTGTCGACCTCGGTCTCTTCACCGATCAGGGCCAGTTCGACATCCTTGCCCAGTTGTCTGGCCAAATCGCGCGCAATCCGCGGATACTTCTGGAACAGGCGGCCGATCGGCTGCATGCGCGTCTTCATCACCGAGTTCTGCAGGTCGGACACCAGCAGGTCGAGCTGGCTGACGGCCTGATCGAGTGCCTGCAAGGTCTCCGAATCGGTACGCCCGGCCAGGATGTCCGCCCGCAGGCTGGTCAACCGGTTCTTGGTCAGGCCGATCTCCCCGGATAGGTTGAGCACCTGATCGAGCCGCGCCGTGTCCACACGGATGGTCGTTTCGCGTGCTGCCGCCCTTTCGTCGGCGCGGCGCCCCGATGGCGCAGCGCTGGCAGCAGCCCCCGGCCTGTCCGTGCTGCGGCGCCCCTCGGGCGGGAAGTGCGGCTGCAGCTGCGAGACTTCGATTTCGCCTGCCTGCCTGCTGCCGTCCGTGGCGCTGGTCTCGCCGGCCACAGCCGGCACACTGGCACCAGCCTGGCCGCTGAACACCGCATGCAGCGCCTGCCAATCCGGACCCTGCTCGCCACTTCCTGCAGCCGCTGGCGCCCCGGCGGGCTTGACTTCAGCAGGCTCCGCGGCAGCCCTTGATGGCGCACCGGCATCGGCAGCTGCCGTCAGCGCGCTCTGCAAGTCGGCAGTGACTTCCGCCGCGGCCGGCGCCGGTTGCCTGCCCTGGGCAATCTCGCCGAACATCTGACGAACACCCTGCGTGGCCGCCATGATGGTGTCCATCAGGGCCGGCGTCAGTTCCTTCTCGCCATTGCGCAGCTTGTCGAACAGGTTCTCGGTCAGGTGGCAGAGCCTGACCAGCTCGGCAGCATTGAGGAAACCGGCGCCGCCCTTGATCGTGTGAAAACCGCGAAAGATGTCGTTGAGCAGACGCACATCCTCGGGACTCCGCTCGAGATCGACGAGCTTGTTGTCGACATCCGACAGCAGGTCACCGGCTTCCTGCAGGAAATCCTGCAGCAGGTCTTCCATCCCCGCAAAATCGCTCATCGCGAACCTCCTAGAATCCCAGGCTGCCGAGCAGCTCGTCAACCTGCTGCTGTGAGGCGACGACGTCGGCGCGGCCGTCGGGGTTGATCACGGGCCCATTGAGGAGGCTGTTGACCGACTCGGTACGCCGCTCACCGGGCAGGGTCTCGATCAGCACTTCCATCAGTTGCGTCTCCAGTTCGTGGGCCACCTGAATGATCTTCTTGATCACCTGGCCGGTGAGATCCTGGAAGTCCTGGGCCATCATGATCTCCAGCAGCTGCGCCTTGGTTGCCTCGGTCTTCGCCGGCAAGCCCTGCTTGAGGAACGAGCGGGTCTCCTCGGCCAGCAGCCTGAAATCGTCGACCGCCATCTGGTTGGCAAACAACGCATCCCACCGGGTCGCCAGTCGCGCCGCTGACACCTCCAGTTGCTCCTGCAGCGGGTTGGCGATATCGGTCGCGTTGAGTACCCGGCAGGCGGCCTGCTCGGTCAGGTTGGCAACGTAGTTGAGGCGCTCTCTGGCATCCGGAATGGCGCTGACGGTGCTCTCGAGCAATTCGCTGTAACCCAGTTGGCCCAGCGTGTCGTGCAACTGGCGGGCCATCTGGCCGACCCGCTTGAACACCCGATCCTGTCCCTGCCAGTCCGCAGCCGCTGCCTCCGGTGCAGCCGTGGTCGCCTGTGCCCGCACGGAGTCGAAAAGCGCCTGCAACTCGTCACTGTCGTCGGCTCCGTCGCCTTCGCGCAACTGCTGCAGCAGCGATGGTGCTGGCTTGGGCGTGGCGGATGGTACGGCCGTGCTGGCGATCGCGATTCCCGAAGCGATGCTGTCGAACAGCGCCTCAAGTTCCCGTGAATCGCCGGAGGTATCGCCTTCGCTCATGTCAGCCCCCCATCCTGTCGAAGATCTTCTGCAGCTTTTCGGCCAGCGTCGCCGCCGTGAAAGGCTTGACGATGTAACCGCTGGCCCCCGCCTGCGCGGCGGCAATGATGTTCTCCTTCTTCGCCTCGGCGGTGATCATCAGCACCGGCAGGTGCTTCAGCGTCGCCGAAGCGCGGATCGCCTGCAGGAGCTGCAGGCCATCCATGTTCGGCATGTTCCAGTCGGTGACGACGAACTCGAAGCCGCCATGGTTGAGCTTCTGCAGAGCCACCGCGCCATCCTCGGCCTCGTCGACGTTGGCGAAACCGAGTTCCTTCAGCAGATTCCTGACGATGCGCCGCATCGTCGAGAAATCGTCCACCACGAGAATCCTCATCTTGGGATCAGCCATCATTGACTCCGATTGTTCGCTCAGCGCTCGAGCAAGGGACGCAGGGTATCGGCCAGAACCTCTGCGTCAAACTTGGCAACGTAGGCATCGACGCCCACCGCCTTGCCCATCGCGTGGTTGGCCTGTGACGAAAGCGACGAGTGCATGACCACCGGAATGCCCGTGAAGCGGGCGTCTCCCTTGATGTTTCTGGTGAGAACGTAGCCATCCATCTCCGGCATCTCGGCGTCGACCAGGATCAGGCGGATTTCGTCGCGCAGCGCGCTGCCACTCTGGTCGGCGTGCGCCGCGATGGCTTGCAGGCGGCTCCACGCTTCGGCGCCATTGGTGGCGTGCTTGTGCCTGACACCGAGCTTGTCCAGCACCTCGGTGATCTTGCGCCGGGCAACTACCGAGTCGTCAACGAAGAAGATGCTGACATCCTGATCGACATTGGCTGGCGGAATATCAACGATGATCGCCTCGCCGAAGGCGTTGGCCAGAATCTGTTCGACGTCGAGAATCGATACCAGCTTGCCATCGTCCAGTTCGGTGACGGCGGTGATCAGCCCCTGATTGGTCGACAGGAGGTTCTCCGGGGCCCTGACCTTCTCCCAATCGACGCGGATGATCCGGTCCACTTCATGCACGAGAAATCCGAGGGTCCGCTTGGAATACTCGGCCACCATCATGGTCTTGCCGTACTCGTCCTGATGCTCCCGGTGCTCGAGAAAGGAAATCAGCGAGAGCACCGGAATGACGTTGCCGCGCAGGGAAATCAGCCCTTCGACGCCACGCGGCATGTTCGGTGTTCTGGTGATCGGTGGCGTCCGGCCAACTTCCCGCACCTTGAAGACGTTGATGCCGAAGGTCTCGCGCGTCCCCAGCGAGAAGAGCAGGATCTCCATCTTGTTCGACCCTGCGAGCCGGGTTCGCGCATCGACGCCGTCGAGCAGGTTCTTCCGTTCAGCCAAATCCATCCTATCGCTCCAGTGAGGTCGCACGCTCAGCGGGACGGCAGCGCCGGCACGCCACCGCCTTGCAGCCTGCGCGTCAGCGTCTCCGAGAGCCGCTGCGGTTCAAACTTGGGCACATACTCGTCAACGCCAACGGACTTGCCGAGCTGCTGGTTCGACATTCCCGACAGCGACGAGTGCATGATCACCGGCACGCCAATGAAACGCGGGTCGGACTTGATCTTTTTCGTCAGGATGTAGCCATCCATCTCCGGCATTTCGATATCGGTCAGGACGAGACTGATCAGGTCGCCGACTGCCTGACCGGACGCCTGGGCGTAAGCAGCCATCTTCTCCAGTTCCAGCCAGGCATCAAGACCATTGATCGCGGCAACGTACTTCACACCCATCGCCCCCAGTGTACGCTCGATCTGCTTGCGTGCGACCGACGAGTCGTCGGCGAAAAAGACCGTCAGACGCGGATTGTCCAGCGGCTTGATGTTGCGGTAGACGATCTCGTCGTCGTAGTTGGTGGTTTCCGAGAGGATCTTCTCGACATCCATCATCATCACCAGGCGACCGTCCGCCAGTTCCGTCACGGCAGTCACCAGACCACCGAGTTCGGCCAGCAGCATGGCCGGCGGCACCCGCATCTGCCCCCAATCGAGGCGCAGGATGGTATCCACTCCCTCGACCAGGAAACCCTGGGTGTGGCCGGCATACTCGGTGATGATCATGATCGAGCGGGGCGTCTGCGTATCGACCCCGGCATAGCGCGCGAGGTCGACGACCGGCACCAGCGCGCCGCGCAGACTGACCATCCCCTCGACCGAGGGCGGCATCTCGGGAGCCGCCGTGATCGGCGGCGTGCGCATCACTTCACGCACCTTGAAGACATTGATGCCGAAGGTCTCGCGGCGACCGGTGCGCGCATCGGTGCCGAGCGAGAAGAGCAGGATCTCCAGCTTGTTGGTGCCGGCCAACTTGGTCCGGGCATCGATGTTCTTCAACAAATCCGACATATATCTTCCTCTTGCAGGAGCCAGCGCCGATCGAGTCGCCGACATCTTAATCGAATCGTCATCCGCACGCCAAGATGGCCTGGCCTGCCGGGAGTGCGCCTTTCCAGCTCTACACCTCGGTCCGGTAGCCGATCCGGAAGCCACCCCAGTGGCGGCCCTTGACGTAGATCGGAGCCGAGATGTCGTGCATCAGCTCGCCCGTGTCGCGGCGATAGGTCTGCAGCAGGAACGAATGCTCGTGACCACCGGAGCGCCTGCCAACCGGGTCATCGAAGATGCGTTTGGTACGGCTGCGGACGAAATCAAGCTTCTCGTCACCGCTCAAGGGATGCGAGAAGGCCCGGTTGTGGGTCGGCACATAGCCGTTGCGGTCGATGCAGATCGCGTACACCAGGCCTTGCTGCTGCGCCAGCAGTTGCTCCTGCAGCGGCGCCACGGCCTGATCGGTGAACTCGTCGAAGCGCGTCCGGTACTTCTGCGGCCGCGTATTGGCAATCGGCTGGTAGCGGTCGTCGAACAGATCGTCAAGGCCGATCCTGCCGGCGTCGACGGCGCCGTCGAGCAGCGCGCCGACGGCCCGTGCCGCCTCGGTGACGATGTCGGGCATGCGGCTGTGGGCGGCTACAGCCTGCTCGCCAGCGGCCCCGAGCCTGAAGACATTGCCCACTTCCTTGAGATTTTCGGCCAGGCACTCGACGTGGTCGACCGCCAGCAAGGTCTGCTCGGTGACCGTACTGTTCGCCTCGGCCATCTGCCTGATGTTGCGCACATGCTCGGCGATGCTGTCGCCGGTGCGCGTCTGCTGGCCGAGCGCAGCGGCAATCGCCTCGACCTTGTCGAGAGTCTGTCGCGCGCCGCTGTTGATGCCGTCGAGCGCCTGCGCAGCCTGCCGGGCGAGTTCGGCACCCTTGCGCGCCTGCCCACTACCGGACTCGATGCTGGCAATTGCCGACTGCGTCTCGCCCTGAATGGCAGTGATCACCTGGCTGATCTCACCGGTCGCCTGCGATGTCCGTTCCGCAAGCTTGCGCACCTCGTCGGCAACGACGGCGAATCCGCGCCCGTGTTCGCCCGCCCGCGCTGCCTCGATGGCTGCGTTGAGGGCCAGCAGATTGGTCTGATCGGCGATCTCGCGAATCGTCTGGACGATCCCGCTGATGGCTCGCGAGCGTTCTCCGAGCGCGCCGACAACGGCCGCGGACTGGCTCACCGAGGCCGCGATCTGCTCCATCTCTGCCGACGCCTTGCGGGCAATCGACATGCCCTCGCTCGACAGACTGTTCGATCGCTCGGCGATGCCCGCGGTTTCACTCGCCTTCTCGCCGACTTCGTTCATCTGCAGTGTCAGATTGGCCATCTCGCCAGCGGTCGCCAGGGCGGCATCCCGCTGCTCGTTCGATCCGGCAGCCACCCGCCGTGCATCACCGATCAGCTGTCGCGAAGCATTGCCGACTTCGATCGAGTTGAACAACAGCTTGCCGACGATGGTGGCAAAACTCTCCATCAGGCGGTTGTAGTCGGCGGCGACCAGCGCCAGTTCATCACCTCCGGTGGCGACCGCACGCCGCGTCAGGTCGCCGTCAGCATAGGTTCCGGCGATCACCGCGCGCAGTCCCTGCAGGCGACCCAGCAGATCCCGCTCGAGCAGGACGGCGATGGCGGCGGCGGCGAGCAGCACGAGTCCTGCTGCCGTCAGCCAGCCCGGCATGCCGCCGCCAAGGATCGAATGACCCAGCCAGCCACCTGCGGCAGTGAGCGACACCAGTAACAGCATCGCAGAACGGATTCTCCACGCCAGTCCCAGCATCGTCGTCTCCTTAGCTTGTCGTCGCTTCAGCGCTCTTCATCATCAGTGAAACGGCAGAAAACACCGCACCTTTAGCGTCTTCGCCCGGCCAGTGCAATCGCTTCCGCACTCGCAACCTGTCGACAGCCCCGTCGCGCGTCGCACGCGGCGGTGTCCGCACCACCTCCAGGCGATCAGCCGGCCAGCGGTTCGTGGATGGTCACCTGCGCCGCACGGCCACGCACCGCCACGCGGTCCAGTTCGCGGCACGGCCAGTCGCCCAGTTCCTGCCGCGTCGCCTCACCGACGATCACCCCTGCATCATAGTGCGTCGACAGTCCCTGCAGGCGCGCCGCCAGATTGACGGCGTCGCCGAGCACCGTGTAGGCGCGTCGGTGGCGTGAGCCCATGTCGCCGACAACCATCGTGCCGCTGTTGATGCCGATGCCGATGCGCAGGGGTGGCCAGCCGCGCACTGCCAGGAGCTGATTGAGGGCTGGCAGTGCAGCCTGCATCGCCAGCGCAGCGGCAACCGCGTGCCGCGCGTGCAGCGGGTCGGCGACCGGTGCGCCCCAGAAGGCGACGATGGCGTCGCCGACGTACTTGTCCAGAGTCCCCCGGTGCGCGCGGATGACGTCGGTCATCGCCGACAGGTAGTCGTTCATCATCGCTGCCAGCTCGGCAGCCGGCATCTGTTCGGCGATCGTCGTGAAGCCGCGGATATCTGCGAAGAGCACCGTCAACTCGGCGTTGCGGCCGCGCATGTCGTAGCGCTCCGGATCGCGGCTCATTTCATCAACCAGCTCGGGAGGAACGTACTGGCCAAAAAGCGCCGCCAGCCGGCGGCGCGCGCGCGACTCGACGAACGAGCCGAAATAGAGATGCAGCGCCAGCAGCAGCGTCAGCAGACAGAGGCTGGCGGCAGCCGGCAGGACCAGGCCCGCCGTCGCCCAGGCCAGCAGGATGAGGACGGTCAGCAGGAGAAAGAGCAGGAGCGTCAAACCGACCGCCGCCTGTGGTGACAGTCGAGGCAACAGCGGCAGCAGGATCAGGGCGAGAAGTGACAGCACTGCCGCTTCGAGAAGCGTCGCCCACGGTGGCGCATGCGGCAGCTTGCCCGCCAGCAGCCCGGCGAGCAGGTTGGCATGCACCTCGACTCCCGGCAGAGCCTCGTTGACCGGCGTCACCCGCTGATCGAGCAGGCCTGCAGCACTGCTGCCCAGGAGAACGATCCGCCCGCGCAGAGCGTCGGCGGGCAGCCTGGCGGCGGCGACATCGGCCGCCGAATGATAGCGAAATCCACCCGCCACCCGGCGAAAAGGCAGCAGCACCGCCCCCTGTCGATCGACCTCGATGAGTCGCGAACCGCGCGTGCTCGACAGCTCGATGGCGACCAGCGACGGCGAAGTGGACTGCCAGGAAAGCCGTTCGGCGAAGTGCAGCCGCAGCGCCGGACCACCAAGGAGCAGTTGCGCCATGACTAGCGGCAGTGCACCGTGAACCTGCCCCACATGCCGCGCCAGCAACCAGCCGCGGCGGACGACGCCATCCGGATCGACCGGTGCACCGAGGAAGCCGCCGCCCGCGGCCGCCTGCTGCAGCAACGGCAGGTTGGCACCGTAGCCCGGCCAGTCGGTCAGACCCGTTGCCTGCGCGAGTTCGGCAGCGCCGATCGGCAGCGCGGGTGGCAGGGCGCCGCTCGTCGTCGCAACCGCACCGGTCGACAGGTGAAAACCGAGCACCACCGGATGTCGGCGCAGGACTTCGGCGAGCCGCCCGTCGTTGTCGAGCGCCGGCCGCAGGTCTTCGACGGCCGAGCGAAAGGCTGCGTTCTGCCGCAGGGGCCCGCGTGCCAGCGCCTCCAACACCGGCAAACCGGAGCTTTCGTCGGCCTCCGCGAGGATGACGTCGAGGCCGAGCAGCAGCGCGCCGTAGTCGGAAAAGATCCGCTCGACCAGATCGGCCAACCGGGCACGGCTCCATGGCCAGCGTCCGAGTTCTGCAAGCGAGCGCTCATCGATATCGACGATGACGATGCTGGTGTCGATCGGCGCCTGCGCGAACCAGCGCACGCGGGCATCATACAGCGCGGCGTCGAGTCGGTGCAGGGCGCCGATCTCGAAGCAGCGCAGACTGTGCGCCAGGAGCACGCCGAGCAGCAGCAGCCCAAGCAGGCCGCGCCAGCCGGCAGGTGACAGGCCCCGTCCGACTGTCGCAGCGAAGTCAGCGAAGCTTGATCTCGACACGGCGATTGCGCGGCTCGGCGACACCGTCCTCGGTGAAAACCACCGGTTCGCGCTCGCCGCGACCGACGACGCTGATCGCATCCGGCGCAACGCCGGCCCCGATCAGTTGTTCACGCCCCGCCTCGGCGCGGCGCAGCGACAGCCGGTCGTTGAACGCGGAACTGCCCACCCGGTCGGTATGGCCGATGACGATCGCCTCGGCCGCCGGCAGGGTGGCGAGTTCGTCGCGAATGATCGGCAACTTGCTGCGCGACTCGGGCGTCAAGGCGGAGGTTCCGGTCTCGAAATGAATGACGTAGATGCGCGGGCGCGCCGGTTGCATGTCGAGCAGCCGGCCATAGGACTCCCGCACCATGCGTGGACTACTGGTGAGCCTGCTCGGCGTACCGCCGCGAACATCGACGCCACTGTAGGGCTCGGCGAGCAGAATCTCGCCGCTGGCAGCCGTCACCGAAAGCGCGCCGACGCGACCGTCCGGCCCGGGCAGCAGCAGGACGTGGTCGGTCACCCGCGAACAGGCAGCGAGCGCCAGCCAGAAGATGCAGGGGACGATCCAGGCACGATTCATTCGTCTGCCCCACGGGCTTCGATGATGAACTCGGTGCCCCTGATGCCGAGCACGACGTTCGGTGTCGTGAAGCGCACGTTCTCGGGAGTCTGCCTGGCAAGCAGGCCAGTCACGACGCTCAGCGTACCCTTGAGCAGGGTGGTCAACATGCCGCCTTCGCGCGTCGTCGGATCAAAGCGGAAGTCGTTGATCAAGAGCGTGCTGTTCGGCCCGGCGGTGAGCAGGGTGTCGTCAGCAAGCGTGATGCCGACCGCACCATCGACGCCGGTACGAACCCGGTCGCCGACCTGCACCGGGCTGCCCACCTGCACCGGCAGCGTCAGCCCGGCACGTTGCAGGTTCACGCTGCCTTCGTAGCGCTTCACCTTGCCGACGGGCAAGCCTGCGTCGGCACCGGCGGCCGAGACGAAGAGCGACAGCAGAAACGGCAGGAAACGACAGAACCTCAATGCGGGAACCTCCGTCCGGTCGGCAGGGCGAGTGGCGAGGAAAACTTGCCAGCGCTGACCAACCGCTGCGCCGGCGCCGTGTGCAGCTGCGAACCCGGCACGCTCACGCCGGCGCCACCGCCGTCACCGGTGCCCGGCCGACATCTGGCTGCGAATCAGCGCGCCCGATAGAGCAGGGTCGGATGAACCTCCTGCAGGATCTTCTGCATCGCCCGGCGCCGCTGCAGGTTGAGAATGATGGGCGAGCGGGTGTTGGCGGCAATCGCGCCTCCGTCTGCCGCACTGCGGTAGACGATGATCACCACCGCCGCGTCCTCGGCACGCTCCAGTTCGAGCTGGGCGCAGTCGGCGTCGGACAGCTCGATCTCGTACTCGAGGTCCAGCGTTTCGGGGGCAACGATCGGGAAGGCAACGGCCACATCGTCGAGCGACTGCAGCCAGAAGACGGCCGGTTGCGGTCCTTCCTCGTGGAAGAACGTGAAGCGCCGGCAATCCGGGAAGCCAGCAGGGCCAACCGCGAAGGTGAAGACGGTCTGCGGATCGACCGGCACATCCTTGAGCCCAAAGCGTTCGAGATCAATCTTCATCGCTTACCCCCCCCCCGACGTACTGCGAGATGCAGCCACCCGAAAACACCAATTTAACCTTTTTCCCGGCCCTGCGGCAAATCCTCTTCGCCGCCGACGCCTCCGGCACAAGCGCCGCCTTGAGTTTTGCCGCCCGATTCTGCATAGTTCGCGCTTTTCGCGACACAGCCGGCGGCGCCGAGGGCGATCGGGCAGGAACGGATCGGCAGCCATGACCGTTCCCGGCCGTCTTCTGCTGGTCGCCGGCTGCGGCCGCAGGGAGCATTCGCGGTCACCAGCGCGCTCCACCGTCAACCAACCAAGGCCCGCAGAGCCCATGCTTCGTTTCGCAGATCGAGATGTCCCCCAACTGATCGCAGAAAGAATTGCCGACGAGATCGGTTGCCGCCCGCCACAGGTGCTCGCCACGGCCGCCCTCCTCGACGACGGTGCCACCGTGCCCTTCATCGCCCGCTACCGCAAGGAGGCCACTGGCGGCCTCGACGACTGTCAGTTGCGGCTGCTCGACGAGCGGCTGCGCTATCTGCGCGAGCTCGAAGAGCGGCGCAGCAGCATCCTTGCGTCGGTCGACCAGCAGGGCAAGCTGACGGCCGAACTGGCGGGCGAGATCATCACCGCCGAGAGCAAGCAGCGCCTGGAAGACCTCTATCTGCCGTACAAGCCGAAGCGGCGCAGCAAGGCGCAGTTGGCTCGCGAGGCCGGCCTCGCCCCGCTCGCCGAACTGCTGCTGGCGGTGCCGACCCACTCGCCGGAAGCCGAAGCCGCCCGCTGCCTGAACCCCGACGCGGGCTTCGCCGACGTGCGCAGCGTGCTCGATGGCGCGCGCCAGATCCTGATGGAGCGCTTCGCCGAGGATGCCGCGCTGCTCGGCGAACTGCGCGGCTACCTCGAAACGCACGGCCATCTGAAGTCTACCGTCGTCAACGGCAAGGAAGCCGAAGCCCTCAAATTCCAGGACTACTTCGACTACTCCGAGGCGCTGCTCGCGATCCCTTCGCATCGCGCCCTAGCGCTCTTCCGTGGCCGCAACGAGGGACTGCTGCAACTCAGCCTGCTGCTTGACAGCGACCTGGATCCGACCCGCGCCGGCACTCGCCATCCCTGCGAGAGCCGCATCGCACACCGTTTCGGCGTTGCCGATCGGGGGCGGGCAAGCGACGCGTGGCTCGCCGAAACGGTCCGCTGGGCCTGGCGAATCCGCGTCTCGCTGCACCTGGAAACGGAGTTGCTGTCGGCGCTGCGCGAACGTTCCGAGGATGAAGCGATTCGTGTCTTTGGCAGCAACCTGCACGACCTCCTGCTCGCCGCCCCGGCCGGCCAGCGACCGACGATGGGCCTCGATCCCGGCCTGCGCACCGGCGTCAAGGTCGCCATCGTCGACGCCACCGGCAAGCTGCTCGACAGCGCCACCATCCACCCGCACGAACCCCGGCGCGACTGGGACGGCGCGCTGCACGTTCTGGCATTGCTCGCGCAGCGCCATCGGATCGATCTGATCAGCATCGGCAACGGCACGGCCTCACGCGAAACCGACCGCCTGGTCGCCGAACTCATCAGCCGTCATCCGGAAATGGGACTGCGCAAGGTCGTCGTGTCGGAAGCCGGTGCTTCGGTCTATTCGGCCTCGGAGTACGCCTCGCGCGAGTTCCCGGAACTCGACGTCAGCCTGCGTGGCGCGGTGTCGATCGCCCGTCGCCTGCAGGATCCGCTCGCCGAACTGGTGAAGATCGATCCGAAAGCGATTGGCGTCGGCCAGTACCAGCACGACGTCAGCCAGATCCGGCTGGCCAGGGCGCTCGATGCGGTCGTCGAGGACTGTGTCAACGCCGTCGGCGTCGAGGTGAACACCGCCTCGGCGCCACTGCTGGCGAGCGTCTCCGGACTCAGCACGACACTGGCGGCGAACATCGTCGCCCACCGCGACCGCCACGGCCCGTTTCGCAACCGCCAGGAGCTGCGGCAGGTGCCGCGACTCGGCGAGAAAACCTTCGAACTGGCTGCCGGCTTCCTGCGCGTCCACGCCGGGGACAATCCGCTGGATCGCTCGGCAGTGCATCCCGAAGCCTACCCCGTGGTCCAGCGAATCCTCGCCGACACGGGCCGCAGCATCGACGACCTGATCGGTGACGCGAAAACCCTGCGGGCACTGCGACCCGAGAAATACATCGACGATCGCTTCGGCCTGCCCACCATCGCCGACATCATCCGCGAACTCGAGAAGCCGGGTCGCGATCCGCGTCCAGAGTTCCGCACTGCCGCCTTCCGGGAGGGCGTCGAGACGATCAAGGACCTGCAACCGGGAATGATTCTCGAAGGCGTCGTCACCAATGTCGCCAACTTCGGCGCCTTCGTCGACCTCGGCGTACATCAGGATGGCCTGGTTCATATCTCGGCGATTGCCGAGCGTTTCGTCAGGGATCCACGGTCGGTGGTCAAGGCCGGCGATGTGGTGACGGTCAAGGTACTCGAAGTCGACCTGGTGCGGAAGCGCATCGCGCTCAGCATGCGGCTCGCCGACGAGCCACCCGGTGTGGCGAAGACGGCGGCAGCGATACCCTCCGGACGCGTACGGCAGCGCCAGCAGAAGCAACCCGAACCGGCCAGCGCAATGGCCAGCGCCTTTGCCCGGCTACGGCAGTGAAGGGAGCCCGCTTCGCCGCTGCTGCAAAGCACCCTGGACCGCTGCAATCGTGATGGCAGAAGGCCAAGGCAGAATGTCCGAGGCCATCTTCCCGGACCACGATATGGTCAGGGACGACACAGTGGTGCCAGCGGCAGCCTCAGGTGCCTTGCTCCGACGACTGGCCGCTTGGCTGCTGCGTCTGAGGCCTTCGCTGGTGATCCACGATCAGGCCAAAGAAAACGTCGACACTGCAGCCGAGTCGCTGCGCAGCGTGCAGCAGGAATTCGTGCTGCCGGCTCCGGATGTTGACCCGACAGACCTCAGTCTGGTCGTCGTCAGCGTCCGCGTCGACCGCTGCCTGCGACGGTAGCGATGCCGCCAGCGCGGCATGATCCGCGATGTGCATCGTCAGCAGATGGCGCGCGGCCGCGGACAGACTGACCCGTTGCGCGTTCGCGATCTCGCGCAGTGCCGCCAACTGCCGGCCACGGAACTGCACCGTGATTTGCCTCCAGTCAGCGCCCACTACGGGCGAATTGCCCGGTTGAGTGCGCAGCGCGACCATTCCAGGCGCCTCGCCATGGGGTGGCTGCCGCACCACGTCCCGCCTCCGGCCGCTCACCAGGCGCATCACTGGCCGCTCCAGAAGGCGGAAGGACAGCGCCGCGACCGCCATTGATCCAGCCAGACTCAGCGCCGCGAACAACCACCAGAACTGGGTCATTGACAGACCGGCCTGCCCCAGCAGTCGCGCGAAAAGCTTCTGGACCGGATAGTGGAAGATGTAGAAGCCATACGAGATCAAGCCCAGCCAACGCAGGGGAGCGGTTTCGAGGAGATTCCTGGCGAGCCTCGAGCGCGGCGTAACGTAGATCATCGCGGCCAGCAGCAGCGGCACGAAAGGCCAGTTGTAGTGACCGTGGGGTGCTTGCAGCATGTCGTCGAGCGGCGTGCTCAGTACCAGTAGCACCACTCCGGCGCATGACCAGAAAACCCAGTCGGCTCGCGACCCGGCAGCACCAGAGGATTGGGCACCGCTGCCACGCGCGCCGAGCACGAAGAGCAGTGCAGTGGCGATGCCGATCAGGAAGTAAGTCGCATGCGCCAGGGTCGAATAGGTCAGGACGAAGCTGCCCGGCCCCGAGATGTAAAGCGAAAAGGGCCAGATCAGGCTGACCTGAATCGGCCACTGGCCACGCGCCAGCAAGAAGGACATCAGCCCGTAGTTTGCCAGATAGGTACCGACGACGAGCAACGAAACCGCGGTCAGGGCAGCCCTGGCAGAAAGTCGACGCAGACCCAGCATCAGCAACGGCAACACGAGATAGAACTGCATCTCGACCGCCAGCGTCCAGAAGGGCGCATTCAGGCTGAGGATGTTCCAGTCGTTGAGGTTGTAGAGAAAGACGATGTGCGAAAGCACGTTGTTGATGCTCGGTGCGCCCCCACTCGCGAGCATGATGCCAAGCAGACCGAACAGACACAGATAGTAGGCCGGCAGGATGCGTGCCAGGCGACGGACGACATAGCTCCCGACATTGACCGTCGATCCCGACCCATGCACCTGGCGCCAGAATGGCATGGACAGCAGAAAACCGCTGAGGACGAAGAACAGCGCGACGCCGGTATTGCCATTCGCCAGCCAGCGGCCGAGATCGAACGGTCCGAGGTTGGCATCCAGCCCCGCCATTTGATTGAAATGCACGCCAAAGACGGCCAGCGCCGCAATCGCACGCAGCCCGTCCAAGCCGGCGAGGCGATCATTTTCCGCCGGGGTACCGACGGCCGGCGGCGCCGGCGAAGGTGGAAGGTGTACGGCTACGGGTACCCGGAGGCCACTTGACGTCGGCGGCGCACTGGAATGCCTGTCGATCGAGGCGAGACCGCCGGCCGCGATCGCAGCCAGCAGGAGATCAGTGATGTCCGGGCTGCCCCGCATCGATACGATCTGCGCCGCCTCCTGCATGCCGACAGCCAGGAAGACAACGCCGCCCGCCCCCAGCCACGTGCTGCCGCCGGAACGGAACAGCCACACCGAGCCACCATAAAGAAAGAGTTTGCGCAGCAGCGCCGCCGAGTTTGCTGACATGTTTCCTTCGAGGAGGCTCGCGAAGGGTACCCAGTGGAAGTCTCTCGCCCATACCGAAGCCTCCCAGGGGAGCAGATTCGAGCCGAGAGTCGCCGCCAGCAGCAGCACGCCAAGTGCCATCGGCTTCAACCACGACCGCGCAACAAGCCAGACCAGCCCGGCAGCCACGCTGCCAGCGACCTCACCGGGTGTTATCTCGCCACTGACGATGAATGGCTGTGGCGCAAGTACCGCGAGCGGCAGAAACGGCAGCAGCTTGCCCAGTCGGGCACCCGGGAACTGACGGTCCAACATGTGGAGGGCGGCCAGCCATGCCGCGAAATACAGCACGGCTTCCGGGATCGAGGCGACCGGCTGCAGCAGCAGCGGCTTCAAGGCTGTCCTGACGACCGACAGGTCCAGGGTTGGCACCAGTGGCACGAGTTGCGAGACGACCCACATCCCGGCAAGGTACAGGGGAACATCGAGTCTCCGTGCCGACGACAAGCCCAGGGCCAGTCGGCTCACACAAGGGATGCGGGCGATCAGCACGCCAACCGCGATCCCCATGGCGTTGAGCCCGACATCGACCAGCGACGGGTCACGCGTCGGCAAGGCCAGTTGCCCCAGTTGCAGAACCAGGGCCAGGGCCAGGCCGGCCACGGCGAGCCTCACGATTGGCGCCGCATCGTCTTCCTGGCGCAGAAAAGCGAGCGATCCGAAGAAACCGAACGGCACGAAGAGGGCGAAGTTGCCGAGCATGTCACCGCGCATCGTCAGCTGCAACGACCCCAGCGTGGCCAGCCGGCTGCGCAGGTCGGCAGCCGACAGCGCGGCGAAGTCGAAGGGGTAAAGCGAACCATAGACGATCAGCAGCGTTGCCGCTGCAAAGATCAGCTTCACGCTGCTGGCACCCCGACGCTGCCTTGCCCAGGTGGACCTGCCGCCCCTGCGGCCGGTCGCCACCCCGGTATCGCCAGTCTCAGACCCGGCGCAAGCAGCAGACAGAAGACAATCTGTATGCCGGCCCACGCGGCAATCGTGGCAGCCACGGACCAGTCACCAGCGCGATCGCCCGCCAACAGGAATTGCAGAGCGGAGAAACGATGACCGTACTTCTCGACTGCCCCCTCCAGACCCTGTGTCGCAGCCAGAAAGCCGACGGGGAAGAGCAACAGGCTGAGAAACAGTGCGAGCAGTGGCGACAGCAGCCCGATCATGCTTCCCCAGGTCAGGGCCGCGCCCACCGCCAGCAGAAATAGTGCCAGGTACAGCCAAACCATCGCCGGGATGCCAAATGCCGATCTCTGTGCAATCAGTTCCACCACGTTGCTTGTCACCGCATGATCAACGACGATCAGCTTGCACAACCACAACATGCCAATCGATATCGCCAGCAAGGGCAACCCGCCAGGCGCTCGCCGCCCGTAAGCAACGTAGTTGCCGAGCAGAACGACGGCGAGCGAGACCAGGATCGGAATCGGCGCATAGATGCCGATGTAGCGGCCACCCATCTCGACGTAGTCCGCCAGCCGCGGGTGCAGGGCAATCGCCTGCTGCGCCGCCGGCGGCAGGGTCTGGGCGACCTGCCAGCCGCTCTGTGTCCACACCGGCACACCAAGGATGTCGTGCAGGCTTTCCGGGGTCACGCTCAAGCACAGAAAGGCGAAGCTGGTAACGCTCACCGCGACGGCAAGCAGCGGTGACAGCAGGACGGCTGCGGGCCACCGCCGCATGGACAGTGCCATGAGTCCACTACCGATGCCAAGCCAGCAGATCCAGAGGCCGAACATCAGCCAGTTGAGCGGGTTGCCACCGCGCCACATGAGTTCCCTGAGGTTGCCTGGTGCTCCGGGCAACCGTCCGAGCAGACCGACCATGGCGCCGAGGAGAAAGGCGACAACGATCAGCGGCAAACCAAGGCGCAACCAACGCCGCCAGGCACGGCCGAAAGACAGCATGGGCATTCCTCACTGACAGGTTAGGACCCCGATGACGTCAGGCCGCTGCGCGCGCCGGCGGACTCCCCACCACCCGACGCCCGGATCGCAGACGGCCGTCTGCGATCCGTTGCACCTTGGTCCTGCAGGAGGGGGGGCTGGATGGCAAGAAAGCCGGCTGTCCCGGAAAAAGTATATGGGCACCGATGCACGGCCGTCAACGCGAGCGGCAGACGCGACCTTCCCGATCGACCGCCGACCGGTCGCACCGGACCGCAGGCCTCCGCAGGGCGCTGGGCGAGCGCGCGGCAAGACGGGAACCCCGTGCAGGCGCGCACCCGTTTCGTCCGGCAAACATTGATCGACTCCACGGTGCTGCCGTGAGCGACACGATCGGCAAGAGCAGCAACGAGTGAAATCCCGCACAGCAAGGAGCATCAGTTTAGCGTAGCATTCAGCGCTGACCGAGGCGACCGCAGCCGGAAACCCGAGCATGACGGCTCCGGCAAGTGCCCCCGGGGTTCGTTTCATGTTTCGCGAACGAGGAGATGGCTCACTGCCAGACGATCGCTGCCGGCTTATCGGGCTCCCGGGGCGACCGACAACACCGCCAACCCTGCCCGGCGAACCCGAAACCAATGAAAGCAAGACTATCCGGCCACCTGGATCTGACCGAACTTCTCGGCTCCGCAACGTCTCCGGAACTGATGCGGTCGATCGCGCTGCAGGGCGAGCACGTGGCGCGCGACGATCGCGCCATCTGCTCGCTGATCGGCTCGCCTGGCTACAGCGCGCACAGCGATGCCAAAACGGCGCCACCCGCAGGTCTTGCTGCCGCAATGCTGTCGGGTTGGCACAAACATGGTGTCGATCTCACCTCGCACATCAGCGGTGGCTACGCGCTGGTCATCGTCGACACCGTGCGTCGGTCGACCTTCCTCGCCGTCGACCGCTTCGCCATCGAGACCCTGTGCTATTTCACCGACGGCAAGACCCTGGCGTTCGCCGACCGCGCCGACTGCATCGCGGCGCACGACCAGCAACTCGACCCGCAAGCAATCTTCGATTACCTGTACTTTCACATGATCCCGGCGCCGCGGACGATCTTCCGCCAGGTACGGCGCTTGCCGGCAGCGCATGCGCTGCTCGTCGATGACCAGGGCGTGCGCGAGATTCGCCACTGGCCCTTGCGCTTCGACGAGCAACGTCGCCCTTCCTTCGATGCCGCACGCGACTCGTTCCGCAGCCTGATCCGCGACAGCGTTGCCGAACAGCTCGCCGGGCAGCAACGGGTCGGCGCCTTTCTCTCGGGCGGCACCGACAGCTCGACGGTCGCCGGCATGCTCTGCCAGATCACCGGCGCGGCGGCGCCGGTGTATTCGATTGGCTTTGACGCCGAAGGTTACGACGAGATGGAGTATGCGCGCATCGCCGCCAGGCACTTTGGCTGCGAGCACCACGAGTACTACGTGACGCCATCCGACCTATTGGCGAGCATCCCGGCCGTGGCCCAGCACCACGATCAGCCGTTCGGGAACTCGTCGGCTCTGCCGGCCTACTACTGCGCCCAGGTCGCCAAGAGCGATGGCTGCAGCAGGATGCTGGCGGGCGACGGCGGCGACGAGTTGTTCGGTGGCAACTCCCGTTACGCCATGCAGCGGCTGTTCGAGTTCTACCACAGCGTACCGCAGGCGATCAGGCAGGCGATCGAACCGATGTGCGCAGACGGCAGCCCCTTGCGCCGAATCCCCGGCCTGAAGCAGGCGACCGGCTACGTGCGTCACTCAAGGGTGACACTGCCGGCCCGGCTGCAGAGCTTCAACCTGCTCATGCAACTCGATCCGGCGCAGGTGCTCAGCGCCGATTTCCTGACCGGGATCGATGTGCACGAACCGGCCCGACACATGCAGGCAACCTGGGACGAATGCCAGGCCGGCAGCCTGATCAACCGCATGCTGGCCTACGACTGGCGCTACACGCTCGCCGACAGCGACCTGCCGAAGGTCCGCGGGGCGGTGCAGATGGCCGGGATCGCCGTCGCCTACCCGCTGCTCAGCGATCGCCTGACCGACTTCTCGATGACGCTGCCAGCGGACTGGAAGCTCCGGCGCTTCAAGCTGCGCTGGTTCTTCAAGGAAGCCTTGCGCGGCTTCCTGCCCGACGAAATCATCAACAAGAAGAAAAAGGGCTTCGGGCTGCCGTTCGGTGTCTGGACAACGCGCAATCCAGCGCTGCTCGAACTGGCCCGGGACTCGCTCGACACGCTGGCAACGCGGGGGATCGTCCGCCACGACTTCGTCGACAGGCTTCTGCGCGAGCATCTCCCGCAGCACCCGGGCTACTATGGAGAGATGGTATGGATCCTCACCATGCTCGAGCAATGGCTCCGCCGCAACGCCAACGCAGCCTGACGAGGCAGACGCTGGCACTGCGCTGGTTCGGGCCGTGGGCAAGTCGCGCGCCCAGCGCGGCGGCTGCACCGGCAACGTTCATGCCCCCACGACCGTCGCCGAGGAACCGACCATGAAGCGTGTCCTGATGATCGCCTACCATTTTCCACCCCTGGCAGGCAGTAGCGGCATTCAGCGCACGCTACGGTTCGTGCAACACCTCCCGGGATATGGATGGCAGCCCCTGGTCGTCACTGCTGATCCCCGCGCCTACGAACGGACGAGCGATGACCTCCTGCAGGAAATCCCGGCCGGCACGGTCGTCCATCGCGCCTTCGCCCTCGACACCTCCCGTCATCTCGCTGTACACGGCAGGCACCTGGCGTGGATGGCACGTCCGGACCGATGGGTGAGCTGGAGGTTCGATGCCGTGCGCACGGGTCTGCGCATGATCAGGGACTACCGACCGGATGTCATCTGGTCTACCTATCCCATCGCGACAGCGCACCTGATCGCGGCTCAGCTCCATCGGCGGACGGCAGTGCCATGGCTGGCCGATTTCCGCGATCCCATGGCGCAGGAGGGCTATCCGGCGAACCCGCGTACCCGGGAGAGTTTCATTCAGATAGAGGGCACGGCGGTGCGCGAGGCCAGGTTCAGTACCTTCACGACGCCGGGTGCCGCGCGCGAGTATCGCCGGCGCTACCCCGAGGCGGCTGCACGCATCGTCGTCCTGGAGAATGGCTACGACGAAGAGAGCTTCCCCTCCACGGCACCCACGGACCACCCACCCGCACCCTTGAACGCCGGCCAGTTGACCTTGCTGCACAGCGGACTGGTATACCCGATGGAGCGCGACCCGACGCAACTGCTGCGAGCTCTGCAGGCCTTGAAAGAGACGGGAATGCTTGCACCGGGACAGCTCAAGATTCGCTTCCGGGCCGCGGTTCATGATGCCATGCTGACGCGACTTGCCCGGGAGCATGCGGTCGATGACTGGATCGAATGCCTGCCGGCGGTGGGTTATCGGGCGGCAATCGCAGAGATGCTGCGCGCCGACGGACTGCTGGTTCTACAGGCTGCGTGCTGCAACGAACAGATCCCGGCCAAGATTTATGAGTACCTGCGTGCCCGTCGACCGATCCTGGCGCTCACCGATCCTGCCGGCGACACCGCGGCAACGTTGCGGGCAGCGGGCGTCAGCCACGTCGCACCGCTCGACTCGGCAGAGGCGATCGCCGCCCAGCTCATGGCCTTCGTCACCGCGCTGCGACAGGCGACGGCAGCACCGCCATCACCCGAGATCGTACGCCAGGCGTCGCGCCGGGAACGGACGGCCGAGTTGGCCCGCCTGCTTGAGGCCTGTCAGGCCAATGGCGCGTGAACCCTTTTCCCTCGCTCCCATTCCTGAGTGCAAAGGTGTACGCCGCTCAGGCTCATACCAAGTTGGACAGGGCTCAAGGAGTCTCACGGTTGACGGTCGTGCAGCGGGGCCCATATACTGCCGCGCCTAGCTTGGTTCCCCTATCCTCTGGCCCTTGCCCGCAACGACGCGAGAGGCAGGACCCGGGGCAACCGCGAAAACCTTGCCATGCCCCGCCTTCTCGTGCGAGCGTCGCAGGCTCGCCGGCAGCCTGCCCGGTACCGGAGCGCCTTCGGCGGGTTGCCACAGCTGGCGGAATCCGGGCGACACCTGGTACGGTGCTGGGCCGGGAACGGCGGAAGCACAAGTCTTGAGCGCAGCTGCATGCGGGGCCGCGAACGGATTCGACGGTCCACGCCATGAAGCTTCGGTACTAATCGGGCACGAATCTTGCTTCTTGAGGAGGACCAACGTGGGTCAGAATGTGGCGAAGGGCTTCGCGCTGTGGGGCATCTCGAAAGGATTGAGTCTGCCGCATGGTGCGATAGACCGCGTCAGCGAGCTGATGTTCCTCCGCCGGCTGCTCGACCAGTTGCAGATCGACTGTGTACTGGATGTGGGCGCCAATCAGGGGCAGTTCGCGAGCGAGCTGCGGGGCATTGGTTACTCCGGCTTGATCGTGTCTTTCGAGCCGGTGCAGGAGGAGTTCAGGATCCTCAAGGAGCGATTCAGGGCCGACCCCGGCTGGAGAGGATTCAGCTTGGCTCTCGGTTCATCCACCGAGTCGAAGGAGATCGTGATCTCCCGCCTCGGAGTGATGAGTTCCCTGCTGGAGCCCATCAACAGGCGCGATGTGGTCCGCAGGGAAATGATCGAGGTGCGGAGGCTGGATTCGGTTCTTGAATCCGAGCTAAGCGACGTCCAATCGTCTAGGATCTTCCTCAAGATGGATACTCAGGGCTACGACCTGGAGGTCTTCAGCGGAGCCACGGGAGCCCTTGACCGGGTTCTGGGCCTGCAGAGCGAACTGTCCGTCAGACCCCTCTACGAGGGCATGCCCCACTACATCCAGTCTCTTGAAACCTACCAGAGCGCCGGCTTTGACCTCTACAACCTGTCCGTGGTGAACCGGATCGAGACCGGCGGCTTGCTCGAGCTGAACTGCTTCATGCGGCGTTCGGGAGCATAGCGTGTTGCACCGGCTTGTTGCTTCTTGAGCAACCCCGTGTAATAGATGGTCAACCGCGAAACCGGCGACCGACGAGGCTGACGATCGTCCGCAGGGCCTGTTCCTCGATGCCCGCCTGGCGGCCGGAAACGAGCCAGAGAACGACCAGCACGCTGGAAAAGATCACCACCCCGGCAAGCACTTTCAGCAAGAGAAGCAGCGCAACGGGTGCGTCCACCAGCGGCGCGAGGACGGCGAGGATGCCGTACATTGCCAATCCCGCCAGGCAGGGGCGCCAGAGCGCGCCATAGAGCCTGCCGATCCTGATCATGCAGGACGAGGAGACGAAGTGCAGCATCACTGGCAGCACCGCAATCGATACCGCCACACGCGCCATCGCCACACCCTCCATGCCCTTGAGATGCGCCGCCAGAAAGGCGATCGGCACCAACAGGGCGAGTTCCAGCCAGGTTTGCGCCGCTGACAGGCGGGTACGCCCCATCACCCACAAGGGCATCTCGAGCGTCAGGATCAGGGACGAGAAGGCCCCGTAAAGCGCCAGCCAACGCATGGCATCGACCGCCCCGAGCCACTTGTCACCGAGAACCAGCGGCACGAACTCCGGCGCAACCGCCATCAGGCCGAAGCCAACCGAGAAGCACAGTGCGGCTATCGCCGCAAGGCTCAGACAGAACAACTTCTCGAATTCGTCGCGCGCTCCCGCCACCTTGGACAGCGTCGGAAACAACGCGCGACGCAGGGGCATGACCAGTTCGGAACTGGGCATCGTCGCCAGTTCGTTGGCGACGTGGTAGCCCCCCATGACACTCGTGCCGAGCAAGCGGCCGACGACCACCTCATCGGTCTTGCGATTGAGAAAGCTACCAACTCGGGAAATGATCAGCCACTGCGAGAATCCCCACATTTCACGCACATGGACCAGGCTGAGGCGCGGACGGTAGGGGTGCATCAGGTAGCTCAGGATGACTGCGATGACGCTGCCGCTGGTCATGCCGATGGTCAGCGCCCAATAGTTCTCCAGATAGAACGCCGAGCCGACGACGATCGCGAAGTTCGCCAGCTTCGTGTAGACGGTGAAACGGAAATCCTTGGCAAAATCGAGCTCCTTGCGGAAGGCGACGACGCCAATGTTCTCGAAACCGCTGATCAGCGGACGCAGCGCGATCACCTGCACGACGCCGACCGTGCGCGGTTCGGAGAACAACTGCCCGACCCACGGAGCGACCACGACCAGCAGCACGGCGATCAGCAACCCCTGGATGATCTGGATCGTCCAGGCCGTATCGAAGTGCTCGCGGCTGTTCGCTCCGGGACGCATCAGGGCGAGATCGACACCGGCATAGCCGACAGTCTCCAGCAGACCGACTGCAATCAGGGCTATCGCGACGATGCCAAAGTCCTCAGGGGCCAGCAGCCGTGCCAGGATGACGGTGCTGACCAGACCGATCAGGCGCGTTGCCCATCTGGCCGCGACCATCCACGCCGACCCACGAACGAGCTGCCGACTGGGCGACAGCGCTTTCTCAGCCCTCGTCATCGCGGGTCAACACAACACCTGCTCCAGGATGGCGTCGATCCGCTGACCAACCTCCCGTCCGTAATTGCGCTTCAGGTACCTGAAAACGAGGAGGTAGAGCGGCACTGCGCGGCGGAATCTCGCGTAGGGCAGTGCCGACGCCGCGCAGGCGCGCGGCGCGAAGAACCACGGGCAGGCTGACGGATCCTCGGTATCGCGGATCAGGCATGCCGATGTCGCGCTCATGCCGGCGACCGAGAGACTGATCATGAAGATGTCGAAGCCGGCAAGCGCCGTCGCGCCATAGTCCTCCCAGTCGAAGACCAGCAGGTCGCCGCGCGCCGAACCGAGATTGTTGAGCACGAAGTCGCCATGTTGTGGAACGTGGGGAATGTCTGACCACAGTGTCCGGTCGGCCTGCTCCAGAAATCGCCGGAGCGCGCCGCCCGCAGCGGGAGACGCCGCCAGGAAAGCACTGGCCTCGGCCATGAAACGATCGTGACGGCACGCGTCCGGAGCGTCGAGCGAGTTGGCTCTGGCGGCGGCGAAGAAGCCGATCAACTGCGCGAGCAGCCGTGCCGACCCACGGGCAGCCGTCAGATCACCGGCATTCAGCACCCGGTGCTCGCAGGCTGTCGCAATCAGCAGGCTCCAACCGTCAAGGCGCAGGTGGGCGAGCGGCTTTGGAGTGCGCTCAGCGAAGCGATCGTGCGCCAGGCAATAGCTGGCGAAGCGTTCACTGAGATCGTAGTAGAAGCATGCCTGGACGTGATACCACGCGTCCTTGCCGGAATCCCAGACGTCCAGCGCAATCGCCTCGCCGCGCGAAACCATCACGTTGAAGACCAGTCTGGCTTGCGCTTCCACCAGCCCACTCGATACCAGGGCCTGCCGGACAAGGTTCAACACGGCCGGCGCCCCCAATAGAAAAGGTGCCGCTCGAGGAGACGGTTGAGGCCCAACTCGACGACCGCCCGACGAACCAGATAGCCGGAGCGGCTCAACGAGGCACGCGAGGACTCCAGCGCGTAGCGGAACGCCCGGCGCGAGGCTTCCCCTTCGACCGCGGCAATGGTACTCGGGGCCTGCGGGTCAGGCCACAGGTTGCACACCTGGATATCGCGGTATCCGGCACCGAGCAAGGCGCCCTGGCACGAACGCACGCCCAGGGCCGCGACATCGGACGTGGCTGACGTCGCCCCTCCCTTGCGCCAACGCCAGCAACGCGGGCTACTGGCGTTGAGTCCGCAACCGGCGACTACCCCCCCCGGCCGGAGAATGGATGCAATGCGTATCAGCCACTCGTCGGCGACCTCGCGAGGACGTCGCTGCGGAAACGCCGCCGCCAGATCATCGAGGGTGTGGTGCAGGATCGCCAGATCGAAACTTGCCGCGTGAAAGGGGAGCGGCTGGTTGTAGGACGCCTGACAGCTGTGCAGCCGCTTGCTCACTGGCATCGCGATCGACGACGGGCAGCCGTCCGCGACCAGACGGCAGCTCACCGCCAGATCCACTGGCCACTCGCCATCGACCACCCGCCCATGATCCCCGAGATGAAACTCGACCACGGCGGCATGCTCGAGCACCGCCGGCAACTGGTAGATCGCCCGCAGGCGCGCGCTGGCCAACTCGTAGGGCCGCAGGCCGCTATCGCCTGTCGGCTCGCCGCAAGCACCCGGCTCGATCTCAGGCACGACGACGCGCAACCAGAATCGTATCGGGAGCAACCGGCGCCAGCAGCCGGTGACCAAAGATCGCCTCGCGGCGCAACGATCCACCATCGATGGTCCGCACTTGTCCCAGCATCCTTGAACGGTACAGCCAGGCGCCGATCGGCACGCTATTGACGACTTGAAAGCCGTGCTGCGCCAGAAGTCGCTGCAGTCCCGCGTGCGTCAGGTCCATCTCGGGCCGTCCGCCCGTCAAGCGGTGAAAGAGCGCGTAGAGGGCGCGCGGGTTGCGGTGATTGTTGAGGATCAGATAGCCTCCGGGCCTGACCAACCCCGCGAGCACCTGCAGCACCTGCTGACGCAGCGCCGGTTCTGCATTGCCGAAGAACCTGAACGCCGTCGCCAGATCGAAGGTGCCAAGGTCGGCAGCGGCCCTGGTCAGGTCAGCTTCAACGAAGCGCACACCGGGACACCTTTGACGCGCCGCAGCCAGCATGCTCGGCGATACGTCGACGCCGATTGCTTCCTGTGCGAACGGTGCAACGATCTCTGTGATGCGCGCCGTGCCGCAGGCGAAATCGAGATACCGGGCTGTTCCGTCCGGAAACAGCTGCGGCACGATGTGTTGCAGGTGAACACGCTCCATGTCGCACATGTAGGCATCAAATGGCTCCCGGGCAAGATGGCGGTCGTAGTTGTCGCCGCGGTCAATGTGGCTCGTCCTGTAGTCGCCGGTTTCCGTCGATTCACTGTCACTCATCACCCATCTCCCACTGGCCGAGAAAGAAATCCGGCGGCGGACGCGTGCCGGCGGCAGCAACGCCACGACGCGGCATTGCCGTGACTGCAGGCGCCGGCATTCCGCCTGACCGTCGGCTGCCTATCTGCGACCAATTGCGCGCATTTCCCGCAACGCAAACCAGTTCGTCAGCGTGTAGACACCATTCCAGGTCAGTGACAGGCGATCGGAATCAACGTAGATCTCGCGAATGTCTTTCGGCATCGCAGCGATTCCTCCTGCCTGCAGACGGGGTCCGAGAAGCTTGAACTCGTAGCCCCGGCGGCCGTACCGCACCATGCGTCGCCAGTACGCGCGGACATCCGCGAATCTTGAGATGGTAAAGGACTCGAAGATGAACCCGGCGTCCGCACAGGGCGCGATCAGCAGGTCGTTCATTGGCTGTGAAGGATTCAAGTCCCATTTCACCAGGGCGCCCACGAGGCCATCGTCGCCTTCGAGCCTGAGGGGGATTCTGACGCCGATCTCCTGGCAGCGTATCACGAAGGAGCCGCGCAAGGCATAGAGGTTGGCTACCAGTCCACGCTCACGAAGCAGTTCCTCGCGGTCATGGCGCATGCTCCGCCCGGATGCCGGCGGCACGCCGACGGCCTGCGCCTGCGGTTCGGCCAGCAATGCCCGTTCCATGGCCGAAAACGACCCCGGAACGGCCCGCGCGTCACCATCCATGAAGAAATAGACGTCTTGGCCGGCGCACTGCTGTGGAACGGTTTCGTGGACAAACACGTTCCAGGCGTTGCACTTGTCGCCAAGCGTGATCGAGACGAGATGAACATGCGGATTCTTCCTGCCGTACTCGCGGACGACTTCCTCCGTACTGTCGGTACACCCGTTGGCCATGACGAAGACCTCGAAAGGGCCGTCCGGGTCGGCAGCAAAGATGCTGTCGAGGCACGCGCCAATATGCCGCTCCTCGTTGTGCGCGAGGACCATCACGGGCCAGACGGCGCGCGCCGGGGTCACCGGGCCCCGTTCACTGCTATTGATAACATTGCTCATGATCATCTCCGTCCTGACGGTTGGGAACACGTTTTCGATACGCTGCAGCCACGCGATGCAGCCGTTGGCAGACCTCTGCGACATCCCCGGCAGTCATCCCGGCATAGGCAGGCAGTTCGATCAGGCTCGCAGCCAGCTCCGGCGCTCGCTTGGCTGAGTGCGGTCCACCCGGATGCGTGGGGTAGCCTTGCCGCGTGCAGACCGACTCCTGCCGCAGTTGCCGCCGGCACGACTCGAGGTCCACACCCGGCGGCATGGAGACCATCACCCGTGCCAAGTACCGCCCGGGCGAGAACTGCGGCATATGCCATGAACCGCCGGCAGACGCCAACGCATCGGCATAATGGCCGAGAATCCGCAGGCGCTGCTCGCGCCGCCGCGAGAGTGAATTCAGTTGCGCCAGCGCCAGTTGCGCATCAAGGTTCGAGATGCGTCCAGGTGCGAGTGCCGGCGGTCTGCCGCCAGGAAAGTGCTGCCGCAGGCGCTGCCAACGATAGCTCAGCGATGCGGTGTGCGATTCCAGCAGATAGTTCCAGACGAAAGCGGCCAGCGCCCGCAATCGGCCGCCTGCCGGCGCCAGCGCCTGGACCCGCGCCCGCACGATGGGCAGAATGTCATTCTGATGGCAGATCAGAGCGCCGCCGCCACCGCTCTCACCGGTCACGACGCACTTTGACTGGGCGAAACTGAGCACGCCGAAGTCGCCAAAAGTCCCCAGCATGCGGCCGCCGGCGAACTCCCCGACAACTTGCGCCGCGTCATCGACGAGGAATACTCCAGCCGTGCTGGCCATGGTCTCGAAGGCTTCGATCTGTGCCGGGCAACCGTACATGTGGGCAACGATGATCGCCAGCGTCCTGCTGCCAATCCGCTGCCCACACGCGCCGGGATCAAGGTTCAGGTCGGGGCCGACATCCGCGGCAACCGGCAGCAACCCGAGAGAGCTGACGACCTCGATGACGGCCGGGCAGATGAAGGCGGGAACGATCACCTCGTTGCGCCCCGGTCGCAACTGCATCAGTGCCTCCAGGCCGACGCGCAATGCCGTGCGGCCGGAATTGACCGCCAGGACATGCGGCACGTTCAGCAGCTTGGAAAGCCCGTCAGCGAGTTGCCTGACACCCGGACCGCGGCGTATCCGGCCGCCGAGAACTGCTGCCAGCACTGCGCGCAACTCGGCCCACCCCCACTCGGCATAGGGCAGACGTTGGTAGGACATTCGCTACCTCCGCCCCGACAACAGCACTTGGCAGCGCCCGCGCACTCGCTCCCAGATCAGTGCGCACCACGGCATCGGATCATTGGCCCGCCAATAGGCATCGACGATGTCGGCCGCAGGCAGAGCGCTGGCGCTGCCCTGTTCTTCGGCCGACCAACGGTCAACGACGGGGTCGCGCCAGATCTTCGGTGGTTGCAGATACTGCCACGACGGCAGCGCAGCCCCGGTTTCCACGCAGTACGCTGCGAACGGGATGTTCACGCCATTGACCGTGGCGACCTCTTGCTGGAAATCTGTGCGGCCGACGGTCGGCTCCACCATGTAGAAGCGGCCGTCACGGGAGTCGCGCTTGTACTCCATGCTGCCCATACCCACGAAGCCGACCTGGCGGAAGAAGATCGAGGTCATGTCGCTCAGTTCGTCATGGCACTCCGGAGCCGAGATGCAACTCGCAGTGCCGCCGATCCGTGGTGGCCATGACCGCAGCTTGCGGCCGACGAAGGAGGCCACCGTACGCTGATCGGCGGCCACATACTGCAGACAGAAATAGATCTCGGAATCGTCCCCTTCAATCCACTCCTGGACAATCAGATCGGCGAGCACCGGTGCGATCTCGCGATAGCGCTCCGCGGCTTCGGCGACCGATGCCACCACGTACGCCTTCTTGAACCGGTCGCCGTAGCCGTAGTGCTTGAACGCCGGCTTCAGAACACAGGGGAAACGCAACGCGCAGAGCCGTTCCAGATCACTCTCCCGCTGGAGACGGACCGCTGCCGGAACAGGACTCCCACAACCGATCGCCAGTTGCTGGAACCCTTCCTTGTGCATCAGACTCGCCAATTTCGCCTCGTCGGGCAGGGTGATCAGGTAATCGGCGACAACCTCCTGCCGACGTTCGGAGACCGATGTGACCGATTTCTCTTCGGTCAGGAAAAGGACCGGTCTTGCCGGCAGGGTTGCGGCGATCGACTTGAGGGCGGCGATCAGGGCTTCGCCTTCCGTCGCGCTGACGACATGGTGCCGTGGATGCCGACTGTGGCAGGCGGGACCGCTACCCGCGGCTACCAGGATCATCGGGATTCCCCGTGCGGCCAGGCTGCGCACGATACCCAGGGCATTCAATCCGCCGCCAACGATCACCGCTGTCGTCTTGTCGTCCCTCATGACCGAGCCTCCGTTTCGGTGACTGTGGGCTGCCGCTCTGGTCGCAGGAGCGCCAGCGCTTCGTCGATGCCCCTGCGGTTGAACAGCGCACTCGCAGCCAGATAGGCGACGGCACCGACCACCACGAGTACGAGCAGTAGCGGCAGCGGCGGCAGCGGCAGGATTTCGCGAGCCAGAGCAACACAGCCGTACATGACGACACTGGTCAGCGCAGACCTGCCAAGCGCGCCGATGACTTCTCCGAGATGGAGATCGAGATGGGGACAGGCACGCACCAGGTTCGCAACAAACGCGCATGGAAAGGCGAGCACCCACGCGAGGGCCAGGCCGACGAGGCCAAACTGGCAACCGATGATGAACGCCAGACACATCACCACGGCAGTGGTGCAGGTGTTCCTGAAACTGACGTCGGCGCGCCCCACCGACTGCAGCGCGGCGTGGACAATCGGCCCGAGAACCCGCAAAGGCATGATCAGGCACAGCAACATCAGCGGCAAGGTGGCACCGTCCCAGTTGCGACCCAGGAGTCCGGCAACGATCTCCGGGGCAACGCTCGACATGCCCCACATCACGGGAAAGCTGATCAGGCTGATGGCACGAAGACTCTTCAGGACATAGGGATTGACGCTGCCACCCTCACGCTGCACCTTGGACATCGCGGGAAAGGCCACCTGATTCAGAATCGATGCGAGGCGTGAGGTCGGCAGCGACGCGAGGTCCATTGACACCGAGTAAAGGCCGAGGTCATGTCGTCCAAGCAGCTTGCCGACGATCAGCGAGTCGGCTTGCGAGTAGAAATGGTAGACGACCTGGTTGGCAGCGATGTCACGTCCGAAGCGAATGATCCTGCCGCTGCCGCTGAAGTCGAACAGCGGCAGACCCGTGTACGGTCGGAGCAGGTTGTAGCCGGCAGCGCGCAGGGTCGCCATGAGCACGCCACCCCAGGCCAGAGCCCAAACGCCGTGTGAGGTGTAGGCCAGCCCCAGAGTGAGCAGAGAGCCGGCCAGGCTGGACACGAAGTCGACCAGGCTGCGTCCACGATAGGCCATGTCCCGATGCAACAGCGCCCCCGGGATCACCGCAAAACTGGCCGGAATGAACTGCAACGCCACGACCTGAATGATCGTCTGCAGGCGGGGCTCGCTGAAGAAGATGGCTGCCAGCGGCGCGATGACCAGCGCCAGAACGGCGAACACGCCGACGTTGGCGAGCAGGGTGACGGCAAAGATCTGGCGCATCTGGCGCTCGGACACGTCGCGCGCCTGGATCAGACTGGAACTCAGGCCAAGCTCGGCGACCAGCGCCAGCAGACTGGAAAAGATCGTCGCCATGGCCATCAGGCCGTAGTCGTCCGGCATCAGGAAACGCATCACCAGGATGGTGATCGCCCAGGAGGCAATCTGGCTCGCAAAACGCCCGAGAACCGTCCACCGCAACGCGGCGAGCACCTGGCTGCGCAGGCTCATCGGGCGTGACCGCGAGCCACGGCACCGCCGCTCGGGCAGGCCGTCGAGCGACCTGGCGCTGGCGCCTCCCGGACAACCACGGTCCTGCTGCCGTCTGGCAGTTCCACCGGTGCAGCAACCGCCGCCAGCGATATCGCCAGTTTGCAGGCTGCTTGCGGGCACTCAGCCGCCATTGCGTGTACCCGGAAGCTGGCTGTCCACCGACGTTTCGAGCAACTGCGAATCGATACAGAACTTGGCCGCCCAGTTGAGATACTCGAAGCGCCCGTACTCGCCGTCGACGGGAAAGGAACCGCGGACGCCGCCCACCACGTCCGGGTTGCCGGTGAGGAAAACCGATCGCCGCACGTAGCGGTTGGCACGCCGCGCGGCATCCAGGTAGGCCGCCTTGCCGGTGATGCCAAACAACAGAAGCCAGCAGGCGGCAATCTGGACGTTGCCGGTCAGGCACACCCAATCGACGGTGGGCTGCCAGTTGCGGTCAAGCTTGCCCGGCAGGCGCCCGTCCTGCTCAATGACTTGGAGGAGCGCGTCGGCTGTACGCTGGGCAGCCGCCAGCAGGTCCGCTTCCCCGGCAAATCGATAGGCCTCGATGACGCCGCGCAAGACATAGCCGATCGTGTGTGTATGCGGTTCAGCGGGCGACGAGAGGCTGTTGCTCGCAAACCAACCATTGGCCGTCTGCTTGCTCATCGCCCAGCGCACCTGCTTCAGCCCGGCCTCGCCAAACCCGAGGCCGGGCTCGATCCGTGCCGCTTCGAAAAGGCCCCAGGAAACATGCGTTTCGTAGGCTTTTTCTCCCGGGCTGGCGAACGGCGTCGCGTGTTTGCGCCAACATCCGTCCGCATCCAGCGAATCACGCAACCAGGTCGCGGCCAGCACCATCGGGCGCCGATAGGCCTCGCCAAAGGAGTGCACTCCGGCAGCCAACCCCAGCAGAATCTGGCCGGTGTTGAAGGTCACGGGGACGCGCACGGGCGCGTCCACCTTGCCACCCTGGAAGCCACCTTCGGGGAACTGGATGGAGACCAGCCAGTCGAGCATCCTCTGCGCCCGATCGGCGAGAGACTGGTCATTGGTCCTTGCCGCAAAGTCGATCAGGGTGGGCACGATGTAGCCCGACGTTTCCGGATAGGAACTGGCCCAGCCTCGAATCAGACTGAAATCGCGCGCCGAGCCGCCGTCCCGATGGACTGACATGTCCTGCGACCGCTTCAACCACTCGATGCCCGCCTCAGCGACCGCCAGGGGACCAGCGTCATGGTCCGGCAGCCCGGCACGGTCGGAACGCAGCTGTTGCCGGGCTGCTGCGGGCAGACGGCGTTCATCGATGTAGCGTGCTTTGAAATCAGAGGCAATCTTCTTCAGTGACATATGGGTTCGCGGCTCTCAAGAATGTTGTGGTTGAAGGAGCAAGGCACGCGGCAGGTGTCGATGCATGGCGGCTTGACGCCGGGCGGCCACGGTCTGCCGGCGGCGTCGCGCGCTGCGACAGGCTGCGCCCGCTCCCGGCAGGCCTCTTCCTGCCTTGCCCGCCTGCGGTGATCCTGGCTGCACGTCATCGCTTGTCCGGCACCACACTCAGCTGGCAATCTGCGTGCCTGCCCGCCGGGAATCGTCGAGCAGGTTTCTCAGCAGTCGTACCCCGAAGCGCAAGCGCGTACCATCCCAGGGGGTGAATCGAGGCAACTGCATGCGGTCGCTACCCGCATCGGCGACGCCCCATGCAGTCGTCACGGCCGCGTCGAAGCCAAGACCCCTTACGCTCTCGGCATCCTCTGCGCGGTAGTCCACCGACGGGCGGCCATTGGGGTAGGCGAACAGCCCGACGCGGTCCTGCAGGAGATCCTCCAGATGATCCCTGCTATTGACGACTTCGCGGCGCGCCTCATCCGGGTCGAGGCGTGCCAGGATCGGATGCGTCACGGTGTGGGCACCGATCAGCATCCCCGCCCGGCGCATCGCCCGCACTTGCTCCGAGGTCATCATCAGGTCCGCAGGCAGCCGGCAGCCAGCCACTTGCGCCACGTAGTCGGCCGCCTGGCTGCGCTCGCGTGCAGCCTTGTACTTGAGGCCGTCGAGCAGGACAGCGGTCGTCCGACGCATGGCCTCCGCCGAACTGATGTCGTGTGTGCCAAGCCCTGCACCGGAAAGGTCAAGAGTGGCCTTGCCGCAGTGCCTGACGGCCTCGGTGATCGTGTCGTTCCACATGCGGCCGCCGTTGATGTAGCCAGTGGCGACGAAGAAGGTCGCTGGAACGCCCAATCGCTGCAGAATCGGCAGCGCGACATGATAGTTGTCGGCATAGCCGTCATCGAAGCTGACCGCCGCCGCCCGCGCCGGCAGGGACTGCTCGCGCAGCCGAAGAACGGCTTCGTCCAACGGTAGAACGTGAAACCAGGTGCGTAGCCACTGCATCCTCCGCTCGAACGCGATTGCGTCCGGATGCCAGTCGAAAACCGGATCCCGCTGGGCAACGACCCGGTGGAAGATGAGAATGGAGAGACGTCCATTCTTTCCCGCTGGCGACAGCAGATTGGCCAGGGTCCTGATCATGATGGTGCCACCTGCTGCGTCGCCGATGATGACGACGGTCGCTGTTGGGCGCTCTCGGCAGAGGCCACGGTCCCCGCTGCGTCCCCTTTCCAGCCACCCGCATCCAGCCAGCGCTGCGTGACGACCAGGATGACGAGAATGTTGTACGGGAGATCGAAGTAGGCGAGTTGCAGGAACGCGCCACCAACGAAGTAGCCGACGAGAGAGACCTGGCACATTCCTGCCAGATGAAACACCCAGGCCAGCTCTGGTTTGCCCTTGCTGGTCTTGCGCAGGCGTGCGGCCTGGCGCATCGCCAGCCACCAGAGCAGCAGGAAGAGCAGCAAGCCAACATAGCCGTGCTCTCCCAGCACCGAGAAATAGATACTGTGTGCAACGTGCACACTGCGCGCGCCGGGGGCCCCCCATATCGCCAGGTTCTGAACGTTGTAGATCGAGAAACCACCACCGGTCAGCCGGTCCGCAGCCAGGTTGGCGCAGAACTGCCAGGTCTGGATCCGGCCCATGGCGGAACCATCGCTTTCGTAGGTGGAAATCGTGCTCATGCGATCCTCCCAGGCTGAAGGCATGAACGCGATCAGGGCGACGCCGATCACTGCGAGAATCACGCCCGTCACCACCTTGTTCGGCGACCGCGCCCACAGGACCATGGTCATGGCAGCGATCGCCAGGAGTGCTCCGCGCGACTGTGACCCCAAGGCGGAAAAAGCACAGAACACCATCAGCAGCAGCAGACCGAGGCGCAGGTGCTTGTGGGTGACGACGGTACGCAGGTAGTTGAGCAATGGAATCACCATGATGACTGCCACAGCGAGATGGTTGTTGTCGGTGATGAAGGTCCCCGCCGGACCCCAGACCCTGCCGCCGCCACCGGTGGTAAGCGTGTATAGCCCGCCCTTGAAGCCATAGAAGCCGATCGAAAGCGCGTTCACCCAGATGAACAGTTCGATGTGCCGGCGCTCGTGCAGGGCCATCAGTGCAATGGCCGTCACCACCTGTATCTTGAGCACCTTGTTGAGCTGGTGCCAGGAGTCCTCCGTACTCAGCGCGAAAGCGGTGGTGATGCACATCCAGAAGACAAAAAGAAACAGCACGATGACTGGCGGCGACCACGGCATCCGCAGCTTGTCGCGGGTAATGAACAGCGACAGGAAGATGACTCCGGCAGCCGCCGCTGCGAAGGGAGCATCCTGGGCAAAGCCAAAGGTCAGGCGGTGCGGATTCATGATGCTCAGCCAGGTCCATAACAGGACACCAATCCACGTATGGCGCAAGGCAAAGGGCAGGACGGCGAGAAAGATCCCGACCAGCAGCAGGTCACGCATGCGCAGCGCCCCTGTCGCTGCCGGGAGCCTTGACCTGGCTGACCACGTAGCGGAACTTGCCCGAAGACTCGGCGGCGATGACCGGCACACGCTCGACGCGGATGGCGACGGCATCGCCGAGGCGCGCCTTGAAATCGCGCACGATCCGCTCCTCGGCCGCAGCGTCGAAGGCCGGTCCGGCAACGATGCGGACGACCGTCAGGTCGAGCGACATCTGCTCGATCCGGAAACGCTCGACCCCCGGCAAGTCCCTGACCGTGTAGATCAGCGCCAAGCCATGCATTACGGTACCGTCGCGGGCGACGACGAAGTCGGTCGTCCGTCCCTGAACTTCCTCCAGTACCGGCAGACCGCGGCCGCAGGCGCAGGGCCTGCTGCCGAGAATGCCAACGTCGCCGGTACGGTAGCGGACAAAGGGGAAATCCCCGGTCGCCATGTGCGTGACGACGATCTCACCGGCTTCACCGGGTGCGGCAGGCTGTCCGTCCGGGCGCAGCGTCTCGACGACGATGTCCTCGGCACTGATGTGCAGGCTGCCGTGCGGGCACTCGTGGGCGATGAACCCGGCATCGCGGGCACCGTAGCCATTGGCCACCGGACAGCCAAAGACCTCGCTGATCAGCGTTCGCTGCTCGTCGTACAGCTTCTCGGAGGTGACGAACGCAACCCGGATTCCGAGGCCCCGCATGTCCCGTTGCTGCCGCTGCGCGTGGCGCGCGATCAACGAGAGGCTCGACGGATAGCCAAACAACATCGCCGGGCGGCAGTCGACGATCGTTGCCACGAAACGGTCGAGGTTGGCCGGCGACATCTCGAAGGCCGGCAGGAGCGTGCTGCGCAGCAGTCCGTCGCGCAGGCGGCGAAGCCGATCCTGCGCGCCGAGTTCGATCGGGCTGCCCCAGACCACCAGTTCGCGGTCGCCGATGTCGACGCCCCACCAGCGTGTGGCCCGCCATTTCGCCGCGACGTCGTGGCTCTTGCGCTCCTTGCCCATGAAGAAGATCAGTGGTTCACCCGACGAGCCACCGGTGTTGTAACGCGTCAGCGGACCGTGTCCGGCCGCCTGCAGCCGCTCCAGATTCGCCCGGATCTCGGGCTTGCCGAGCAGCGGCAGGGCGCGCAGGGCGTCGGTTGAACGCACGCCAGCGGCGTCGAAGCCGACCGCCCGGAAGAGGTCGCGGTAATAGGGCACGTCACGGCCGATCCGTTGCAGGAACTCGCGCAGGCGCCGGGCCTGCTGCTCGCCGAGCTGCTCGGCCGACCACCACTGGCTTGCCTCGAGCCGTTTGCGCAAGGCGACCGAATCGTGCCCCTTGAGGCGCTCATGCAGGGGAAAGAACAGGCCCGAACAGAGCGCGGTGTATGGATTCATGACGCACTCCTCCCGCCGGCAACCCGGCTGTAGGCGGCCAGCCATCGGGCACGGACCTGCGGCCAGGCATAGGATGCCGCCTGCTCGAGTCCGGCCTGCCGCAAGGCAGTCGCCAGTTCGCCATTCTGCAACACGCGCAGCGCCGCACGCGCCATGGCCTGCTCGTCACCGACCGCCACCAGCAAGCCGGAGACCCCGTCGCGGACGAGGTCCGGGATGCCGCCGGCATCGGTACTGACAACCGGAACGCCACTGGCAAAGGCCTCGAGGATTGAATTCGGCATGTTGTCGACGGTGCTCGGGTTGAGCATGCAGTCGGCAGCAGCGTAGATCGCCGGCATGGCAACGTTGGCGATGCGGCCGGCGAAGCGGACGCTGTCCCGCAGGCCAAGTTCGCCCGCCAGGGCCTGCAGACGCTCGCCTTCCGGACCACTGCCGGCGACCGTCAACCGCGCCTGCGGAAAGACGGTGCGGATGCGGACAAAGGCCCGCAGCGCCGTCGGAATGTCGTAGATCTCCTCCAGATTGCGTGTCACCACCAGATGGGGCGCGTCGCCGAAGGATCGTTGCGGCACCGGTGCGAAACGCGACAGGTCGATGATGTTGGGGACCACCTCGGCGCTCAGGCCGTACTTGGCGAAGACCCGTTGCAGGAAGACCGACGGCGTGACGCGCAGCGAGCCCGCGGCCAGGAGGCGGCGGACGTGCCGCGGAGCACGGGCAAGAAAGCTGTCTGCATTGCCACCCCGGTAGTTGATGATCACCGGGGTATCGCGCCAGCGAGCGATGACGATCGCGGGCGCGGCGAAGAGATGCCAGGCCCAGCCGGAGTTGGCCAGGACGTGCACCACCGCTGCCCTGCCAATCGCCCGCCACAGGTGCAGCAGATAGGGAAGCAGACGAAATCCGGCGCGCAGCACCGGCAGGCTGCCGATCCAGCGCGGTCGATAGGGCGGGTTGGTGCACACCAGTTCCACGCTCACTCCGTCAGCGCGCAGCAGGCGCACGAGCTGTTCGCACTGGTTGGCCATGCCGCCCGATGGCGGCGGCAGCGGGCCGACGACGCAGACCGCTGGCCATTGCGCGCCACCGCCGGACAACACCGTGCCTGCACTCGCCATCCTCAGTTCCTGCCGCCTGTCCCGAACCCCTGCCGCGCCGCTACCAGCAGAGTCCCTCGACGACGGCGCCGATCGCCTGCCGGTCGCGCAGTCCAACCAGATCGAGAACGATCTGCTCGGGGCGACAGCAACGCGCCAGGCTGTCGGCGACTTCCTGCCCGCCAAGGCCGAGCACCAGGACTTCCGACTCGGCGATCACCTCCTCTATTTCCGAACGCATCATGTCGCCGATGTGCGGCAGGTGGCGTTCGATGAAGCTGCGGTTGGCACCGAGCAGCCGTGCGAGATGGACCTCGGGATCGTAGATGGCCAGTTGCATGCCTTTGCCGATGAGTTGTTCGGCGAGCGTCACCAGCGGGCTCTCGCGCAGGTCGTCGGTGCCGGTCTTGAACGACAGGCCGATGAAGCCGATCTTCCGCCGGCCGAGGGCAAGCAGCTTGCGCAACGCCAGGGCGAGGTGATCGCGGTTCGACTGCATGATCCCGGCCAGCATCGGCACCTCGACATCGTGCATCTTCGCCAGATAGGTGGTCGCCCGCAGGTCCTTCGGCAGGCAGGAGCCGCCAAAGGCAAAGCCGGGCCGCAGATAGGCGGTCGAGATGTTGAGCTGGGTATCCTGGCAGACCAGGTTCATGACCTCGAAGGGGTCGACGCCGAGCGCATCGCACAGACGGGCGGTCTCGTTGGCGAAGGTGATCTTGAGGGCATGGAAATTGTTGCAGCAGTACTTCATCATCTCCGCCGAGCGCACCGAGGTTGGGATGAAGCGACAGGGCAGCTTGCCGAACAGCTCGCGCAGGCGATCGATCGGATAAGCGTGGTTGGCCCCGACGACGGTGAACGGCGGCTTGTCATAGTCGCGGATCGACGATCCCTCACGCAGGAACTCCGGCTGGAAACAGAGGAAGAAGCCCTCGCCGTCCTTCTTGCCCGATTTCGCTTCGATGATCGGGCGCAGGATGTCTTCGACGGTGCCGGGGACGAGCGTCGACCGGAAGACGACGATGTGCGGCGTGCTCTTGCCGGCGATGGCAAGGCCCATCTCCTCCGCCAACCGCAGGATCGCGCCCTGGTCCTGGCTGCCATTGGCCGCCGAAGGCGTGCCGACGCAGACCAGCGAGAGTTCGCTGTCCTGCACCGCGCGTTGCGCATCGGTGGTCACCGAGACGCGGCCACTGCTCGCGGCGAGCGCCATCAGATCGACCATGCCCTCCTCGACCACCGGCGTCTTGCCGGCAACGATCAGATCAAGCTTGCTGGCATCGATGTCGACTCCGATCACCTCGTGGCCGTCGCGCGAGAGACACGCAAGCGATACCGCGCCCACGTAACCGAGACCGAAGATGCTGATTTTCATGCGCTTTTTCCTTTTCTGTGCGAAAAATCCCTGAGGCAGCGCTCGATGATCCCGTCGAGCCGTGCCATCGAATGCGACCAGGCGTGGTTGCTGAGCATCCGCTGCCGACCGGCGACGGCCAATCTCTGCCTTTCCACCGGGTTTTGCAGCACCCCCAGAATGGCGTCAGAATATTCCTGAGGCGTGTCGGCAACAAGGAAATGCTTCACGGGCTCGGCGTCGACGCCGCCTGCGGCAACCCGGCTGGTGACCACCGGTACACCCATCGCCATCGCCTCGAGAATCTTGTTCTGCGTTCCGCGAGCGATGTTCAGCGGCGCGACCATCAGCGCCGACTGCCGGACGAAGGGACGCACGTCGGGCACCGAACCGGTGACGGTCACACCGGGCAACTCGCCCAGGCGGCGCATTTCGGGCGACGGGTCGGCACCGATGATCAACAACTTGAGCTGCGGACGACGTGCCCGCAGCAGCGGCCAGATCTGCGCGCAGAAGCGCGCCATGCACTCCTGGTTCGGATAGTAGTCCATGCGGCCGATGAAACTCAGAGTGTCGGGATCGCAGGCGTCCGCTGTCGGCGAGAAGAAGTCGGCATCGACTCCGTTGGGAAACCAGTCCGTCGCCACACCCGTGCGGTAGTCCTCGAGCGTCTGCCATTCGGCGCGCGTCGTCGCCGTACATAGATCGAACAGCCTCGCCAGGCGCTTCTCGGCGGCAAGCACCTTGGTGCCTTCGAGACGATAGCCGAGCGACAGTGGAAAGGGCTTGTAGTTGGCATACTCAAGCCACTTCTGCGAGTCCATGTCGCCAAAGTCGAGTATCTTCGGCACCGTCCGCACACGTTCGACGTACTGTGCGACCGACGAGCAGTGCACGAAGATCAGGTCCCACTTTTCCGCCTGCAGCAGGTGATCAACCTGCCGCTGCAGCGCGGGCGAATGGAAATAGCCCATCGACGAGGGCGTCGTCAGCGGCAGACGCGCGACCATCCGCAGCGTCTGCACGGGTTCGGAAACGATCCCCATGGCAAAGCGTTCGCAATGGGCGGCAATCCCCTGCCCTTCCTCGGCCTCCGCCGCCGAACGGGCGAGCGAGCAGACGGTGACCCGGTGGCCGCAGGCGGAGAGATGGCGGATCATGTTGAAGGGACGAATCTTGCCGCCGCGCTTCGGCGGAAAGGGGAAGCGGTGGCAGATGTAGAGAATGTTCATGCCACGTAGCTCCTGAGTTCTTCCGCAACATCGGCCGGGTCACGCCGGTCGAGGTAGATGCGGCTCCACACCTCGAGGTTGAGCAGCGCCAACAGGATATCGGTGCCGTCGATCCGGTTGGCGTCATGGTCGGCGATCAGCCGTGCCACCAGCGCGGAATGAAAAAGGCCGCGCGCGTCGACCACCGCCGGGGCCAGCAGACGGCGCAGGAGCGGCGCCAGTTCGCGCTTCAGCCAGGCACCCATCGGCGTACCGAACCCGCGCTTCTGGCGATTCAGGATGTCGTCGGGCAGCAGGTCGGTCAGAGCCAGCTTCAGCAGGCTCTTCAGCCGGCCATCGCGCACTTTGACCGAAGCCGGGATCGCTGCCGCCAGTTCGACGAGTTGGTGATCCAGCAACGGCACCCGGCACTCGAGCGAAACCGCCATGCTCATCTTGTCGGTCAGCAGCAGCAGATCGTCCGGCAACTGCGTCTCCGCATCGACGGCAAACATGCGGTTCAGCTCATCGTCATTGCCCGCCGCGGCGAAGGCGCGCGTCAGCGGATCCGAGGCGTGGCCGGGTGGCTGGATCAACAGCGTCGCCACGGCCTGCCGGTCGAGAACCTGCAGGTAGCTGCGATAGCGTTCGTCGGCACTCATCCCGGCCGAGGCGATGAAGCCCTTCGCCAGGCGCAGCCGGTTGAGCAGACCGGCGTGCCGGTCGGCGGGCAAGCGTGCAGCAGCCAGACCTGCCAGGCTGCGCAGCCACGCCGGCAGTTTGCGATAGCGCCTGGCATAGTGCCCGCCGAGGTAGCGCCGGTAGCCGCCGAACAGTTCGTCGCCGCCGACGCCGGACAGGATCACCTTGACATCCTCGCGCGCGAACTCGGAAACGAGGAAGGTGGTGATGAAGGCGGTATCGGACAATGGTTCGTCCATGTGCCACAGGAGTTTCGGCAGCAGCGAGACGACATCGGGGCGGACGAGGATCTCGCGGTGCTCGGTGGCAAAGAGTTCGGCCACCCGGCGCGCGTAGGGAAGCTCGTTGTACAGTGCCTCGGCCTCGCCGCCGGCAAAGCCGATGGCGTAGGTCCGGATCGGTTGCTCCGAATGGCGGGCCATCAGGCCGACGACGGCACTCGAATCGACTCCCCCTGACAGGAAGGCGCCGATCGGCACGTCGCTGACCATCTGCATGCGCACCGACTCGTCGAGCTGCAGCCGCACGCGGTCGCACCATTCACTTTCGGATACGCCCGGCGTACAGCGGTCGGGCAGGCGCCAATAGCGCCACTCGCGCACCTGACCCGCCTCGACCGCCAGCAGTGTCGCCGGCGGCAGCTTGCGGATGCCCTTGAAGATGCAGCCGGGCGCGGCAACGTAACCGAGGTGCAGGTAGTCGGCCAGCACCTCGCGATCGAGTTCGGCGCTGATGCCGGGCAACGCCAGCAGAGCCTTGGCTTCGCTGGCAAAGGCCAGGCGCTGCCAGTCGTGCAGGACATACAGGGGCTTCACGCCCAGTCGGTCACGCCCGATCAACAGCCGGTGCCGGCGCGCGTCCCAGAGGGCGAAGTCGAACATCCCGTTCAGCCGCTGGATGAACGCGTCACCCTCGGCGTCATAGAGGTGGATGAGCACTTCGCAGTCGGACCCAGTCTTGAAGCGGTAGCCCTTCTCCTGCAGCTCGCGTCGCAGTTCGCGGTAGTTGTAGATCTCGCCGTTGCATACCAGCCACAGGCTGCCGTCGGCGTTCGACAGCGGCTGATGGCCACCGGCAAGGTCGATGATCGACAGGCGACGCATGGCGATGCCGCAGGGACCATCGAGATGGCTGCCTTCGTCGTCGGGCCCACGATGCCGGGTGCGATCACCCATGGCGGAGAGAAGCCCGGGCTCGACGCTCAACCCGTCAAAACGATAGATGCCGTGAATGCCACACACGATGGAACCTCGCGCTCAGATGGATGGGCTGCGGCCATGGCGGGCCAGAGCCCGCCGGTAGACCTCGCGATAACGCGCCACGCTGGTCGCCCAGGTTCGCTCGACCTCGACGAAGCGGCGCGCCTGCTGGCGGATGTCCGGCCACCGCTGGCGCCTGGCGAGCAACTCGTCGATGGCCGCTGCCAGGGAACCGGCATCCCCGGCGCGGAAGAGGAAGCCGGTCTCGCCGTGCCGGATCAGCTCGCGGTGGCCGCCAACGTCGGAAGCGACCAGCATCCGCCCCTGCGCCATCGCCTCGAGCGGCTTCAGCGGCGTCACCAGTTCGGTCAGCCGGATCGGCAGGCGCGGGTAGGCGAGGACGTCGATCAGTCCATAGTAACGTTGCACGTCCGCATGCGGCACCCGACCGGTGAAGATGACGTGCTGCGCGATGCCGGCCGCTGTCGCCTGCGCCCGCAGGCTGCTTTCCTGCGGCCCGCCACCGACCAGCAACACACGCAGTTGCGGATGGCGGGGCAGCAGCAAGCGGGCCGCTTCGAGCAGCAGGTCGAGCCCTTCATAGCCGTAGAACGAACCAGCGAAACCGACGACCGTCGCGCCGTCGAGTCCGAGCGACCGCCGCAAGGCGGAGTCCGGTTCCGCGTCAAGGCGAAACAGCTCGACATCGACCGCGTTCGGGATCACCGTGATGCGCTCCGGCGCGATGCCGCGGACGGCGATGTCTGCGTGCAGTCCCTGACAGATCGTCGTCACCTCGTCGGCCTGCCGCAGGGCGAAGCTCTCGAGTGCCCGCGATGCACGGTAGCGCAGGCTGCCGGCACGCGTCGTCCCGTGATCGACCGCCGCATCCTCCCACGAGGCGCGCATTTCGTAGACCACGGGCAGCCGCTGGCGCCGCCCGACCCAAAGGCTCGGCAGGGCGTTGAGGACCGGCGAGTGGGCGTGGATCAGGTCCGGCGCGGTGGCACTGACCACTTGCTGCAGGCGCGCCGCAGTCAGCCGCATCTGCCGCAGCAGGCCGCAGCCCGGCGCGCTCGGCGTGCGGTGGAACGTCCAGCCGTCGACCTCCTCGCACAGGGCATCGCTGGCGCCCTGCTTGGGCGTCGTCAGATGCACCGTCTGCCAGCCAAGCGCGTGCTGCCCGCGCAGGATGGCCAGCGTGCGAAAACTGTAGCCGCTGTGCAGCGGCAACGAGTGGTCGAGGACGTGCAGGATGCGCAGGCTCATCGCGATGCGTCGACCACGGAAACCGCAGCGGGATGCTCGGCCGGCGGGTCCATGACGTTGCGCAGAAAAGCCTCGAACATCAGGATCGTCCACAGGGGCGCACTGTAGTCCCTTGCGCCAGACTGGTGCGCTTCGATCAGATGCCGCAGGTAGACGGGGTTGAACCAGCCGGTGGCCGCCAGGCGCGGACCGAGCACGGCCTGCTGCACGCGTTCCCGCAGCGGGCCGCGGAACCAGCGCGCGAGCGGCACGGCGAAACCCATCTTGGGCCGGAACAGGATGTCCTGCGGCAGGCGCGGCTTCATGGCTTCCTTCAGCAGAAACTTCCCCTCCTGGCCGCGCACCTTCAGCGAAGAGGGCAGAGTCGCCATCCACTCGACCAGTTCGTGGTCCATCAGCGGCTCGCGGACTTCGAGCGAATGCGCCATGCTGGCACGGTCCACCTTGGTGTTGATGTCGCCGACGAGGTATGTCTTGAGATCGAGGTACTGGATCAGGGCCAGCGGATCTTCGGTACCGGCGCGCTGCGCGTGCCGGCGAAAGACCTCCTGCGCGCTGTAGCCGCCGGCCTCGCGGCGGAAGCGATCGGTGAACAGCTCGCGGCGCATCGGATCACGCAGGATCGACATGGCGTGGAAATAGCCGCCGACGGTCGTTCTGGCCATGCCCTCGAAGGTGGTCTTGGCGCGAAACATGCGGGGCGCCCAGTCGGCCTTCGGGTAGGCCCGGCCAAGCAGGCCGAAGAGCGGCCGCCGCACCCCATAGGGCAGCGCCGTGCGCAGACGCTCTTCCATCAGGTGCAGGCGGTAACGGCGGTAGCCGCCAAAGGTCTCGTCGCCACCGTCGCCGGAAAGCGCCACCGTCACATGCTGGCGCGCCAGCTGGCAAACGCGGTAGGTGGGAATCGCCGAGCTGTCGGCATACGGCTCGTCGTACAGCCGGGCCAGCGTATCGATCAGGTCGAAGTCATCGCTGGCGACGAGGTCACAGTGATGGTTGGTCCGGTAGCGGTCGGCAACCTTCTGCGCAAAGGCGGCTTCGTTGAAGGCGGGGTCATCGAAAGCGATCGAGCAGGTGTTCACCGGTGCCGACGACAGACCCGCCATCAGGGCGACGACGGCACTCGAATCGACCCCTCCGGAGAGAAAGGCACCAAGCGGCACTTCGGCGATCATGCGCAGGCGAATCGACTCGCCGAGCCGTTCGTCGAGCTGCGCACAGGCATCAGCCAGCGAGATGCGGCTGTCGAGACTGAAGCGCACGTCCCAGTACTCCTTCGGCTCGGCCAGCGGCATTCCCCGGCGCAGGGTCAGCGTGTGTGCCGGCGGCAGCTTCCTTGCCTGGCGGAAGATCGTTCGCGGCTCGGCGACATAACCGAGGGCGAAGTATTCCTCGACCGCCAGCGGGTCGATGTCGCGCGCCAGGCCGCCATGCGCCAGCAGCGACTTGAGCTCGGAGCCGAAGAGGAAGGTTCCGTCGGGCAGGAGCGCATAGTACAGCGGCTTGACCGCCAGCCGGTCGCGCGCCAGAAAGAGCGTCTGGCGGTTGCGATCCCAGAGCGCGAAGGCGAACATGCCGCGAAAGCGGCGCACGCAGTCCTCGCCCCAGGACTCCCAGGCGTGCACGATGACTTCGGTATCGCTGCGCGTATGGAATCGGTGACCGAGCGCCAGCAGTTCCGGGATCAACTCCTGGTAGTTGTAGATCTCGCCGTTGAAGACCACACAGACGCTCTCGTCCTCGTTGTAGAGCGGCTGCTGCCCCGTCGACAGGTCGATGATCGACAGCCGCCGGTGACCGAGCCCAAGCCCGGGCTCGATGTGCAGGCCACCCTCATCCGGGCCGCGATGGTGCTGCGATTCGTTCATCCGGGCAAGCACCGCACGATCAATTTCGCGCTGGCTACGGGTATCGAAAATTCCGGTAATGCCGCACATGTCGGGTATTCATTCTCTCGTGGTAAAAGAAACCGTCGGCAATTCGCCTGCAGCGACGGCAGTGGTCAGCAAGGCAGCCTCAGCTGCCATCGGCCGGCCCCGCGCCGCAGTTCGGCCGACGGCTGGCAAGTGTCACTGGAGCCTGTTGGCGCCGATCGCAGAACTCCTCGTAGACGGACTGGTAGTCAGCCAGCATCGTTGCCAGGCTGAAGCGGGCGACGGCGATTTCCCGCGCCGCACTCCCGTGCTGTTGGCGCAGGCGTGGATCGGCGAGATACTGCCGCAACAGGTCGCCCAGTCGGGCAACGTCTCGCGGTTGGAAAAGGCGGCCGCTGAGCCCATCGGCTACCAGCTCGACGTTGCCGCCGGTCGCCGTCGCAAGCAACGGCAAACCCGTCGCCATTGCTTCCAGCAGCGTGTTCGAAATCCCCTCGGCGAGAGACGGCAGGACGAAGAGGTCCAGAGCCTGCAGCACTTCGCCGACGTTGCTGACCGCACCCGGGAACCAGGTCAGTGACGAAACGCCGAGTTCGGCAGCCAGGCTGCGCAATGATTCGCGCAGCGGGCCATCGCCGACGATCACCAGCCGTGCGCGCGACGCGGCCGCATCGCCGTCCCGGACGACGCGGGCAAAGGCACGCAGCAGCGTCGCCTGGTCCTTGACAGCCTGCAGCCGTCCCACCGTTCCGATGAGCACGCTGCCCGGGACGGCAAAGCCCGCCGGCAGCGACTGCCAGCGCTCGCCGGCCTGGGTGGCCGGAGCGTAGCGCACGGTATCGACACCGTTGATGATCTGGGTGATCCGGCGCGACGAAATACCGACACGATCGACAAGGTAGTTCCTGAGTTCAGCCGACACGGTGATGTAGCGATCGATCAGCGGTGCGTGCAGACGACGCAACAGCGCCGGCTTGATCCGTCGCCCGGCGAGATCATCGACATCCCAGCCATGCTCGCCATGAATGCAGTGCGGCACGCCGGCCAGCCTGGCCGGCAGGAGTGCATCCAGCCCCGACTGGTTGCGCGAGTGGACGATGGTCGGCTGCAACTGGCGACACAGACGGAACAACCCATGCCGCAGCCGCCAGACGCCGACACGGGAGCGGTTCAACGCAAACACGGGCGTGTCGGACCGCGTCAGGCGGAAGCGAAAATCGGAGAAGTCCTCGACGCAGGCAATGGCGTGGCGAAACCGGTTCTCGGGAAGATGGTTGATCAGGTTGACCAGACCGTTCTCCAGTCCGCCGGTCGCCAGGTGATGGATCACGTGCAGGATCAGCGGTCGCGTCTCGGGCTTCATGTCAGCCCCACACGCGGCAACAGTGGGACACCGACGACCGCGGCGGAAACTCCCGCCTGATTCCGCGGCAAACCTGGAACCCGCCGGTTGCCGCGCCGGCTGTCGTGTGCACCGCGGCGGCGGCTGACGACCACGCGTCTCTGATTGTCCATTGCCCCAATCGATATCCCCAGTGGTGCTGCCGCGGCGGATGGCAAAAAAGCCGAGCCGCAGCGCATGCCGCAGCGGATTGCCCGGCACGTGCTGCCGACCGGCAACGCCATCGCACTGCCTGCCCGTCGTCACCCTTCCCGGACAGGCTCTCATCCCCTGCAACTGGCAGCCGCTCGCCGCCAGCCAGCGCGCCAATGATCCCCCGACGCGCCGTCACGTGCCGTGTCATTGTTCACGATCGGCGACAAGCCGGGCAGCACCACCTTGCAGGCGTTCAGCGCCCGCTCGCGGTCTGCTGCAAGGCGGTCCCGATCGCCTCAGCGGCCACGTCGACAAAGTCGGCGAGTGTCGCATCGGCTGCCGCAGGCCCCTCCTGCTGCGCAAACAGGATGACGACTGCGGAATCGTCGCCCTGACCGGTGAGGCGCGACAGCGCCGTGTAGGCCTTGGCGATGGCCTCACTGGAAGTCCAGCGGCCATTGATCCAGTACCATTGCCAGACCAGCAGGCGCACGCTTTCGGGACCGCGCAACTCGGCGGTACGAATCCTGACCGGCTGCCGGTTCAACGAGATCTCCCGGACGCCGCCGGCGACCCTCGCCCATACCGGATCGTCACTGGCCACCAGGACATTGGTCGAGCTGACCAGCTTGCGCTGTTGGTCCTGGTTGCGATAGTAGGCAACGAAGAGCCCGACGCGCCGGCCATCGCGCGCGAACACAGCCTGCCTGCTCGCGTCGGCGCCGGCAAACCGGGGCTGCCAGTCGTATGGACCACCGGCATCGCCATTCTGCCAGCCGGCGATCGGGGCGAGAGGCGCCAGGCTCTTCACCTCGTGCGCGGCGGCATGGTCGAGTTGCCAGAGCGCCAGCGGCCACACGCCGGCCACCAGCACGGTCGTCAGTCCTGCCGCCAGCAGCGCCGCCGGGGATGCGCGCGAGCCAGTCGCAGGCACCACGACCGGCCCCTGTGGCAGCGTGTCATCCTCGCGCCAGCGGGCACCAATCCAGAACATCGCCAGAATGACGACGCCGAAAAACACCCAGCCATACACCAGATGGTCGACGCCGACCGCAAGTTTGTTGCCGGAAAGGTGGCCGAGCATGACGATCATGTAGGCGCGCCCCCAGTTGGCAAGGACCGGCACGATGATCGAGACGAGGAAGAAAAGCAGGCGCCGCCAGGTCGAACGATAGGTGAGATAGGCGTACAGCGTTCCCACCGTGATCGACGCGATGAGGTAGCGTACGCCACTGCAGGCCTCGACCACCGCCCAGTTGCCGCTCGGAATGACCAGGTGCTGTCCCTCGCGGTACACCGGGATGCCGCTGAGCCGCAGGCCGGCGACGGTCGCGTCGGCAGTCCACTCCATCAGCTTGGGCTGCGTGAAATCACCGAAGGGAACGGCGAAGAAGAGGAACAGCAGCGGAAACGCAAGCCAGCGCGCGACCTGCCAGCCCACCAGCGCTGGCACGGCCAGAACCAGCATGGCCACCAGCGCAAACTGCGAGAGCGCGTTCACCGCCGCCACCTGGCCCAGCAACCAGCCAAGACCGGCGCCGCCCAGCAGGAAAACGGCCAGGTAGCTCGACCGTGGGGTCAGCGCGACGAGTCCCGCGCGTACCCGCCAGACCAGCCACAATGCGATCGGCGGCACGATCATTCCATGCGCGTAAGTATCCGAGCGCCACCAGATGCTCGCCATGTCGCTTGCCGTTTCCCGAAAGAGCACCAGGATGGCCAGCAGCACCAGGACGAGTGCTGGCGCCGCCAACCTCCAGCCAGGGTCCTTCGCGGCAGCTGCAGAGCTTGTTTCGCGGGCAATCATGTAAGACTTTCAGCAGGCGTGGGGAACGGAGAGGAAATGACCAGCTTGGACCGGGGACAACATGGGATCACGCCCGTGCTCGCTCAGCCGAGGTTGCGAACGATGAACGGCCCCAGCCAGTTGGCCACACCAAGCGGCAGCCGCTGCCAGGTGTTGATCAACAGGCGGTACTTGGCGTTCGCCGGGTTGTTCTGCGGTACCGCGTCGCGACGATAGAGGCAATACTCGTAGAACAGTGGCTCGGGCTCGAATCCCCAGTTTTTCTTGAAGGAGTAGGAGCCGGTATCCCGCTTGCTTCGTCCGTAGTCAAAGACCTTCAGGCCACGCTCGCAGGAACGGCGCAACAGCTCCCAGTACTTGAAGTCGTTGGCCGCCAGATGACGTGCCGAGGGCTCGTCGCCAGCGTAATAGGGCAGGACCTCATCGCGGAAGTAGAAGCTGAGGACACTGCTCACCGGGCGTCCGGTCTCATCAACCACGGTCATGATGTCGCAACTGCCGGCAAAGACCTGCTGCAACTGGTCAAAATAGCGCCGTGGCAAGGCTGGCGTGCCATGGCGGTGGACATTGTCGGCGTAGAGCGCAAAAAAGCGCTGGCTGTCGGAATCGATTTCGCTGCGCAGACCGCTCTTCATTCCCTTGCGCACCATCGCGCGCTGCTTGCGCGGAATCGCCAGCATGTTCGCTTCCACTTCCGCGGCGATGGCTCGCCGGAACCGGACATAGAGGCTCTGCTGCGGCCATTCCGGATGACGCTGGTGCACGTTTCGCAGTTCCAGATGGTCGACCCCGAGGCGCCGCGCCAGGGCTTGCGCCTCGTCTTCGAGAAGATCGGCAGCCTGCGGGGTGCTGGCAGCGACACCACCGTAGACGGCGAAGGGCAGCGAGACCAACGCGTTGCCGAACAGCAGGCTCTTCACCTGTGCCAGCGGCAGGACTGCCTCGATGCGACCGGCACGCTCGGCATAAAGGAAGTGCGTCGGATGGCGGAAGACCTCGGCGACGATTCGCTGCCAGCCGGCGCGATGAAAGAAGGTCGCCGGCGGACACTCATCGACGAACGCGTCCCAGCGTGCAACGGCGGCGGCATCGCCGACCTGCAGGCGCCTGACGACGAGTGGGGCCGTCGCGGCGGCGATTCTCGATACTTCCTCGCTGGTCGTTCTCATGCGGCGACTGCGGCAATGCCGCTGCCGAGAAATACCTCGTCCATGCGGCCCCAGCGAAAATCGGCCAGCAGTCGCCGCAGACGTCCCTCGGTGCGATCCAGGTTCACGTAGTGGCGAAAACGTGTCTTGACCGTGAGATCCGGGATTCGTGGCTGCCCGGGGTCGATTTCCCAGGGATGGAAGTAGAAGATCGCCGGCTGCCCATCGCGCTCGTTCACCTGCCGCAACAGCCAGCGCGACAGCACGTACGGCAGCAGCCGGAAGTAGCCACCGCCGCTGGCCGGCCAGTTGCGATTCAGGAAGTGGGCGGTGGTCACCGGCAGCTCGAGCAGGCCGTGCCGCACGCGATGCGCGAAGCGCGGGGCGTCCGGCATGCCGTAGTGGTCGTGGCGAATCGGATAGATGCTCGAACTGTACTGATGGCCTGCCTCGGCCAGGCAATCGAACGCCCACAGGTTGCCCGCCCCGATCGAGAAGCTCGGCGCGCGGTAGCCCCTGATCTCCTGGCCCGAGATGTCCTCGAGCAGCAGCTTGGCACGGCGGATATCGGCGTAAAAGTCGGCCCGGCTGAGATCGCTGGCGCGCTCATGACCGAAGCCGTGGCTGGCGACTTCATGCCCGGCATCGGCGATTCGCCGCACCAGTTGCGGATAGCGCTCGGCAATCCAGCCCAGTGTGAAGAAGGTCGCCCGAACCCGGCTGTCGTCGAGCATCAGCAGAATCCGCTCGACGTTCCGTTCGACCCGGCAGGGGCGCTGCGGCCACTCGTCCCGCGGGATGTACGGGGCAAGTGCCGATACCTGAAAATAATCCTCGACATCGATCGTCAGGGCGTTGGTGATCGGCTTGCCCGGCATCTCGCGTACCCCGCAGCCTAGAGCGACGCCTGCTGCTGGTGCCGCGCCAGCAGCCACGTGGCGAGATCGGCAGCGATTCTTTGCGCCGCCCGGCCATCCCAGAACTCAGGGATGCGCCCGGTCTTGCCAGCGCCGGCAAGGATCGCGTCGACGCCGGCGCGGATCGCCTCAGGATTGCTGCCGACCAGTGTGTTGGTTCCCTCGTCGACGGTGATCGGCCGCTCGGTGTTCTCGCGTATCGTCAGGCAGGGCACGCCAAGGGCCGTGCTTTCCTCCTGCAGGCCACCGGAATCCGAGAGAACGAGCCGCGCGCCCTTCAGCAAACCGAGCATCTCCAGATAGCCTTGGGGTGGCAGGAGAACGATGCGCGGGCTGGACAGCAGATCCTGCAGGCCGAAACGCTCCATGTTGGCGCGCGTCCGTGGGTGCATGGCGAAGATCAGCGGCAGCTTCTGCGACACCTCCCGCAGTACGCTCAGCAGCGGTTGCAGCGACTCCGGCCGATCGACGTTGGATGGCCGATGCAGCGTCACGACGGCGTAACCCGGTGCGGTATCGGCAACCTGCGCCGCGATGCCAGCCAGTTGCAGGGTCTTCGTCGCAGGGGGAGCGAACTCACTGTTCGCCAGTAGCGAGTCGATCATCACGTTGCCGACAAAACACAGGCGCTCGGTGGCGACCCCTTCGCGCTCCAGATTCACGTGCGCACCACGCTCCGTGGTGTAGAGCCGATCGGCAATCTGGTCAGTCAGGAGACGGTTGATCTCTTCCGGCATGCGGCGATCGTGACTGCGCAGGCCGGCCTCGACATGCACCACGGGCACATCCTTCTTGGCGCACACGAGGGCGCAGGCGAGGGTCGAATTGACGTCGCCGACGACCAGCACGCAGGCCGGCCGCTGTGCGTCGAGTACCGGTTCGAAGCGACGCATCACCTCCGCCGTCTGCACTGCGTGCGTGCCGGACCCGACTTCGAGATTGATATCGGGACGCGGCAGTCGCAGATCGTCGAACAGGCGATCGTTCATATCACGGTCGTAATGCTGGCCGGTGTGGACGAGCAGCGCCGGCAGTGGCGGACGATGCGCCGCGAAGGCACGCAGAATCGGCGCCATCTTCATGAAGTTCGGACGCGCCCCGACGACGCAGATCACTGGCCCCAGCCCCGCTGGCCACGTTTCACTCACCACGATCATACCCTTTCAATGTTTGACCCGAACCGCATCGACCAGCTGCTGCAGCAGCGAAAGGATCGCCGCGTTGTTCCGTTCAAGACGGAACATGCTGCGTTCGATGCGAATCAGCCGCTGCTCCGACTGACCGCTCTTCAGATCGGCGATGACGCGTGCCGCCTGGTCGGCAGTGCTGCCGTCGAGCGCAACGCGCGACAGGTCGATGTCGATGATGCCGCTGTCGGTCAGCTGCGGATGTGCCGCCGGCTGCGCGGCGTCGGCACCGCTGCCCGCCGCAACCGTGGTGCCGGCCTGCGTCTCCTCGCGCAGTTCGCGCGCCACTTCCTCGACATCGCCGCGCGCAAACTCGCTCTTGCCGTTCAGAAAACCGGCCAGCAGCAGGCGGTCGCAGTGGGCATTGATCCGCCGCGGAACGCCACCACTGGCTTCGAAGAGGGCTTCGAAGGCGCCGGCGTCGAAGCGCGGCGATCCCTTCGATCCGGCGCACTTCAGGCGATGCTCGATGTAGGCCTGCGTCTCATCCTGGTCCATCGGACCGATGTGGCAGGCAGCGATGACGCGCTGCCGCAGCTGCTGCATCTGCGGACTCTGCATGATCTTGCGAAACTCCGGCTGGCCAATGAGAAAGCTCTGCAGCAGGGCCTGTGTGCCAAACTGAAAGTTCGACAGCATGCGCAGTTCCTCGACCGCGCGCGGCGTCAGGTTCTGTGCCTCATCGACGATCAGCAGGCAGCGTTTGCCCTGGCGAGTGACATCGACGAGAAACGCCTCGAGGGCCAGCAAAGTCTCCGACTTGCCCAGGTTCCTGCCGCCGACACCGAATGCAGCCGCCACCATGCGCAAGGTGTCTTCAGCGTCGAGCTGCGTGCTCACCAGCTGCGCGGCAACCACCTTCCCGGAATCAAGCTCATTGAGCAGACCACGAACGATCGTCGTCTTGCCCGCGCCCACCTCACCGGTGACGACGATGAATCCCTCGTTCTGATTGAGGCCATACTCCAGGTAGGCCATCGCGCGCCGATGCTGCTTGCTGGCAAAGTAGAAGGAAGGGTCGGGGTTCAGCTGGAACGGCTTGCTGCTCAAACCATAGAAGGATTCGTACATGCAGATCGATCAGAAGGCGTGCGATAGCGAGGCGGTCAGGGCGCTCTCCGTATAGTCCGCATTGACGCCCCCGTCGGAGATCACGTGTCGGGCACCGACATTGGCATTCGTACGGGGACCGAGCGAGGTAGTGAACAGCAGATACGCGCCCGTCGTTTTCGAGTCCACGGCACCGCTTCCTTTCGCCAGGCTGCGCTGCTGGTTGAGCGACAGCGACAGCGACGACAGTCCGGTGAGCTGATGGCCCCAGATCACGCCGTAACCGCGCTGGGTCACTTCGTTGGCCAGCGAGTAATCGTCGGTCAGACCGCTGATCACACCCAGCGGCTGCTGTTGGCTCTCGGTCGCATTGAAGGTCAGCGTGTTGCGCACGCCCAGGAGCGCGTAGGAAACCTGTTGCAGGGTCTGCAGGCTTGGCCGGTTGGCCAGATAGCCATTGACCACCGCGCCGTCCGTCGGGACGCCCCTGCCCTGCAGGATCTGGTTGACCTGCGTCCTGATCGCATCCGGCGCGAGGCCAGGATTGTTCGCCGCGACGATCGCATAGTAGGCATCGTAGTTGCTCCCCTGGCCGGTGTTCGTCACCCCCGCCGGCTGATAGGAAACATCCCGGCTGGCAGAATAGTTGAACGCCGACAGCGGCATGCGATGACTGAAGGCAACGTTGTACCCGTTGCCGAAGAAACGCCGGGTCATGCGGCCTTCCAGCTTCGTCCGCGGGCTGGGCGTCCACAGCAGACCAAAACCGGAGTCGTTGTTGGTCTCGTCCTGCAGGCTGACGAGGTTGGTCTTTTCGCGCCCGAAGATCGCCGACACCTCGATCTCGGGATTGAAGCGGTACGACAACGTCAGCCCGTAGCGCGTGTCGTCACGGTCACGTCCGACGTCGTAGTTGGCACTGGTGCTGCTCAGGTCCATCGACCACCTGAGCGCACTCCAGCGCGTATTGCCATTGAGCCGCCCGAGCCACTGGCTCGTTGTCGTGTTGGACACCGCCTGCGAGTCGGGATTGGTCCCGCTGACCGAGTAGCGCAGCAGGTAGTCGGCAGACGAGAAGAGACGGCCGCGGACATACGGCGAGAGCGAGTAGTAGAAGGTCTCGGTGCGGTTCCGGTCGATGTTGGCATTGGACGGGGCGACCGCACCGAAGGCGGAGATGTACTGCTGCGAGATCGTCGCGCTGGCGTCGACGAACAGCCAGTCCTCGACCGCCTCCAGCGTCCCGGCTGCAAGCAGACTCTGCTGCCGGTTGTTCTCCGAAGACTCGCGCGCATAGATGTTCTGCGTGATCGAGTAACCCAGACGCAGATTGGCGCGCCTGCCCCTGCCGTCGATCGAGATACCCGGCGTGATCGAGGTCACCAGATCACTGGTACGGTTCGTCGATGTCAGGTACAGGTTGTTGGTCAGCGTCTCGCCGATGCCAATGTTCGGCGTAATGACCCAGTTTTCCGCGTGCGCCGGCAGCGCCAGCACGAGCAGGGCCGATGCGAGCCGCGCGCCCAGGCGCGGCGCGCGTCGGCAGCGGCTCCGCCGGCGTGCGGCAGGCAACCGACCGGGGAAGGACGCCGGCGAAAGCGTCGCATCGCCGGCAGCGCAGGCAGCCACCTCAAGCACTCTCTGAACCATAGCCATAACCGTACCCGTAGCCGTATCCGTAGCCGTAGCCGTCCTGCGACACCGTCCGCGCCTGATTGAGCAACATCAGCTTCACCGGGCATGACTCGATCGTCATCAGAGCATGCTTGACATCGCTACGGGCAGTGCTTTCGGCCCTGACCACCAGCACCACCTGACCCATGTGGCCGGCCAGAACCCGCGATTCGGTGGTCATCAGCAGAGGCGGCGAATCGAAAATGATGATTCGGTCCGGATAGCGGCTCGCCATCTCGTCGAGCATCTGCACCATGGCCGCGCTCGCCAGGAGTTCGGTTGCGCGCGCGTGCTGCGTCCCGCTGGGCAGGATGCTCAGCTTCTCGACGTTGGTGCGCAGCAGCACCTGCGAGAATTCGACCGACTCATCGGTCAGCGCATCGAGCAGGCCGCGCGCCGGCGGCACTCCGAGCATCTTCAGCACCGACGGCTTGGGCACATCGGCGTCGACCAGCATGACCGTATTGTCGAGTTCCATGGCGATACTGATCGCCAGGTTGATCGCCGTGAAACTCTTCCCCTCACCCGCCAGCGCGCTGGTGACCATGATCAGATTGCCACGCTTCACCGGCGCAACTCCCCTGCCCATGGCGTTGGCGATGAGCGGCCTCTTGATGACGCGAAACTGGTCGGCCAGTTGCGAACGGGGCGCATCAGGGCTCATCAGGCCGCGCGCCGCGAGCGCCTGCAGATCGATGTCGACGCGGCGGGAAACGACCGGAGCTGGCGGTGCAACGCGCACGGGGTCAGTGGAGGCGCCCAGGTTCGCAGCCGCAACAGGGGTCGCGGGTGCGGGCGCGGCAACCTGCGATGTGGTGGTGTCGCTCTGCACCCGGGTCTCGACACCCGCATCCGTTGGCGCGAGGCCAGCGTCCGATTCCGAGCCGCGTACGGGAACCCCTGCCTTGCGCAGCTGCTCGAGACGTTTGGCCGCTTGTTCAATGAGGCTCATCGGTTTTCCTCAGGCAGTACGGACGGAAATGAGAAACAAGGCAAGCAGGCCGGCCCCATAGGCGCCGATCAGCGTCAGGCAGGCTGCCGCAAAGCGCAGCAGGTCCTTCCTCTCGCGCTGCTTGCGTGCGTCGTCGACCAGCAGCGTCACGGTGCCGAGCAGGGGCAGACCGCTTGCCTCGCGCAACGACCGCGCATCGAAGAAGACCGGGCGCAGCTGGCTGGTGGCAAAGGTGGCGGCGATGCCGGCGCCGAGTGCCAGCAGCAGGGTCAACGGCAGGAAGACGGTGCGGTTGGGCGCCACCGGCTTCGGCGAGACGCGCGGGGGATCGATCAGGCGGAAATCGACGCCTGCGGCATTCTCCATCTCGCTGCCCATGCTGGCGGACTCCCTCCTCTGCACCAGTTGCTCGTAGTTCTTCTTGTTGATCTCGTAGTCGCGGTTGAGCTGGGCAAACTCGGCTTCGATCTGCGGCATCATCTTTGCCGACTCGGCAAGGCGATTGTAGCGGGCCTGGTACTCGGCGACGCGCGTGCGCAGGGCGGCGACATTCGCATCGGCCTCGGAGAGCGTCAGCTTGAGTTGCTGCTGCGCCGGATTGCCGCTCAGTGACGCTGCCGGGTTGGTCGCTGCAGCCTTGCGGCGGGCAGCGACTTCCTGCCGCTTCTGGTCCTCCAGTTCCTTGACCAGACGGCGCGCGCTGACGACGTCGGGATGCTGGTCGGTGTAACGCTGCAGCAGCCCATCGAGGCTCTTCTGCAGGGCGTCGATGCGCGCGTCCAGTTCGGGAACCGAGATACCGGCGATGGATTCCTGGGAAGGGTCCGGCACGAGCGAAGGCTCGTCACCGACGATGTGGCGTTTGAGCGTATCGCGCGACTGCTCGGCTTCGCGCAGCTGCAGCTTGCTCTGCTCGAGCAGTGCACCGGCGGCACTCATGCGCGTGAAGTAGTCCTTGCCCTCGGCACTCTGCGTCGCCATGTTGCGCATCTTGAACTCCTTCAGACGCGCCTCGGCCTCTTCAAGCTTCTTCTCGTACCCCTCGATCTCCTTCTCGAGAAACTTGCGTGCCGACTCCGTGTCCTTGCGCGCATCGCCGAGATTCGATTCGACAAAGATCGACACCAGCGACTGCACCACCCGCTTCGCGCTCTCCGGATTGGTGTCGCGATAGGTGATCGTATAGATGTTGTCGCGCGACGTATTGTTGATCTTCAGCGAGGACATCAGCCCTTCGATGAGCGTTTCGCGCTCGGACCTCGACTGAACCTTGAGATCGAGATCGGCCATCCTGATCAGCTTCTCGACGTTGGGGCGGGTGATCAGGGTCCGGCTGAGCATCATCACCTGCTGGTCGATGTTGGGCTGTGTGACCAGACCGGACATCAGCGGCCGCAGGATCGACTGTGTATCGACGAAGACGCGGGCCGTCGCCTCATATTTGTCGGGGATGGCCAGCACCGCCACGACGCTGGCGATCCCAACAATCCAGGCGACAATGATTCCCAGCCAGCGGCGCTGCCACATCCCGCGCAGGACGGCGATTGCCTGTCGAAGCAGTTCATCCATCGGATTCAGACTTTATCAGTTATCGGTTGCGGCCCCCGCCACCCAGGACGGCGCGAGGGCACGGAATTGAACCGGAATTGAACGAGGACTCGGCGGGTGCCGGCGGATCAGAACCAGCTTTGCGGGATGATCAGCACGTCACCCGGCTTCATGTCGACGTTGGCCGAGACGTCCCCCCGCCGGATCAGGTCGGTCAGGCGAACGCTGTACTGCTGGCTCGGCCCTTCCGGGTTCGTCCGCAGGACGGTCGCCCGGTTGCCGTCGGCAAAGTCGGTCAGACCACCAACGGCGATCATCACATCAAGGAGGGTCATGCTCTGTCGATACGGCAGCGACTGCGGCTTGGCTGCCTCGCCGATGACCCTGATCTGTTCGGCCTGGGTGCCGACAAAACCGGTGACGATGACGGTGACGATCGGGTCACGGATGAAGGTCCCCAGCGCTTTCTCCATGTCGCGTGCCAGCGCGGTCGGCGTCTTGCCCATCGCCTGCATGTCCTCGATCAACGGGCCGGCAATCAGACCATCGGGACGTACGGGCACCGACATCGAGAGTTCCGGATTGCGCCAGACGACGATATTGACGTTGTCACCAGGACCAATGATGTAGCGATAGTCCGACGAAGCCGCGGATACCGGCGCCGGCGGGAAGGACGAGGCGCAACCCGCAACCACGGCAGCGGCGGCAGCCGGCACGAGCCAACGAAGGACAACGCCAATGACGGCATTCAGGCGCTTGAGCATGGTTTTCTCCTTTTCAAATCCCCAGCTTGGAAACGGTTTACCGCAAATCACTCGTGCCCGGGCCGGCGGCCCCCCATGGAGCGCGCCACAGTATAGTGGAATTGGCCCGGACGGCAAAAAAGGCGCGGCGCCCGGGCGAACACGGATCCGCTCACGGGCTTGCGATCACACTCCGCCCGCCGCTGATCCACGACTGCTGCTTCCACGCACCGCAAGACCGCGGGCGGCCTTCCTGGCCAGACACTGCCCCAAGGGCTTGGCAACGGTCGAAGGATACCGGCTGCAGAACGTCGCACAAGGGAAATAACGCACACTGCGCGCCATTTCTTGAGCGACGGCGGCGAAAACAACAGACTATAAGATAACATACTCATATAAGTGCTCAACCAACGGGCGACCGGACAGCGCGGGCAAGACAGCGCCAGGTGGCCACGAGGATCCGTCACACCGCACCGCCGTCAGCCGATGAAGATCGCTTCCTGGAACGTCAACTCGCTCAAGATCCGCCTGCCACAGCTCCTGGGATGGCTGGGAAGCGAACACCCCGACATCGTCTGTCTGCAGGAGACGAAGCTCGAGGACAGCGGTTTCCCGAGGCTGGAGATCGAGGCCTGTGGCTATCGCCCGATCTTTGCCGGGCAGAAGACCTACAACGGCGTTGCCCTGCTGACCCGGGAAAGTGCGTCGGACGTGGTGGTCGGCAATCCATTCCTGCACGATGAGCAGATGCGCCTGTTGACCGCGACGGTCAGGGGAATCTGCGTCGTCTGCGCCTACGTCCCGAACGGACAGGCGGTCGGCAGCCAGAAATACGACTACAAGCTCGCCTGGCTGGACGCCCTGCGGCGCTGGATCGGCGAACGCCTGCGCGGCAATCCGCACCTCATTCTCGCCGGCGACTTCAACATCGCGCCCGAAGACCGCGACGTGCACGACCCGATCGCCTGGGCCGGGCAGATCCTCTGCTCGGACGCCGAGCGCAGTGCCCATCGGGCCCTGCTGGACCTTGGCCTGCACGACAGCTTTCGCCTGTTCGCGCAGGCCGAGAAGAGCTTCTCGTGGTGGGACTACCGCATGCTCGGCTTCCAGAAGAACCATGGGCTGCGAATCGACCACATCCTGCTCTCGTCGCCGTTGGCCGCTCGCTGCACGGCCGCCGGCATCAGACGCGAGATGCGCAAGCTCGAACGTCCATCGGACCACGCGCCGGTCACCGCGGAGCTGACGGATTGAGGGAGGCGCACGCGGATCTGGCAGAGTCGCTGCTGTTGCTCTATCCGGTGCTGCGCGCCTTGCCGCCAGCACAACTGGCCGCGCTCTGCCAGGCGGCGACCCTTCTGCAGGTGCCTGCCAGCGGCGAGGTGTTTGCCGAAGGACAGACCTGCAAGGGATTTCCGCTGATCCTCCGCGGCACGATCAAGGTGGTGAAGACCTCGGCTGGCGGACGCGAGATGCTGCTCTACCGGGTGCCCGCAGGCGATTCGTGCATCATCACCTCGAGCTGCCTGCTCGCCGGCAGCCCCTATTCCGCGCGCGGCGTCGCCGAGTCGCCGCTCTCGTTGCTGCTCCTGCCAATCGCCTCTTTCGAGGAACTGATGGCCGACAGCCGCCCCTTCCGGGACTTCGTCTTTCAGCTCTTCGCCGAGCGCATCGCCGAGTTGATGCAACTGGTCGAGGAGGTCGCCTTCCACCGCCTCGACCAGCGGCTCGCCAAGCTGCTGCTTGCCCGCGGCGACGCCATCCATTGCACCCACCAAGCCCTCGCCGAAGAACTCGGGAGCGTCCGCGAGATCGTCAGCCGCCTGCTCAAGGGCTTTGCCGCCGCCGGCTTCGTATCGCTCGCGCGCGAGCAGATCGTGGTCGTCGATCGGGCGGGTCTCCAGCAACTGGCCGACGCCGGGCGCTGAAGAGCTGCCGGCACCGTCGCCAGCCACCTGTCGCGGCGTCCGGCCCGGCAAACTCCCCCGCGCGCCGCCATGGCAAGCCGGCGCCCGCGGCCACGCTGGAACCCGCTGCAGCGAATGTCGGCAGCAAGAACAGGGCATCAGGTTCTGTGACCGCGGTTACATACACGGTCGAGATCGCTGCCTATCCTGCACCCATCGTCAACAACCCCCAATGGAGTCCATCATGAAATCCAACGTCGGTGGAATCGACAAGGTGCTGCGCATCGTCGTCGGTATCGCGCTCATCGCCCTGGCTGCCCTGGGCATGATCGGCGCCTGGGGCTGGATCGGTGTCGTGCCACTGCTGACCGGCCTCTTCGGCGTCTGCCCCGCCTACTCGCTGCTCGGGATGAATACCTGCCCAATCAAGAAGACTCCCTGAAGCGGGTCCCGCCATGCGGGCCGCTGGAGCCGTGACCGGCTCCAGCGGCGGCAGTGACGTTCCACAGAGGATGATCCGCCGACTACTGGCGTTGCGGGGCGTTCGCCAGACGGACGAAATCGGCAACCGACAGCTCTTCCGCGCGGCAGCTCGATGCCAGACCGAGGGCTGCCAGCTGCGCATCCTCGACCAGCCCACCAAGGCTGTTGCGCAGCATCTTTCGCCGCTGCGCGAAAGCGGCCGCAACCAGCGCCGCAAAGCGCCTCTCGTCCCTTGCCACCAGTTCCTCCGCTGGCCGCGGAATCAGACGCACCACGGTTGAATCGACCCGCGGCACCGGATCGAAGGCCTCGGGCGGCACTTGCAGCAACGCTTCCATGCCGAAGCGGTATTGCAGCATGACCGACAGGCGCCCGAAGGCGCTGCTTCCCGGAGCGGCGACCATGCGCTCGACGACTTCGCGTTGCAGCATGAAGTGCATGTCGCCAATCAGGCCGGCAAAACGCGCGAGGTGAAACAGCAGTGGCGTCGAGATGTTGTACGGCAGGTTGCCGACGATCCGCAACCTGCCGCCGGCAGCGCGGGCCAACCCGGCGAAATCGAAGAGCAGAGCGTCGCCGGCATGTATCGTCAGGCGGTCGGGATGGTAGCGCTGTTGCAGGCGGGCAATGATGTCGCGGTCGATTTCGACCACGTGCAGGTGGCTCAGCCGCTGCAACAGCGGACCCGTCAAGGCACCGAGACCGGGGCCGATCTCGACCACCTGGTCGCCATCCTGCAGCGCAAGGCAACCGACGATGTCCGCAATGACATCCCGGTCCACCAGGAAATGCTGGCCAAAACGCTTGCGCGCACGGTGCGGCCGCATCCGATCAGCGCGCGCAGTCAGCGGCGCGCCATCTCGATTGCCTGCTCGATGGCGACGAACAGGCTGCCTGGATCCGCCTCGCCGCGCCCCGCCCGGTCGAGCGCCGTCCCATGATCGACCGAGGTACGGATGATCGGCAACCCGAGGGTCACGTTGATGCCGTGACCGAAACTCGCATACTTCAGGACGGGCAGGCCCTGGTCGTGGTACATCGCCAGGACGCAGTCGCCGCGCGCGAGGACGGGCCGCGAAAACATCGTGTCCGCCGGCAGCGGACCGAGCAGGGTCATCCCCTCGTCGACGCGCAGGCGTTCGATGACCGGCATGATCACCTCGATCTCCTCGCGGCCAAGATAACCGCCTTCGCCGGCGTGCGGATTGAGTCCGGCAACCAGAATGCGCGGACGGCCGATACCGTACTTGCGGCCCATCTCACGGTGCAGGATACGCAAAGTCTCCTCCAGCGCGACAGCCGTCACCGCAGCCGGCACCTCCTTGAGAGGCAGGTGCGTCGTCAGCAGCGCAACCCGCAACCCGCCGCCGGCAAGCATCATCACCACCCGCGGCGTACCGGTCTGTTCGGCCAGGTATTCGGTGTGGCCCGTGAAACGCATGCCCGCATCGTTGATCACCCCCTTGTGCACCGGCGCGGTGACCATCGCCGCGAACTCGCCGGACCGGCAACCGGCAAGCGCACGGTCGAGCAACGCCAGAACCTGCGGCGCATTGGCGGGATCGAGGCGACCGGCACAGGCCGGCACTGCCAACGGCAGATGCAGCACGTCCAGGGTACCTGCGCGCGGCGGCAGCGAAGCATCCCAGTCGCGCAGGCTGACCGGCAGTTGCAGCAGCGCCGCCCGTTCCGCCAGCAGGAAGCGATCGGCAAGGACGACGACATGCGCCGAGAATGGCGCCTGGCGCGCACGATCGAGCAGTCGCAGGCAGATGTCGGGGCCAATGCCCGCGGGCTCGCCAACCGTCACCGCGATCACCGGCAGGGAACGCACGGCCTAGACCTCCTCCAGCCGGATTTCCACGTAGGCGCGGTCACGCGCCTGCCGCAACCAGTCCTGATACGCCTCGTCACGCTTGCGTTCACGCAGGGTCTGACGTGCTGCCGCCCGCTGTCGCTCGCTCGACACATCCTGCACCCGCCGCTCGAGCACTTCGATCAGGTGGTAGCCGAATGGCGATTGCACCGGCTGGCTGAGTTCGCCCGGCGCGAGTTGATTCATCGCCCGCTCGAACTCCGGGACCGTGTCACCGGGATAGATCCAGCCGAGGTCGCCACCCTTGGACGCTGAGCCGTCCTGCGAGAAGAGTCTCGCCAGTTCGGCGAAACGCTCACCGTGGCTGATCCGCTGCCGCAAGCCCTCGATCTTGTGACGGGCCTCGGGTTCGGAGACGATTTCGTTGACCTTGATCAGGATATGGCGGGCGTGCGTCTGCTCGACCGCCGCCGGGGCACCACCGCCACGCTTGTCCAGCAACTTGACCAGGTGAAAACCATTCGAGCTGCGTATGATTGGCGACACTTCGCCAACCTTGAGCTTGACGCTCGCCTCGGCAAAGACCCCGGGCAGGCGATCGAGCGGTCGCCAGCCGAGGTCACCTCCCTTCATTCCGTCCGGCGCATCCGAATGGCTTGCCGCCAGTTGGCCGAAGTCATCGCCCTTGCGCAGCCGGTCCAGAACCTGTTCGGCCTTCGCCCGCAGTTTCTGGATCTGCTCGGGGCTCGCCGATTCGGGTGCGCGCAGCAGAATGTGCGCCAGGCGATACTCCTCGCCAGCCCCTCCCGGCGTCGACAGGCCGGACAGGTAGTTGTCGATCTCCCCGTCGGAGATGAAGATCTTGCCATCGACCTCGCGCTCGCGAACCCGGGCGATGGTCATCTCGGCGCGGATTTCCTCGCGGAAGCTGGCAAAGGCGATGCCGTCCTTCTCCAGCGCCGCCCGGAACTGCGGCAGCGACATGCGGTTGCCGGTGGCAATGCGTTGCAGCGCCTGATCGAGCTGCGCGTCGTCCACGCGCAGTCCCATGTCGCGAGCGAGTTGCAGTTGCAGCTTGTCTACCACCAGCCGTTCGAGCACCTGTCTCTCGAGCACATCCCTCGGCGGCGACTGCACCCCCTGACGTTTCAGCTGCGCCAGCGCCGAGTCGAGGCGTAAACGCAGGTCATGCCGGGTGATCACCTCGTCGTTGACGACGGCAACGACCCGGTCAACGGGGACCGGCTGGCTGCCGGTCCGCTGCTGTGCTGCCGCAGCACCAACGAGACAGCAGGCGAACAACACGCAGCGCATGAGAAACGCGATCATTGACGTCACCATTGGGCCAGACTCTGGTCACTGCCCGTTGCCCCACCGGCGTAGCCAGGGATGCGGCGTTGCAGAAGGTCCTGGGTGCTCGAACCAACGCTCGACAGGCCGCTCAATTCCAGTTGGACGAAGAACTGCGTCGTCGAATCGGCCTGTGCCGTCTGCAAGCGGTGGGCCACGGTGCGCACGGCCCAGCAGCCGGCATTGTATTCCAGGCCGCCGATGATCTCGATCGGCGTATTCTGCAGGAAGGAGTAGTTGTAGCGACCGACCGCTTGCCAGCGACCGGTGATCGGCCATTGTCCGGAAAAGTCGACCTGCTTGATGGGCACTGAGGCATCGGTATTGAAGACGTAGCTCGCGTTGAGGGCCTTGCCCGGCGATGGATGGTAACGAGCGCCGACGGCGTAGCGCTCGAACGTCGAGTCGCTCGGGTCATACTGCAGCGCCGCGTCTACATACAGCCTGGGCCAGACCTGACCACTGAAGGCTGCCAGGAAATCCGACGACCCCCACTTGCGAAGAGTGGTACCCGGCAGCGTCACCCTGTCGTCCGAGAAGTAGATGAGTTGGCCGATCATCGCCCGCATGATCTCCGCCCCGTTCGCCGGATCGATCAGGCGCGAACTCAATGCGGCCGTCAGCTGATTGGCGTTGTTGAGGCGATCCCAGCCGGAAAACTGGTTGTCGGCAAAGATCTGGGCGAAGTTGAAGTCCGCCAGCGCCGTGTCGAAGATCGGTATGTCGTCCTGGTTCTTGTAGGGGATGTTGAGGTAGAACAGACGCGGCTCGAGCGTCTGCGTGTACTCGCGGTCGAACCAGACGCTCGAACGTTCGAAAGTCATTCCGGAATCGACGCTGAAGATTGGCAGGGTGCGGCTGATCGACTCCGGACGCAGCAGCCCGCCAACGGGATACGACAGGTCGTAGTGCGTGATGTTCACGCCGACCCGGGGCGTCACGTACCATCCAGGCGTCACGAACGGCACCGAGATCTGCGGCTGCAGGACAATCCGCTGTCCCTCGACGAGAGCCTTCTCGGGATGGACGAACGAGGTGTACTGACCGTAGAAGGAACTGTCGGTGAAGAACAGGTCCGGCTGCCGGGCATTGACGGTAATCTGCGGCAGCAGACGATACGGCTTGGTGACCGGATTCTTGGGGTCCGGTTCCAGGGTCTGGAAGGACTGGACAGTGGCCGTCGCCGTCCACCAGCCGCCACCACCGTAGGTGAGGGTCCCCTGCTGCAGCAGTTGTGTCTGCGACGTCTGGGTGATGCGGCTCGACAGATCGGTGTAATAGTCGTTGTCCGACACCCGGTTGTAGTTAACCGTTCCGCTGAAGCCGTTCGCCGTCGCCTGCGTGTGCTGCACGGCGACGCCCCAGCGATCCCGGTCTGCGAGCCGGTCATGCGGCAGATACTCGAACAGGGCCTCGCTACGGTAGATACCGCCGAACGCTTCGTTGAGGTGGCGGAACTGACTGCCGAGTTGCACGCCGCGCTTCGTCAGCAGGCGTGGTTCGAAGGTCGCGTCCATGTTCGGTGCGATGTTCCAGTAGTACGGCACCGTCAATTCGACCCCGCTGCTGCTGCTCGAACCATAGCTCGGGGTCAGGAAACCCGACTTGCGCTCGTTGTTCAGCGGGAACGACAGCCATGGCGAGTGCAGGATCGGCACGTCGAAGAAGCGGACCGTGGCGTCGCTGCCCGTTCCCACCTCGTTGTCGTAGTCGAGCTTGAGATCGGCGACGGAGAGGTACCAGTCGTCATTGCCCGGCTTGCACGTGGTGTACGTGGCGCCTGTCAGGCGAAACTGATTCTCGCCTTCAAGATCGATGCGTTCGGCCTCGCCACGTGCCTCGGTCAACTCGCTGGCCGGTTTCTGGGTCGCCTTGACCTTGCTCTGGCCCGGTTTGATGGCGATCACCCGCGGCGCGGCGAAGCCCGTCGTCGGTTCGCTGTCAGCCGGCGGCACAACGTTCGCTTGCCGCTTGATGAAGTACGAAGCCTGGTCGAAAAAGCCGACCTGGTCCTCAAGCCTGAGCCGTGCCTGCGTGCCCGACAGCCGGTCCTCGCCCTGCTGCAGGTGAACGTTGCCCATCGCCTCGACCTCGTCCGCGATCGGCCAGTAGGTCATCCGGTCGGCGGTGAGGACGGTTCCGGCCTTGCGCAGCTCGGCGTCCTCTTCGGCCACGGCCTCGCGATCGAGGACTCCCGAAACGCTTCGCGCACTGAGGAACACCGGTCGCGGCACGTCGCTTTCCGGCGCTGGCGGCTGCACGGCGGTGGCTGCCTGCAACGCCAGCGGCGGCCCATCGGCAGGCCGGGTCGCGGATGTGGCAACAGGCGCTGGCAACGGCGGCGCTGTCGGCAACTGGCGACCACCTTCTGCCGGTTCCCCGGTGACGGCGGCGGCTGCCGGCCCGACGCGCGGCGCGCCCGCGGCAGCACGCGAACCCGATACCGGGGAAGCGGCTTCGCTGACCACCCGTTCGGCTGCCGCTGCGGGCACGCGCCGCGGTGGCGCAGCAACGGCCGCCGGCGCGCTGCTGGCCGCCGGAGTCGGCACCGCCGTTCTGCCGCGCGGACCAGGATCGACTGCCGCGGTGGGCGGGGCCGGCAACGGGTACGCCTCGACCACCGGCTGCTCGACCGCTCGCGGCTCGGCCGCCGGTTGCTGCAGCGAAGCGTCGACAGCCGGTCGTGCGGGTGTCGCCGGCGGCAACCCGAGCAGCCGCGGATCGACGCGAAAGGGCGTTGCACCCTGCGCGCGCGCTGCTCCAGGACAGCTGACGGCCAGCGTTCCGGCGAAGGTGCAACAGAAGATCAAGGTCAGCGGCTTGCGCTGGAAAGGAAGCTTCATTCCGCTGCGTGTCAGTGATTGGTACTTCGAGTGGTCGGTCGTCGGCACATGGAGCGCGCGGGCGGATGCTAAAATCGGCCAATTCTAGCATCATCGTCAAAGGAGAAGCGGCATGCCGCGCACAACCCTGCTACGGCACTGGGTGCAGACGCTGTTCGCAGAGCAGTTCCCCGGGCAGCATATCCCGGTGGAACCGGCTTCGGCCGATGCCAGTTTCCGGCGTTACTTCCGGCTCACCCTGCCCGATGCCAGCACGCGGATCGTCATGGACGCACCACCCGACAAGGAAGACTGCCGCCCGTTCCTGCGGGTTGCGACGCTCTTCCGGGCCGCCGGCACGAACGTCCCCGAGGTACTGGCCGAGGATCTCGAACGGGGTTTCCTGCTCCTCTCCGATCTCGGCAGCACAACCTACCTGCAGGCCCTGGCGGACCGGGGAGCCGCCGCGCGGCTCTACGGCGACGCCAACCGCGCGCTGATCGCCATTCAGCTTGCCAGCCAGCCCGGACGACTGCCGGCATACGACCATGCGCTGCTCGGTCGCGAACTCGCCCTTTTCCCCGAATGGTACCTGCGACGACACCTCGGGCTGACCATCGACGCCGCACTCGATGGCGATCTGCAGGCAGTCTTCGCCGCCATCCTGGCGAACAACCTGCGACAACCACGCGTCTTCGTCCATCGTGACTACCATTCGCGCAACCTGATGGTGGTCGGTGAAGGATCGACAGGCTTTCCAGCCAACCCGGGCATCCTCGATTTCCAGGACGCGGTTTACGGCCCGCTGACCTACGACCTCGTCTCGCTTTATCGCGATGCCTACATCGACTGGCCGGAAGAGCAGGAGCTCGATTTCGTGATCCGCTACTGGGAAGCCGCGCGGCTGGCCGGCCTGCCGGTTCAGGGCGACTTCCATGACTTCTACCGCGACTATGAATGGATGGGCGTACAGCGTCAGCTCAAGGTGCTGGGGATCTTCGCCCGCCTCTGCCACCGTGACGGCAAGCACGACTACCTGCAGGACATGCCGCGGGTCATGGCTTACCTGCGCCGCACCTGCGAGCGCTACGCCGAGCTGGCGACGCTCGCGAAGCTGTGCCGGCGCATCACGGGGCAGCAGCCCGGTGTCGCTCTCAGCTTCTGATGAAGGCGATGATCCTGGCGGCTGGGCGCGGTGAACGGCTGCGTCCGCTGACCGACACGACACCGAAGCCGTTGCTCGTCGCCGGCGGACGGCCGCTGATCGTCTGGCACCTGCAGCGCCTCGCGGCAGCCGGGTGGCGCGACGTGGTGATCAACCACGCGCACCTCGGCCAGCAGATCGTCGCGGCGCTCGGCGACGGCACCGGGTTCGGGCTGTCGATCAGCTACTCTCCCGAACCGGTCGGGGCTCTCGAAACCGCGGGCGGAATCGCCGCGGCACTGCCGCTGCTCGGACCGCACCCCTTCCTGGCGATCAACGGTGACGTCTGGTGCGACTGGGATGTCGGTCGCGCGCAGCAACTGATTGCCTGCGGGAACAGCGCGCCACGCGCTGGACACCTCGTCCTGGTTGACAATCCACCACATCACCCGGCCGGCGATTTCCGCCTCGCTGGCAACAACGTCCTGGCAGCCGACCGGCAGACTGACGACGGTACGCTCACCTACGCCGGCATCGGCGTCTTCTGGCCAGAGTTCTTTGCCGGCGTCCCGCGCGGCGGCGTCATGAAGCTGCGCCCGCTGCTGGACGAGGGAATTCGCCGCGGGCTCATCAGCGGTGAACGGCATGCGGGCCGCTGGGTCGACGTCGGAACCTGCGAGCGGCTCGCACTGCTGGACAGAGAGCTTGGAGGAAGCGAATGAACCACCAGCCCTATTCTCGCCGCCGCGAGTTCGTCCTCGACCGCATCGGCGACGGTGTCGCCATCATCCCGACCGCGCCCGAGCGACTGCGCAACCGCGACGCGCACTACCCCTATCGCTTCGACAGTTATTTCTGGTATCTCAGCGGCTTCCCCGAACCCGAGGCGGTGATCGTCCTGATCGGCGGCAAGGAAGCCAGATCGATTCTCTTCTGCCGCGAAAAGAACGATGAGCGGGAAGTCTGGGATGGCTTCCGCTACGGGCCAGCAACCGCCGCCGAAGCCTTCGGCTTCAGCGAAGGGCAGCCAATCGGGACGCTTGAAGAGAAGCTGCCGGAGCTGATTGCCAATCACGGCAGCCTGTGGCACTCGCTGGGTCACGACCCCGCATGGGACCGTCGCATCGCCGCGGCGCTCAACACTGTTCGTGCCGACAGCCGCAGCGGCGCGCGCGCTCCAGGCGAGATCCGCGATCTGCGCGCACTGCTGGACGAGATGCGGCTCACCAAGGACGCGCACGAGATCGACCTCATGCGGCGCGCGGCCGACATCGCCTCGGCCGGCCATGCACGCGCCATGCATGCCTGTCGACCGGGAATGGCCGAACATGAACTGGAGGCGGAACTGGCTTACGAGTTCCGCCGCCGCGGCGCCGATGGACACGCTTACCCGCCCATCGTCGCCGGCGGGTCGAACGCCTGCATCCTGCACTACGTCGCGAACAACCGGCTGCTGGCGGGAAATTCCCTGGTCCTGATCGACGCCGGCTGCGAACTGTCCGGCTACGCCTCCGACATCACCCGGACCTTCCCGGTCAACGGACGATTCAGTGCCGAACAGCGAACGGTCTACGAGATCGTCCTCAGCGCGCAGCAGGCAGCGATCGCCGCCATTGCTCCCGGCGCATCCTTCCTCGCTTACCACGAGGCGGCACTGCGTGTCCTCGCGCAGGGGCTGATCGATCTCGGGCTGCTCAGCGGCACTGTCGACGGCGCCATCGAGAGCGAAGCCTACAAACCCTGGTACATGCACCGGACCGGCCACTGGTTGGGACTCGATGTGCACGACGTCGGCGACTACCGCCGCGGCCACGCCGACGATGAGTGGACCAGGCTCGCTGCCGGAATGACCCTCACCGTCGAACCGGGGCTCTACTTCCGTCCCGGAGCCAACGTGCCCGACCACCTGCATGGCATCGGCGTGCGCATCGAGGATGACGTGCTGGTCAGCGACGATGGCTGCACGGTTTACACCAACGCGCCGAAGACAGTCGCCGAGATCGAAGAGGTCATGCGCCATGCCTGAACACCAGGAGTCGGTCGACATCGCGATCATCGGTGCCGGCCCGGTGGGAATGACTCTCGCGCTGGCGCTCGCCGGTGGTCCGCACTGTGTCCGTCTGATCGACGCCCGGCCGCGTGGCGCGTGGCGCGGTGACCCACGCGCACTGGCGCTGGCGCACGGAACCCGGCAGGTGCTGCAAGGTCTGCAGGCCTGGAACTGCGACGCGACAACCGCCATTGCGACGATTCACGTCTCGCAGCGCGCCGGCTTCGGTCGCACCATCATCGCCGCCAGTGACTACGGCTTGCCGGCTCTGGGCTACGTGATGCGTTACCGCGACCTTGCCGCCGCCCTCGATGCACGCCTCGGCGACTCCCTGTTGCTCGACAGCTGCAGCGTGCAGGGAATCCACAGCGACGGCGGCCGCGCCGTGATCACCCTGCGTCGCGCTGACGAGACCTGGCGCATCACGGCACGGCTCGTCGTCCATGCCGAGGGCACGCCTGGTGACGACGCCGACGTCCGCGTCTGCGATTATCGCCAGCACGCCGTGGTCGCCGAGGTGCGGCCGGCAGCGCCGCACGATCACCGCGCCTGGGAGCGGTTCACCGGCGACGGACCGATCGCCCTGCTGCCACTGGGCCACGACTACTCGCTGGTGTTCACCGCACCGCAGGCGATGGCAGCGGCGTTTCTCGAACTCGACGAGCATGCCTTTCTCGCCGCCCTGCGCACACGCTTCGCTGATCGCATGGATTTCGTTGCCTGCAGCCCGCGGGCCGGTTTTCCGCTGGCACTGCGCATCCGTCGCCAGCTCACGGTCGGTCGGCAGGTGTGGATCGGCAACGCCGCGCAGACGCTGCACCCGGTCTCCGGTCAGGGCTTCAACCTCGGTCTGCGCGACGCCTGGGAACTGGCCGACACGCTGCTCGGCGGGGCCGGCGACGATGCCGGGGACGCGACCGTTCTCGCGGCCTACGGCCGCCGCAGGCGGATCGATCGCAGCGGCAGCGCCGCTTTCACCGACGGCATCGTGCGCGTCTTCACGAACGATCTGGCACCCCTGCGGCACGCGCGCGGACTTGGCCTGCTGGCACTCGAGTTGCTGCCGCCGCTGCGACACTTCGTCGCCCGGCGGATGATCTGGGGAGCGCGCGCCTGGCCGTAGGCCCCTGCCCCGTCACACGCACGTCGCCAGCGACAGGCTGGCGAAAGGCCGACACTGGCCATGTTCCGCTTTGTTGCCGATTGGGCTAGACTTGGCCGCTTGCCCACTCCAGCCGAGCACGCCCGACGCCATCATGCAGCGAACAAACAAGATCCCGCAGCCCATCGAGTTCAAGGGCACCACCCTGCCGATAGTCGTCGTCACCCTGCGTTCGCTGCAGGCAGACGAACTGGCGCGGGCAGCCACGGCGCTGTTCGGTGGCAGTGACTTCTTCGACGGTGATGCCGCCGTGCTCGACTTGGCACAACTCGTCGATGTCCCCGAGCCCGACTGGCGACGGCTGAAACAGGTGTTCAAGTCGCATGGCCTGAACGTCATTGGCGTTCGCGGCGGCAGCGAAGAGTTGCGTTACGGAGCCGCTTTTGCGGGCTTGCCGACCTATGCGGTCAGCGACCGCCCGGCCGCCGTCACAGCCGCGCGCGCAGCGACCGCCAGTCCGCCAGCCGTAGTCGAGACGGCAGCCACCCCCCCGGCGGAACTGGCGGCGGCGCCGGCTCCGCTGGTCACCAGGACGCCAACACAGTTCGTCAACCGGCCCTTGCGTTCCGGACAACAGGTGTACGCCCGCGGCGGCGACCTCGTCGTCCTGGCCGCAGTCAACGCGGGCGCGGAGGTGATTGCCGATGGCAGCATCCACATCTACGCGCCTTTGCGCGGGCGCGCACTGGCCGGCGCCGGCGGCGCGACCGATGCGCGCATCCTTTGCACCCGCTTCGACGCCGAACTGGTTTCGGTGGCGGGACTGTACCGGACCTTCGACGGCGGCGTCCCGCACGCACTGGCTGGCCGGCCGGTCCAGGTGCGACTGGCGGAGAGTGTCGAGCCGGACGCCAACCAGCTGATCGTCGAGGCACTGAGCACCGACTGACGATCGCCGCCGTGACGACACGGCGCGGCAAGCCTGCCGTGGCCGCCAGCAGTTCTCATTTCAAACCCACGCAAGGCGGCTGTTGGCGTAGGTTGGCGCACGAGGATTGGCAGACTTGGGCGACGAAGATTGAGGAATACCCCAAATTTTCGGAAAATAATGCTGGTAAACAGTACGTTATAGTGTTAACCTCGAACTTGATCGAAGTATTGATGATTTTCAGGTGCCCAGCCCATTTCAACCGTTGCCCCCATCCCCCTGCCGAGCCCTGCCGTCGCCTTGATCGAGAAGGTTCGGGATGCGTTCCGGGCTTTGCCCGACGGGCGCAAGCAGAGCAACGCCCGGCGCTATGAGATGGAGGATGCGGCCCTGTCGGCCTTCGCCGTGTTTTTCTCGCAAAGTCCGTCCTTCCTCGATAGCCAAGTCAGGATGCAGAAGCAGTTGGGGCGGAACAATGCCTCTTCGCTGTTCGGGGTGCATGAGATTCCCTGCGATAACCAGATTCGCAATCTGCTGGATCCGGTGCCGCCGGAAACGGTGTACCCGGTCATGGCCGAGATTGGCGATGCCCTGTACCAGCAAGGCTATCTGGCGGGATTTCGCTCGATCAACGACACCCTGCTGATTGCCCTGGACGGCACTGATTTCTTCTCCTCGGAAAAGAT